>PATD01000040.1 GCA_002713585.1 Methanobacteriota archaeon
GCAGCATCGGCCTTTCATTCCTGAAATGGGTAAGTAGGCACGGCCTAGCCATCAACATCGATACTGAATCCGGACGTGTAGAGGCGCTAGATGGGTGTGGCCTTGAATCAGGTCTGACCACATCCTTGCATTCATTGGGATACAAGCATGACCTTGAAGGGCGCGTAATTGACCGAAATCGGCTAGAAGAAGCACTTCTCCAAACATCTACTGCCGCACTAGGAAGGACCCCTCTTACTCCAATCGACTTTGAGGCATAGTTACACATTATAGCGATAGTAGTCGAAGTAGATAGGGACGGAAATCCTAGTGATTCAAACCCAATTAACTGGAGCAGGAAAGCATCGAACAACCCGGCCGGCTCAAGGCCCAATATGGTCGCGGTCCGGACCACCATGCGTCTTCGTCTCCATCTAGGCGTTCGAACGGCCGCATCAGCCTTTCAGCCAATGCTTCTGCCTTGGCCCAATCACCTCGCTCAGCGTCATCAATAGCAAGCTGAAGCACCCAATTCCTCGGCGTGAAGGCCGGAACTGTGCGTTGCATGACCGCTAAGTTTGGTGAGCCAGAAGTGCGTTCCAACCAGCGTTCAATCCAGGAGTCTATGAGGCCAAGATCCGGCTCTGTAGCGTAAATGATTCCAGCTTCATGCAAAACTTCGGCTGCCGTCACACCTTCCGCGAGGTGACGAAGCAGAGGCACATGGTCTATCTCTAAGTCATACATTGATTGCTGAAGATCGCGTACAAGCAACTCGTCCTCCTCTGTCCAGTCATCTAACCCAAGGCGCTCAATCCAGGCCTGCTGTCGGGCACTACGGTAAGCCTCACGGTACGCGTCCAAAACGGCGTGGAGCATTTCGGGATCGTTCATCGTGAAAGCCAGAGATTCAAGCAAGCGGGCTAAATTCCATCCAACCACATCTGGCTGCGCTGCGTAGCAATAGCGGCGTCCGGGCAAGTCAGTCGTATTGGGCGTCCATGACGGATCGTGGGCTTCGACCCAGCCGAAGGGCCCGTAATCTATCGTTAACCCGTGAATGGACATGTTGTCCGTGTTCATCACGCCGTGGACAAAACCATGGCGCATCCAACCACAAACCATCGCAGCGCTGCGTTCGGCTACATCCGTAAGCCAAGCCACCACACCTGCATCGTCGTTCACGTGGTGACCAGGCTCGTGCGTCGTCACGACATGATTCATCAGCGTACGAAGGGCATCCACATCGCCGTCAGCGGCGAGCATTTGGAAAGACCCGAATCGCACGAACGACGGAGCAGTCCTAGCTATGATGGCGCCCGGTTCCATCGCAGGACGGCCGTCATAGAACATGTCGCGGCGAACGTCCTCCCCAGTCGTGCATAGAGACAATGCACGCGAAGTTGGAACTCCAAGATGATACATGGCTTCGCTGCAGAGATACTCGCGGAGAGATGACCTGAGTACGGCCCTCCCATCACCACTTCGTGAATACGGCGTACGGCCAGCACCCTTCAGTTGCACCTCGATGAGCTCGGCTGGAGTATTGATGGAGCCCAACGTGAGTGCCCGGCCATCACCGAGTTGATGGGCCCAGTTACCGAATTGATGTCCACCGTAGCGGTGAGCATACGGCTCCATACCCTTGAGCAATCGCTTCCCGACCCAAATTGAAGGATCGGATTCTAGGCCACCTAACAACGCGGCGAGTTCGTCGTTCCACAATCTCAGTTTTGCATCAGGCATGACAGTAGCATCACATCTTGACCAACAGNCACCTGGAACCTGGCGCGGGTTTCCACCGACCAAAGGATCACCGGGCGTAGCCCGAAGCATAGGGGCGGACCACGTCATGGTCCGGACCTTTGTTGCCCCCACATCAACCTCGCCATTGGACGTGGTGTCAGACGGAAGTGTTGAGAACAACGGTACACTTCGATTGAGTGATGTACCGCAGCGGCAATCCAGCTCTAAATGACATGCTCTTTGTCTTCCAAGGAATGGTAGAGAACAAAATGACAATACAAGGAGTTACAGAAAAGGCAGCACTAACATTCCTATTATTGGTAGCATCGGGAATGTCGATTTGGGGTCTGGCTCTAACTGGAAACCCAGAACTGGCAGCACTCGTTATGACACTAGGATTCGCTGTGAATGGAATATTCTACATCGTCTTACTACTCTCATGGTTCGTTCCATCGTTGAGGAATCTATTCAGCAATCCTGTATTCGTTCTTGGCTATGCATCCGCTCAAGGGTTCCTCCTTGGCGGTACTACTTTCATGATTGAGAATTCTATGGGGTCTGCATATTCAGGCATATCCATCCAAGCCTTTCTCATTACAGCAATGATCTTCGGAGGGATGTTAGGAATCTATAGAAGCGGGCTCATAAACGTAAATGACAATTTTAGAATTGCACTTTCTTCAGCAGTTGTTGCTGTAGTCATGATCTATCTTTTCAGTTTCATACTGGGCTTTGCAGGGATTGAAGTCCCTTANATCCATGGAAACNGGGTAATCGGAATAGGTTTCTCCGTACTCGTAATTGGAATCGGTGCGATGATGCTTGCTGCTGACTTTGATTTCGTAGAACGCGGCGTCGAAAACGGCGCTCCAAAGGAAATGGAATGGCGAGCAGTATTCGGACTTCTTGTCACATTGATTTGGATTTACTGGGAAACTCTACGCCTACTAATGAAGCTAGCATCACGGCGATAATTGCCCAAAGNCTCAGGCAACGCTTCAAGCCAGATGAGTGTTCCAATCGGAGTATGGGCCTACATGTTATCGCCATCACCGGAGCCTCTGGCGCCCGATATGGTGTGCGGCTAATCGAGGCACTGACCTCAGGAGGTCACGATGTACGCCTAATCGTGAGTAGCACCGGCGCAATCAATCTTGATCTTGAATGTGGCATTACTGCTGAACAACTTGCAGAACAATATGGCTGCATCCTTGAGGGGAATCAGAATCTCGCAGCAAAATCTGCAAGTGGATCTGCAAATATCGATTCAGTGGTTATTTGTCCAGCATCTGGAACTACAACTGCTAAGATTGCTGCTGGCATTTCTGATAATCTTGCCACTAGGAGTGCTATCGTTGCCTTAAAGGAAAAACGNACACTGATTCTAGTACCTAGAGAGGCCCCATACGCTACAGTTCACCTTGAAAATATGACTCGAATATCGCAATGGGGTGGTGTCATTATTCCAGCAAGTCCAGGATTCTACAACCATCCTAAGTCAATTGAAGATCTAGTGGATTTCATTGTCGCACGAATTCTAGATCAATTAGGGATCGATAATGACCTTACAGTTAGGTGGACCGGCGAAGAAGTCGAATAGAGTCTCAGAATCCGAATGGGTTCAAATCGAACAAGTGAATACGATCAATCATGACGGAGTACCAAGACTGGACTGTAGTTCGTCTAAAAGAGGAACTTAAGTCACAAGGTCTGAGTCAGACTGGTAAGAAAGCTGACCTAATTCAGCGCCTTCTTGATGGAGGTGAAAAAACCGATTCTGAAATCGTATCCAGTTATGACCAATGGAGGGCAGAAGGAAATATCCCTAAAAACAGGATTGTACTAGATGATACCCCGATTGAGAAAGGAGAATGGATTGGCTCAGGTGAGCGACCAGACAAGCGAGCTAACGAGGACTGGGATGCGATGTCCTGGCAAGAAAAGTTGGTAGTACATGCTACAGGATACGCCATTCATGCAATAGTAATGGCTTTCCTGATGATAGTAAGCGTAACAACTTACAATTTCATTTTCGTAGAAGATGTCCCGGATTACGAACTTATTGATTTTGATCAAGATAGAGCACGTGGATACGCTCAAACCTTAGTCGATCTCGGCCATCCCGAATGGGGGGGGCGGATGAGTGGTACCGTCGAAGAAGCGAACGGAGCGGAAGCAATCAAACAGAATTTGACTGAAGCAGGCATGGGAGCTACTATCGAAACGTTTAGTGTTCCAATGTTCGAGATTATCGCGGAACCTACGATGAGTATCTGTGCACCCGGCCCTACACCAGTAATCGGCACCATTGACCCGTGTGGCATCGCAGATATTGGTGCAGAGATTACCTCCTTCACCCATAGAGAGGAATTTGTAATTCANGGATATAGTGGAACGATGCAACTTGGNTATGCNCAAGATGCTGAACTAATCGATCTAGGTAATGGCAGTGAGGATGCAGATTGGGCATCTGCGTCTGGAGCTATCGGAATGGTCTGGGGCCAAGGAGATGTCTCAGGTAACACTGATCTCTTCCTACGGGCTCAGGAGAATGATCTCTTTGCTCTAATTCTTGTAAATATGCAACAAAACTGTGACGAACTAGTGTCTGGCGACTGTGTTCCATACTTCAAGTCGGTCGATGTGAGTCGATTCGATACAATGCCCGCTCAGATTGCCTTCGTCATGGTTTCAAAGTCAGTTGGGGAGACACTTCAGGAGGAAGTCATCAACGGTACTCAAAGATTCCAGATTGATGTTCGTGTTGACAACGAAGGAAACAGAGACGTAACCGTGCCTTGCGGAGTCATACCAGGGGCTACAGATGATATGATCATCTTTGGAGCTCATCACGATACCGTATACAATGGACCCGGAGCAGTTGATGACACATCTGGAACAGCGACGGTCATCGAACTTGCGCAACAATTCGGCGCGTTGTATGATACATTAGGGGAACCAAAGTACACCCTGAAGTTCTGTGCATGGGGTGGTGAAGAGGAAGGTCTCTTTGGAAGCAGTGCATGGGTAGAAGCACATCAGGAGGAATTGAAGGAACATCTACGCCTCTACGTGAATTTCGATATGAGTCATGTAGATGCAGAACGGAACTATGGGCTCACCTTGTTCGGCAACTCCGAAGAGGATGTACAGCACATTGCGAACATACATTGGAAGTTTTCTCAGGAAAATGACGCACTCGCCACGAAATACCCTGCGAGCGTCCGTCTTCTCGACTCCGAAGAGATGCCATACAACAGCGACCATGCACCATTCGTCTACGAGATTGACCCTGAAGGCAACGAATATGGCCGCGCACTAGTATGCTACGGGTCCGGTAGCGCCGAGTACCATACCTACCTAGATACGATGGATCGATTCAATGAAGAATCTCTCGCCATCAGTGGCATCATCTACGGTTCATATGCACGCTGGCTCGCTTGGAGTTGATTTGATGAAGCAAGCCAGAGCAAGTCATATCCTAGTTGATTCCAAAGGCCAAGCAATGACAATTTACAAGCAAATTATGGAATCCAAGAAACCACTCAAGGAGTTTGGGAAACGGGCCAGNAAGCATTCGACTTGCCCCTCAAGACACAAAAATGGGGACTTGGGAAACTTCGGTCGAGGGCAGATGGTTGCTGGCTTTGAGATGGAAGTTAAAAAAATGGAAATAGGGACTCTGAGCGAACCCGTGAAAACGAGATTTGGATATCACCTAATCTGGTTGCATGAGCGGATTGATTGATCAACCACGCCAAAGGATTAGTTCGTTCTCATCGATATGGTGCCGTATGATTTTACTCGACCCTTCACCGAGAGGCCACGGTATGGATGAGATTAGTTCAAAGAAGGCTTTGGAATCCATTCGAGCAAGGCGGATATTGGTCCGCTTGAGGTACTTCTGACAAACCTGAGACCAAGAAAGAATCATTCGCTCCTCTACCTTCATCCAGGGAAGAAAACGGGACATCAATCCCCCCTTCGAATCCAAACGATAGCGCCCCGATTCGATAATTTCCTTGAATACAATAGTCAAGGCATCTCTATTCCGCCCTCCATCGTCCCCGGAATCGTCTGCATCCTTCCGGTTACCTCCTCGACGACGACGGTTCGAAGAACCTGACTTCTTGGCCTTAATGGAGCCGGCCTTGACCATTGGCGGCTCGATAGATCGATCAATGACTAGTTCAGGGGACATACCTGAAAATATCTCAATCCACGAGCGGTTTCCAAATCCGGCTTCCGAGCGAATCTCTGCTTTGGACATCTTCCGACCAGTAGCCTTCTCAATCATCTTCGGGAGATACGTCGATAGTTTCTGTACAGACATGGGCAAATCCCCATGTTGCAAAATGGATGAACGGACCGAGGCGCTAGAAATCCGATGAGAACGGCCCGTCTTGGCTGATTGACGATTTGACTTTCGACTCGTACTCGAACCACTACCTTGTTTTGGAGATGTCTTCTTCTCCTTAGCAGGTGTGGACACCTCCACGGCAGGAGAGAGGGCTTCTACTACCTCTTCTGCAGGCATCTTGAACTTTGGATCAGGAAGGAAAAGAGCTCCTGCGATTGAGTACATCATACGATGAGTAGCTTTTGAACCACAATATCTTGCCGAGTCCTTTCCAAGACGCTCCTTGTGGTCCCTGAACAGATCATTGCTNACAATCACACCCTTGAGTTGGATTGCGAGATCGAGGATAAAGGCGTCATCATCGGTCCCCGAAGGTGACTGGACGAAATGTACTGACGGATGCTCACGATATTCATTGACCCATTCCATGTTTGGGAAGGCCCTCTTTCCAGACATTCTGAACTGCGCAATTACTGGATAGACAGTGTGACTATCTGCAAGAAGGCGATCAAGAGCCGCACGGAGTTGAGCCCCATCACCAGAACTGTCGACGCCCTGTCGAGCGATATTCGCCCCATCGAGGACTAAATTCATGCTACACACCTCTGGTCCTTTGGACCTACGGTCGGAGGGTTGTTACGGTAAAAAATCAGGGAATCACCCCACATCCAAAAGGGATCCCGATTGCGGCACACCCGAGGGGCGCTGTAAACGAGGATCACCTGCACCGAAGTGCAATGGATGATTAACGCTAATGCTGGCCCTGTATGAACCCTATGACAGAGATTCAGGCGCCAATATGGGCGAATAAAGCCTCATAATCGGGTTCCATNCCAGGGTTTTCAGAATACCAAGCATACCCAATCGTTCCATCTNCCTCTACAACGAAAACTGAACGTTGAGCGACAGTATATCCCTTAATTGCGAAGTCGTNANATGTGACACCATAGGCAGTAATGACTTCTCGATGGACGTCAGATAGTAGCGGATACGTAATCCCATTAGCATCTGCAAATGCCTTGTTAGAAAACGGAGCATCCACCGAGATTCCAATTACATCGCAATCACTGGCTGAGAGAGAAGACATTGCATTGTTTACTGTACAAGCCTGATTTGTGCACACGCCCGTGAAAGCTGCAGGGTAGAACGAGAGAATCACCCGCCGACCCTTGTATGATGACAAGGTAGTGTCATTCTTGTCCTGATCCTTCAGCGTAAAGTCCGGGGCCCTATCTCCAATACCGACCATGCCCTGACCGGGAAAAGCGAGTCCATGAAGAATACCCTTACTTCAGAACCCCCTCAGGCCCGATTATACGTCGTTGGATTCATGCCATGGAAGATACAGGACAAGTCATGGTTGCACGCAGGGACCGGGTTCTCACAGCCATCGCAATTGACCGCGAGGCGGAGGAAGAAGTCCTTGCGATGATGATTGAGGACGAGGACATTGAGATGGTGATTCGTGGATTTATGGCGGATGCAGAAAGCACCGATATCATCGAAATTCGAATCGACAGTTGGACGGTCGGGACAATAGGACCCGATGCGCGTAAAATGGAACGTATCCTCAGACGTGATGCTTGCCCCGTCTGTACCAGAACTAGTTTCTGGATAGAGGATGACGAGGTGCGTGCCGCATGCCATGACCGCCTATGCAAAGCTTGGATAGAACCGAACTCTGTCGATGAGGACCGTATCGATTGTGGATGGCCCTCGGCTCAAAAAACACGGGCATGCAGTAGCTTCGGTGAAGCGAAGAGGGTTCTAACTCGAATGAGAGCAGAAGCAGAAGCGAATACTGTGGAAACAACGGATGTTGTCGACGCATCTGAATTCTGATTACATTCTCTCAGGTGCATCGATACCAAGCAACGAAAGTCCGATTTTTAGAGACCTAGCTGTGGCATCGCACAATCGCAAACGACCATTGCGAACCTCTGGATCCTCAACAATAAGTACTGGGCAGTTTTCATAGAACGAGGTGAAAGCAGAAGAGATTGCGAGTAAATGGGTGCACAGACGATTAGGCATTAAATCACGAGCAGATGATTCAAACGAATCTCTATAGGACAATAGGCTGCGAGCCAATCTACCCTCATAATGATCATTAATATTAATCGGATAATCTACCCAATTTGAATCCTCTACCTTTGTAAAAATAGAACATATTCTGGCATGTGCATACTGAAGATATGGTGATGTATCGCCCTCAAAAGAAAGCATCTTTGACCAATCAAAGACGTAGTCACGTGTGCGGTCATTACTAAGATCAGAGAACTTCACTGCTCCGATACCAACAGAACGAGCAATCTGATTCTTCTCATCTTCTCCAAGTCCAGGGTTCTTCTCATCAACGACTGCAGTTGCCCTCGATATAGACTCTTCAAGCAAATCAACTAGTTTTACTGCAGATCCCGAACGGGACTTCAGAACCTTGCCATCGGAACCAAGGACTGAACCGAAGTTTACGTGTTCAGAACGATGCCCAGCACCCAATAGACCCGCCATACGGCATACTTCGAAGACCATTTCGAAATGTCGAGACTGAGGAGTTCCCACGACATATAGTAAATCATCTGCATTGAGACGTTCTATGCGATCTATGATGCATGCAATATCAGTCGTGGCATAGTTGTAGCCTCCATCGCCCTTACGGATAATCAAGGGAAGGGGCTCACCTTCACGGTTAAGATGGCCACCAGGGAAGACAACATCGGCACCACCACTCTCCTCAAGAAGACCAGCATCCGAAAGACGAGATACAACTGATGGGAGAAGTGGATGATAGGCAGATTCCCCCATTAGATCCGCATCGACAAGGAGGACATCTAACAACCGATATACTTCATTGAAATAACGAGTGGACTCATTCACCAACACCTTCCAAAGATGCAAAGTATCCTCATCTCCGCTTTGAAGTAGCACTACCCGTGCACGGGAACGGGCCGCAAAATCAGAGTCCTCATCGAACTTTCCGCGAGCGGACTTGTAGAAACTATCGAGGTCACCTACGCTAATTTCACCCCCTGCTTCTGCCTCTCCAAGATCAAGAAGATGTTCAATCAGCATACCAAAGGGAGTACCCCAGTCGCCAATGTGATTCTCGCGAATCACAGTGTGACCTTGATAGCTCAGAATTCGTGCTAGTGCGTCACCTATTACCGTTGATCTGAGGTGCCCCACATGCATCTCCTTCGCAACGTTTGGAGACGAGTAGTCGATTGCAATGGTTCGGGGGATCTCTGCCTTAGTGATTCCAAGACGCGAATCAGAAGCCACTTCTGTTACTCGCTCGGAAAGCCAACTATTTGTTGCCTTGATGTTGACGAAACCATTCATGGATGTGACTTGTGCGAACCCCTTGAGATTAGGGGTTATCGCAGCGCAGATATCTTCAGCGATATCTACTGGTGATTTACGCAACACACGAGCGAGAGAATGGCAAGCCATAGCCAAATCCCCATGATCAGATACGGTAGAAGGGCCGAGGAGCGATCCCCAATCATCCTCTTCTATTCCTAAAGTAGACATACCCTGCCTGATGCCTGGAATTGTGGCTTGAATGAGGGGATCCATTCAATCAACTCCATGCATATCGGAGGATTGCCCCCATCCCTCCGAAGGCATCCATTAATGTCTGTCCTTCCTCACTATCGCCTGAAATAATGGACACTTTGGCAGATGTATGAGCCGCAAGGGCTGTGAGCTCATCCACAAGGGTCTCAGTAGCCTCATCAACGAGACGGACGCGATCTGACGATGCATCACAGGAGGGACAGTCTGGAAGTGGGCTACCCTTCTCATCAGTCCTCTTCCATTCATGCTTGCAGAGTTGACATCTATAGGTGGAACGGAACTTCCTCAATCCTTCGCTAAGGAGTAAATTATCTACAGCACCTACATCCAACGCCTGTCGAATCAAAATCTCGCCATAAGTCGCCTTTGGATGCGCATGATTGAGTTCCTGGAGGAACCGATCTACTATTCCACGCTCCTCGTCGAGTGCAATACGATCCATCAGAGAGCCAGCGCGCTGAACAAGTTCCCTGAGTCCGGACTCGTTAGAATACCCCACATCAAAATATGGCTCACGTATCTTCTTCGCAACCTCGTGATGGAAATAGCCATGTTTCACTACGTAGTCCTTGGTTGCTCCAGGACCTCCGATGATAATGCCTTGTATATTTTCCAAATGTTGCAACCAATAGTCACAAGCAAGTTCTGTTGATTTCTTGAAGAATTTGTGCGCAGCCTCCTCAATAAGCCTCTCGAACCTCTGGGCTGATTGACCACCTTGACGGTGCTTACCCATGATATTCGACTGCATCTCCTCTTGGCAGTGAATTCGACTACCTGTAGCGATACCATACGCACATTCTCCTCTGTCAATAACGAATAATCCATATGATGTGCGATCAATTAGCATCTCCTGAAGTTGGGTGAGTTCAAAGGTAGAATCGCAGCGATATCGGTATGACTGTAATGATTCAGGGGGGTCATCCACGACGATATTCATCAAACGCGTCTTATTGTTTCCAACGATAACGTGACCAACAAAGAGAGCGAGGCCGAAATCACCAGGTGTAGGGTAACGATTCAATGTTGAGATTGCTGATTCAATAGCATCAGTGACATGCTTCTTGGTCGATTTCGACTTAATGTTCTGCGCTTGCCCAAGCTCTTGAGATAATTGACCGCGGACATCAGAAATTTGACGATCTGGTGGCACAATGACAGAGACAAGTTCCGTCCCCATGCCCCGCATGCCCTCGAGTTCCTGAAGCGCATTCTTCAGACGGAGGCGTCGCTGCTGCATCTCCAAATCATCGGACATCCTGCTGCACCTCTATCGTGAGGGCCCGAAGCCCGCATTTGAACCCTGTTCACTGAATCAGGGCTGTAAGTAGGCAACGGATTGATGAGCCGCTTCCATCGGTCAATGTAGGATGTCGGTCCGTGTCGCCGCCCTAGGAGGGAGCCTTCTGCGACCTGAAGTCGAGGACCGGCAAGCATGGCTACGCAGCCTTTCAGAGGCCGTCACGGACATAACCAGACGAGGGATTAGGCTCGTCCTAGTCGTAGGCGGAGGCGCCCCTGCTCGCGAGGGAATTCAGTTGGCTAAACCATTAATTGGCGAAGATGTCGCAGCATTGGACCGCATTGGTATCGCTGCAACTCACCTCAACGCTAGAATCGTCTCAGAAGCCATTAGTTGCGCCGGGATTCAGGTCCCAGACACAATACCTGAATCTATTGAAAACGCAGTATTACTCGCCGCAAACAACACTGTGGTGATCATGGGGGGGACAGTTCCAGGACATACCACAGATAATGTGGCAATCACAATGGCCTGTGCTCTAGATGCCGATCGTTGCCTAATTGCCACAAATGTAAGTCACGTCCATAGTGCTGATCCACGTACTAACCCGGATGCTGTTCGGTTTGAACAGATGTCACATGATGAATTACGGGAAATTGTCGGACCCCCCATTCATCGTTCAGCCGGTGGTAGCGGAGTAATTGACCCAATCGGGGCCGACCGTGCGAGGAAGGCAGGACTACCTCTAGCGGTCCTCGATGGAAGGCACATGGAACGGCTTCATGCTTGCCTCTGTGGGGAATCGTTTGAAGGCACGACTATCGAGGGATGAGACATGGCGAAGGGCTCTAAGATTGCAGAGAAGATTCGTTCCAATGTTGATCGCGTCCGAAAGCAGGGTAAGACTGACCTGAAATCAGTGCCCCCTCATCGGCATTGTGTAGTTTGTCGCGCAGTGATTCGTATTGACTCAGACCCCGCCATCTGCAGTAATGCGAATTGTGAGGCGAAACACAACAAGAACGAAAGGTCTCGAAAGCAACTCTCGATTCTAATGTATATCTTCCCTGCAATTGCTGTGCTCTTAGTCATCCTGAATGTCACAGGAGGGGGAGGAGTATGACCTCAATTGTTATGCGAGTTTTGTCATTATTCCCTATGATTGTGGCAATGATTTGCGGCATCCTATTACTTGTTAGTTTGATTGGGATTGATGCCCCGGAACAAAGTGAGCAAGTTCCATTGATTCCTTGTGGCGTGCCTGGATTCCAATCCTGCCCTGTCGGCATGACCTCTGATAACCTCACAATCCCCACAGGATTTGTTCTACTGGACATCGATGCAACAATCGAATGGGAACGTCCAGACGTCGCATGGGTGGGCCTTGTAGATGCATCAGCGGCTGATACTTGCCCGCCTGATGACAATGGCCTTACAGATTGTGAGGCAAGTGAATTTGATTTTCTCGCCGGCGGTAATGGCACAGATGGCATCTTTGAGCATCCCTTCACTCCTGGCGAAACTCGTTTCGTCACAGGTGGTAATCCGGGTAGCGCTGATCTCGCATCCCAGATGGTGACAATCAATATCGAATGTTCGTTAGCTTGGTGGGTTGAATCCTTACTTTTCCTTGCAGGTGCAGGACTTCTCGGAAGTGCATTCGACATGAACTTCCCACTTGTAAGTGGCCTCTTCGCTCGCTTCGGCAAGAAAGTATGAGCCGGAATAACTCGCCAACGCGTTGAAGAACCGAGGGCGAATCCAAGTATCATGGATGCAATCCGATGCGAAGGTTGTGGGCGCAAAATCGATGTCAGTGCTCTACGTTCAAGTTACGGTGGATTCGATGTATACTGCACTATATGTGGCCACATCGGCCATATCGACCCCTGATTACTCAGGTCGATTCTTTCGATGCCACCCTTCAGGAAGTTCAAGGGGATCATCGATGATGTCTGCACCGATTTTTTCGATAAGAATAGCCTTCAGTGCCTCGAGCCCCCAGCCTTCAGTCGCACTAATCGCGATGTGGCCTGAATCTGGATTTACAGAATCACCCTCTGTGAGTCCGAGAAGATCCATCTTACCGTCGACAACAAGCACAGGTGTGTCGCCAAGCATGTTTGTCACCTCTGACAATAGATTCTCCTGAGTATGCATCGGGTTTCCTCCGCTCTCAGAGGGGTCCATCAGATAGACGGCGATTGACCCGACATTCTCGAGCGCAGCGATAGCCTGCATCTCGATATCATTCCGTTCAACCATCGGTCGATCAAGGAGCCCTGGCGTATCCACCATCTGATAGATACGACGACGATGTTCAAAGTGACCCACGTGGAGACGTTTCGTAGTAAACGGATATGCATTCACTTCAGGCTCGCCAGAAGAGAGTGCTGAAATTAGTGCTGATTTACCTACATTCGGCGCACCTGCAACGACAATACATGGATCCAAAGGATCGATTGTCGGAAACCGACGCATGATGTTTCTAGCATCATTAAGCCATGCAAGTTGCGGGCCAATCTGATCGAGGATTGAAGCACAACGGCCGTAAACGTGGCGTCTACGATCGTGAAATTCCTCGATACTACGATGTTTCGCCATCCGAGATTGCCCCTCTCTTGACATCCGATTGATCTGATCCGCTGCCCATTGGACTCCACCCAGATTCTGCTTGAATGGGTCGCGACCAACTGCCGCATCGATGAGCGCAACGTCAAAGGGGCTCAGTTGGTCAAGGCTGGGCCATCTCGAAACCCATTTCCTCAACGTCGTCTCAAGGACATCGCAAGAAGATTGAATCATTGCTAGCATCTGCTTACGAACTCGGTGATACTTGTCAGGATCGTCCACTAGATTCGCTTTCTTTGATGCGGCGGAGAAGGCCTTATCCATGAGCTCATCAGGCTGTAGGACAGTTGGGATACGACGCCATTGGACTGCAGGCATTCCGATTCCTCCAACCATCCGTGAGGCTAGGTATTCTTGAAGGCAGAGCATTGGAAGAGCCTACAATCACTGATGCGACGGTTCATAGCCCACTCCCGAAGTCGTCAATCATGACTACTGACTACCCCGACTGGGCGATGGTGGAACTTGACAGAATGGGCATCTCAGATGTGTCGGATTTCCAAGATGTACTCTATGGCCCAATCGCCGACAGGAAGGCTGGTTTACGCCGCGATGATCTTGTTGAGATTCTGCTTGATGCCCGCTCACTAACTGGCGACATGGAACCTTGGGTTCGAGGACGCCTAATATCATCTCACAAGTCATCTCTCGAGATTATAGATTCTGAAGGCCATTTTCGTGCTCTAGCACGAGAAGTAATTGTTGAAATTCGACTCATCACACATACTCGCCCACCATACATCGACGACGAGGAGCTAATGACCTTCGAGCGTTCCGAAGCACGGCGCCGCAGTGAAATCCAAGAAGAAGTCGAGAAGCGGGCCTCCAACAGCCATGAGAATCATCAGTGGGGATGAGTATGACTCTCCACGAGAAGCGCTGTATACCATGCGAAGGAGGCATACCACCTTTGACTCATGAGGAGATTGAGCCGCTGTATGCCAATCTGGACGGAAATTGGGAGGTCATCGATGCACACCACCTCCAGCGATCTTGGTCTTTCGAGGACTTCGCAACGGCACTGGAATTCCTGAATACAGCCGGGAGCATCTGTGAGGAGGAGTTCCATCATGCCGACTTCGAAATTGGTTGGGGCCGAGTTCAAGCGACGATTTACACTCACAAGATCGATGGGCTAACCGAATCAGATTTCATCCTTGCATCCAAGTTCGATCAAATCTGAGGTGATCAGATGGCTAAGGAACCCAAAGCAAGGACTGAACCGGGATTCGAAACACATGTCTTTGTCTGCTCACACAGTAGACCCAAAAATGCTGCTAGGCCATCGTGTGGCCCTCGAGGTAGCCTCGAAATAATGGCTGAGATTAAACGGCGAGTTAAGTTGACAGGAATAGAAACCATACGCGTACAGAAGGCAGGATGTCTTGATCATTGTGAGAATGGTATATCCTGCGTAATCTACCCCGATTCGGAATGGTACAGTATCGAATCAGAAGAGGACGTTGAGCCTTTTTTGAAGCGAATTCTGGATGGTACGCAAGATGATTCAATTCGCATGCGCATGGATGAAAACCAGTAGCCAAGAAAGTAAGGTGTCAACATGAGTGAGAGGATTCGACGTGCAGTCTACCCAAAGAAGGGAGGGCCAGGGAGTATCCGAATTGTAGAAGGAGAGATTGGCCCACTCGCTGCAAACCACATCCGCATCGATGTCCACTACGCGGGCATCAACTTCGCAGACCTAATGATGCGCATTGGCATTTACGGAGCAGCCCCTCCATTCCCATTCACACCAGGGTACGAGGTGAGTGGCACAATTACTGAAATCGGAAAAGATGTCCGCAACCGCTCCGTGGGTGATCGAGTAGTGGCGATGACGCGATACGGGGGATACGCGACTATGGTTGATGTTCATCCAAATCAATCATTCATACTTGGACCAAAGCAATCTCTCGAAAGTGCGGCTGCAATGCCAGTGACATATGCCACAGCACATCACATGCTGGTTCACCTTGGTGGGATTCGGGAAGGCGATACGGTTCTCGTCCATCATGCTGCAGGAGGAGTTGGAACCGCAGTGAGCCAGATAGCTGCGGCAAAGGGAGCAGCACTAATCATAGGGACTTCCTCGGCCTCGAAGAAGAAATTTGTCGAATCAATGGGCATGCATCACATCACCCGAGGTGATGATTTCGTAGCGCAATGTCGTGAACTTACCGATGGGCGTGGCGTTGATCATGCCCTCGACCCTGTGGGAGGTAAACATCTCCTCCGCTCATACAAGGCGCTGGCCAAGGGGGGAAAATTGTACACCTTTGGAGGATCATCTGCAGTCCCAGGAAAACGCCCGAATATACTCGCAGCCCTCTGGATGTGGTGGCGTTTACCCCGGTTCGACCCCTTGCGGATGATGAATTCAAACAAAGCCGTCTTTGGTGTCCATCTCGGCACATGGGACAAGGATGAAATCATGCGAGAACAGATGAAAGAACTCGTAAAAATGCAGAATGACGGGCTAATCAACCCAGTAGTTGACTGTGTATTCCCACTTATTGAGGTGGCAAAGGCTCACACATACATGCACGACCGAAAGAATAGGGGGAAAATTCTACTCGATTGTAGAGATTGATTCGCATCTATAGGTGATTATATGGACGAAATACAGCCTTCAACGATTATGGGTCGTCGTCAAAAGATTGCACTCGGAATCGGGATTGCCTTACTGATCCTATTCAGTGGCCCCAGATTAGATTCCGATTTAGGAAACGAATGGATAGTCGGCGACGAGAGGGCTCTGATCATTGCTCATAGAGGAGGTGCAGATATATTCCCGGAAAATACAATGATTGCATTCGAAGGCGCGGCAATGATCGGAGTGGATATGATTGAAATGGATTTTCAGTTGACATCAGATAATCGTCTAATCACTATGCATGATGACACAGTGGATCGGACCACTAATGGTACAGGACTCGTTATCGATATGACATTGGAAGAGCTCTTGGACCTTGATGCATCAGCAAAATTCTCTAATTTAACAGGTGGAAACCCTTGGAATGAAAGCCACCTACCCCCAGTTACAATTGAGGAAGTTCTAGATCGCTTCATTGATTCGCCTCATCGTCTAAGTTTAGAGATTAAAAATGAAGGAGATGCAGGGGCAATTTCTGCAGAGATTATTTCTCAAGAAGTCAAAAATCGTAGTATGCAGGAGCGAGTAGAAGTAGGGTCATTTCACATTGATTCAATACACGCATTTAGGGAAATAAGTGGAGGAGAAATTGCAACATCTGGAGTTGAATCTGAGATTAGAAAATGTATCCTAATTCCAATGTTGCAACTCGATCGATGGTGGTTGGATCCTGGCCCTGCCTCCGTACTTCAGATTCCTACTGAAGGAGGTGGCTTCAATCTTGCAACCGAAGGTGTCGTAAATCGTGCACATCAGCATGGTCAGGCCGTCCAATACTGGACAATAAATGACAAGGAGATGATGGAGCACCTAATCGACATCGGCGCGGACGGCATCATGACCGATAATCCGATTCTTCTGCGTCAAGCGATTTCAGATGCAGGGTATGATCTCCCTCAACCGTGGACATGAATCACAAACGGATTGGGCGTGTTGCACCACAAGCCTGGCACTTCATCAGAGTTGTACGATCCTCCTTGACGAAGTGTGTATCTGGGGCATTACACTGATTGCAGAGAATGAAGGCCTTCACGTAATTCACAATTCGGCTACGGATTCGCTTTGGAGGAATTCTCCCCTTGAACATCACGCGGTTGGATTCCTTAGTACCGCTCGTACCAAGTTCGCCAAGCAAGTATTGGTAAACGTGGTTAGCGTCACGATCCATCTTTGAAATGAGTTCCGAAAAATTACGGATAATGGTCTGGTTACCTTCAATCATAATGTCTGGCTCTGGAAGTGTCCAGCGAGCACGCTCACTGATATCAGTAGGAATCTTGTCCCGTGCTCTATCAAGCAAGGACTCGTATTCAAAATCCGCCATACCCTTTCGACTCGACTGCCCCATTTCAACCCCACCGCCGTTTCATTGATGCACCATGTCCAGCAGTGCAACTTCATGGCCACCCCCATCGAAGTCCTCTTCACGAAACTTCACGCCGAAGCACAAGCACCTCAACGTGGCAGTACCCTTGCTGCAGGTTGGGACCTGCGTTCGATTGAAGAGCATACAGTACACAAAGGAAAAACCACGCGGATCCCTACCGGATTAGCTGTTGCCATTCCTGCCGGATTTGAGGGGCAGGTGCGCGCACGCTCCTCCCTTGGAGCGAAGGGGATGATTCTCCCAAATGGCGTCGGTACAATCGATGCGGACTATAGGGGTGAGATTCAGGTCCTCGCAACATGGATTGGAGAAGGTGACTCATTCACTGTCGAAGCCGGAGAAAGAATTGCCCAACTCGTTGTCGCTCCGATACCATCCGTAGAATTCATTGAAGTCAAACCAGATGAATTGGGGGACACGAAACGGGGCACGGGCGGATTCGGAAGCACTGGACGATACTGATTCAGACACCCTCTCCATCCGGTGGATTGAAATCGGGGGGATGGAACCAATCACCGATTCAAATGGCACTAAGCGTTGAGGAACTCAGAAGTAAAGCCGCAGAATTGCGGGCTAAAGGACTCAATACCCAACAGATTGCAGACGAACTATCTGTTTCTCAAACCACTGTCCAATGGTTGTCCAGTGAGGGTATCGCAGAATCACCCCCTGACGACGTCCGGATAGGTTGGAGGACCATTGGAGCCCGCGCCACGAGGATCGAAGCCATCGGCCTTATCCTCGCTGATATCATTGATGAGGAGCTTGAAGGTGAAATCGACACCATAGTTGGAATCAGCCTGAATGGCATCGCATTCGCCCAATCCCTCGCTGGCCATATCGATGCTGACTTCGCAATCTATCGGTCAGTCGATGAGGAGGGCTCTGGCCATCTTTCAAACAAGTATGGAAATGTCGCCGGCCGTGATGTTGCTGTTATCGATGATGTCCTATCTACCGGGTCTACAATGCGGCGCACAGTAGAGGCTCTCCGTTCCGAAGGAGCCAATGTCTGCCTCTGTATGGTTCTAGTTAACAAGACTGAGCGCAACGACATCGAAGGCGTACCGCTCCGCGGGCTCATTCGCGCCGTCAATGTCTGAGGTTTGGAGATGCACTGGGCTGACAGTGTCGCACAAAACCTCGCGCGACGAGGAGATAGCCACACAATCGCAGCAGGAATCACACCTTCAGGTGTATTCCACATCGGGCATATCCGAGAGGTCGTCACTTGCGACATAATCATGCGAGCTTGTAATGACGCTGGAATGGATGCTCGCCTCTTATTCATAGTTGATTCAATTGACCCACTACGGAAGGTGTATCCCTTCCTCCATTCAGACTACGGGAAATACATCGGCCATCCACTTTACAAGATCCCCCCGCCAGATTCAGAAGGTCGCCCCGACCTTGAAGCAGAGCATAACTATGCGGCACACTTCCTCAATCCCTTCGTTGAAGCTCTCCGCGAATTAGGCGTACATCCTGAACTTTCATGGAACCATGAAGCCTATGAATCTGGAAAATTCGAAGACGCTTCTCGGATATTCCTCAATCGACGAAATGAGGTTGCAAAAATACTCACTGAAATCTCTGGTCGCCCAATTCCAGAGAACTGGTATCCATACACACCAATAGGAAACGACGGTAGCATGGATGGTTTGACCGTCACAGGTTGGGATGACCCCTATGTCCTATGGATTGATGAAGAAGGGAATGAAGGGAAATCCCACATTGGAACTGCTGAAGGAAAATTACCTTGGCGTATGGACTGCCCAGCGAAGTGGGCAGTCCACGGAGTTACATGCGAGCCCTTCGGAAAGGACCACGCTGCATCCGGAGGAAGTTATTCGACGGGGCGTCAACTAGTCGAGTTCCTTGGAGCAGCTCCCCCCATACCTGTCCCTTACGAATGGATTCAACTCAAGGGAATGGGGCCGATGTCGAGTTCAACAAACGTGATTGTTGGACCCTTGGAAGCACTAGATATTGTTCCACCCGAGATCTTACGATTCCTCATCTCATCGAACAAACCAAAGAGGCATATCGAATTCGATACAGGTACAGAACTCATCAAGAAGGCTGAATTATACGATCATTTTTGTAGAATCTATGCCAATGAAAATGAAAAATCGAATGAAGATGATTCAGCAAGGAAAGTTAAGCTGAAAGAGGAACAAAGGGGATCCATACGTTTCGCCCAAGTTGTACCTCGAGACATGCCGATGATAATTTCACACAAAGCCTCCTTTAGTCACCTCTCAATGCTAGCGCAGATTCGTTCGGATGACGAATCGGTCTGGGAATCTATGAGGATATCAGGTATGCTAGATGGAGAGCCGCCTGAAAGCCTAGTTGATAGGCTCCGAAGAATGCGGAATTGGATTTCCTCTAAGCACTTCCCAGATGGCAACAAATTGGTAATTCAAACCTCAGTTACCGATGAGGCAAAGGAGGCGTTGCTCATTCGGAATGATGTTTCCCAGGACGATAGCACACGCAGTTACTTGGCGGCACTAGTTGAGACCTACCGTGCATGTGAATGGAAAGATGAAACAATTCAAAATGCAATCTGCGACTATGCGCGAGACCATGATATCGGCCTACGTGAAGCATTTGTAATTCTATACAATATACACCTTGGCAAGGACTACGGTCCAAAACTTGCATCACTTATCGCTGAGATTCCAAGAGAGGACGCTATCGCACCTCTGGTGGATGCACTTTCCATTCTGGATGGGGCCTGAAGTCCGACTAGAATCGGCATTCTTCATATGTGGAGCATTCATACCCTCGCCAATGCCTGTTCACTGTCCAACTTGTGAGGGCCCAGTTGAGGCCACTGCCAAGTTCTGTCTGAAATGTGGGCACGACCTCCTCGTGATTGGACCAATCACCTCTACAGGTCATGATGTGAGGCAATTGAAGGAATTGATTAGAGGACGTTCAGATCTTGCAATGGCGGAGAAGTTTGACCTCATCGCAAAAATTGAGGAGGGCGCTAACCCTATCGAACTTGGACTAGCCGCTGCAAGTGAAGAAGACGCCGCGATGGCTCTTTCAACAGAATCTGTATCTTCAGCTCCAGAATCCACTGAATCGACAATGGATGCAATGTCCTCTGCAGTAACATCCGCCCTCGGTGGAGGGATTCAAAGAAATCCTGCAGCC
>PATD01000041.1 GCA_002713585.1 Methanobacteriota archaeon
CTCCGAAAGTTCGTGGTCGACATCCAGTTCAAATTCACCTTCGTCGAGAGGGTGGCGAGACGATTTCATCGGTTGTGCTTTCCACAGAGGTCCAGCAACGTAGTGGCGGTGCAGGGAGTACACAAGTCAGAATGCGGCGTGCAAGCAGCCTCGGAATAGAAGCATTTCGCGATGTGCGCGATTCCCTAAAGATGCGTTAAGCAATTACACTAACCCGCCGCCGCGTTTATGTTGCGTCCTTATGTGGAATGGGTTGCAGGTTGAAGCCATGGAGTCATGGGACGTCATCATTGTTGGTTCAGGAGTCGCGGCTTTACGTGCGGCAATCGCCGCGTTGGATGCAGGGGCGACAGTGAGTATTTTTGATGATACTGGCCCAGGAAGTGCTCAAGCTAGAGCTGACGATACTGGAATTTCGGCATCTCTTGCAGAATCTGATTCTAACGAGCATCAACAAGATACTGCAGTAGTTGGAATGGGTGTTGAGACCACGGTTTCTAGCTCTCGTTGCGCTTCGTCGGTATCAGCCCTGATTGAACTTGAACGATGGGGCCTCAATCTCCGCCGGGATGGTTCCGGCGCACCAGCATTGAGTACTCAACCGGGCCATCGAACACCACGTGTTGCTACGGCAGGAGATGTTACTGGGCGCGAAACCCTCCGAATTCTCGAAGAGCAATGTATGAAGCGAGGAATACCACGTAAGCATGACATTCGCCCACTTACTTTGGTGACTGAGAACCAACGGGTCCGTGGTTTAGTTATCCTCGACATCCAAACTGGAATGATTGCACCAATCCAAGCGAAGTCAGTGATTCTTGCAGGGGATGGGCATGATGGCCTATGGATGGAGAGCGGGTCATCTGGATCTAAGGCCGCTCTAGCATTCCGTTCAGGCGCAATGCTCAGTGGTATGGAATTTGTAGGATGGCATCCAATGATGATCAAGGATTCCGGAATGTTTCTCTCCCTTGCCATCCTTGATGCAGGAGCCCGTTTGCGTAAGGCGAATGGCGACGATATCGAACTTGTTGGTGGTTTGACTGATGCGTGTAGATTATTGTGTGATGATGAGTATGTTCTCGATGCTCGTAATGTTCCAAATTCATTACGTCCATGGTTCAGCACTTCGGCTCAAAATATCGCAGACCGTTTTGGGTTAGATCTTTGGTCAACTGTCATTCCAGTTACTCCTGCTCCTAGATACTCGATTGGTGGCGTTGCTGTGGATACCAAAGGCCGTGCCTTGGTTAGTGAAGACCTCTGGCTTACAGGCCTCTATGCAGCGGGCGCATCTGCCGACACAGGCATGCACGGTAGCGATGTTCTTGCAGGTAACTGGACGTTGGATGAACTACTCAGTGGGGAGAATGCCGGCACTTCTGCAGGCCAGTGGGCCACCTCTACAAAGCACGGTGGCCGCACACTCTTGATGGACGCGTCTTTCACCTCTGAGGCAGAAATCGAAGCTATGAGCGAAGTCAAGGAAGGCATGACTGTGGGGGCCCTTATGGCATCCATCCGTCGTACAATGATGACTCACATGGGCCTTACTCGCGAAGGAGCAATTCTCCAATCTTTGATAACGAAAATCGATGACCTCGCCACTTCTCCAATTCGTCTTTCTGATGATTCAGCAATCATGAACACTGAATTAATCGCAGCCTTGGATGCTACCTCCATGCTTGACCTCGCTCATGCAGCGATTTCTGCTGCGAAAGCCCGCAAGGAGTCGTGCGGGTCTCACTATCTCATCTAGATTGATAGCGTACCGGTGCGAAGGCGTATACATGGATCGCAAGGGACGGGACCCCCGCCTCAATGCGTTAGAAGAAGATTTCTTCGCTTCAGCGAATCGTCAACCCCCAACCCATTCACGTGCGCGAGATGATGGAAAGCGTAGACAGCAACATGTTCGAGTAGTATTCGAAAGTCAAGACAACCCATCTTCTGCTTTTTTGCGTGGGTTCATGAATCCGAGTTATTACAGCGCACCACCTTTGCGTAACAATGGGTCATTTTGGCACTTCTCGCGAAAAGAAATCAACGATCTTACACTTGCAACCCTGGCATTCGCTCTTGCTTTAGCGCTGATGCGTGTAGGTGGAATGTTTGGAATATTAAACAGTGGAGTTTCACCTATTTCACTAATCATAGAGATGGCCCTATGGGGGACTCTCTACATCTTCTCCCTTGGTCCTGCCTTTTTGTTGCATGAGATGGCACACAAGTTCCTTGCACGACATTATGGGTGCTGGGCAGAATTCCGTGCAGACCCATCTGGATTGAGGATGGGTGTCCTAATTGCAGCGCTTCTTGGTTTTGTCTTTATGGCTCCAGGAGCCGTGATGGTAGCAGGCAATATCACTAAGGAACAGAACGGAAAGATAGCTTTAGCAGGCCCAATTTCGAATCTTGTTTTGTATTCAGTGGGATTTGTTATTGGGGGACTATTGCTTGGTTTTAGTGATGGTGCGATCATCGAAGCATTTGTGCAGGCATGGCTTTGGGGGAACTCAATTCTTGCCGCATTCAACATGATACCCCTTGGGCCACTCGATGGACTCAAGGTAAAACGCTGGTCTGAACCAGTATTCTGGGTATTTTTCATTGGTACAATTGGCCTTGCTTTTGGTACGATTTCAGGCCAAATTAACCCCTATCTAGACCTAATTTCCACCCTAATTTGAGTGCTATCACAAATCCAAATCTCAGGTTGGATGGGGCACTTTCGTTGATTCAAATAGAGTCACAGCGTTGTCGTCTTCCGGTGGCCGAAGCAATTAGTCCACCTTTGAGGTGAAGTAATGACGGTGGAAAGAGATGACATGGACGATACAGACGATTGTAATGAAGAGGCACCCGATGTCTCAAATTGGGCACCTTTAGATGAACAGAATGAGTATCAGAAGGAGGAAATGTCTGCAGTAGATGATGCGATGAAGCAATTGTTGCGCCTCCGACGGATTGCGAACAAGCACTACACCGCGGATCATGGCGTAGTCCGCCTCAAGGGAATGGTCTTCGAAGTCGAGACGTCTCGTCGTAGGACAGACACAATAATTCGCCTCACGCATCATCGGAACATCATAGCTATTGTTACAGAGATTGATGGAGAGATAACTTCGTTATCGTTCGAAGTGGTTGGTTCTGCTACCATGATCCGCCTTCCCCCTCCCCGTGTAGTTGAAATCCACGAGGTGAAGCCTAAGGGCGGTTGTTGTTGATCCGATTCAAGTATGTAGGCGAAGAATTTAGAAGTCAAAAACCAGCGAGACTGCTCTATTCATTATGAGTCATCATACGATGAAAATGATGAACCCCCCGTTCCATTTTTGGTGAATATCGACCTCTATCATATGATTTTGAGGAAACTCCACGTTGTGTTGCTTCGACGATTTCTTGGTCTTCCATCTCGACCTTGTCTAGATCCCCACCTGCTCCTTTACCGAGCATTTCTGGATTTCCGACATAGCCGTGGTAAACGATACGAGTTCTATCGACAGAGAGTGGGATTACTTGGTTGATGGATAATCCCCATGGGTAGAAGTTTAGCATCAGTCCTGGATAGAACCAGTAGTAGTAGGCCGCAACTCTTTCACCACACTCTTGTGAATTCTCAGGTGGCGCAAAATGTGGCTCTCCTTTTCTTGCAATCCCAATTTGTAATACTCCTCCCTCGAATAATTCTGTTCGATATTCGTCATCATCCAATACACCATGTAGGTCTCCATGAACGAATGGTATGTGGAATCCTTCGAGATAATTGTCAACGTAAAGAGCCCAATTCGCCCCAATTTCATATGATCGAAATCGACTTTTATCATGTTTGAAGGAGGCGACATCTAGCCACCCCAGTCGAGATTGTAATTCTGCAATGGCTTCCTTGAGATATCTATCTCCACCAACCAATTGCAACCCCTTCCATTCAGTTATTGGGAACCCCGGCAAGTCGTCGGAAGCCGAAGGGAACCCTTCGACATCCTGGAATTCGGGCATATTCTTCAGACAACCATCCATGCCAAATGTTCGTCCGTGGTATTTACATTGCAGAGTACTGCATTTTCTTGGTCCAGTAGCCACCAACATTCCTCTATGTGTACAAACATTAGACAGACACCTAATCTTGTCTGAATTCGTCAGTATCAATGCGTCGCCGAGCATTTCTTCAATGTCAATTAGTGGAATTACATCATGTTCAACGAATTGACTGGAATGGGCTGCAAAATACCAACTGTTCCGCATGTCGTTCATCAGATGTTGAAATGATTTCTCATCCGTGTAGAATCTAGAGGGTAAGGTGTGAGCCTTGGTGATGTCTGGATGAATTAACGGCTCAGACATGTCTGTGCCTATCCTTTCCGTGTCAAAGAATTGTCGCTAGGCTAAATCGAATAGATTCAGAGATATGAATTCCTAATTGGTTCTTCATCAAGGTGGAAAAAGGAATACGTGGCCCACCATGTGATTGTGTCTAAAGCATCGACAAGATTGCTTGTTCCACTACGAGGCTCGCCGTAATCTTTCCCAGTAGTATCCATCCAATCTACCATCTCATCAACAGTATCACAAGTCTGATGGTAACACCAGTATCCATCAACAAGCCCACCAAAACCCATCGTTACAGTCCCTAAGTTATCTTGGAATGTGGCGTGATCTGAGCGTGCAGTGGTATCTTCATAGACGATAATTTCTGGACGATCCTTTTCCAACCAATCATCAACCTTCCAAGTTTCTGCATCGTAACCGGCGCCGATGAGCGGGGCCATCTGTTCTTCTACACCAATAGCATCAGAACCAATCCACATTGCAAGTCCAACCATTTGGGGTTGATTCATGATATCATGATCTAAACTTGGACCAATGTATACTCGCATAGGCCATACTTCCTCATCTTTTGGATAGCCATCAGGGTCCACTTCTGGTTGCGGGTCACAATTTCCATCTCCGCCTCCATGGCCATCTCCACAAGGTGCGCCACCGCCACCTGGCCAGTTAACACCAGCCATATCGAGGTTAACGTAATTCGTGACTTCGACATTCGGATTGTCTTCCTTAACCCAATAATCTGTCCAAAAATCGCTTCCTCGCTTTCCACCTTCTTCTCCTGACCAAAGACAGAATACCATTGTATTCCTAGTGGGATAATTCGCCATAGCTTCTGCAACAGTTAGGACCATGCTTGTACCTGCTGTGTTGTCGTAAGCCCCAACACGAGTACCGTAGGTTCGTCCGAATATGTGTGGATCTAACATCCCTGCATTTACAGGTGGTGCAATGTCAAAGTGGGCTCCGAAAACCATCCACTTATCTGGGTCAACCTCGCCAAAGCGGTAGCCACAGATATTGTATGCCTCGGGATTTTGAGCTCCAGTCATTAACGAATCGTAGGTAAATCGCTGGGTGATGACTTCTAAACCAAAACTTTCCAAGTTATCAATGAGATATTGTGCAGCGTCTTCGTAGGCTGCATTACCTTGCCCCGCCCATCGGTCAAGGTAGCCTACAGCATTGTCAGCAAGGTCTGTTGGATCAAACGTCTCATCAGACATGTGGCTGATGTAATTGAAGACGTTTAATCCATCAACAAGACCGGTTGAATGTCGTCCTCCTTGTGCCTCGCTGTATGCTGCTGCCATTGGACGATTGATTGGAATCTTTACTGCGATCACAGAATCAACACTTTCGTTAGATGATTGGATTGTATCTAACGAACCATTATTTCCATCTATTCGTAAGATGCTGGGATTGTCCCCTCGTTCAAAACCACCACGATTATACCATGTTCTCCAAGACTCGTTGACTTCTCGAATTGGCCAATCCTCTCGCCCATATTCTCCAACTAAAATGACTGCAGTATCAGTTCGGGGCGGTGCTAACACTGAAAGTAAAACAGAATCACCAGCTCTGATATCTACAACAGTTGAATTCTGTACGAAACCAGTGTCTTGATTCAGAATTAAGTATGGAATGAAAGCAGAGAGATCTGTTTCTGCCTCGATAGTGATGCCTTGGAACACACCCCCTGTCCATATTGCAGGTGTAATTACAACATCATCAACTGAATTTGGTCCTGCATTGTTTTGTTCACCAAAACATCCGGCTAAAGGCGAGGCTAACATAATCAAACATAGGGCAATGGCTGAACCCTTGGGTCTCATCGATCATAACGTAGCAACGGTTAGAATTCAACCCAGCGGTTCAGAAGCGTCGTTAAATTTCTCTGTTGAAATGTTGACAAGCAGGTCACCTAGCCCGTAGAAAGCCCCGCAAAGTAATGGAGGATTCCAAGCAGTCAAAGGCGTCCAAGGTACTTCTGGTGCCCAAGTCCAAGTCCCCAATCCGGTTCCCCAAAGCTCCATCAGAAGAGCAAGCCAAGCCATTACAGCGTAAAGCATAGGTGCGGGACCAAATCTAATTAATCCAAACATTAGGAGTAATAGGACCAATCCCGAAGTATCAATCCCATCAAAAGCCATCCAGATCGTCAACGGGACAAATGGAACTAACACCCATCGAGCCATTGTTTTACTCTCAGGTAAACGATCCGCAATCCGTCGACCGAGGTCGAATAGGAACCAATGACCAACTGGAACGTAAAGTGGCATAAGGTCCCGTTGATATTCGTAAATTAACCAAAATTCACTGAAGAATAATTCCATAGGCGTCGCGAAAGCAAGAACAGCCACCATCTCAATTCTTTCCTTTCGTTTGGCTTGGATAAAGAGAAAAATGAACAGGCCAATACACCAGATATTGACAGGCCATTCAGAAAAATACCTCGAGATAGGGAGGCCAATTGCAATTGTAGCAGCATAGAGAATTTCTCGACGCACGTATTCACCACGCTCAGCCAACGAAGAGAGATAGACACGTAAGACTCCCATCCGCCTGCATAATCTCACTCATAGCGATTAGAATGGGCTCAAAACCAGCTTTACGAATTCTTTCAATTGTTATAGGAAACCCATCTGAGATGATAATTCGACCATCTTCAAAGGCGATAGTATTCGCAGCATACGCTTCTTCAGTGGGGACCCAAATAACCTCATCAAAACTCTCTAACTGATCTGGACGGAGATGCCCTTCAGCTGCGATAATTGTACCTTCTCGTGGTACTGAGCACACTGTAGTCAGATGCAACGTAGTCTTTGGAACCTCGATGATTCGAGTGGTAATGTTCCGTTCAGCAGCAAATTTAGAGAGAAATTCGGCTCCACTTGCGTTGGTTCGCGTGGATAAACCAATCAGAATCTCACTACCTGTGTAGATTACATCTCCACCATCCATCATTGCATTTGGCGGCATTCGTTGAAT
This sequence comes from Methanobacteriota archaeon, assembly GCA_002713585.1. Lineage (GTDB taxonomy): Archaea > Thermoplasmatota > Poseidoniia > Poseidoniales > Thalassarchaeaceae > MGIIb-N2. The sequence continues at coordinate 7,318 of PATD01000041.1, forward strand.
TTTGAATTCATCAGAGAGGCGTTCAGCAATCGACTCTACTTCACCTGCTCTTGAAGCGTGTCCTGGATTACAGATGACAACAGCATCTTCGAAGACGATGGCAGTATCTTCTACGAAGCAACAATCTGGATAGCCTTCGAGAGCATCGAGAATTTCAACCTCAACACCACAGGATTGCAAAGCAGAGACATACCCCTTATGTTGCTCCTTGGCGGCAACACTGTCGGGTGACTTTGTTCCAAAGTAGGTCGACAGAGCATCTTCGTATTCCTCTGAGATTTTACGCACAATAGCGCGCCTCCTCTTTCGGTCAAAGACACCCGGCATGGGATTTACCTAATCCACACCCCTTGTCGGAGCCTCTTCATGCTTACCCGTCGATAGCGAACCGAGTGGCGAGCATGATGCCGGCGCTATACAGTGCAACTGTGACAATAATGCCAAGTCCTAGTGAGGGCCAGAAATCCCATCCTCTTCTGAGAAGCATAGGCATCACAGCAAATAATGCAAGTGAGGGCAGCACAAGATACAGGATACTCTCTGCATAATTTGCAATATCTTCTGAATTGACACCATCACGGTGGAGCATGATCATTGAGAAGATACTCGATAATGGAAGTGAAATTATCACCGCCCCGAAAACAATCGATCGTTTTGCAACCTCGCTTGCACCAACAATCATTCCACCACTGAACAGGCCCTTTACCAACAATTCAACCCAAGTCATACACATTGATGGTACGTTGTAGCCTGAAAATCATCTTGTCTGTGTTATAGTGAATTATCTATTCTGAAGATAATCCTCACCATACCATGCCCACTGCTCCATTGTCCAGCCAGCGGGTAGACCATCAGGGGGTAGCGGAGGCCCAGCTCGGACCGATGCAGACATAGAAGAATTGGCCTTTTCAGTACTCCTTCCTCTAAGAAGAAGAATTGCAGCCAAACTTCCGATTAGAAGAACAAAAAATCCTCCTCCAAGGGCTACATAGCCCAACTTTGCGGCTGGCAGGTACTTATCAGAATCCATTGGAAAGGCATCATCTTGGTCCGCCCAACCATCACCATCTGAATCTAGACATCCAACACTTCCTTGTTCGGAAGTTCCAGCAACCATTGGACAGTCATCGCTAATTTTAGTACCATTTTGGTCAGGAAACCCATCACCATCTGTGTCGGACCAGGATTTAGAATCGCCAGGAAATTCATCTATGCCGTCATCCCATCCATCCCCATCATTATCCGGACACCCAAGACGAACCTCTGATGAAGTTCCATACACAAGCGGGCAATCATCTGGATTGAATCCAGTAGGATCGTCGCCGTATCTATCAAGATCAGCATCAGAATGTTGTGTGGAGTCGTCTGGAAAAGCGTCTCCGTTGTCTGACCACTGATCCCCATCTGAATCTATACATCCGAATCTATCTTCAGTGGACGTCCCAAAATTATCTGGACAAAAATCTGGTTGGAAACCAGTTTCAGAATCTCCAAATCCATCTTGATCCCGATCAGTATGTTGGGTTACATCATCTGGAAACGCATCACCCTGATCCGACCACCCGTCCCGATCTCGATCTATACACCCCATACGGTCAATTGTAGAATCACCAATTATGTATGGGCAAGCATCAGGTGATACTCCATCTAACTCATCTCCAAACCCATCACTGTCCTGATCTGACCATTGACTCCCCTCGTCTGGAAAAGCGTCTACTGAATCGGCTCTACCATCTTCGTCGCGATCAGGACATCCAACCGGACCATCGATTGAACTGACTCCATATCGCGTTGGACAATCATCAACAGAATCTAACACCCCATCATTATCATCATCCAAGTCCTCATCATTATCTTCACAACCATCGCGGTCAGCATCATTTGTTGGAAAGGAGTAGAACCCATCTCGACTATTTGGACAGCGATCTTCTCCTACTGCAGATACTTCACAAATAGCATCCGTTGAGCCCGAATCACATATCAAATCATTATCATCGTCAAGATCCTCGCCAGCATCCCTACATCCATCCCTATCATAATCCGTTGAAACAGAAGAAGTCCAGTCTAAATTCCCTTTAGGGCATTTGTCGTTTGTATCATACACAGAATCATCATCATCATCAGAATCTTCTCCCGCATCTTCACAACCATCTCCATCATGATCGGTTTGGATAGAGGCGGTCCAATTCCAATCCCCTAAGGCACACGAATCGTCAATATCGAGTACTCCATCATTGTCATCATCCGAGTCGCATGCATCTCCGACCCCATCTAACTCATGGTCCATTTGTGTGGTGTTGGGTGTAGATGGACAATTGTCTAGAGAATCCGCTACACCATCATCGTCCTCATCATCGAATGGGTCGATACGAATCACTTCATCGCGACCGTTGTCAACGTACCATAGATTTCCATTAGGCCCTATTTCGAGACCCATAATGGAGACTGCACTTGTTTGAACAGTACCTGCTTCAGTCGCACTTTTCCCGTTCGTGGCGAGGTTTAGTGCGAGGATACGCCCATTCCCATTCTGAGAGACAAAGAGTCGATCCCCATCCAGAGCGATACCTGATGGGAGGTCCAAACCGTCTGCGAGTACGCCCCATTCGATACCTGTCATACGGGAATATTCTGCAAGTGGCTCAAGTTGAGAGGCATCGTTCATAATATTCTGAGTATTCACAGTTGTATCTCTCGTGTTCACCCATAGAACCCGATCAGCCCCGGTGTCTGAAATATAGAGGACTCCCGAATCTTTGTCCATCACCATATGGCCAGGGATTCCCATCGCCCGACTCAAACTGACATCAGAATATCGTCGGACAATTGCATCTGAATGATCATCCATCCCTGTGTCGTGGTCTTCAACGAAATCATATCGCACAAGCTCGCCATAGTAACCGTCATAGTACCAGTATACATTGTCGTAGTCATGTGCAATTCCCATGCCATATGGGGATTCATGATTCATGTCGATGTGGCTACCGAGATATTGGTCATTCTGATGTTCTACGGCAAAATGTGTAAGGGAGGAAGGCCACAATGTTGGCCCCATGAAGTTGTTTGGTGCAGCTTGACCACAGTACGTGTTTGCTGTTTCTTGAGCCGACCCCCATGTGTAATCGAATTCAGGGTGGTATGCACCAAACGCGATTGCGCTGACCTCTTCGAGGAAGTGATTCCGATGAGAGTCATAACGAGTATCGGATGATTCACTTGTCATGCCAGCATCACTGACAATCGTAATACTATCAGTGGCTCGGTTTGCAATCCATAACTCACTAGTTCTTCCCGGATGAAACTCCAAGTCCCGGGGATCGGCAAGACCATCATTTGAATCAACGATAACGGTTTCATCGAAGCCAGTTCCGAATTGAGGGATTACATCCTCTGCTTCTGCGGGAGCAGATGGAATGAAAGTAAGCAAAAGAAGTAAAACGAACAGAGTAGAAGACGCTCTCCGTCGCATATCACTTGGCTTCTATGGTTCAGTTATGAGTACTCGTATGCCACTTCACAATAACTGAAACAATTCTGTCAGAGGGTTTCTTCTCCACCAAGTGGCATAACACTCAATTCTGCATCCAATCCCCTTAGTGTTGGGCCTTCAGTAAGTGTAGCAAAAATTCCGATGTCTGCTAGGTTATGGGATAGTCCAAACCAAGGCCGACCATGTTGATCAACAGCCATATCCAAGAAATCCCCCAATCCTCCACACCGATTGTATCCGCAACCATCCTCTGTATCTAGTGGATTTCCAGGCTCGTTGATTTGGATAGTAGTCATCAAAGGATTCTCATTGAATGCATCTGTAATCACAGTCATGTATCCATTCCACGTATTATTTCCAGCATCTCCAACATACCCAAACGCAACTTTTCCTGCTGCACCAGCAGTCACTACCGGGAAACCAGTGCCAACAATTCCGGCAGGCGGTGCAATCATCATAGCATCACTCCAAGTTTCTCCTTCGTCTCGGGAGTATGCATAGTAGGGCATGTTATCGGAACCCATCCACATTGCATGCACGTTATCATCATCATCTATGGCAACTTGTGCTTCTTCTGCATTCCAAGTATCTGCAGTTCCAGATTCTTCCGTGGGTAGGGGGTGTTCAGTCCATGTGAATCCCCCATCTGTGCTACGGTAAATCGAGTATCCACTCCCACTACAACCAGCATTTCCTCTGTAGAAATTACCATTTGCACCACCTTCGATATGCGCACTCAAGCCCCCACTCCCACATCCTAATGGCGCTCCAGGAACCTCCGGACTCCATGTATTCCCGCCATCAAAGCTCGTAGAGCAGAGAGGAGCTTCCCAATTTCCATTAATGCAGAAAACCCAGGTTGTTGGGTGTAAAGCAGCAGGGTAGGGCGAGGATGAAATTGTTTGATGATCTTGAACAGAATACGAGGTTGCAGGCGTAGGAGGGGACCAAGAAGCACCCTCATTGTCAGACCATTCTACAGTCATGCCTAGAAGAGCATGCATGTCGAATTTCATGATTCGATCAGTCCATTTGTCAACATAGACGTAGGGATCATTGCTATTTGGGACTGGGAGTAATGGATCGTATGTGTCCTCGCAAGAATAATCTGACAGATTAGTCATTCCAATCAACCCACTACATTGGACAATAGCAGTTGATCCTAGAGGCCCATTTCCCCAACTCGTCATGTACAGATTATCATCAGATGTAATCCCAATAGTTGGTTCGAATGTACTCATTCCAATTCCGTAGTAAGACCCTTGAGTCCAGAATGGCGTATTTTCTCCTGTTAGATTTACAGTAATATTGGCAGCTTCGACGGCAGAATCGTTGAGAGCGTCAATTCCCCCAGCGTAATGATACCAGGTTGTTTCAGGAATTTCTTTTTCAAAATCAAAGGGCGACGGTTCTTCCACCAGCAACTCCCCCTCATCACCAAAGCAACCACTCAAACTCCCCCCCACCATCAACAGAGTGAGTAATATGGCCGCGCTTACTCTCATTGCAATCGTTTCTTCGGAGGGGTAATCTCCCTTCAACCTCATGGTTGAGAAATTAATGGTGTATCAAGGCCTCATGTGTGAAATTTGCATCACCTCATCACAAACAATAGCCGCTGAGAAGTGTGCCAAGCCAGTATAACGTGGTCGCTCCGACATCGTATTCGGCATATTCTATACGTTGAATGAAACCTTATGATTTACATGACTGGGGCATCTAAAGTACTAATTGCTTGTATTCTGACAATAGTAGTTCTTTCACCGATTGCTACTGCTCAGGACTCTGATACTAGTTCGAGTGAGGAATCTAACATCATCATCGATGTCGTTCTACCCATATCTCTAGCGTATATCATGTTCTCATTGGGCCTTGGGCTAAAGGTGTCTGATTTCAGTCTGATTTTAAGTGACCCCAAAGCATTTGCAGTTGGGCTAGGGAACCAGACAATTGTCCTACCCATAGTAGGTTTCGGGATAGCAAATATCTTTGATTTATCTGGGGAGATGGCAGTTGGATTGATGATTCTAGCCTGCTGCCCAGGGGGAGTGACTTCTAACATTCTGACAAAATTTTCAGGAGGGGACACCGCTCTATCAATCTCTTACACCGCTGTTGTAAGTGTGGTATCAGTGATTACCCTTCCAATAATCGTGGGCTTCTCGATGAATCATTTCATGGGTGCTACATCGCCTGATATTGATATTCTAGAACTCGGCATAACCATGTTTCTTCTGACAAGTGTGCCCGTGATGATTGGTATGCTAATTCGTCGATATTTAGAATCAAAGGCGGATCGTATTGAGTCATTAGTCGGAAAAATTGCAGCCGGCCTTTTCATGATAATCGTCATTGCAGCCATTGCGAGTGAATTTGACACGCTGATGGACAATATTGGGACTCTGGGGCCAGCAGTTCTCGTACTCAATATCCTAATGCTCGGAATAGGTTGGAAGAGTGCAACGATTCTAGACCTTGAAAATGATCAAGCGACAACTGTCTCGATAGAGAGTGGTATACAGAATGCGACTGTGGGAATCACCGTCGGGGGCCTCATATTAGCTCCTAAAGCAGGTGCAACACTCTCCGTTTTGAGTCTTCCATCTGGAGTATATGGCGTTCTGATGTACATCGTGATTGCACCATTCCTCTATTGGAGGATAAATGCATCAAGGGCATGATTCGATAAGTTGGTGCAGAGGACAGGATTCGAACCTGCGAAGCACTACGCACTGGGACCTCATCCCAGCCCCTTTGACCACTCGGGTCCCCCTGCTTGGGTATTCGACGACCTTCG
>PATD01000001.1 GCA_002713585.1 Methanobacteriota archaeon
CATTTCTCACTGTTGCATCGATTTGAAACGTATCATCAGTTGTAACGTTAAGGGATGTTGGAGAGGAGCTTAGCAATTGAACAGGTATGCCGAATACTGTTGACACATTGATTGTGGAATTTTGTTTATTGTTCGAATAATCAGTGACCTCGATTGCAATCGAATTCCATCCGATTTCCTCGAAAGTGCAATTAATTGATCCAAGTGCAATGTTTTCTTGATAATCTGTCACTACATTTGTACCACTTTGATTCTCCAAACATGTTACGTTCATAGTAATTGGATTGCCATCGCCTATTGCATTATCATCAACATTGAGTGTGATATTTGTCGGCTCCAGAGATTCAAATGAGACATTGTTTGCTACAGAGATATTAGGAGGTAATGTGTCTCTTTGTGTAGCTCGATCAGCTCTAATGTAACCCCATCCCCAGTCAGGATCTGACGCATGTACACCTGGCATTGGGTCTCCTGCTCGGACCCCATTACCAAGCGGGGTGCCATAAGGATGTGAAAGCCCCCAGCTACCATTCGCCAACAATACTGCTCCGACAACATCTGTTGGCTCGCCAACATCTCCCGAAAGTCTAGATGAATAATTCCATAATTCACCCGTGGTTGAATTCCAGTGGCCTGTTGCATTGAGTATGTTCCACACCCTATGATGGCCAATACCCGGATTATCCTGAATCATCAAAGCAGCAATTGCTGCAACTCCTGGGCCTGCAGCACTAGTGCCTCCGAACCATTTGTATGTACCAAAATTTCCTCCATAGTTAGTTTTAGGAGACCAAATATCATAGTTGCCTGGACTTGCAATATCTACCATTGGCCGACCATCATGAATCCGAGTCCCCCTTCCTGAGAAGTGAGACAATTCACCAGCAGAAGAGCCAGCCCTACCCCATGACGCCCATGATGCCACAGTAATCGCAGAATCAGCTGTTGCTGGCCAAGTGACGGACCCATTATCTCCTATGGCAGCCAGTGAAGTGGGGGAGGGTGTTTTCCAAGTCGTACCGCCGGACCAAGTCCCTGCATTTTGATTAGCAGTAGCCCTGAATAGAACTCTACCTTGTCCGGATGGACCAGCTATCGATACTTCCCAATCGCCTGTAATTAAGCCACTAGAAGAGCCGACACCAAACCACAAGTACAGCATAGTGGTATTCCTTGCAGACGTCCCTTTTGATATCACAACGCCTGTACCTCCAGGTAGCCAAGCAGATGAAGTGTTACTAAGGTCCGTAAATGATGATTGACCGGGTTCTTTGACTTTAACTGAAGAGATATTATGGCCGTTCGGTACAAGGTAGGTAAGGTAGACATTATGTGGCGTGTTGCTAGAACTAACTCCAAATTTTGTAATCAACGGACCAAGTGAATCATCAACATCAGGGAGCAAACCTTGCATCACTTTGTCAGAACCACCAAGATTCCCTGCTGGGTTGACTTGCACTACCCCAGCATTAGCCATCTGGTCTAGACTCATTTCCACAGCGTCAGTTCCATCTAGGAAACGATTCGTCCAACCACCAACTTCGTAGAGCATTACATCTGCATTCTTTTGGAGAGCCCAAGATTGTCCGTTCGCAAACCCTCCAGCAAAGGAATCATGAGATAATAAATCGACATTCGGAGCTAATCCTGAAAATCTATGATGTTCATTGTTGGCAGCGATTATCCCTTGCACGCTTGTACCATGACCATTGGTATCTGGAGCAGTTTGAATCAGATCCGTACCCCTAGTGCGTTCACCACTAACCGGATCATATGTTGCTAAAATCGTAGATTCATCGAGAAGCAGGAAATGTTCATTGGTGGATAGATTACCATCTGAATTCAAATCGTTTGCCTGATACATTGGTTCGCCAAATCCAGGTGATGCATCATTGTATATCGATGACGTACCGTGATCGCGATCACCATCCTGATCTAAATCCAAATAATAGGTATCTCGATTTATTGAATCAACACCATCGCCATTCGCTATTCTAAGTAATATCTCATTTGTTGATAATTGACTATCGCCATTGTAATCAATTCCATCGGTGCCCCAATCAAACACAGAGTTACTGTTTGAGTCTATCCAATTGGTAGGGGTGTTACTTGGATTGAAAAACGCAGGATGAAATACATCGATTCCAGTATCAAAATCCGCTACTCGAATACTATCGCCTCTTAGTGGGACATTGTATGCTGAGTGATTCCAAGCCGGAGGGACTCCAGGTTCTAATTGAGTATCAGTTCCAGTCCACTTTCTATCTAAATCAAGAGGAGGTTGAATTCCTATTTTTAAATCCAAATCTATCCTCATCAGTGATGGGATTTTCACTGAGATTTCGGGCCAGAGGTTATTGGAAACCAAGTGGGATAAATCTTCAGTTGTTACTGAGGCAAACCATACATCTCCAATCCGCCAGTAATCGGGATTATCTCTGAATGGAGCATGCAAGGCTGCTCTATCCGATCCTACGCTTGCTTGCACCCATGATGCCCAAGCCCCCAATGACCAGTCTGAAGGAGGAGAATAACCCAGTTCGTTTATGTCGAAATCAGCATTCTCATCAGATATTATCGACCTAGTGAAATCATCAATAAAATCATCATCAAAACTGCTTACTAATCTCGATTCATCAAGTATTGGAGTATCTATGCTATCTCTCCAAGGATTCTCTTGTAACTCAATCCCTAATTCTATCAATTCTTTCTGGGTTTCAATGGATGGTCCTGGACGACTAAAAATCAGAAGAGCTGGAAGAACGTCCCTATCCATCCATTCCTTTGCTGTTGGATCAATCGGCAGACAATGATCACCCTTACAATCTCTAAACTGATGTTGAACCGATAACCATTCTATCGTGGTTGAAAATCCTCTACCATTCTCTGATGAGACGTAAGACGGTTCAGATTCAATCCATTCAGATTCCCAAGACTCTTGTTCTACTCCGTCGTAAAAATCACTATCATCAAACGCAATATTGCCCACTGGAGAGATGTAACTCCAAGGAAATATGATGAACATCGCCACCATAATAATTGCATTGACCCTATTATGTGGATGCAAGATAACTACTCCTTTACCATCAGGGACTAAAGCCTAAATCCCCACTAATGAATAGAACAAGTAGAACTCGGTTTTCATTATTCTGATGGACAGCGATACGAAGTACCGCCGATGCACCCCTCAAAACATCTTTCGATGAACATGTCAATAAAGCACCACATAATACAGAAATTATGGATACCGGAGATGAATCATGGAGTGTTGATGAAGCCATTACAAATCTGAAGAACGCAATGAAAGAAAACAACCAAAGAGAAAGTGATATCTTTTCTTCCATCGATGCAAATGACGATGGAAAAATCAACGGTCCAGAATTGTACAAGGGATTAATTGAACACATCGGCGATCGTCTGTCTCCTGGTCAAATTTCAATGATAATCAATGCATTGGATACAAACGATGACAAACGAATCGACCTCGCAGAACTTTCTGCTGCCCTTGAAGAAGAGGAATAGGGAGAATAGGCGGTAATCTTCGCCAGAGATAACTAGTCAACCTCATGAAATCAATCATTTTCCGGCAATAATCGCATGGGCCCCCTCTGCCAAGAAGGGTTAGTAGTGGGTACCCACACATTAGATGCCAGTATAGTGAGTATTGGATAAGGTCGAGCCCACATTATTGGTTAGGCGAAATTATCGCTAATAACGCTGCAAGCATCCAAACAAGTTCCAGAATTACAAATGCCCATTCACCAGTATGTAATGCTCTAATTCCCAAAATTGCTGACCCTACAGCCATTAAACTGAGATACTTCAAACCGCGACTATTGAGATAGCCCCTGGTCTCTAAAACGAAAGCAGACAAAATACAAAGCATACCAAGGAAGGATGCAAAACTGGTAACGGGTTCAAGGTTAGAAAAGGCAATGGTAGAGGTAGTCATCGATACTTTCTCGCAAGATAGTATCAATTATCTTTGCAGTGGAACTAAGGCTTCAACACCGATTTATGCCACTCGTATTCTCCGGCATTTAGAACTCGTACTTTTCAATTTAAAGAACGATATTTGATTCGTAAATGAAGAATATGCCACTAACAACAATACTGAACATTACACCTTTTTGGATCCATTCGGACTTTAGAGATGTGAGCCATTTCTTACCTAATCTGACACCTACTAGTGCTGAGAAAACAAGTACTAATGTAAGCATTGAATACTGGATTATGTCCTCATATCGGAATATCAGATAAACCGGGATTCGCGATATATCCACACATAATGCAAGTATGCTAGCAGTTGCCGCATAAGCCATCTTATCTGGCAATCTACGTGTTAGAAACATAGCTCGCAATGCGCCTTGATGCCCAGATAATCCACCCATAAATCCTGACCCAAAACCGCCAAACCGATCATTCACTTCCGGAATACGATACCCGGTCCAATTCTCGCTCATAGTGAGTAATGGAAGAATCACAAGAAATACACCGATGATTGCTAACAAGGGATCTTGTGGGAATTGATTTTGCAACAGGGCACCGAATATTGAGCCGATTACAAGCCAAATCCCATACCTCTTGAAAGCAGAGAAATCAACATGCTCCTTCAATGCCGCAAATTTACCGGCATTGTGCGCACCATGGACTATAGCGATTACAGCTACAGCTTCATGAGGCCCCATTAGCAAGAGGACCAGAGGAGTGAGCATGGTCGACAGACCGAATCCCGCAGGGACCGTTAAAGCAGCAATCAAAATCGTCGCCGCTGCGATCGCTACAAGTTCTATCATCGCTTCATTTCCAGGGCCCATCAATTGTAAACAATTGGTAGGAAGGCGTTTGCTGCTTTCTCACAAGCATTAGCAACGTCATCCATTCTCTGCAGAACTCGATACATATGCATTGCAGCAAGTGGCTGATCATCTCCATTACTGAATACATATCCAGCAGCCATCGCCTCAACCATATCTGCTTCATGTTCCATCAGATTGACTTGTTCAATCAAATCGATGATAGCTATTCTTGCAGCCTTAGTTTCACCGCTAATGGTGTAATCCCTCAAGGCTTCAACTGTATCCTCATATTTCTCTACAGTAGATGCTACTGCTTGAGCCATCTTCTTGAGATTCTCCTTTGCCTCTTTGTCATCGAATAGTGGACGGAATGCTAATTGTTCAGCAACATTCTGAGCATAATCTGCAATCCTATCCTGACGTGTCAGCATATGTAGGAAATCATCCGATTTTACTTGAAGTCCTATTCTCATATCTTCCTTCACAAGTTCTCTTAATCCAGCCTTAATGTTATCAGCATCCAATTCTGAATCAATTGTTGCTTGAATATCTTCAGACGGATCCTCACCATCACATGCTTTGTTGACCGCATCGAGCATGTGGTTGACCGTCTTTTCGACTACCTGTGCGTGTGAATGGAATACTTCGAATGGGGTCACATCATCTTCTTCACCACTTGACCCCCCTGCATCTGAAAGTGCATCTTCCACATGGATTTCTCCAGAACTCTTCCATATTGCATAACCAACTGCAATGAATGAAATGGGTAAGATTACAATCATATTCAGGGCATTCGCATCAGGATCAGGTCCTTGGGTTGCAGCAACGAAAAGCACGATTGCACCGAAGGCAGCGGCAGGTACGCTCGCAACCCAAGAGGCAGCGATTTTTCCAAATACACGGAAATCAACAGCCTTGGCACCACCTGCTAACCCTACACCTACAACTGCACCTACGAGTGTATGAGTAGTAGATACTGGGACTGCAAGGAATGGCATTGAAAATATCAGAATGGTTGTTGCGGCTCCAAATTCAGCAGCAAATCCCCTGGTAGGAGTAATGTCTGTGATTTTCTTTCCAATTGTCTCCATGACTCTCCAGCCCCATGTCATAACACCAATTGCTATTCCAGCAGAGCCGAGTAAAACCAACCATAATGGAACGTCGGCTTCTTCTAACAATTTGCCACCGTCGGAACTCAAAACTTGCCAAACCGCTGCCATCGGGCCAATTGCATTCGACCGATCATTTGCACCATGTGCAAAGGCAACATAAGCAGCTGTAATGATCTGTAACCAAACGAATATGCGTTCAACTCCACGGAACCCACGAACTTCTTCTTTAATGTCGATACGACGAAGAACAAAGTAAAGTGCTAAACTAGCTAAAGCACCGATAACAGCTGCTAAAATGACAGAATTCAATGGAAGCCATGCAGTTTCAGCTAATGGATTCCAACTACCTGGTATTCCACTATCTTTAGGATTGTATGGTAACCACTCTCCTTTATCTTCAATCCATTCATTCGATTCGGCCCTTGAAAAGAAGCCTTTGAGGGCCTTGAATTGAAGAGCGATTCCCAGCACGAAGAAAGTNGGGAAAGCAAGGATTGGAGCGAGCCACATTGAACGGTCTTCGGGTTTTTCTGACTCGAGAATGGACTTCTTGATGATCCAGTAGGAGAAAAATGCAATGGTCGCCCCCAATAAAGGACTCGCGACCCAAGACATAACCACTGTCTGAACTTTATCCCAGTTGATTAGGCTAGTATTATGCTTGACTTCTAGAATCAAACCTATCCCAATAATTCCTCCAATTATGGAATGTGTAGTAGATACTGGAAGACCGAATCTAGTTGCAATCGTGAGCCACGTAGCCGCAGCCATCATTGCAGCAATAAATCCTAAAGCAATATCGAAAGAAAATACCTCATCAACCATTGGGTCTAGGAAATCCACTGTGAGAATACCTTTTCTTACAGTATCCGTAACAGCATCACCAGCAAAAAATGCCCCACTGAATTCGAATATGGCAGCAATAATTACTGCCTGCTTGAGAGTTAGTGCACGAGACCCAACCGACGTCCCCATAGCATTTGCAACATCATTTGCTCCGATATTCCAGGCCATGTAGGCGCAGACAATCAGCGCGAGCACNACTAACATCAACGTGAGAGGGNCCATTGAAAGATGGAGATTCCAGTNTCAGTATCATAGAGAACCGATATAATCTATATAGTCATATTTAGAAGNCATGTAACATTTGAAAACGTCAACNTAACGACNCCANGTTAGCNCGCCCATAATGAGGCGTATAGTGAATAAATAGGGAGTGGACTCGGCCAGATTTGAACTGGCGATCTTCGCCATGTGAAGGCGACGTCATAACCCCTAGACCACGAGTCCTAGTATTCAGCCCGACCCAGCAATTTGGCTTGAAGGTGACGGGGAGAAAGAGGCTCGTCCTGCGGTGGCATTCATAGACGAATGCCGCTACAGGTGATACATGGGTGAGGATATGGCGAGACCCAAGGAGGGGGCTCCAGAGAGCGTTCCGATTCTCGACCAGATCATGACTCGAACGGGTATGGACCTCAGAACCTTCGGTCGTTCTGAGACCTACAAGGCCCTTGCTATCGGACTCGTCCTATTCTCGATCATAGCTTATGCTGGCCTCTCTGTCTTTGGTTTATCGTCGAATTTATTCGCCCAGACTGGAGAGTCCATACCGATAGAGGAACTAGAATTTCAAACCTTGAATCGGACNGGGATCGAAGACAGTTTGACAAATGACACCGGATGGTTCCAACTAAGTGAGCACCGAGGTAAGGTAATTGTCCTCGATATGATGGCGCACGACTGCTCCAACTGCCATGGNGTGCAAGCGCGTATCGAAGCGGAAATGGCCGATTGGCATTTGTTAAGTGAACAACGAGAGATNATCATCATCGGCTATGGGTCATACTATTCCGAGAGCCTCGAGTATCTCAATTCCTCTGGAGGCGAATACACCGTCCCACAGTATGCAACTGGAATCGGGAGTGAAACCGCTGCGACTGTGAACGGGACGCAACAAGACCCGAATCGACTCTTCACCCCTGGAGGGACTGGTGTCATTCCCGTGGTAATGGTCATCGATACTGAGGGATACATCATTGCAAGCGAGTCCTCGTCGACGCCGGCTCAAGGTTGGGGCGCGTTCGACAACGCGATTGAGGTAGGGATGACTGGTACCGTCGAGGACATGGCAGAACTCCGCTCCTTCGGCGTACAGGAGGTGGACACTTCGATGCTTGGTATCGTCTTCCTTGGTGCGATGCTTTCTATTCTCGTTTACTTCTCTCCGTGCGCCTTCCCAGTTCTTCCAGGATTCATCTCATACTACCTCACGCTTGGTGCGAGAGAAGACGAACTAATCGAGTCAGGGAAGATGAAGGGGAAGATGCCTGGCCCAGTGGTTATCGGCGTCCTGTCAGGACTCGGGATGTGGACATTCTTCGCTTTCATCGGCATCATTGCATGGATTATGGGGCGAAGTTTCGCGACTTCGGGAATCATTCATGATATCGCGATTTTTATCGCAGCCCTCTTACTCATTCTCGGCTTCTTTATGCTCACAGGTGGGACAAGCCACCTGATGTCTTGGGTCCAGAAAATCGTGGATCGATTCTCTACCACTGAGATGGATGATACATTCACGCCACGTCGCAACATGTATCTCTACGGAATAGGATACGCGGCTGCCAGCATCGATTGTACGGCTGCTGCCGTGTTACCATTCATCGGCTACCTGGCAACAATCGAATCCGCCAGTGCAGTGCCATTCGGTCTTGGATCACTCATGGCCGGTCTGCTAATCCTAATGGTTGCTGTCGTTTCTCTCGTAGGCTTCGGGCGACAACAGGCAATTGGTTTCCTACGGCGTGCGACTGGAATGATNAAGCTCATTGGCGCATGGATGATGATGATGGCCGGCGCCGGCCTGTTGTTCTACCTCACGAACACAGATATCGTAGCCGGTTTCTTCTGAGGACTTCGCATGGCAAACCTGCCTCAATTGGTCATCCTTGCTGGGGGCATGGCTACGCGTCTCGGAGACATAGCAACAACAGTCCCCAAGGCATTGATTGACATTGAGGGGAAACCTATCCTCACCCGAATTCTTGATCATGCATCAGAACAAGGTGCCGACCGTGCTCTCATCCTAATAGGGCATCTCGGAGACGCATTCGACGGTTACGGCCACCACACTGTAGACACCACCTTCCATAGAGAACCCGAACCTCTCGGCACTGGTGGCGCAATTTGGAATGCTCGCCACCTACTGGAGGATGAATTTCTCATGATGTGGGGTGATGATCTCCATACAATTGACCTCAAGCCCCTTCTTGCAACTCACTCGGAAGAAGGATGCCTATTGACGATGACAGTAACAGAGGCATACAATGACTTCAATCTCGAACATCATAATGGACGAGTAATCCGATATGATAAATCCGGAAAAAATCGAGCAGGGCTAAACGGGTATGAAGCAGGTACTAGCGTGGTAGATCGGCGTATTGTCATGGAGTATGGACGAGAGGGGCACTGGAGTTGGGAAGAAGTAGTCTATCCCCAACTATCGGGATTAATCGCAGCACATCGTGACGATACTCAATTCCACGACATGGGCACCCCTGAACGTTTGGAACATCTTCGCTCACTTTTCCGAACGGACAGGACCTGATGGAAACGGACATAGAGCATCGGGAAGTACATCGTCACTGTCCACCACTGCGAGTAACATTCCACCAAAACCGCCACCCATCAATCGGACACCAAGAACCCCTGGAGTNGACCTAATCGAGGATATCTTTCGCTCAATTTCTGAAGTGCTTACCAGAACATTGTCTCTAAGTGAAGCATGACTTTCGTCGAGAAGACGCCCCAGCGTAATTGCATCAGCACCAATTGCTGAACGAACCCGAGCATTCTCTGCCTCAACATGAAGGCGCATCGCCCCTGAATCAGGTTGAATTCCAGAATATGCGGTCTCCGATAAATTTCGCCTAACACCTGTATCGACAAGCCTCAGTCGCCAACCATCTGGAAAACGAATTTGTGTGACATCTAAGTTCTGAAAATCAATGAGCATCATGAACCCAGATTGAGCGTGTGTAATCGCAATTTGATCGAGTAGCCCACACTTGGTCCCAAGTACATTATGCTCGAGTCGCTGAGCCTCCTTGGCCAGCCCCATAGAATCCAGATTGGGATTTGCCGCCATGGCTACTGCTATGCACAAGGCAGCAGACGATGACATACCTGCACCAATAGGAATGTCGCTATCCACCCTAATCCCCACAGATTGGCCTCCAGCTGCCCTCCATAGTGCATCGATAATTGCGTCACCGCTCAATCCATCACCGTCCGAATCGACAGTCAAGCGAAGAAGTGGTGAAGTTGCAAACGGAAGAGAGAGACCTCCGAATCGATCTGTGTGCTCGCCGAGGATATTAACGCGAGCTGGGGCGAGTAGTGTAAGCGCCACCATGATGAAGCCAGACCTACGCACATCATGGGATTTTCCGTCGACTTCGGGTCAACCTGTTGTGCAAATACATGCAAACGAGAAATGTAAATCGGAATTACTCGACGACGACCATACTCGCGTTCTTGTGTATGATTATATTCAGTAGAATCTCTGCCATGTCACTCGCATATGCACAAAGTCTACGGATAGATTCTGAACAACGATGGAGGAAGAGGGCGTCAGAAGCTTCCGAGCGCTCCCAGAGTGATTCCTCGAATTGCGAAAGTACAGCCATATTCTTCCGAAGTTCATCTTTAGCCTCATGTATCTCTTTGAGATTAGGGCGTTTAATATTGGAATTAAGTGCCTTGAACAACTTTAGCCACGAAGGTACGATTGTGAATGGTAGAACATTACAATCGATTTTTTGCACGCGTTCAATATCGCTAGCTAAGTGACCTAATTGGTTGACGTGATCCCCCATTCGTTCCATCGTTCTTACCAAATTCCCAAGTTCAGCCGCCTCCCAACGATTCAAGCCTGCAGAGTCCTCTAAACTCGCACTCTCGAGAACACCTCCAATATGGCGCTCAATCAGCAAGCGCAATGCATCAACCTCGTTTTCTCTTTCCTCAATATCATCAAGATTGGAGTCGTCGCCTGATTCAAAAGAATTCATGACATCTTTGAGAACCGTTCGAACGAGAAGATACATCCGGTTCAAAGAGGAATATATTGACAGTGAACCAAGATCTACAAGAGATTCAATTTCAATCATCTTGTTACTCTCATTCACTATCTCAATACCTCTGCCAATCGAAATAAATCGGCGTAGAAGTTTACGGTCAGGGGAACGGAATCCATGTTTCCTTCGAACCCTAATTATTGCAGCCCCAGAAAGATAAGCAGCAATCAGATGATCAATTGCTAGATCTGATGGGAGCGTGTCCAAATCAATCTCGACCTCTCTTCGACGAGTAATCGATGAGGCTTCTGGAATGATGCGAAGATTGCCTGAAGGGCGCCACTCAACACGGACATGGTCCTTTGCGACTAATCCATGCTCAACAACCCAACGCTTGGGTAAGGAGACAATGAAAGTCGAGCCGCCTGTGATTTGCAACTTCCTAATCTCTGATTTCTTCGGCTCAAACAATTTCATCTATCCAAAGAATGGTTGAACATCTATCTATATACTTTATTGATGCACTCAGTGCACTGTTAATTGTAAAAATATATACAAAATATATTTCATCAAAGATTGCCAATTATCAAAACCCTAACGGACAGAGGATTTGCAATGCACTCGGCTAGGAGAACCGCTCTCTTCACATCTCACCAGAGACATGGAGGGAATATCGTTGATTTTCACGGGTGGGAGTTACCAATCTGGTACACATCCATGCTAGAAGAGCACCATGCAACTAGGAATGCTGCAGGACTCTTTGACGTATCTCACATGGGATCATTTCGATTCCAAGGACCAGGAGTCCTTGATTGGCTAGACAATGTAGGGACTCAGAAAGCATCGAAATTTGGATCAGGGCGCTGCGCCTACACTCATTTCCTTGATGAAAACGGAAATGTGATTGATGACATGATTTTCGCCGTTGTGAATGAAAACGAAGTGCTTGGAGTCCCTAACGCATCCATGATTCCGGTCATGCACGAATGGCTCAGTCGCCACCTTCCCTCAGATGGAAGCATCCAGATTGTCGACCTCTCGGATGATACTAGCATACTCGCACTACAAGGTCCAAAATCGCCCCAAATCTGTGAAGCCGTACTTGGAAGCATGAATGTAGTCAATCACTTCCGATGGCGCGAGATTAGCGAAAACGAACTAGGCATTACTGGCTGGATTCAAGGCACAGGGTACACTGGTGAACGAGGATTCGAGATTTTTGTTCCAAATGACCAAGCTGAGACACTTTGGGAAGCAATCCTAGCAACTGGCGCTAATGAGGGCGTAGTCCCTGTGGGCCTAGGTGCTAGAGACACGTTACGAATGGAGAAAGGATTCCTCCTCTCTGGCCAAGACTTCCATTGGCAGGGCCTTGATGAAACCGCTCCGGACGGATTCCCTGAGGGATTCCTATCACGGACTACCCTAGAGACAAATGTCCCATTTGGGTTGGACCTTGAACACAATTTCATCGGCCGAGAGGCGATGATGGCTCGTGCTGATAATGGGCCACGATGGCATGCATTGAAAGTCGTCGATAAGGGACCGTTTCCAAGAAATGGGACACCGGTCCACCTCAATGTAGATGATGCCCCCATCGGATGGATTACTAGTGGGGGCCCAAGCCCTACCTTAGGCCGAGTAGGAATAGCTATGGCATACTTGGATGAAGTCAAAGTTGGAGATATCGTCCACATTGCACCTAATCCCCGACGGATGTTGAAAGCAGAGGTTGTTCGTGCTCCATTTGTTTGAGAACACAATATCCTGCATTGAGTTCATATCCAAGACAGATATCCTATGACTATGTCCTCCCAATGGGATCAGCAAGTTGACACCCTTGCAGAATCAATCTACAAGATGGTTGAATCCGGCAATGGCGATATCGATGACCTCCGAGGGACTGCACATCAGACAATCGACAAAGTCGCAGGAATTCTTCCAGATTCTGCCCGAATCGCCCTCCACGATCGTCTCGATAGTAAACTCGACGAGTTGATTGGAATAGCGGCAACTGTCGCAAGTGATTCTGTTCAGGACATTGGAGGGGCAGAGTCAGTTGAACGTATGATCCAAACCCTCCGAGGGATGAATCCAGAAATGCTCGACAGAATGTTTGCTTTCATCGATAAAAACGATGACAGCGTCATTAATTTCGAAGAATTTCAATCATTCATATCCAGCGCAGCACCTAGTGGGATGGTTGTTACTGGTGAACAAGCAGTAGCAGCATTCCGAACACTCGATGTCGATGGAAATGGATTCCTCACAAAGGCCGCAATATTAGGTATTGAACAATCGACAGAAACTCTTGATCCTACACCTGATCCCATTCAAGAACCCGAGCCACAAGAAGAAGTAATCCAAGAGCCTGAACCGATAATGGAACCTGTCGAAGAAGTCGCACCCACACCTGAACCTGAAGTCGTAGCAGATACTGGAGCCCCAATTGGTGTCATGGATATCCTTGCACGTATTGGCGAGGCGAGATTTATGTCTGAAAAGAAGCGCATTACTCAGGAACTAACTGGACGAGGTACGCAATTCATTGCTACCATCGATCGAATCCGAAATCGTATGGACCGAAATGGAATGATGGAAGTAGAGATTATCGCTGAGGGAGAACATTTCATCCTCAATATACCAATTGAAGGAAAAGAGCTACCTGCGGCTCTAGAATCAGGAAAAGGCACCCTGAATATCATTGGGGAAGTTAATGGATTCCATATGGCAAGAAATGCAATCATTATCCTCGCCCACGATGTGAAATAAGTTCAAACAGCGGATGGGTCTATCAATCGGTTCGGATTAGGTGTGTTTCATGTCCCGTACGCAGAGCATGGCATTGACCATTCTCATGCTCCTTGGGTTCTCCCTTACACCCATGTTGATGCAATCAACAGATAACGCTGCACAGTATGGCCTTTCAGAGATGGATGACACTCGATTTAGCCCTGGTGCAACCACGGATTTCACACTCATGTACACACAATCCGCTGGCGTCCAAGGCGGCCCGAATTCGGAACATTGGGTGAAAGTAAACGATGTCATCGTAGACAGTAATGATGACATCTACGCAGTAGGTGCTTTCGCAAACAACGTAACTATTGGATCAAGCAACTGGGATGAGGATTGGAGGACTGGATTCATTGCGAAATTCGATGACCAGGGCAACTCAATCTGGGAGTTGATGATTGAAGGGCCGCCGAGTTCCTATCACCCCGCATCTGAAATCATGAGTATCGATGTCGACAATGCCGGACGGGTCTTTGTTGGAGGCATGATGTGTGGTACTGCAACATTCACTTCAGCATCATCTTGTGGATGGAATACGAACTGGGCTGGCTTCGTTGCCAAAGTTTCCCCTCAGGGCATCTGGGAATGGGGGGTCTCAATCGACGGATCCTCAGGGACTGAAGTAGTGAACGATGTCGCAATCAGGTCTGACGGGCACGTGTATGCTGTTGGTGAAATGCGAACTTCCGCTTTCTTTGAGGCTGTATCGTACAACACGTCTGGCAGAATAGATGGGTTCGTCACACTCGTAGACACCATCAATTTTGACTTTGATTGGGTCCGATTCATTGGAAGTCAATCCCATAACGAATACGATAACGCAACCTCAGTCATGGTCGATTCGGCAGATAACGCAATCGTCACAGGGACCTATTCTGACAACTCGGGGAACACCTTTGGAACATCAATTATCATGCCCGTCGGTCGCCCAAATGCAGCCTATGTGCTGAATCTCTCATCCACTAATACAATCAATTGGGTTGCAGGAGCAGGAGGGAGTGCGAACGCTGAACCTGTATACGCGCACACAATTATCGATGGAGGAGACGGGTACTATTACGTCGCTGGATCGATGGGAGGAGTCACAACTTTCGATAGTGCTGCAACTCAAGGCCAAGTATCCCTCGTAGCTAACGGAACTAGCGAGCATGCGTTCATCGCACAGATGGGCACGGACGGATCTTGGAATTATGCACGACGTTCGGATAGCCCGGATGGCTACAACAATTGGGCCCATCAAACAGTCCACTCAATCTCAATGGGGCAAAATGGAATGTTGATTGCAACTGGGCAATTCGACTCTCCGAACACTCATCCAGTCAGTGAAGCTACTTTTGGAAACACACGAATCTTAGATGGTTACATGGGAGGATTCCTTGTCGGATTCAATACTCAGACTGCCACCTTTGCATGGGCGAAATCGTTTGGATCCAGTGGAGACAATGCTCGTGGAAATGGTGTATCAATTCTATCTGATGGCCGAATTGTCACCGGAATTCACGCCTGTCCAAAAGGCCCGTGCTACGTAACTATCGATGGAGTGCAAACCAATATGGTTGGATTTGAAGGAGGAGGAGGATTCGTCTGGACTTCTTTCCCTGATTCAGACTCCGACGGTGTCGCTGACAAAGACGACAACTGCGACTTAGTTCCAAACTCAACTCAAGATGACATTGATGCTGACAATCTTGGCGACGCTTGCGACCCAGATATCGACGGTGATGCAATCCTTAACGCAAACGATAACTGCGACAAAGGTGCGGTGAATTGGGACTCAAGTGTATGGATGAATGACCGAGACGGAGACGGTTGCCGAGATGCGGATGAGGATTCGGATGATGACGGTGATGGCGTTGATGATTCAATCGATACATGCTCCTCTGTTACACATGAACACAACTGGACTAGTTCTCCCGCCTCAGATTACGACGCAGATGGCTGCAAGGATGCATCAGAAGACGATGACGATGATGCAGATACTGTCCCTGATACTCTCGATCAATGTGCATCGAACCCATCTTGGAAGAACTGGACTAGTAATGCTAACACCGACCACGACGGCGATGGTTGCAAGGATGAGGGAGAGGACATGGATGATGACAACGATCAGCGACCTGATGACGAGGATTCGTGTCAGACCGGCCTTACTGGTTGGACTTCTGAAGTAACTTTCGACTTTGATCTCGACGGTTGTCGCGACTCTGATGAAGACCTCGACGATGATGACGATTTAATCCCCGATGTAACAGACGACTGCAACCCTCCGGGTGCCATCGATTGGACTAGCGTCTCAGAGACTGATCACGACGGCGACGGTTGTCGTGACGCAGATGAGGATAGTGATGACGACAACGACGGTATTCCAGACGAACAAGATACCTGCCCAAAGGGGCAAACAAACTGGATTGGTAATGACCCTGCCTTCGACAATGATGGCGATGGTTGCAAGGATACTGGTGCTCAAAACAATGGTTATGGAGAGGATACTGATGATGACGGAGACCAAATCCTCGATATCGCAGATTCATGCCCTGCTGGCGAGACGGGTTGGACCTCAAACTTTGGAAATGATTTCGACAGAGATGGATGCAAGGACGATACTGAGGATGAAGATGATGATGGCGATGGATTCCTAGAGGCGGGTGGCGAGGACAAGTGCCCCCTCACTACAATTGGGGACCCTGTCGACCTGAACGGTTGCGCTCCGAATCAAGGAGACAGCGATGGTGACGGGCTCACCGACCAAGAGGACCAATGCCCGGATGAAGATGCCAGAGGATTCGATGACAACCTCGATGGTTGCATCGACGACACAGACAGCGATGGCATCAACGACGTTGAGGACGTATGTGTAGACATACCTGCCGACGAGTCAGGAACTGCCGAGCAACAGGCTGATGGTTGCACAATTACTGAACGTGATTTGGATGGAGACGGAGTCAAAGGTGACGAAGATTCAGAGAACGGCTTCGATATCTGCCCATCGACCCCTTCTGATGCTGAAGTCGACAATTTCGGATGTTCGACTGATCAACAACTTGAGCTACTCGATTCTGACGAAGATGGTGTAAACGATCTGATCGAACTAAATTGGCTTGAAAGTTCAGGCTACGATTGTAGCGCAACTATCGATAGTGATGTAGATGAGAACGGTTGTGGATTCAGCCAACTAGATGCCGATAGTGATGGCGTCCAGAACAAAAACGACATTTGCCCAGGAACTCCAAATCTCTTCAGCGTGGATGAGGATGGTTGCTCAATCAGTCAAAAACAGGACCTAGCAACAGATGGAGGAGGCATGGACCCAATCTTTGTTGCAGCGATTATTATTGTCGCAGCACTTCTGCTTGGCACCGTAGGTGTTGCAGTGATAATTCGATCCCGCAACAAGCCAAAGCCGCGAAAGAAGAAAGCGCGACCAAAATCTGCAACCACAGCTCCAGCACCTGGGGCTTTCGCCGAAGAAGCAGCACAAGCTCTCGCTCCTGAACCAACCCCCTTACCCGAACTCTCAGGCCATACAACAGATGAAGACGGTGTGGAATGGGCACAGGATGCAAATGGAAACTGGTATTGGCGGAATGACGCTGAATCCACATTTGCATTGTATGAATCCTGATTCTGACTTGCGCACCTTGGAGCCGAGGGTTGAAGTGCGTGACGTGCAACCCTTACGCATGGCACTCAGTGAACGCTTCCTCGTCCTGACCTTGACCGCCATCCTCATTGGAATGATTAGCGCGCCAGGAATCACCCCTTCAGAGGCCCTTGAACCGGCGGCATCTGAGATGTCAATTGGAACGAAAGCCGGCACTACAGAGTGGACTGCTGTCGCAGGATACCCATCTCAACCACCGACTCAACCTTCAATCGGTGTAGCAGCAGGGTACATATCTCCTTCAACTGTAGCAGTCGATACACTAGGCAATGTCTACACTGGAGGATTTGTAATCTACGATGTTAGTTTCGGAAGTCAAGCCTACTCTGATGTGGAACAAATGGCATATGTCGCTAAGGCATCTTCAACAGGAACTTGGCAAAAACTGTACTATACCTCAGTTTTTGGAGGCGGCGGAAGCGCGACTGTAACGGCCATCTCGACATCTGGAACTGATGTTTATGCTTGCGGCTGGTTTATCGGGAATGTATCGATTGGCACCCAGAACTTCCAATCATACACGCCTTCAGGCAGTGTTGAAAGTTCACAAGACATCTGGGTTGCAAAGTTTGACCAGAACCTCAATCCACTATGGGCAAAGCAAGCGGGAACTGTCGAGAATGACGACGCGTGTGAGGACCTCGTAGTTTCCCCAACTAACCCAGATGGCAGCCAGGATGTATATCTCATCGGAGAAACTAATGCAACTGCTCAGTCATATTTCGGTACAAGCATTACTCGAAATGGAATTGGAGGCACCAGTACTGACATCTTCATTGCGAAGATGTCTGCATCAAATGGAGCTTGGAACGACGCGAAAATTACCGGAGGACAAGCACAAGATCTTGGTCAATCCATCGCATGGCGCGGGGGAGGAATTGTTGCAACTGGCCTATTCAGCGGAACTGCGAACTTTGGGTCACAGCAGATGCAAGCGATTGGCTCCTACGATCTCTGGATTGCCGATGCGAGTACCAATCTTGCATGGGCTAATGCTAGCCAAGCAGGTGGTACCGCTGGAATCGTCCAGCCCTTTGGAATCGTGCAACAGAACGGCGTGGATTACATAGCAGGTACTGTGCGTGGAACTGTTAACTTCGATACGAATCAAGTAATGTCTTCAAGCAATGGCCAGGATACTTCCACCTTTGTTGCATCCCGTGGTGGAGCAAATAACCAGTGGGACTGGATTACAACTGCAAACGGGTATCACCAAGTGCGAGATATCGATATCGATA
>PATD01000002.1 GCA_002713585.1 Methanobacteriota archaeon
ACAGATATCAGTGAGCCAGCCAATATGGCGATGTGGATGGAGCTCGGAGAACTCTGATTATCCACCTCTATACCATCGTTTCAGATCGTCGATATCGTTTGGGAGCGGTCGTTCTGTGTCTAAGCCCGTACCTATTGCTCGGAATCGCTCAATTGCCATCCAGGCAGCAGTCCGTACATCGTGTTCGGCTTCATTGAGAATCTGTGATAGTGAATTTTTCCAGCGAGGTCGTTCTCCAGCTTGCTTTGCCCATTCATCAATCCAAGGCCGTAGAGGTGCAAGAATCAGTGCCATACGGCCGAAGGCAAGCCAGTCTGGTCTTAACTCGGCCCTAGGGGCTTCACGGCCCAATATGCTTCGATGACGTCGAATCCAGCCTTGTTGTCCATCGAGGAATTGCAGCATTCTCTGGGTGTGCCGGTGACTAATTGAGCGCACGGGCCCTAGAGCGGCACGGAGTTGGCGCACATCCGCAGATGGGACGAGGCTTAGGGTTCCGACGATTGAGAAAACAGTTCTGGAAAGGGCGGATCTAGGGACCTGGGTTGCTAGCCGTTCATCCGATGCTTCCCAAGCAGTGGAATAAATCGAATGAGCAGATGCCAGCACTCTCCAAGGAGGTACTCCGTTAAGCCATTCTTCGTGATCCTTCTGAGGTTCTCCACCTACATCCAGAGTTTGTTGGCCGTCTTGAGCGTCCATGGATTGCTTGAGCAAGGACATCTCAACCTCCTGAGTGGTAACGTTGAGTGGTGGGGGGGGTGACCTGAGGAAGCGTCGAATCGTTACTCTGAGGGCGTCCTCTAGGTCGCTTTCCGTTTTATGATTCATAATCGGACCTTCGATTTGTCCACGATTGAAAGGTTCCGGCATTGCTACTTCACCACCAAGGAGTTGCTGAAATCCAACACGGATTCTAGCTTGCAACTCGTCAGTCTCAAAGTATTCTGTCTTGTTGACTGTCGCCATTCTCAATGTGCCTTCATTAATCCGCTTCAATGCAATCTCGGGTTCACAATCAACCCAGATGGTAAGATCTGGGACGAGGGCATTTGCGTTTAATCGAGCGACTTCTTGAAGCCCTAGATCGCCCACAATGCCTTGGTATACAAGGGAAGAATGTACATTCCTCTCTGACACTACTGCAGCCCCAAGCATGAGTCGGGGACGAATCCACATGTGAGAATGATCTAGTCGATCCGCGGCGAAGTAACCTGCTTCCTGAAAAGGCCCGGCTTCCCCCGTACGGACTGCTTCAACTGCCAACTGTCCGAGTGGGTGATTCCGTCGTGGTTCTGCAGTGACTTGTACTGATGTGAAAGCTCCTTCTTGACGAAGAATATCTGCGACCATCTTGGTAGCAGTACCCTTTCCGGAACCGTCGCCACCTTCGAGAGTGATGAGGTACATCGGCTCACTCCTCGCGGTCGTTCCAATCCTCGAACTGGCGACGCGCGATTCGATTGAGTGCCATCCCTGCAAGAATAAGACCGGGGCCTATGAATACGCCCCCGCGGCTGAATAGAGCGATACCACAGAGCCATTGCGTTCGACGGTAGGAATTACCACGCAAGGCTTCCATAGCTGCGCCGAAGCCAATTGCAGCGGTAAGGACGGTGAATACTGCGACAGCGGTCCCTACATCTACACTATCTTGTAGTGTACTGTCCATTCTCAAATCAACATTGTTAGTTCCAGAGCCCGCCCTCATTGTGATTGTGATTTGAGTCACTTCACCCGGTATGAGGATTCGCTGTTCGGTAATGTTGCCATCAGTTCTAACTTCCACTATTCGTGTTTGTCGTGGTTGTTCATCGAACATAAAGCGGCCATTCTGGTCGGTGAAGGCTCGCGTGATGAGATTTCCTTGTTCATCCAGTAATTGAACCTCTATACCTTCTAGATATTCACCGCCTCCTCCATCTTCGGTTATCTCATTGACAAGAAGTCCAGCGACTACTGCGTCCCCATCGACGATTCCGGTTGGATTTGAAAGTAGATCTGATGGGTCCGCAGAGATGAGCAATACTCCGAAGAGTAGTCCAAGGAGGCTTCCCGCCATAATCAGCATAATTGCGATTTTTCGAACAACTGGAAGTTCTCCGCCAATTTCAGCACCTTGCCGGATGGCTCGGATTGCGATTTCACTTGCCTCAGTGCGGACATCAGATGAATCGACTCGAATCTCTTCTTCATCAGCCGCTAGTTCGCTTTCAAGGTCGTCGAATTCGTCCATTACACGAACCTTGACGAGGTCGTCGTCGTCCTGCATCTCAAGCCTCCTCCTGAATGTCGTTAGAGGCGGGGGCTTGAATCCCCTTCGGTTCCGAGTTTGTTCGTAATGCCGACCCTGCAAGAGGTCCGAATATTGCGAATAATACTAGGCCAAAAATTGCATAATGCGTATCGAATGTGTTGACCACGACATCGATATTTTCTTCATTCATTGTATCATTTAGGCTAATTAGGTGGAATGTAGGCCAGTTTTTCCCAGTCACCCAGAAGTCATTTGTGTTAGGAATATGAGCGATACCGTTCAGAACAGATTCTTCTTCATCAGGAGAGTATCCGTCTATGAGTTCCTCTAAATCGAGAACTCCTTCAACGGTGCCCGATTCGGAATTTATTCGAAAGATGCGGTCATCATGCCAACGATTAGCGTAGATGTAGCCTCCCACGCATTCGAGTTCGTTTAATCGGTCCAAAGGTTCACCTGAGAGTGTCACTTCTAATGTGTAGTTCACCTGTAGATTACCGGGGTTGCGGAATGCAAGGTCAGATGATCCGTTAGAGGTGATCAACTCGTTTCCGTTTGAGCAAATCCCCCATCCCTCGCCTTCGATAGTTCCTACATCTAGAGGTTTCAAGTTGGTATCGTGGATGTATACTTGTTCAGCCTTCCAGGTTAGTATGTAGAGTCGACNATCGTGGACAGTCAATCCTTCTCCGAAAACATACTCCGGGAGTTCCTGCGATACAATTACTTCGCCAGTATAGGGGTCATATATTCGGAGTGTGGATTCTCCATAGATGCCTGATGATTCGTAGAGGTGGTCATCATAGAGTTCTAGACCCTGTGTGAATGGAGTAACATTCCTTTGGACTGTTTCTAGAATTTCATATCCTATTTCTAATGGTTCTCCAGTGCTTGATTCAGTGTTGNTTGAAGCGGCATTCGCTGAGTGTGAGAGCGCGGGGTTGAAGGACTGTGAACAGATGAATAGAATCACATACATCAGGGTCGAGATTCGTCTCGGCCTGAAGCGCATGTATGAACCACGCTCCACCGGGACTTAAATACGACATCTGAGGAATATTCAATGATGAGCAGAGGGACGAGCAGCACATCGATTCTAAGGGCTCCTCGCCCCAATGCCGGAGTGACCCTTGTCCTCATCATGCTGTTTGCATCCATGTCGCCGTTCTTTGCCTCTGCAGATGAGCCAGAGGAAGAAGCCGAATTATTCACTGGTAGCCTCGCCGATTTTGATATAGACGACTCCGGAAAAGCATATCTGAGCACTCCAGCAGGTGATCCGGTATTCTCAGGCACGCGCCATCTCAAGAATCAGTGGATTGCTGCAGGGATGCCCGGAATGGTTCTACCATTCGCTCCCGATGTAGTTCAGAGTCGAAGTATTGGTGCACGTGCCTGTGAGAATGCATGGAGTCAAGGGGATGCTGTGACCATGCCGACAGCCAACGGGAACATCGCAGCAGAGGTCGAACGAGTCACCTCATACGCGGCCATTATCGTCGAGAATGGAGTTAGTATCCCCTCGACTACGATTAATGATATCGCGTCTACCTGGGACAGCTCAATCTACCCTACAGATACGTCATACTTCGGCAATCCGCCGGATCTTGACAACAATTGTCAGATTGAGATTGTTATCTTAGATATCGATGGGCCATCNAACATTGGAGGCTATTTTTCCCCTGGTATTGCATCGTTGCGCGAAGCGATTTTCGTTGACAGTTCAGATCTTGGATGGAGGAACGTCATCTTTGCTCACGAGTTCGAACATCTCCTTCACAATGCCCGTGATCCACTTGAGTACGCTTGGATTGATGAGGGAAATGCAGACATGGCGGCTTTCTTAATACTCGGTGCAGAGAGTACTCTGATTGGTCATTCTAACGGGTGGGCATCGAACGCATCATGTAGCGTCCGTTGGTGGAATCAGCGGGCCGATTGTGATTATGGTGCAGGATTCTTGTTCATGCTTTATCTCGCAGATAAACTCGGAGGAGGACAGGCGATTCAGAGCCTTGTTGCAGATACCTCTACAGGGGGGGCATCTATCGAAAACCTTGCACGTAATCCTGTGCCTGGATCGCCTGGTAATATCGGGACCACAATGGATGAAATATTCGCTAACTTCACTGCAGCAGCGGTTCTAGACAGTCAGCAAGGTCGCTTTGGATTCAATAACATCGAGATGGGTGGCACATGTTCGAATTCAGCCTTCTGTCGTTTGCAGTTAACTGATCAGAATTTCAATTGGGGTTCAACGTATACAAGTCAGAACCACGACTTGGAAGGTTGGGGCGTGCGTGCTTGGCGCTTCGCTAGNGGTACTGGCGCTCCACTCAATGTCATGGTATCTCCATCTGAGTTCGGATTCGATGGAATACTCCTACAGAAGGATGCTGTGGCCCAGACTTGGTCAACTTCTGATCTCCGCTTCGACCCAGGGAGCGGCATCGGTACTGGGGTTGTGGAGGGTTTTGGAAACATTACTGATGAGGTCTACCTCATCACTTGGTATGCTAGCACAATCGATGATTGCGACTATACATTCCCTAACTGTGGATTTAGCGGGGGCTCTACCGCGTATCCTACCGCTACGGTTGATGTTACAGCTGCGCTGATATCTGAACCACCAACAGTTCGTGTAGAGTCAACCATCTCTTCTGATCGAGACATGGACGGTGATTCTGATACGGTCAATCTGACTATGGTAGCTAATTCTACGGCATTCTTTGAGATTCTCGATTTGACGGTCCACGCTTTCAAGGACAACATCTTATTCGACAGTTACGAAATGGATGTGGCTGCAGGTAATGGTGTCGAAGTCCCAGTTAATCTTCTCTTCACCGCTCCAGAAGATGGGGACTATGTGTTTGATATCGAATTGCGTAACTATGCTGGAACCCTAGTTGACGAGGCCCTCACTGCCCCGATTCCATTGCACAACATGGCTCCAGTTGCAGCCAGTACTTCTGCTGCTAACGTGACTCAGACACATCTTGCCCTCCAGTTCTTTGGTGCAGGTTATGACGAATGGGGCTTCAGCCCTGATAACCAATCATTCACTCAGAATGAGACCCCTGTGGGTTATTCTTGGGACTTCGGCGATGGTAGTGTTTCTGGTTTGAAGAATCCGCTTCATGCCTGGGTTCAGCCCGGAAATTACAGTGTGGAATCAGCAGTTGTCGACCGTGGTGGTGGAGTTTCTCTCCCAGTTACATGGGGCATCAATGTTTCAGATACCTCTGCGCCAATCGTTGGATTGACAGTTCAAAGTGTCGACATCAAGGATGGCCTTTCTCTAAGGACCAATGAAAGGGTCCTTTTCGATGCACGTTCAACAGTGGACAATGTCCCTGATGATCAACTCTTTTTCACATGGGATTTTGGTGATGGGACAGTTGTAACTGGCACTGGACTCGTGGAGGTAGATCATGCATGGTCTACCGGTTCAAGCGAAGGATTAGTACATGTGCTAAATCTCACAGTGTCAGATGGAATATTCTCATCTTCACTAGAGGTAAACATCACGATTCTTAATCGACCACCTCGGCAGATATTTGACAACCCACTCGAGACTCATACTCTTACATCTCTTCAGATGCCTCCTGTCTTCATAGATGATGATGGGACTATAGTCAACATGACTTGGTCCTTCGATGAACCGGTCAATCTTGAAGGTGGCTTGTTGAGTCAATTAGATCCGTTTACGGAGACGGAATCTACCTTGATTTCTCCCGCACCTGCATGGCGAACGCCCGGACTCAAAACCATCAACGTGTCTGCGACTGATAATGATGGTAACACTACCGTAGTGTCTCTTTCTGTCAATGTATTGAATCAACGCCCCATCGCCCTTTTCGCTCGACCGAGTGAAGGAACTGTGTCCACACAGTACACCTTCCAGAGCACTTCGTTTGATCCGGATGGTGATGATTCGATGATGACTACGATTTGGAACATTGAGGGTGAGGATGAGGTCATCAATCAGAGTGCAGTCCTGCACACCTTCGATGAGCCTGGAGTCTACACAGTGAGCCTTCTAATAATCGATGAACTTGGCCTCGAATCGCATCTTAAGTCATACCTCGTATCAATTGTAAATCCACTTCCGTTGCCTATGTTGACAGCTTATGAGGCCTCAATCGATGGCGTTCTAGTCACATCTCCTTCTGAGGATATCAGCCAGTTTGACTTCTGGCATCCACTGGCTTCCGATGGGGGCATATTCATTTCTACAGGCACTCCAATCCGTTTCTCTGCTGAAGGTTCTAGAGATGCTGATCCGAAGTTCGCCGGGATGAACGATCCGGATCCAAGTTCCCCTAATTGGAATGGAATCGTCAGTTATAGTTGGAATTTCGGAGATGCTTCTCCGATTGTCGATGGTGAGAATGTTTGGCACAGTTTCTCACTTCCTGGGACTTATGTCGTGATTTTGACTGTGCGGGATGGGTTCGGTACCGGTGATACGAATCAGACTCAACGAGTAGTTCACGTCAGTACCCCTCCTACCATTCAGGATACTCCTCTGTTCAACGATGAGATTGAACCAATGACTAACGTAATTCTCTATGTTACGTATCAGGATGAGGATTTACGGAATGGAATCACTGCTTTCCGAGACACGGATGTCCTCTCTGACAGTGATGCCGACGGCGTCCTAGATAATGATCCGAATCAACCATTGAACGACGGCCTAACTCTCTATTGGGATCTCGATCCAACTATCGATTCTAACGAGGATGGCGATTTCCAGAATGATTGGATTGAAGCCAGTGAGATTACGGGGTTGAGTTGGAACGAATCCGGTACTTACATCGTGATAGCTCGTGTTTGTGATGGCACCGCTTCTTGCACTATCAAGGCGTTCAGCATTGATGTTAGGGATGATACAGAAGTTGGGCCACGTTCCCTATCGGATTTCGAACTCTCTGACTTGATTCCTTCCGATTCAAGTAGCCTTTGGGTCCTTCTCTTAGTTGCACTTGTCCTAGTACTTGGGTGGCTTGTTATGCGTCAACCCAATGAGGATGAGGCAGAAGTCGATGAGCAGCCCACCTATGATGTCACTGAAATTCAGACAGAAGGCGGTATGATTGGTATGGATCAACACTCTGCACCTCCGAAGCCGAAGAACCTCGATCGAGAGGACCGCAGAAGCCGGGAATCAGGGTATGTAAGGCCTGTTGGTTCACGGCGCAGGTGATCTAATGGGTGGCAGAAGGTCGGCCATTTTCGGCGTCCTTTTGCTTTTGGTAATCTCAATGTCGCCTGGAGGCCTTGTAGATCCAAAATCAGTCGATGCTGCATCATCATGTAATCCTGAGGGGGCGCCGACATGGGGAACAGATGCCGAATTACTCACCTCCTCAAAGGAGGACAACGAATGGTTCCTAGAGCAGGGTTTTGACATTTCTGCCAGTAATTCTCGTCTTTCCCCACTAACGGATGGTTTCAGTAGTAGAGTCAATATCTCTGATGGAGGCCATACCGCAATCCGGTTCCTGCCAATGGAAGGTTATCGCTACACATTCTGTATCTCTCTTGCTTTAGCTCCTAATCAGACGATTCAACCGTCACCACAAGCTGATATCTATTTGATGGAAGGTTTGGATTATGAAAGGTACATGGTGGATGAGTGGTATGGTGATGCTCCTAGCGATTGGTATTCATTCTATGGATGGATTCCATACCGTGATATTCATTCGTATGAAGGTGAGAGTTCAACAGAATTTGCCGTTACTTATGAGGGTGGAGGGACTTCTTCTTCCTTCGGAATTTTCAGTACATCGAATAGTCAAGGTTTGTACCTAGTTCTCGATGCTAGGAATAACTCACGTGATACGGATGCTTCTGCTATTGGCGCGGACCTAATCGGGGAAGTATACGTGACGGTTGAAGAGAGAACGATGTTGCCGAAAATAAGCGCCTACCTACTTTGTTGTTCACTTCCATTTGTGGTGGTTATTGCACCTCTAATATTGCATCAGCGTTACAATAGGGGTGGCTGGCATGATAGCTCTGTGGGTCATTACATCCCTGAGGTAGATTTGATGCATATGGTTGAGACGGCTCAGGGAAGTACATCGAATCCATATGTGGACGATGAAACAGATGATTGAACTTCAGTCGTATTCAAGCAGGTCCCAAGCGATCGTTAAATCTTCGAGATTGATTCTGCCCTGCTTCATGACTGAAACCGATTCGTCCATTGTGGAATATACAATCCGAGTGCCAATCAAAGGCGCATGAATGCGTGCCCAGTCGCCTCCCTCTCCTAGCCCCATCAGTGCTACATCCGGGCCACCTTCGCGGGCCCCGATGTCCTTGGCTGCTTCGAGGACTCGTAGAGCGCCGCCGCGATTGTTGAGGCGGTAGCATATTTTCACTAGATCTCCCTTAGTAGCCATCTTGTCCACACGTTCAGTAATTTCCTCGACTGAAGGTGGGTTGCTCGTATGGTCGGAGATAATTACCTTAGTGGATTCTGTAATTGCGCCTTTTAGCATCTTCAAATCCTTATCTGTAACCTCATCTTCGATATCGATGTAGGATACTCCCGATTCAATGGCGAATTTTAGGACTGCAATTCTCTCGGGTTCTTCACCCGGGAAACCTCCATCCTGGCTAACTGGCCGGCAAGTGAAGATTACAGGAATTCGGATGCCTGACTTGAATGCGTTGATGCTGGTCTCGACATCCACTGTTTCAATTGGTAACGGTATGTAATTCCATTTTGGTTCTCGGTTCCGCCGCCGCCGATCACCTTCTTCATGTTCTTCTTCCTCAATCACGGCTTCTTTCTTTATCCAGAGTTGGTCAAAGCGGACTTCGACCATGTCTGCGCCTGCGGCGGTGGCTAGTGCAGCATCCTCAAGCATCTCCTCAACAGTGTTGCCGCAAAGAGAGACAACCACCTTTGGACGAGCCATCGAAACCGTGGACCCGCGACTTGTGTTTAATCCTGATGCACAGTTCAAGCATCTATTTGATGCATGTTTGGACCTTAGATTCGCCACATTGCGCCCTATCCTCCTGCCTCTTGTTTATATACTCTCAAAGAATAATTTAATCCAGTCAAAGGGCCCCCATAGGGGCCCTTTGCGAATTAATGTGGTGAGGAGTATGGCGGATGAATATGGCGCAGATAGCATCCAAGTGCTCGAAGGATTGGAGGCCGTTCGCAAAAGGCCAGGAATGTATCTTGGCGACCCACATGATGGATCGGCATTGCACCACTGCATCTGGGAAGTAGTAGACAATTCCGTCGACGAACACCTTGCAGGACATACAGATTCAATCGACATAACCCTACATGCAGATAATTCCCTGTCAGTTAGGGATTACGGCAGAGGAATCCCCGTCGGTATTCACGAGGAATATGGTATATCGGCAGCAGAAGTCATCATGACAAAATTACATGCAGGGGGGAAATTCGACAACAGCTCATACAAAGTTTCTGGAGGCCTACATGGCGTAGGAGTGTCTGCAGTAAATGCCGTTTCCGAATGGATGGAGATGACCATCCATCGCGGCGGAGTCATTTATTTCCAACGATATGAGGCTGGAGTACCCGTTGAATCCCTCAAAGAAATCGGCACTTGTGATGACACTGGCACAATGATTTCTTTCAAACCCGATTTGAGTATTTTCACAGAGGTCTTGGAATTTGATATCGAGGAAGTAAATACCCGGGTGAGCGAAACTGCTTTCCTAAATGCTGGATTGAAAATTATAATCTCGGATGAACGCAGTTCAGATCCACATGTTGTAGAACATTTGTATGAAGGTGGCCTCGCAGAGTATGTAGGGCAACTCAATGAGCGTCGTGAAGCCCTCCATGCTGAAGTCATCAAAATCAGAGGGGAAAAAGAAATTGAGAAAGGGACTGTGGAAGTTGAACTTGCCTTGCAATGGTCAGATGCCTTCAGTGAATCGATTCGATGCTATACTAATATCATTAGAAACAAAGATGGAGGGACTCACATGTCAGGATTACGTACAGCATTAACGAGTTCTGTAAACTCTTACGCCAAGAAAAAGAACTTGCTCAAGGGGGACTCACTATCGGGGGATGATGTCCGAGAAGGTTTGGCCGCAGTAGTTAGCGTAAAACACCCCGACCCGTCATTCTCATCCCAAACAAAAGATAAGCTTGTCAGCAGTGAAGTTACAGGGATTGTCCAAACAATTGTTTACGATAAATTAGGTGAATTCTTCGAAGAAAATCCCACTGTCGCGAAACAAATCGTTGAGAAGGCATTGCTTGCATCTAAGGCGAGAGAAGCAGCCCGAAAGGCACGTGATTTGACTCGTCGAAAGGGTGTTTTAGAAGGCGGAGGTCTTCCAGGAAAACTTGCAGATTGCCAATCAAGAGATCCTAGTGAATGCGAAGTATACTTGGTTGAAGGTGATTCAGCAGGAGGTTCTGCAAAAACGGGGAGAGATAGGCGCATTCAAGCAATTCTACCACTTCGGGGAAAAATCCTCAATGTTGAGCGTCAAAAGCATAATGCTGCTAAGGTTTTCCAGAATCAAGAAATTCAAACAATGATTCGCGCACTCGGCGCAGGTGTTGGAAATAATATCGAAGAAGAAGGAGGATTCGATACCGAAAAATTGCGTTACAACAAAATTATCATTATGACTGACGCCGACGTTGATGGAGCACACATCCGCACCCTCATGCTAACGTTTCTTTGGAGATTTATGCGTCCTGCAATAGAAAAGGGGCATGTTTTCATCGCCCAACCACCTTTATTCCAACTCTCTAAGGGTAGAGTCAGCAAGTATGCATTTACTGATGACGAGAGGGACGCCATTCTTGACGAGTTAAGAGGAGATAACCCCAATGCAAAAATCGGCGTACAAAGGTACAAAGGACTTGGGGAAATGAATCCTGAACAACTTTGGGAAACAACGATGAATCCTGAAACTAGAACTATGCTCAAAGTCACTGTCAAAGATGCCGAAGATTCTGATCGTATGTTTGAAATCCTGATGGGGGATGATGTTCCTGACAGAAGGGCGTTTATCGAAAAGCACGCTAAGGAGGTGACTAACCTTGACATCTGAAGACGAGGAAATGAATGAAGAAAGTGGCGACGCCATAGAAACGGGGACTATTTTGAATCAACCCCTTAATGATGAAATGAAAACATCATACATCAATTATGCAATGTCTGTAATTATTGGAAGAGCTCTACCAGATGCTCGAGATGGATTGAAACCTGTCCACCGTCGCGTCCTTTACGGAATGCATGAAGGCGGCCATACCTCTGAAAAGAAATTCAGTAAATCAGCACGTTCGGTTGGAGAAGTGATGGGTAAATATCACCCGCATGGTGACCAATCGATCTATGATACAATGGTTAGAATGGCCCAAGAGTTTTCATTGAGATATCCCCTTATCGATGGACAAGGAAATTTCGGTTCAATCGACGGAGACCCCCCTGCAGCAATGCGATATACAGAGAGTCGTTTGGATAAAATCTCAAAACATATGCTTGAAGATATCGAAAAGAAGACCGTTGAGTTCCAACCTAATTTTGATGATTCAGAGATGGAACCATCGGTTCTTCCTGCAAGATTGCCCAATCTCCTTCTGAATGGAAGCGATGGTATCGCGGTTGGAATGGCAACGAGAATCCCTCCTCACAATCTCACAGAAGTTGCAGGCGCAATAAGATTACATGTGAGTCGAATTCTTGAGGAGGGCGATGAAAATCAAGGTTTACCTGGCATCTCAATCGAGGAATATATGAAACATATAACAGGCCCTGATTTCCCTACTGGTGCAACTATCCATGGAGTCGATGGGATTTACGATATGTACAAACATGGTAAGGGCAGATTCCATGTACGTTCCAAGTGTGATGTTTACGATGATTCAAACGGAAAGAAGATTGTTATCCATGAAATTCCATATCAAGTGAAAAAGGCGGATATGCTTGTACACATTGCTGAATCAGTTACCAAGGGTACAATAGTTGGCATCAGAGATATCCGTGATGAATCGTCCAAGGAAGGAATACGTGTAGTAATTGAAGTGAAAAATAATGCGGACCCTCATGCAGTTCTCAATCAGTTATTCAAGTCCAGCCGTTTACAAGAATCATATTCTGCAAATATGATGGGTATATTGGATGGAAGGCCAGTTCTACTTACTCTTCCAGTGATGATCAATACGTATGTTGAGCATAGAGAATCTATCATCGAGAAGAGGGCAAAATTCGAACTAGATAAGGCTGAAGCTAGAGCGCATATTCTTGAAGGCCTAGTCAAAGCACAGGAACGTATTGATGATGTAATTACTGTAGGTAAAGCAAGTTCCAGTAGAGAGCAATTCGAAGCAGTATTACAGGGCAATGAAACGATGTCAGGAATTGCTCCATTTGACTTCACTGAGCCTCAAGCAAAAGCAATTGCTGAACGCCGTTTGTATCAACTTAGCCGACTTGATGTCGAAAAGGTAGAGAATGAACATACTGAATTAAAAATCAAGATTGCCGATCTTATGCAAATTATTGCGTCAAAAGCCCGTCGGCTCGATATTCTCATTCAAGAACTCAATGAAATGGTCGAAAAGCACGGTGATGAGCGCAGATCAGACATTGACCCAATGCCATTATCCATGGATCGTGAAGACCTGATCGAAGAACGAGCAATCGTAATCACACTAACCAATGATAATTACATTCGACATTTACCTGCTGAATCTTTCAGAATGCAGAATAGAGGTGGGAAGGGGATGAAAGGTGTCCAAACAAAAAATGAAGATTTCCCAACCACTTTGCTAACTTGTTTTAGTAAGGATAGATTACTAATTTTCACGAATAGGCCTGCTATTAAGAAAGTGAAAGACAAAGAGGGTAACGAAACGGAAGTCCCTTACATTGAGGGGCGAGTATATGGCCTAAAGGCATGGGAAACTCCACGAGGTTCTAGAACAAGTAGGGGTGGCCATATTCGAAATATTGTTGGGTTAAAAGATGATGAAACGGTTGTTTCAATTGTTCCTTTAAGCAAAGAATTGATTGAGGAACCAGGAGATAATTACTTGGCATTTGCAACTCGTAAAGGTATTATCAAAAAGAGTCTTCTTTCTCATTACATCAAGATTAATCGCAATGGAAAGAAAGCAATCAACCTGGCTGAAAATGATGAGTTAATCTCTGTAAGATCTGGCACTGATGAAGATAATGTGGTGATGGTTTCAAGTAACGGATTAGCCACCCGTTTCATGCTTAATGCAGTTAATTCACAAGGTAGAGTATCTAGTGGAGTCCGCGGATTGAAATTGAAAGATGATGCATCTTTAGTGGGGATGATTATTACGAATGATGAGAATACAAATGTTCTAACTTTATCNAAACAGGGCATGGGGAAACGTACCCGGATTGGAACTGGAGATTCAGTCCCATTGATGAAAGATAGCGAACCAATTTTGGATTCTGAAGGAAAACAAAAGATGGGGACTGATGGTTATCGGTTAGCTAAGAATAGAGGCGGGTCTGGAGTCAAAACAATGAATCTCAACGAAGGCGATTCAATAGCAAGAGTCCATCAAATTCCNGATCTAGAAGATCAATTGTTCCTTCTTTCAGGGAAAGGAGTTGTAATTCGCATCTCTGCATCACAAACTAAGGAGACATCAGGTCGTTCTTCGAAAGGTACACGTGTAATGGAATTGCGCAATAACGAGAAATCCGGCTTCATTGATGAATTAATCTACAGCGCACGCATGCCATCCGATTTAGTTGAACAAATGATTACCGAAAAGGCAACCATTGATTCATCGGAAGAAGAGTAACTACCGCTTCTCTTAAGCCGGCCCCATGGGTGGACGAGACACTGCGGCAGTCGCATAGCCTGGCCATTGCGCTGGATTGCTAATCCAGTGGTGTTTCACCTCGAGGGTTCNAATCCCTCCTGTCGCGCCATNATCCAAAGAATTCGGAGAGGTCATCCTCTTCCTCATTAGCGGATGCACCTCTGCCTTTCTCAAGTAGGAATTTCAAGCGGCGTCGGATTTTCCGATTCCGATTGATTACAATTGGCACGGCTACCATATTGATTGCGATTACCACAATTGCGACAATCGCAGCAGTTTGGAAGTTGGGATCATTGACCTCGCTGAGGAGGCTGTTGACCCAGTCATTATCGTGATTCTTTTCTGGAACTATTGACTCTGGGATAAGGTGAGGGTTTGCATCCCAGAACATATCAGTGATGTGAATTGAAGCTACATTGTCATCTCTGACGACGCCGTCAGTGTTTCCAACAATATCTGATGGCACCAAGATATAGTGGTAAGTCTGACCGATAGAGAGTCCATTGACACCTGTTGCCTGCTCCTCGACGAAGGATCCTGTAGAGTATGCTTCACCAGATATCCCAGTCATTATTGGATCTAGGTGAGTTACTGCCTCAGGGATGTTCTGAGTTCGGTATAGGGTCCAAGTGATGTTCCCTCCGTCTGGGACCCCATCATCGTCTTGATCAGGAAGTTCTGGGTATGTCCAAGTGAGTGTCACAATGTGTACGTCTGAGGTACTNTTGTANGTGAGGACAGCACGCACATCCAACATCTCTGCACCTGGTGCCATCGAATCTCCACATTGGAGGTCGGGATTGCCTACTTCTTGCCAACCTGTCACATTGCCGTGTGTATAATCCACTTCTCCTTGGTGGTCGACCGCTGCGAGGATGTAGCTCGCGCAGATACCTTCTGGTAGGGGGTTCGGATCAATCCAAGAGGTTGTTTCACCTGATAAGTCGGTTACCCAGTTTTGTGATACTGTATTCTCAAAGTCACTCTCGCTATCATAGGGCCAACGGAATGGGAATTCAGATCGTTTGTAGACCTTCCATCCACCGAAGTATGGGTCATNGATTGGCCCCTCGGATTCCCACATAAGTTCAATCTGTCCGCCCTCTAATTGTTGCGTTCTGAAGTTCATTGGAGTCACATTGACAGGCGCCATATCCCCGATTAACATCATGGAAACATTTGCTTTCGTGAGGGTTCGGAGGTGGAATGTGTTGTTAGTACTGTAGGACTCAAAGGATTCACCCTCACCTAGAGGTGTAAGGATACCTGCCGCTCCATCGATGATATGCATCGCTTGAACACTGCTTGGGTCGACACTGGATGGGATGAGTTGGCTGATATTGCCCCAGACATCGATGTAGTCGACATTCAGCACATCTCCGTCAGTCGGTACCAAACGGTAGTCAAGGGATCGGAGAGGTGTCTTACCAATATTGACTGCTGCTGCGTGAACAACTGTTGGTGGGAATGCGGTGCCGAGTAACTCAAACTCCATCTCTTCAATCGAGACAGCTTCACCTTCCGTGATGATCGGAAGTGCATCGAAGTTGATTCGATTGAGGACACGGATGTGCCGGATGCCAACTTCATCAAAATCGGATTCGTCCATCAATCCGTGGCGAACATGGAGAGTGANNACGTGATTACCCATTGGAAGTGTGACATTAGCAACACGTCCTTGAGCGATAACCTCTGTGTAATCAATCTTCCACGTGTAGTTTACCGGCAGAGGTGCATTAGGAGCTAATCCGGCGACGAGTTGGATGATTTCGCCTGTCTCAAACAGCATTCCATCTATTGCTGGAACGGCTACGTAGGCACCTGAAACAGTCTGATTGACTGTGATTTGCGTCTCAAGGTAGTTGTTTGCAGGGTCAACCTCGGTGGGGCCACCAGTCGCACTTGCGTTCACAATATACTGGCCTAGGATTGGGAGATTGAATACGCAGGTCCCTTCATCTTGTGGCATTAGCATACGGGTGCAGGATGCNGGGTATCCTTGGATTGGTGAACTGTCTAATGAATCTAGAACTTCNAGGCTCAAGGTCGAGTTCCAGATCATGTCTCCATCGTTCCTGAACTTGACTTCTAGTGAATCGTCACCGTATGGGTAAAGTGCATAGTTATCGAATCCAATCTGGACAACAGTATCGTCACCTCTAGCGGGCCGGACCGAGAGTATCGTGATGTCGACATCGTCGCTCACGATTACCTCAAACGGGTCACTACGATCGTTCCATTCGTTTGGGTCGAGAGGTGAATTGAACCAGAACTCGATAGAGAAATGCCCCGTGTTGGGGAATGTAATTGGGGCTGCCTCGAAGGTTGTGGAGGTACTGAATCCATTGATTTGAATTGAGTTACTCTGCTCTTCGATGAATAGGATTGGGATGGCGATTGTCGTAGTTATGCAATGGACGCCATCATCGAGGTCCTCAAATTCAAGGCTGAAGTTTTCTTCAGGAGATGTGGCTATCCACTCTGACTCCCCACTATTGGTTGAATTGATGACGTTGTTTTGCCGAGTTTCCCAAGATATCGAATATGTCTCACCAATTTGTAGTCCTGTGGCGTTGACATTGAGGTTTATCCAATCATTGCTTGAAGTTAATTCTGTGCTGATGTAGGGGGGTGCATCATCTGGGTTTGTTCCAGTATCGGGTGGTTGATCTCCGGGTCCAATTCTGATACAATCGTTCTGTTCGCCGACCTGGGCGCCGATTTGACTAAGCGTCCAACCTAGTTCTGCTTGATCACCAGAGGAGAATTGGCCAGTGCTCGCAGTGGCTGAAAGTGGGTATTCGGTACCCGAGTTGTATGTTGTATCTGCATTGTTGGAGAGGTAGGCGATGTCTTTGAGGGGGGTTACTCGGTGGAACACATAGGCAATACGATCGTCTTCGGGCCGTATATCTGCTGAACTGAATTCGTAGATGACGGTATAGGTCTGATTTTGTAGATTGCCTGTGTAGACGCCACCGCTAAACTCAGCAGTATAGGTTTCATCAGGCTGTAGTGTAGGGAGGAAAATCGTTTTGGGGAAACCAGATACTTGGCTAGGGCAGGCATTGCCAGCAGTATGGTCGCCGGCGCAGACGCTAAC
This sequence comes from Methanobacteriota archaeon, assembly GCA_002713585.1. Lineage (GTDB taxonomy): Archaea > Thermoplasmatota > Poseidoniia > Poseidoniales > Thalassarchaeaceae > MGIIb-N2. The sequence goes on from PATD01000002.1 coordinate 17,194, forward strand.
TTTGAGTTGCCTTCCGCCGATTGGAGTGGAGGCATTGTTTCGCACGTCGACAATCAAGGATTGCGTCTCCCATAGGTCATAGGATCCGTTGATGAATGGTTCGACTGGTGCGACAATTTGGAAGTCTTGGAGGTTCCTTGAAGCGGTCGCATCGACAGCAGGAGATAGAGGGATGGTGGACGTGATGAATAGAAGGAGGACTAGGGGGACCATCCTCGTCCGCAGCGACATTGGGGCTGCAGATGTGCCCGACATGATTCATTCATGGCCGTTCGTATGGTAAATAATCAACGCCCTTCGGGCGTGCCGGAACCGGTCGAATGTGATATTCTTGCACATCTCCAAGTAAGTAAGGAGAAAGGGTTCATTTCCTCTTGGATGAACACCATGGTATGCGGAGGGATATGCGTCGAGATGATCAAGCCCTCACTGCAGTCATAGAGTTCCTTTCCGCCTTCGTTCTATTCCTTGTCATTGTCTCGGCTTTCCTAAGCCTAACACGTCTCACTCTGGGTCCTAACGAACCGATGGTGGACCGCTTAGACGAACATGCCGCTGATGGGCTCATGCGCCTTACATCCTCAGAAGGGTGGGCAGTGCCTTTGGATAGCGGGGTTCGCGATACTGCCAACAGTACTTCGGATTGGCATTTACTCAACGCTAGCACACTTCTTGATTCTGATGTGTTGCCTGGCTTGGTAGATTCAAATGGGCATATTGATCCACTTAGAATACAAGCCTTGCAGAATCTTACTGAAGGCCAACTGAAGGCGGGTCTTGGTTTCCCATCTTATGCTTCTGTGAATCTTTCAGTGCTGGTCATCGAAAGCCCAGAATCAAACCGGGTCGGAACAGTTCTGTTCCTTGACGGCACACCTAGGAGCTCAGCGACAACCAGCGCGGCTTCGTTCAGGAATATGCCGATGGGAGCCGAGATCATTGAAATCAGCCTTGAAGTCCACAATGCTGGATCCATTCCTCCCATACTCATGATTACTGAGTTTTCACCTCATGCCATACTCGGAGAACCTGAGTGGATTGAGATTCACAATGAAGGAGGCTTCGCAGTAGATCTCAATGGGTGGGGTGTGGCTCGAAATGGTTTCTTCACACTGATTGGCACCGATGCATTGGGGGGAAATCAACTCATCCTTCTCAGCGGTGATCCTAGCGTGATGAACCATGGTAATGCTAGCTTAGTTGTCGACTTGAGTTCGTCCTATGTTCTCGGTAGAGGCCTTATCGATGGTCTTGATGACTCTGCGGACACGTTACGTCTAACCTACAACGAACCAGGTTCCTCATTCAGTCAGCGTATCAATACGATTGCCTACGACAGTACTTGGGATTTTGAAGCAGGGTATTCGGCGAAACTCAGTGTAGATGGTGATTGGATAGTATCAGATATCACTTCACCTGGTAATCTATGAGTCGTCTGTTGTGCGTGGACTTATCAACGGGCTTAGTTGTGAGACGTTTTGATACCCATGCTTGGTGCTCCCTCCTACGAGCGTGACCGTTGCGTCACAGGCATCCGTGGGTTAGACGAGATTCTTCGCGGAGGAATCCCTTACGGGTCTGCGATTCTTGTATCGGGTACTTGTGGTTCAGGGAAAACAACTCTCGGGATGGAGTTCCTTATGAATGGGGCAAGGGCAGGCGAGGCATGCGCCCATTTTTCGGCGACCGAGCCTTCAGTAAAACTCCTTGAGAACGTTCGTCAGTTCTCCTTTTTCGACATGTCAGCAGTAGACCAGGGTCTGATTAACGTCTTTGACATGGATGTTTTGTTTTCATGGCTTGGTCTTGACAAGTCTACTTTCAATCTAGACGATATCGATGCAATGGTGAAGGCTATCACGGATATCGTGAACACAATCGGTGTCACGCGGCTGGTCATTGATTCAGTCACGTCACTTTGTTACAAGGTTCCCAATGAGCAACTGATCAGGGATTTCTTATTCAAACTTGGAAAGTCGCTGTCGACACTTGGTTGCACTACCCTCTTAATCGCGGAGATTACTTCTGTAGGTGGAACTGCACATCGATCTGCATTCGGTGTAGAGGAAGCAATCGCCGACGGAATCATTGTGCTAGGTGATGTAGAGCGAATGGGTCACCTACTGCGATATCTTCAGGTTGTCAAGATGAGAGGTACTGATCATAGCCGTGCGAAATATGCTCTTGAACTCACTCGTAGCGGAGTAATGTTGACTCCAATGTTGAAGTGGGGGGTGTCGGATTGATTGAGTTCGATGCCGGCATAGCCGAGCAACTCAGTCAGGTGACTACCACCTCTAGTGTCCAAGTTCGTGTTGGGACCAGTAACTCTGAGATGGTTCTCGCCTCAGTGCTCCAGCCATTGATTCAAGGATTCGGTATGGGGGGGGTGTACATTACGGCGTCGAAGACCGCTCCTAACGTAATCGAGATGATGAACACGATAGGCCTCGATATATCGCCAATCCATTTCATTGACTGCGTGTCTCCAGGGATACTTGGTGGGACTCAGAATCCTTACCCTAACATTGGATATGTAGACAGCCCCATTATGTTGGAATCGATGCTACTTAGATCTCTACACTACCTTGAGAATTCAGGTAGCCAACAGAATTTCGTCATCTTAGATTCTGTTAATGCCCTTTCGATTTACAACGAGGAACGAATTCTCGCTGAATATCTTCACACTTTCATCAATACCTGTCAGAATCGGCAGATTCTGAGCTTAATTGTCAACGTCCCTGATCAGACGCCGGCAGGTGTTCTCGCGAACATGGATTTGTACTGCAGTGACTTGATTGATCGCGGCCAAGTGGTAATCAATTAAGGTGATTCGAATGAGTATAAATTTCGATCCTGATGATGAAGAATACTATGGTGATATGGGTTCAATCGGTTCAGTCAAGTTCGATCGTATCCTAACTGGGACTCCTCTTAATACCGGTAGTATCCCCCGTGGATTCTCCATCCTCGCCTCAGGAAATGCAGGTGCTGGAATGGACCTTTTCGCGAAACAGTTTGCATCCGTCGCAGAGGATCCAGAGAATACTATTTTGGTATCAACTTCTGAGACCTCAAACGAGATTCTTTCCGTCTATAGAAAGTATGACTGGCCAACGGATATTCGGGTTAGAACAATGGGCGAAGAGTACAACAAGGAGGTCCTAACTCGGGAGCTTGCTGCCTCTAGATATCGTATTGAGGGCTTCACTTTGTCCGACATACAGAAGTTAGCACAGACGCGCTTCGTCGAGCAAAAGAACCACGATTTCTTGACGGATCTCGCCACACAAGTCACGTCTTTGGGGCCATACTTCAGAGCCGTTATCGATAGTCTGGATTTCTTTTATTCTCGCTTTGATCCGGCCCGTGTCACCTCGATGCTTCGGATTATGCAGGCTCATGCACAAAGGAATCGCGGTTTGCTTCTTATGACTGTTAGCGATCAGGCTGTTGAGAAGTCAACGGAGCGTGAATTGATGGCTATCTGCGACATTGTCATGGAATTCGAAGTAGGGATGAGGGGGAGCGATTTCGATACTAGAATGGTTATTCGCCGCTTCAGAAATGCTCCTGAGAACCTTGCGTTCATTACTTTCAGAGTAACCCCAGAGGAAGCGATTACTCCCGAGACCGTCGAGCGTGTCGCTTGATGCGCCGAACCTTCAAGTCCGATGTGGTGTACATAGGATATGTGGACCGAGCCGAGGAAGAGGGTGGCGCAGTAAGTCCGGTAATTGCTACCGTACTTCTTCTTGCCATCACAGTTCTACTAACCAGTGGTATCTATCTGATGGTACAAGACGCAGTTCGTGTACCTGACAAGGGCATACCCTACAGCCAACTTTCGTCTCAGTCGCTCGATAATGGGTTCCAAGTTGTACGAGTTACCGATTTGTCTACTGAACTTCTAACAGCGACCGTGAAGTACCAAATCATACCTCCTTCGACAAGCAATGCTTCAATGATTGAAGGCATGGTCAATGATGCTGACGTCTATGGTGCCATTGGTTCGAACGTGACGTTCCAAGATCGCGATGCAGGGTTAACCGTAAACCGGGGTGATTATTTCATAGTGAATGCAACTGCTATTGGCTCTGAGGACGGGGATTGGACCTTCCGTCTATTCTTCCTGGGTAGTGGAACCCGGGGTGCTGCTGACCTCGGCCAGGTTATTCTTCCACCCGTAGTCAACTCATGATTCCGAGCGAAGGATGAAGCCTATCGGCCAAGTGAATTGGTCTTATGGCCGCGGACATGAAGGGTCATTCAGACGGCTCCACAATCCGAATTGAGCCAAAAACGACTGATTCGATTGAATGGAATCTTGCTCCGTCGAAATCCCATATGATTCGTTGGCTATTATTGTCTGCAATATCAAAAGGTACTACGGAGATTAGATTCAACGGTTCCCCTGGTGCAGACATCCAATCCATGGCTAAATGTTTGGAACATATGGGTGTCGTAATCGTTCGAAATCCTGACTTTTGGGTAGTCGAAGGGGTTGGTGCACAGGACTTGATTGCGCCCGATGCTGTGGTAAACTGTGAAAATTCAGGAACTGCACTTCGACTTCTTCTTCCCTATGCTTCCTCTTTCGATGTTCCCATTATGGTAGATGGTGACAGTACTCTGCGTAGCCGTCATCTTCCAACATTGACCGCAGCTCTCATTGCTCTTGGTGCAGAAATCAGTCATCTAAATGAGCCCAATTCACTTCCATGCCTCGTTAAAGGGCCTCTAAAACCATCATCTATCAATCTCGATGTTTCTATGTCGAGTCAACCTCTTTCTTCAATCCTGTTTGCTATGCCTCGTATATCGGCTACGGTTGATGTTGAAATTCATGGTTCTGCTGTTTCTCGCAGGCATGCGGAGTTGAGTTTCAGGATTGCGGAGGAAACGGGTTCATCGAACCGATGGGATGCGTCTATGGATTCCATCCATCTAGAATCATGGGCTCCAATAACTCCCAATAATGTGCAGATTCCAGGTGACATGAGTTTAGTTTCGTTCGGTCTACTCTTCGCACGCCTGCATGGTGCGAAACTCACTATCCCTCGTCTACCTGCTGAGAATGAGGGTCTAGGGTCAGAAATCCTACTTGATTTGATGACTTCATCCCAGCATGACCCCTTGGATCTTGATCTGAGGGATGCGAATGATCTTCTTCCACCGTTGGCGGCTTATCTGGCGATTGGCCCAGGCGGACGTCTTAGAAACGCATCTCATGCACGGTACAAGGAGTCAAATCGGATTCGACGCACTGTCGAACTTCTTTCACAATTTGGTCTCAAAATCGAGGAGATGGAGGATGGCATCCAATGTGTTGGTAGTCAATCTCCTGTTGAACCGTCTTCAATTGTGGATGTTCACGGAGACCATCGACTTTCGATGACTGCAATTTGCCTTGCGACGAAAGTGGGGGGGTCTGTTGGTGATAATGGTGTATGGGGAATCACGGATCCGGATTTCCTCAAACGTGTCATCTCTTGACTTCATTCAAGCGGCTCTGATTCGGACCATAGTGTGATCATCTTCTCCAGTGGGGGGGTCTTCCCAATCAGGATCACCAGGAAGTACGAGGTTGCCACCGATGCCGTCAAGGGTCTCAGCAAGTTTCAACTGCACATCTGAGAGTTCCTTCCACGGGATTGATCCGCTACGCAGCCTGAACCACCGTTTCAGAGTGTGAGCTGCTTTGACACTACGTCTCCATAAGCGAAGGTGGAGGCGTGCTCCAATAGCCCATAGTGGCATTATGATGAATGTGAGTAAAGGCCATGGTATCGATGTTATCGAATTCTCGAGCGTTCCAAGGACTCCATGGCCTAGAAGATTCCAGATTGGACTTGAACTAGACGCTAGGAGCCAAGCCACAGGGAAGGATATGATGAACCACCAGATTGGAAGAAGCATGACAGCAATTGCGATTTTCTTCGTACCGAGGGCATATGGCTCGTCTATGGCCGCTTTGGTCGCTATTGGCCCAGCAATCCTGTATGGGGGGTATGAACCAATTAGTGCACTCCAAGTGATTAGACCAAGCATCCAGACCCAACACCAGATGAATTGTATCATTGCTGATAACATTCCGAGGAACCCAGGTCTCTTGTTTCGATCATAGAGTTCGTGTTCCTCGAGTCCATAGGACTGCATTAATCGAGCGTGGTCCTCTACCTTTGTTCGCAGATGTTGTGCTTTCTCAGGCGATTTCTCTGATAGATGAAGCCATGCTGCACGCATTCGCCGTGCACCAAGAACCGCTTCTTCGAAGGTGGCCGCTTTCGTCCTTCCAATAGCCCTATTCCGGTGGACTGAAAGCAACCCTCTAGTTCTCCAAAGTAGCCGTCGGTCTTCCCATGACTCCAATCCATGACTCGTGCGTTGTAGTTCTCCCCCTAGGTCCTCTGTAACAGCGATTACCCATGCGCGATCAGCAGCCTCCTCAATACCAAACTCCTCAATTGATTCCTTGGATGAATTAGGAGCTCCGACCTCTTCTGGAAGAGGAGGTAGATCCATCACAGGATGTACCTCCACTAAGGCCCTCTCTCTGAACCGGTTAGGATTAGAGTAATGTAAGCCAATAGGGACGATACATGGGTCTGGTTTACCCTCTTTCCGTGCACGTCGTAGTGCAAGCAATATCATACGGGCTGGTCCAGTCTTGACCCGTTCTGGTTGACTAGAGAGATGTGATACCCCCTCGGGGAAAATCACACAATTTCCTCCTTCTACAAGGATATCTGCTACAGTTTCGATTACCGCCTGATTACCTTTTTTCTGGTCTCCAGATGTCTTATCTTTATCTATAGAACGGTATATTGGTCTCGCACCAGCGGCTTTCATCATTCGGCCGAGTATTGGCACTGAGAATAGGGTGTGCTTGGCGATGAACGTAATCCGTCCAGGCAAAGTTGAGATCATCACTAATGGATCGATGAGAGAACCTGGATGCCATGCAGCAAACAGAACTCCTTTCCCCTCAGGGATCCGGTCGGTCTCTATGGCTCCATGTTCTCTGAACCATGTCTCACTGACTTCCTTCGCCAGCCAGCGGACAGCCCGATATCCTGCAGGGGCGTCCTCCATCGTTCCTCACTAAGGATGCGCACACAAAGCCTGTTCGGCTGAAACTTAGCATGAATGGTTATCCTAGACGTCCGAAATGGTCATCCATTTCCTTGACCCCTATTCGAAGTACGGTAGGTCGCCCGTGTACACAGGCCCATGGATTGTCAATTGTACCCATATCTGCTAGGAGGCGACGCATTTCAGCGATTTCTAATCGTTGGTTTGCTTTCACTGCCCCTCGACAAGATCGCATGAATGCGATATCATCTTGCAGGCGTTCAACACTGTCGAGCATCATCCCTTCAGTGGTAGAAAGGTCTGTGAGAAGGTCTCGAATAAATCCCTGAAGGCGCTTATCTCCTATGAGGAGCCTTGGTACACTCAAGAGATGTTGAGCCTCAGTATCGAATTCTAGACCGAGCTTTGTCAATATTTCACGATATCCTTCGACAATCTGTATCTGTGATGGGCTCAGTTCTAGTTCAAGAGGAGAAATGAGATTTTGAGCCTCCCACGACGTCATTTCGTTACGGAGGCGTTCGTAACGAATCCGCTCATGGAGTGCATGCTGATCAATGATGAATAGTTCATCTCCACCTTGTGCTAAGATGTAGGTGTCTGCAAATTGTGCCAGAGGTTCCATTACAGGTACATTCGTCTTTTGACCGCTACGTGTTGGTTCATCCATTGGAGATACCGGATCACCATGATTTGAATGCCGGTGGAGATGTCTTTCTTCGCTTGACAATGCTGGCGCGATTGGGCTTGATTCCATGCCTGGAAGAGTCGCCTGTGAGGCTGGTGAAATTGAAACCGGACGCGGACGTTCGTGTTGGGAATCGGATGGAGATATTGGTTGACTGAATCTACTCTGGACGGAAGTCGCAGCGTTCATCCAAGACGGTTGGGCCGACGGGACTCGAGGTGGAACTATGCGTTCTTTTGTTTCAGTACTAGTTTCGGGCATCCTTTCTACAGCACCTAGTGGCTGATTCGGAGCGGATGGAGCGCCAGTAGGTACGTCTAGTAGCGTGTGTGCAATGGCTCGTTCCAATCGTTCTAGGACTCGCCACGAGTTCCGTAGCCGGACTTCACGCTTTGTCGGATGCACATTTACATCCACCTCTTCTGCAGGCAGATCTAGAAACAACACACACATTGGATGACGTCCAACCATTAATCGAGAATGGTATCCTCTGCGAATTGATTGCAGAAAATCAGTGGCGGCAACAGCTCTATCGTTCACGAATATATGGATATCATCGGTTCTCCCTCTATCCATGGAGGGAGGAGAAATCCAACCTCTCCATCTCTCATCTCCTGGTGCTTTATCGTCACCTTGGGGCGATTTGAGTGGAATTAAGCGCTCAGAGATGCCACCTAGTACATCGAAGAGTCGATCCTCTGGTTGTTCGACTGATGGCGAGGTCAGTGTTGCTCTCCCGTCAACCTCGATGCTGAAGTTTACCTCCGGATGCGCCAGCGTATAGGCGGTGACAACATCCATTACAGCTGCACTTTCGGTTGTGGGGCGTCGTTGGAAGGCCATTCTCGCAGGCACGGCAGCGAAGATTTCACGAACTTCGATACTTGTGCCATCTGCCATCCCAATTGGTTCTACACTGCCAACAGTTCCGTTTACAACTTCGATTACTGAACCATCTGCACCTGTTTGGCGTGATCGAATGATTAGTTTGCTAACTGAGCCGACAGCTGCAAGGGCTTCACCTCGGAAACCGAGGGTGTTGATGGATGCGAGGTCATCGGAATTACGTAGTTTACTAGTTGCGTGACGATTTATCGCAAGTGGTAACTCTTCAGGAGGGATTCCATGTCCGTCATCTTCAACGAGAATACGTTGAAATCCGCCGTTCTCAATTACAACCCGGATTCGTGTTGATCCTGCATCAATACTGTTCTCCACTAGTTCCTTTACGACTTGAGCCGGTCTTTCGACGACTTCACCAGCAGCAATCCGTCCAATTGTTGCTTCATCAAGTTGGATAATCGGAGTGCGTTCCATTTGGTTCACTCCTCGACCCAATCGGGGACTTCGCCTCTGTTTTCTTCTGCTTTTAGCGCATATAGGGCTTCCAATGCTTCACGAGGTGTCATGGTATCGGGTTCTAATGTAGCAAGTCGGTCAAGGAGTTCACGTTGTCTTGAATTCATCATCGATTCAGGCGAGGTAACTATCTTTTCTTCCGAAGATTCGGTAATTTCCCCCTTGGGCAACATCCATCCAAATAGTGAGGATTGGCCCTTTGGTCGAGCAAGAGGGATCCCCGATTCTCCCGCCCTTGCTCCTTCTGCTTGCTGTTCTAAGAACATGAGTAGATCTCTTGCACGTTCAATGACCGGTACCGGTAGCCCGGCCAGAGCGGCAACTTGGACTCCGTAGGAATCATCGCATGGCCCTTCAGCGATAGTATGGAGGAACCGGATACTGTTGTCTATTTCAGCGACTTGGACATGGATGTTTACTAATTCCTCAACCTCTTCTTCTAATCCTACGAGTTGATGGTAGTGTGTTGCGAACAGGGAACGGCAACCGGTTCGTCGGGCAAGGTCTTCAGTAACTGACCAAGCGATGGCTAACCCATCAAATGTAGACGTACCACGTCCGATTTCATCTAGAAGTACGAGACTCTTTGGAGTCGCTCTACGCAGTATATGTGCAACTTCAATCATCTCTACCATGAAAGTCGAACGTCCTCTGCGTAGATCGTCATGTGCGCCGACGCGTGTAAATACACGATCAACGATTCCTAATTTCGCCTTGCCTGCCGGTACGAAGGACCCTGCTTGTGCGAGAATCATGATTAGAGCAGTTTGCCGAAGATAGGTCGATTTACCCCCCATGTTCGGTCCAGTGAGGAGCAAAAACCGTCGCTTTTCAGCGAATGATATGTCATTAGGGACGAAACCATCCATAGATTCGAGAACGGGATGTCGTCCCGCTGTAATCTCTATTCGTTCGTCATCCAACATTTCGGGTCGAATCCAGGAGCGCTCACGAGCATGTGCGGCCAAGCCACTCAACACATCGATTGCTGCAACTCTCCGTGCGATGTCTGCAAGTTCCGCACTTCGTGCCTTAATCTGGTCGCGGAGTTGCAAGAACATTCGGTACTCTAGTTCGTTGCCTTTTGAACCAGCGTTCAGAATCTGGTCCTCCCATTCAGCGAGATCATCTGTCGTGTATCGTTCTGCATTGGTTAGAGTTTGTCGGCGTCTATAGTGTTCAGGCACCTTGTCAACATGAGTCTTGGTGATTTCGATGTAGTATCCGAATTGGCGGTTATACCTTACTTTCAACGAAGGTATCTCCAAACGTTCTCGTTCCTCCTGTTCAAAACGTTCCAACCAAGCTTTCCCTTCACCTGATTGAGCGCGCAATTGGTCCAGTGTCTCGTCTACACCGCTTTGGAAAATACCCCCGTCGCGAATTGTCGCGGGGGGCTCGCTCATAATTTTCGATTCCAACATTTCACGCATGTTATCGAGAGAGACCAGTGGTGCACCGAGATGAGGCAGCAGATCATCCGTTGAAGCCGATGTCAATGTGGTCAAGTTAGGCATACGTGCTAACGCATCTGTGATTGCCATTAGATCTCGAGCATTTGCCCGGTCGTATGCTAATCTCTGGGATAGCCGCTCGAGGTCACGCATGGACTTGAGGCATTCACGGATGCTGCTAAGGCGCCTTGGAGCTTTGATTAGGGCGGCAATGGCTGCGTGACGTGAACCGATTGCCTCCCGATCCAATAATGGTCGTAGAATCCATTCCTTGAGCATACGCCGCCCCATCCATGTTCGAGTCTTGTCGATAGCGTGAATTAGGGATCCTACGCGTTCACCAATGAGTGTCTGTGTAAGTTCAAGATTCCTTAGTGTGGTTTGATCAAGAGCCATATGTGATGCCTCTTCCTCTATTGTGATTTCACGCAATGGGACCGCATCGATGAGGTGTAGTGACCGGACGTAGGAGGCACCAAGTCCACATGCTTCTAGTCCAATGGGCATGGAATCAAGGTCAATTGAACCTAAATCATTCATCTCAAGATGTTGGCGAACAGCTTCGATACTCTTCTTACTGGTCGATTCGAATGTTGAGATTGATATTCCCTCTATTTCCGAAATCACGGCTTGCAGATCTTCCACTTTCACATCTCTCTGTGTGCAGACCAATTCCGATGGACCCCATCGGAGTAATTCATCTCGTAAACGTTCGAATCCAGCGGGGGAACTGAATTGCTGTACCCAAGCTCGCCCTATCGAGGTGTCAAGAATAGCAAGACCAATTCCATCCGTTTTCAATGATATTGCTGCGAGTAATGCGGAACCATCCTCGCCAATTAGCGAATCTTCGTAAAGTGAGCCCGGAGTATATACTCGAGTTACCACGCGACGCAGAATTTTCTCACCAGGAAGTGGTTCAGGAGCCTGTTCGCAGAGTGTGACCTTATGTCCTGCTTTGACCATCTTCCTGAGATAATCTTCAACACTATGCCAGGGTATGCCTGCCATCGGAACAGGATTTTCTGCATTTTTGTCTCTACTAGTGAGTGTGATGCCGAGTGTCTCGGCTCCAATGACTGCGTCCTCGTAGAACATCTCATAGAAGTCTCCCATTCGGAAGAAGAGGACTGTATCGGGGTGCTGTTCCTTGATTTCCCGATATTGATCCAACATTCCAGGGCCTTTGGACGCCATTCATTCACTCCCCTACCGCAGAGCGGCTCAAAGAGAACTGAGCCTACGCATGATAAACAACGCGATGATTTTTGGAATCACCATGCATCAAGACCCATCACGTAGAAGTTCCTTCCAAGAATCATGATAGTCCCGAGGACAATTGTCAGGAAAACGGCATCGAAGAGGAGCCCTGGTCGTGCGAGAGGGTCAGTGTAGTCGTTTGTATCAAGTGTCAAGGCTGATGAATCATCATAGACAATTCGAAGTAGACTTGAGTCAGAGGATACCATCCTAGGGTTTTCTCCCGTGGGTGAATCGATTCGCATGGAGTCGACACCATTCGCCATGTCATAGGTGGAAATCGACTGTTCTTCATGGAGGATCCACAGGCGGCAGTCGGAATCCAACGCCGCTGCGATGCCTCCTTCGAGGTCTGTGATAGGGCGCACGACACCTGTGTCAGAGATCATCACAGCTGAATCCTTTGATACTGCGTAGCCAAGAATCTCATCATGCTCGGAAATCATCAGAGTATGATAGGGGTGGCCTCCTCCATGTTGGATTAGTGTCACGTCTGGTTGCGACCCCTTAGATGCTGATGCCATGAAGAGCACTTCTCCACTCGACGTAGAAGATATTGGGTTACTGAATGAACTACTAGTCGCACGAACTAGGGCGATTGTACCGGTTGAATCCACCTCGATACCTGTTAGAGTGATTTCATCGCTTGGTAGGGCTGCTGCGAGACTGAGTGGTGTGGGAGTCTGGTCAAGGTCAAAGGTTCGGAGTTGAATCTCTGAATCGCGCTGGATAATTACCCATCCGCTTCGGTTATCTACAGCCACTGCATCAATCACCGTATCTGTTGATGCAAGTATGTCAACCTCAGTTACTGTTTCACCAATGATGTGGGCAAGCATGCCGTCGTCACCACCAATGAACCACCCTATAGGGCTGGAGGATATTGAGTTCGGCGAACTATCCAATGGGATGAGAGAGGGTACATCGCCTTCGAAGGTATGGAGTGCCTTCACTCCATTATCGCTGACAATCGCTGCACCTACAGATTCTGAATATGCGATGTCAAGGACTTCGATATCATCTGAAAAAAGGTTAATCGCAGCTTCGGTTGGCATGCCATTCGAAGATTGGATTACACCTGCTCCGATTAGTAGGATACCGATGAACGCGGCGATAGGCATCCACTGGATAGTGTCGGCCTCCACAGGGGTCGGGGTCCGTTTGATGTCGCCTGCCACGGGCCACAACCGGGACGAACGGTCCTTGAAGCATAGCCTTCACAGTGACGCAGAGGCTATGTTCCATGACTTAGATTAGTTCGTCTCTCGGAGTTGGAATTATATACGCTGTGCAGGTCGCCCGAACCCGAGAGGAATAGCATGGCACGCAAACCGGCAAAGATGTACCGTCGTCTTAGTGGGCAGGCTTTCACTCGTCGTAAGTACACTGGTGGTGTGCCAAACAACCGAATTCTCCGTTTCCATATGGGCAACAGGCCACGTGCTGAAGCAGGATATTTCCCAGTTATCCTACACCTTACCGCAGACAATTCTTGTCAGATTCGCCACACGGCTCTTGAAGCGGGGCGCATGATCTCCAATTCTACGATTCGCACAGAAGCGGGCGAGGATGGATACGCTCTCCGCGTCCATACTTATCCACATCACATTTTGCGTGAGAATAAGCAGGCGACAGGTGCTGGTGCAGACCGTGTATCTCAAGGGATGCGTCAGTCCTTCGGTAAGAATGTAGGTACAGCTGCTCGTGTCAAGCGAGACCAATGTGTTATCTCCATCCAAACTGATCCTCAAAATTACCTAGCAGCTCGTGACGCTCTCCGAAAGGCTGGCATGAAGCTCCCTACTCCTACCACGATCCGCCTCAAGCAGGGTGCGGAACACCTCAAGGGCTTGGTTTGAACGGTCTCTTCAAGACCCATAGGCCTCTGTGAGGGGTTATGTTCTCGGAATCTGAAGCGCTACAGTTGCTCAAAGAGAGCGTTGTCTCAGCGCCAGTCGTATGGAAGGGGGACTATCCATACTTCATTCACCCCCTCACCGATGGTGTCCCTCGCCAAACAAGCGAACTCTTGTGTGCTACTCGTGACCTACTCCTCCATCGAGTAGATTGGGACAACGTAGATATCATTCTTTCAGTGGAGGCAATGGGGCTCCCTCTAGCCTCAGTTCTTTCTGTGTCTACTGGCATTCCCACAGTAGTCGCGCGTAAGAGGTCTTACGGCCTTGAGGGGGAGCGTATAATCGACCAGTCGACGGGTTATTCTAAGGGTGAGATTTGGATTAATGACGTGTACCCTGGTGAACGTGTCCTCGTTGTGGATGATGTAATTTCGACAGGTGGGACCATGGAACCAGTCCTTGGTGCGTTGATAGATATGGGTGTGGAATTAGAAGCAGTTTGGACGATATTCGAAAAGGATCAGGGGATGCAGAATCTAATCGATAAGCATGGGTGGCCCTTGCATAGTCTTGTTCGAATCGAGATGGTAAATGGCGTCGTGAATGTCCTTCCATCCCTATAATTTGACATAATCTAGTGCAACTGCTCAAATACAGGTCCTGTGAGGGCAGTTCAACCATGGACCTCGAAGCTCACGAATTCCAACTCGATGATTTGGTCGAGAGAATCAAGGCCAATGATACTCGTTTGGTCGCGCTTCAGGTGCCCGAGGGTCTCAAAATGCAAGCATTTGAGATGATGGATACAATCGAGTCAGAAACCTCTGCAAGAGTAGTACTTTCCGCTGATCCTTGTTATGGTGCATGTGATTTAGTACATGACAAAATGAAGAATATTGGAGTCGAGTTAGTTGCCCATATGGGTCATTCTCAAATGAACATAGATTCAGGAATGGATACTCAATTCATCCCTGTGACATACAATCGTAGTCCAGAAATTGCCCCGGTCATACCTATCTTGAATACCCACAGGGATATTGCAATACAGCGGGTCAATAATGCAATTGAGCCACCCTCCTCAGAGGTTGAAGCGGTTCTAAAATTCGAAGATATGGTTGGACGAGTATCCCCTTTGACAGATTCTAAACTTGGTTTAGTGGGTAGTATCCAACATCTGCACCTTCTGCCGACTTACAAGAAGTACCTTGAAGATGCAGGATTTGATGTTACTATCCCAGTAGGGGGTGCACGTTTGTCATTCCCTGGTCAAGTGTTAGGGTGTAACTATTCGGGCGATGATCCAACAGTCGGCCACTACCTATTCTTGGGAAGCGGGGATTTCCATCCAATCGGATTAGTCATGCATACTGGTAAACCACTTGCAATGCTTGACCCGTATACTGATGAAGCTTCAGAAATGGGTAGAGAGCGTATTGAGAGAATCTTGAGGCAACGTTCGGCTCTAATTATGTCCTCTATGGACAAACAAAGATTTGGGATTCTAATTGGATCCAAACCTGGACAGATGCGCCGTAATTTGGCTATGAGGATGAAAAATAAGCTGAAAAAGCACGGTAAAAATGCATATTTGATGGCAATGGAACATGTTGGTCCCGAGTTGATTGATTTCTATCCTGTTGATGTATTTGTCAACACCGCATGTCCAAGGATTGCCATTGATGACGCTGTTAAGTACGATAAGCCGATGATCACTCCATACGAATTAGAGGTAGTTTTGGGCGAAAAGAAATGGGAAGATGGCTATCAATTCGATGAAATCCATTGACTTTCCAAATCGGTATTGTCATATCGTTTAGAGTATACCGAGGGTTGTGTCGAATAGAGATTGGTCCACTGTCACCTTCGAAAGAAGGTTGCAGGTGGTGTATCATGGGCTGGTAATTGCGGCTCTTGTGATTCTCTCTGCTCAACTTCTCGAAGGAGTTCTCAAGCCACTCTTCCTTGCTTTCGGACTCTATTTTGTTCTCAAGCCGGGTGCGGATTGGCTCAATAACCATGGTTTTAGTACACTTCAAGCGAATGGTACAATGCTTCTTCTACTAATCCTTGCCTTGTCTCTGATTGGTCTTTTTGCTTGGCTTCAGGTGGACGCCTTCCTGTCAGACGAGGTTAAGATTGGTGAGTTGGAGTTGGCTTATGCAAACCTCTTGATGACTGCAGAAAATTGGCCTCTTGTTGGCGATTATGTCGAAAATATGGATACTTCTCAGTCGCCATCGAAGATACTTGCAGATATGGGGGTAGAGATTGGCTCTGCAAGCCAATTAGCGTCACTTTCAGGCATGGTTTTCAATTCCCTTACCGTCCTTTTCTTCTTACTGTTCATCATTTTTGAAGCTAATTTACTTCCGGGTAGGATTGAGGCTGCTTTCCCAGGGGATTCACTTGGTCGTTTCCAGAATATCGCAGAACGTGCTCGTGATGGTATCAACGCCTACATTGTCGTCAAGACTGGTGTCAGTATAGGTACTGGAGTATGTGCCGGAATACTCTGTCTTTTGTTCGGAATTGATCTCTGGTTCGTATGGGCGATTCTTGCAATTATTCTGAATTATGTGCCTTACATTGGTTCACTTATTGCATCGGTACCACCTATGATTCTTGGAGTATTGATGCTCAATGATCAGCCGATGTTCCTTTTCTCATTCGTTGGACTTCTCGTTGCAAATCAGCAGTTCTGGGGCGGTTTTGTAGAGACGAAATGGTCGGGTGAGGCTCTAGATTTGAGCCCAGTCCTTCTCCTTCTTGTTGTTGCTTTCTCCTATTGGCTATGGGGTATTGTTGGGATGGTTATCTCGGTGCCCTTCACTGTGATTATCAAAATCGTTCTTGATACTGTGGACCAGACTCGTCCTCTTGCGGTCCTGATGTCTGAACGCAGTCCTGATTTACAGAAAGTATGGAACGATGCGCTTCGGGATGGCCGGTTGGATGATTGGGAATTCACTCGTCTTTTGGAACTTCAGCGAAATTTAGACATCGATGAGAGTCAAATGAATCGGGCTGCTGGGCGAGCGGCGATGATTAGCGCGCTTGAGCGTGATTCCATGTCTCCTATTGAGCGCGAGTTCATCCTCAAGCATAGTCGAGCAGTTAGTATGCACAAGGATGCATCAAGTGTCCTGAACTCAGGAGCCCTTTCGCCGATGGCTCGAGAGATGCTTGAATCAATGCTTTCTTGCATCGAAGAAGAATAATCACTCTTCTTCCGTAGTTGGAGGTAGGAAGCGTGCCCCTCCGGGAAGCATGACTTGCCCGGCTCCGTTCTCAAAATCCTGAGGCCGTGCAGAAAGGCTTGAGGCGAAGAATAGACCAAGGCCAATGCCGAAACCGAGGCCAGTGATAAGACGAATCGGATTTGTTGATTCATAATTTGTCAGTAATTGTGTGAATCCATCGATTCCCATTGGTACGGCGCAGAGTATCCCAATTCCTAGGAACGCGTGCATTCTACGGTTGTTCTGGTAAATACCTGTGAGAGCGTTATCGGGAAGGATGGAGAGAAGTGTATCTCTGATAGTCCATCTGTTCACACCAAATCGTCCAAACAGTGCGGCACCCAAGGCTGCTCCCGCGAAAATCCCAATATCTCTTACACAGACAGGCATTTGGTTTTCGTTGATTATCCATGATCTTGAGTGTTTTTGGTGACAGTTGATGTCTCCGAATCCATAAGTAAACGCCCAAATTGGATTCAGTTCACTCCATGCGAAAGTGCCGCCATGTGCGCTTTGGTTATGTCCTAATTCCGAATCTTCGGACCAGTTATGGTTGCCCCAACTATCGTGACTGAAGTAATCAATTGAATTCGCTCGCCCTGAAAGTTCAGGAACGGAACCGGTTGGAAGCATTGCCGGTGCGAGGAAACATAGGATGAGGTAACCCCCGAATACTCCCCCGATCCAAATAGCAGTTCGTCGTTCTCGACGCCTATCTGGGCGCCCGTTAATCTCCATCGGCGCGGTTACTATTGGGGCAGATATCATTCTTCGGGAGCATGGCTTTCCGAATAGGTCAAAGCGCATTCATCAAATCCATTGCGAGAGGGGAGTCGATGAGCCTAACAATCCGAGAGATGTTTACACTCTCGCTTTTCATTGGGTGCATCTTTGCTACAATGGGTTTCTTCCTCACGATTTTCGCCACAGGTGTCGATGATGTCGACCTCGAATCCGCCGGGAGAGTAGGGGCAATCGTTGGCACATCTGTATCTGTAGTGATTTTCACTTACGGGTCAGTATCAAAGATACTTGGTGTAGAGAAGGCGACACCGGTGGANCGCACTATCCGAATTGAAACAATCCGTTCGATGTTTCATTCGATTGAGATGATGGCGGTTGAGAACAAGCTGAAATGGTCAGTATCCAGGAGGATTATGGATTCATCTGGGACCCCTACCATCGATTTACATGACATGGATATTCGTGGAGCAGATGCTATTGTAGCAGTTCTTCTGAAGAATCGCAACAGCCTCGGACGCATCCGGATTGTCACGGGAACCGGGCGAGGTTCAGCAGCCGGCGGAGTCGATCTAACGGTGGCAGAGCATGTCATCTCTAAGTTGCGACGTTCAGCATCTTCACATGGTTGGCAGTTCATCGAAAAGCGGAGCCACATTCAGCTTAGACCAATGGGTAGAAAGCCGTCTAAGGCGGTCTGGCTTCGTCGCTTCCTCGTGGGCGTCGTGCCAATTACTGGTTCCTTGGCCCTTGCTTTCCGTGATCTCGCGGGTTCTGCTCCTGGAGCTGACCAGAATGGTTTCCTCTTCGGTTTTGCCATCGGATTGATGTTAACCGCGATGATGGCTTCACATCGTGATCGCACTGGATGAAAGGTTCCTCAACGCACATCATTCATNTGGGGCGGGCNCGGACGGGGAGACATGGCATCCGTGAGGGTGGAGATGGAGCGCTTGTCTCACAAGGACATCCGTCAACAGAGGAGAGGCATCAGACATCTTTTCGAACTCGATGATCCATCTGCTTTACCAGCGTTTATNCCATTCCTTGAACATGATGACGAGTGGTTTGTGGATCAGTGTGTGGAGGCGATTCGTAGGTGGCATGATGGNGAGGATTCTACACTTCTGGATCGCCTCTCATCTCATTCATCACCTCGCATTCGCCGCCTTGCAATAGAAATTGAAGATCGCCACGTTGATTCATCTGAAGTTCTCGATAATTTACGTAAGGACAAGGATGCGGAGGTCCTCAAGCGCGCATGGATACGTAGCTTACATCGGTTTTCCGGCGAGAAGTTTCTAGGCCTTGCGAATGAGGCTTTAGAATCCCGTTCAGTAATAATCCGTCGCTCAGCAATAAATGTCGCAGGGAGCCGTTCTATAGATGAAATTGTGGAATATGGATTACAGGACTCGTCGCCCACTGTAGTCATTGAATCCATCCGTTTTCTTTCGAAGGATCATCCCGGATTGATTGAATGTCTTCAGAATGGTATTGCGATAGTGAGAGCAGCGGCCTTTCAGAGAATCTCTGAAACAAGGGAGCCGACAGATGGGGAGTTGCTGCATCTTCTTGCTGAGGTGGGTCCGGATTCAATCGAGGCTGCGTTTGAATCCCTTCGGGGGGGNGTGCGGTGGGCCTTTCCTCCGCTGGATGATATTGTGTTTTCATTGGAAAGTGAATCATTCATACCACGTTTAATCCGGAGAGCGCCTGAGAGCGATGTAGATCCAATTCGTGCTCGTCTTCTATCTTCAGGAGCAGGAGATATCCGCACGATGAGAATCCTTGAGGATCTCATTGGTCGTTCCTTCGGGCCTTTGACTGCGGAAGCACTTGAATTGATGGCCAGTCGGAGGGATGATGAGCCGATGGCCGTATTAGCGAAGAGCGTGCTTGAAGACAGTGCACTCTCTCGAGGTGATTCTGAATGAGTTCCATCATCCATAGGCTCGATACCGCCCCTAGGCATTCCCAACGTTATGCTGGCGGCATCGATATCCCATCTCCACTTGGCAGGCGCCTCGTTCTTGCTTTTCCTCGTTGGTCCCCTGGTTCCTATTTGATTCGTGAATACGGACGATTTGCACATGATTTTCGTTCGTGGGCTATTGTCGATGGAGAGTCAGTAGATTGTTCCTCAAAGCGTCATGGATCTAATGAGGTACATATCACCATACCGGATGGTGCGTCCTCAATTCATGCAAACTGGCTTGCTTTTGGTCATGACCTAACCGTACGTACCAACCACATTGATCCATCTCATTTCCACATGGTTCCGAGTGCAACATTCCCTCGAGTGATTCGCGGTTCAAGTGCCCCAGAGGGCCCGTATACTGTGCAGATTGATCATCCAGAGGATTGGACGGTGTCGACTCAACTTGCCTCTGAAGGGACCGAGCCCTGCTCGACTGGTACACGTTCCATATTCAGTGCTGCTTCACGGGACGCACTCTATGATGGAGTGATGGAGGCGAATGCTACGCCAGAGATACCATTCAATGCAGGTGGTCGTCGTTTCCGTCTGAAGCTATGGGATGCAGGTGGCCTGCCGCTTGCAGAAGGTCGTGTGAATTTCCTGGTTAAGTCAATGCAGGATCTCTTTGCAGAGTTTCATGCCTTGTTTGGTGAGCCCCCATGGGACAATTATGTTGTGATTCTGCATCTCACTGAGAAGGCTCGAGGGGGTTTGGAACATACAGGGAGTCAATCTAGTCAGATGCCACGTACATCGATGGACGAGGGAGATAAAGACGGGTGGAGGGATCTAATCTCTTTGCTTTCACACGAGTATGTTCATGCTTGGAATGTCAAGCGATTACGTCCCAAGACCTTCGAGGACTATGATCTCTCTATCGAGATGCATACGGACCTCCTGTGGTGGTTCGAGGGTGTCACGAGCTGGTTAGGGGACATGATGTGTTTGAGAAGTGGAGTCTGGACAGATGAGGACTGGGCAGCTGACCTGAAGCGCAAACTTACTCGACATCATGGGATGTCTGGATGGGATCACCAGTGTCTTGCGGACGCAAGCCACGAGACTTGGTACCACCTCTATCGCCCTCATCCTCATTCGGCTGAGACCACGATTTCGTATTACTTACAAGGCGAGATAGCAGGGATGATTCTCGATCTCGAGTTGCGCCGCCGAACCAAAGGATCAGTTGGTCTCGATGATGTAATGGTTGATCTTTGGAATAGACATGGTCTGCACATTGAGGGGGATTCAGGTAAGGGCGGTATTGATCCTCGAGGAATTACTGAAGATGATATTGTTTCTTCGATGAATCGTTTGACTGGTGGTCGTTTGAACGCAGCTGTACGCCGCCTAGTTCACGGATTAGGCGCTCCAGACATGAGTATCTGGGCTAAGGGGATGGGCCGTCGTCTGGAACCTTTGGATGACAAGGACCCGGTAGGATGGCTCGGAATTCATCTGAACGAGTCTCCTTTGAGGATACGCTCTTTTCTTGCTGGTAGCCCAGTTAGGGAGGTACTACAGCCAGGTGATGAGATAGTAGCGGTGGATGGGCGTCGTACTCGTACCTCATCTGACCTGAAGTCATCGCTCCGTGGCAAGGTAGATTCGGAAATTGTCGTAACTATTTCTCGTCATGGCGGATTAATGGAATTAGGTTTAGAAACAGGTGCTGATCCGCTACATCCTGTGATGATTAAGGGCAAAGGAAATGCCATCTGGCATACTTTCGCTGATTCTCGGCGATGATTATTCGAGTTCACTAAGTGGATAGAAACGATTTGGATAATCTGTAGACATTGAGTGCTTGCTGGATTTAGGCGGGTAGATTTCACCCGACATCGCCATATTGAGAACTGCTTGTTTGTCAATCTCGAGATGTTCTTTGCCGGGCCATGAACGTACCTCGATTGAATCGTCCTCTAGGTAATCGACTTCAATAGCTGGAATTAGCCGTAGTTTGAGTTGTAGTGCTGAGTTGTATCGATGATGGCCATCGAGGATAGCACGGCTTGCTCGATCAATGAGAATTGGTTTGATGTAGCCCCCACGCTTCTGAATTGCAGCTATCATTTTCTCTAGCGTTTTCGGCTTGATTTCCTCGTGAGGCCGGAGGTCCGAAACCTCGATGAGGACTATCTCCATGACTTGACGTATGTGTTCAGATTCAAAACGGCTTGGCTTGATAGAGCGGTTGATTCATGTGGGCGCTGGGTGGAAAACGGACATGGGCGATGCCGGGTCTGCGGGCCAACTAAATGAGCCGCTTCGCCACTTGTTAGATGGATTGTCGAATTCTGCGCTTTCTTTGATCAGTAAATTGGATGATGGAGGACATAGGGTTTGGATTGTTGGTGGAGCAATACGTGACGCCCTGAAGGGCCTTGTTCCCCATGATATCGATATCGCGACCGATGCTTCTCCGGAGGAGGTGATTGCTTTGATTCCTCATGCGATACCTACGGGAATCCAATTTGGAACCGTCACAGTTCCTCCAAGGGATGAGGATGGGCAGATTGAGATCACTACTCTACGTGCAGATGGGGAATATATCGACGGGCGACGTCCTACTTCCGTGACTTTCGGAGCGTCAATCGAAGAGGACCTTGAACGGCGCGACTTCACTGTCAACGCGATGGCTCTAGACCCAGTCAATCGGACACTAATCGACCCCCATTTTGGGAGGAACGACCTCGATAATGGTGTACTTCGTGCAGTGGGGGATCCGATGAAGCGATTCAAGGAGGACGGCCTCAGAGTGCTGCGCGCATATCGGTTCATGGCACACCCCTCCGGACCTTATCTTCCGGACGAATCCCTCGCACATACTCTGCATGGTGGTGGCGCAGTACCCCTTCTTGTCGGCGTGTCTAAGGAGCGTGTGTTAATGGAAATGGAACGCCTCCTCACATTCCCTTCGGTAGAGGATACTCTTGTTAGGATGGAAAGAGATGGAGTCCTGTCAGTTGTTTTCGGACCTGAATGGTCAGTTGCAAGTCCTGAAGGTTTAGACGATTGTTTTGACGACGAAGTGAATCCATGGGCGCTTCGAGTCGCACGTTTTGCCCTTCTACTAAGGAGAACTGACTCAGTTTCCCGCTCAATTTTACTAGAAGGCCTCCGGATGTCCGGGCAGGATCGTTCTGCAGTGTTAGCAGTGTGTGAACGACTCGGGCAACTCCCTGACCCGTTGGATACGGGTCAGTTGCGTCGCTACAGAGTTGCGCTTGGTACTCATCTAGGCGCACAACTTGCTGCAGACCGCTGCCTGGACCCTTCACTGGCTAATTCCGTACATAATTCGTTGATGTCCCTCGCCCCTCTAAAGGCAGGCGAAAACCCCCTTGTGAATGGCCTTATGATAGTGGATCGATTATCCATGGAAGCCGGACCCGAACTTGGCCGAGTTAAGAGCCTACTTTATCGCGTTCAAATCGAGCATGATATTTCTGATGCAGAATCTGTCTGGGAAGCCGCAGGAGATCTAGATGGGCCCGCGCAGATGTGGCCGTAATCAAATCTCTTCGAGGTAGTCCACATATTCCTCAGCAGTCATGAGGTCATCAAAGTCAAATCCATCATGGGGGCGGACGTTGATGAGCCAACCGTCGCCATATGCGTCACGGTTGACTAGTTGAGGGGTATTCTCTACCTCGCCATTCAATCCAATTACAGTGCACGGGATTGGTGAGAGAATGTTGAGTGTCTCAAGTTCGCAACGAATGCCTACGAGATTATCATCGGTTGAAAGTTCACCAATTCCCAGTTCGATCTTTTCATCATCATCAGATGGAGGTGGCGGCATTTCCTCCTCCTCTGGTTCGTCTTCTGACACTATCTTGAATCCGCCACCTTCGCTCATATTAGGCAGAGTAGCACGTATGATACGGCCATATTCAACCCGAATGAAGTCGGAGATTCCTACTTTGTATTCGACGGGTACCTCATTGGGGGAACTGATGAGTTGGAACCAGAGGTGTTCCTGAGTATATCGTCGCCCTACTGCAATTGTGAACTCCTCATCATCGCTCATTCAACCACTCCCCTACCGCGCCCGGTGTGCTATCTGATTTCAATCATTCGTTTGAAACGGGAATTCTTCACGCCTCAACCTTTCCGAACCATTCACAAACGGCCGTTTAATGGGTGGGCCATGAACTTCGAAGAGACGGATGAGCAGACCATGATTAGAGAACTCGTGAGAGACTTCGCGGAATCAGTTCTCACACCTACTACATTGGAACGCGACCGTGAACAGCGTCCACCGATTGAGGAATGGGCTCAGTTCATCGAGTATGGCCTCCATACTTGCACAATCCCTGAGGAGTATGGTGGCACGCCGTTGGACGATATCTCTGAGGCGATTATTGTAGAGGAACTATCTCGTGTCGATCCTTCCTTCGGAGTATACTATTGTGTTCACGTTGGCCTTTGTAGCATGACCATTTCCTTACATGGTAATGATGAGCAGAAGGCGAAGTATCTCCCCCAGTTAGCTGCCGATAAGGTTGGCGCGTATTCTCTTTCTGAAGCCGGCGCAGGCACAGATGCTGCAGCTATGGTCTGCAAGGCCAAACTATCCGAAGACGGAACACATTACATCCTGAATGGAGAGAAGATGTGGGTCACAAACGGCAGCAGTGCAGACATATACGTGCTTTTTGCAAAGGACGTCGATCATCCCGATTACGGTGTCAAGAAGCATGGTGGGACTACGGCTTTCATTGTAGAGAAGTCCTTTGAGGGATTCTCTGTTGGTAAGAAGGAAGACAAGTTAGGAATTCGAAGTAGCGATACATGCACTCTAGTTCTTGAGGACTGTAAGGTGCCTGTGGAGAACATGATCAAGGAATCAGGAAAAGGGTTCCCAATCGCAATGAACGCGCTCGATAATTCAAGAATCGGTATTGCTGCGCAGGCTCTGGGAATTGCTCAGGGGGCGTTGGAAGCAGCAGTCCGTTACGCGCATGAGCGTGAGGCCTTCGGTAAACCAATTGCTTACCATCAGACGATCGGCAATTATCTTGCAGATATGGCGACGCAGACGGACGCGGCACGTTTGATGGTTTACCGTGCGGCATGGGCGAAGGAACAGCACTACCACCACGGTGGGCCTAGGCACACGAAGGAGGCTAGTATGGCGAAACTTTTCGCAGGCGATACTGCAATGTGGGTTGCAGAACGTGCTGTCCAGGTCCTCGGGGGCTACGGTTACACTACGGATTTCCCTGTTGAGCGCTTTTTCCGTGATGCTAAGATTACACAGATTTACGAAGGGACTCAGGAAGTTCAGCGTATTGTCATCAACCGTGCTCTTGGGAATTAGTGAGATTTGGTAAGATGGTTTCAGATGTCCGAATTGATACTCTTGATCGGTTAGATAACCGGTATCGTTCACATCGTATCGGCCTGATTCGCACACCCTCTCAATTCTTAGCGAATTCATCTTTTTTTGCTCGATGCAGGAGGGTCATAACGTCGTTTATGCCGTTCCTTAGGTTGAGGAGTGACGTGACTAATGTGGTCTACACGACTTGGCTACTTGAGGCGGAATCGGTCAAGGAACTCGTTCCCAATGGACTTTCATTATGGGAACGAAATGGCCTGACACCTTTCACGATTCTAACTTACCGCCATGGAAATTTCGGTCCATCTTTCCTTGGTCCTTTACGTAGAATTTTCCGTTCGCCATTACAGAGTAATTGGCGTCTTTACCTCGAATCTCCACCAGAGGGGGCGCCTCAAGATGCATCAACAGTCCTTTTCTTGAAGAATAGCATGAGCAGTCATCTGTATATGCTTGGTACGCGTCTGCTGAGTGATGTTCTAGCGACTCATCTCCCAGCTCGATTCACTCATGAGAGAGAAGGGAATCGATATTTTACAGTCATCGAATCAGGAAGTGGTAGTTCTCCTGATTTTAACTCAGTAACTCAATCTATAGGTGAAAAAAATCTCGATATTAGTTTTTCAGAGATGTTTGGGTCTTGGGAATCTGCCGTAGAGTTTCTGGTTATCCAAGATGCTGCAATATCTTACACCGATCGTCCTTCTGTTCTTGCTTTCTCAGAGATAGAGTTACCAATCGATCTTTCGATTGTCAGACCATTGAAATTAATCGAAGAAGAATCGAAATGTCCGTTTATTGAACCCTTTAATCAGCATGGAGGGACGTTGTCATTCGTTATTCCAGAACTAGATTTCAACGCTACATCAGAATGTCTTCTGAAGCCTAAGAATGTGTAATTACTCTCATTCAGAGTGGTGTGCGGATACCAATAGCGCGAACGACACACCATCCTGACCATCCTTCAAAGATTGCAAATCCGCCTCCAAAGATGGAAGCAGCACTGATGTATGGCAATAGGTGCCAAGGTGTTACATCCAACAGGAATAGTGTACCAAGAATAATTCCAAACAATACTCCAAAGCTCCCACTCACAAGACGTGTAGCCTTACCACGAGCATCCAGATTGCATTCCATATCCAAGATGATATGCTAAATGCATATGAAGCGATGTATTACATCAAAGGCAGAAAATTACCGTTATTAGTCGACCCAACGATACCTTCGTTCACCGGGCAGCCCTTCTGAATCAGGGGTTTTAACGCGAATGAATTCTTCTTTCGGTTCTACAATCGAGTCAGTTCGAGCACCTCTATGCAATGCCTCGTATTCGTCGCTCTGGATTGGGTAGCGGCAATCTAGTCGCTCGAAAAGCATGAAACGTGACGCTATTTCCTTCCATTGTGGCTGTACGATGCCTTCGAATACCTTCGCCTTCGCACCTGATCCATAACCACAGAGACCAATTTCCCTCCCTTCTATTGGATTGTTTTCGTTGTAGTCGCACTCCATAGTGGACATCAGGGCGAGAAAGATGGATCCAGTGTACTGGTTTCCGATTAGGCTCGAAGCTCGTTGGCCACGTTCGATTCTCTCGTTGGCGAATTTCTTGAATTCCTCTGTCTTGGATATTGATCGTCGATAGGCATCATTGAGGCGCCCGAATTCCTCCAACCCTTCGGGCGTATCTTCGAAGTGTTCTGGCAATGGTTCCTCCCCGATTTGTTCAACGATATTCTTCCAGATATCGGTGCCACGTCGATCATGTCGGAATACGTCTGGAAACATCCGTTTTCCTTGGAATGCATATGGGAGGTGGACAATGATGCGT
The DNA here is from genome assembly GCA_002713585.1 of Methanobacteriota archaeon. Taxonomy (GTDB): domain Archaea; phylum Thermoplasmatota; class Poseidoniia; order Poseidoniales; family Thalassarchaeaceae; genus MGIIb-N2. Next base: position 44,048 of record PATD01000002.1, read on the forward strand.
TTCCACTGTTCGGTGAGTATGGGGTCATTTTCCGGATTGTGTCGGCCGCTTCGTACTGCTTTGCCATGGAAATCAATGAATGCCTCCTTCACTGCTTCCATGTAGCATCGATTGGAGAACTGCCCGTCGAATACAGGTGTATCTCTATGGATTTTCAGGGTCTCTTCAGCAAAGAGTTCGTCGTTGTTCATATCAGATCGGCGTAGAGTCCTCATCATTCGATCACTTAGGCCAGAACGGAGATTCTGGCCCGCTTCGCGTGCAAGAGCAAGAACACGATCGATTACACTGCGGACAGGTACTTCTCTACGAGGCTTGAAGAAATCATGGACAGGAGTGGTGGATACTCCCCAGTGATCTGGAATTACTAGGAGCCTAGGGTTCATGCGCACTAGCATGGCTCCTCCGCCGGCACCTTGCGTGTATTCTCCTGTGGATTTCATTTCGTACTTCGCGTTGTCACTGAATACAACGATGCCTATGCGGTCCCCATCTTCACCGCCTCTAGCCACCCAGTCCAGGGTGTTGTGGAGTGCATCGACTGCTCAGATACAGGCGAAGGTCATGTCGACAACATCGCAATTTCGGAAACAATCGTCGCCATGATCTCTAGTGTAGCGTTGCTGGAGCATGTCGATGATGTAGGTTGCAGTGGGCTTCGCTCCATCAAGTGCGGATTCGGTACCGAGATAGATCCGACCGATAGATCGTGGATCGAGGCCATTGCGGTCGATGAGGCGTGCGACAGCATTCGCTCCCATCGTTGCGGTGTCCTCATGGGCATCTGGGATAGCCATTGCATTGAGGCCAAGACCTTTGTTCAGTTTGTCATAGTCAGCGCCCCGAAAAGCGGCGAAGTCTCGCATGTCGAAAAAGAGGCGAGGAAAGTGAATTGCAATATCATCGATTCCTACGTCCATGTGCATCCCTAAGCCTAGAGGCTTGATTTCTCCATTTCAAACCCTCACCAGTATTATTGGTAATTAGATGTGGTTTAGAGATTCAGCAGTTTTTCCACAGCGCGTAGATTATCGGGGTGCGTCTCAAAGTATCCACTTACTTTGGATAGACCTTGGTAGAGCATTTCAGCTACTGCGATTTTTAGGTCGAGTGGATGAAGGGTTCCTGCACTGATTGCATTGCGAATATCACTAAGTTCAGTCCAGTCACTTGGTTCGCCGTACTTTGGATTAGGTCTCACCTCGAGAATCCCAAATTCGGGTAGAATTACATGTTCTATGAGTTCGTAAACTGGAGATTCCGTATCATTAGGATCAAAATAAGCACCATTGATTTTCTTTTTGAGCTTCTTTGCTCCATCATGAAGCAAAATTGCCCCACTAGGGTCCGATTTACTCATCTTATGATCGAAAGATTCCATGCGGGCGCCGCTAGTCTTGAGTCCTGATAGTATAGGGGTATGGAGGCACGTTGCCTTTGTCCAGCCATGTGAATCTGCAACTCCTCGCATGTACATGTGTGCCTTGCGCTGATCCATGCCTCCAATCGCGATGTCGATTCCAAGTTCGAAGATGTCCGCCGCCTGCATTGCAGGATAGAAGAATTTTGAGAGGTCTCCGTCGGATGAGTCTTCGCTCCGCCCCATGATGCTAAATGTCCGTCGAACACGATTCAAACTCTGGTTCTTTGCACATCTAAGCATCCTTGCCCAGTAATCTGGATTTTCCATGAGTTCGCTGGCTCGGAGGAAGCGTAACTGTCCTGCTCCATCTCCCTCATCAGGATGGTCTAGAAGTGCTCGAAATACATCTTCCATGTAGTCGGCAGTCAGTTGGATAGAATCCATGTCCCCTCCAAACTTATCGTTGATCCATGCATGCCAATCTGCAAGGAATACTAAGACGTTGGTCTCAGCATCAAGTAATCGCCTTAGCAGATTAGCAATGACCTTCCAGCCAATGTGTGCCTTGCCGCTTGGCTCAAATCCAACGTAGCAACGTATTACATCGCTTCCTGAATGAGTCGGGCCTCCGTTCATGATGCCGATTAGATGGTCAAGGCCGACTGCTTCTTCGACGCCACCAAGCATCGTTACAAGTCGATTACGGGATGTGGCGTCAAGATCATCTGAACCATTAGCTGCAGAGATCCACTCCTCTGCACTCGACATCAGATTCGCCTCATTCGTTCAGCATCTTGGAGAGTTTCTCACCGCGTCCTGCTGCCTTGGTGTTGTCTCCAGCTTCAAGGGCTGCTTCAATTTCAGCGATTAGGCCCTCCGCCTTCTCCCGTTTTTCATCACTCATAGACTTGGCCATGGACATGAAGTGTAGAGCTCCGGATATTGCGGACTTCGCCTTTGAGGCCTTCTTGACCCATTCTTTTGCTTTGTCTCCGCGCTGCTTGGAGGTGTATCCGGTGGCGATATCGAGGAAGGTGGTGAATTTTCGCCGATCGTCCTGAGCAGCCTTCATGGCATCTCTGTCATCGAAGTTTGGTCGGTCATTGACGACATCGGTAATCAGAGCATCTCCCTCATAGTGCGCCTTAATGCTGGACATGATGCCGTGGGAGCCTGTGAATGCATTTTCTCCTGCAGGAGTCACGTTGTCGAAGAAGTCCTGAGCCAGTTTGCCCAAACCTCCATCTGCTGTCACTTGCTTTACCAATCCTCTCTTGACCGCGAACCGTTCCATGGTTCAGGGGGGCCCTAGGTAGGACTTGAATCCTCTCTGTGTACATCTCTTGGTTAGACCGGTCACATCATGAAGGCCAAGGTTATCGCAGAGCCATGAACTCAGGCCGTATTCTACGTGCTTTGTGCTTGGTTCTGGTGTTGATTTCGGTCTCACTCAATCCAGTCGCTGCCGAGTCAGCGGTACGCATTGACGAAGTTATCCAACTTACAGACCAGACAGTTTACCTCAATGCGCTTGATTCAGATGAGTATAATGTGCTCGCCATAGGGGACGATGGCGTCGTCTTACTAATCCCCCCTGAGCAACCATCGGGAACTGAGACATTGGCGCCTATTACAGACGAAGATCTCCTTGCTGTGGATTTCCATCCTGCAGGAAATGCTCTGATAGTTGGCACGTCCGGCGAAATTATTCGTTTTGACTATCAAGATCAGCGTCTCTCAAATGTCAGCGGTACCGGTGCGGTTGAACTCAGCACGTTAACCGCTATCTCCTGGAATACGAATGGGGCTTGGGCCTACATCGCCTCAGATTTGGGTTTAATCTGGCGATTCCGTTCATTGGCCGAAGGTAACGAGATAGTCCCAATTGAGAACACTAGGTCTAGTTCAGTGAAGGCAATCGATTGTCATTCTATCATCCGTCTATGTGTGGTTGCGACAGAATCGGACGGTATTGCCCTCATCGACGCTGACCATCAGATGACCTGGATTGGTGGTTCTTCAGTAATATGGACGGATGTAGAGTGTGCTTTTGGTAGCAACCCTGAGTGTGTCGCTGTCGGGTCAAATCAGAACCTTGCTACTGTTCATCTGGATGATTCCATTGATGGCAGTTCTACCATGGATGCAGTTGTCCTAACGGAGGCAGGGGGAGAGTTCACTCACATTTGTGCCCATAGCGCGGACAGATTGATGGTAGCGATGGTGCCTTTTGGTCTCATTGAACATGATGTGACGAAGGAGGATAGTTTCCCTTGGTTAGATCATTCAGACATAGCCTCTACTGAGGATGAGATTGCAACTCGACAGGTCACTTGCAGTTGGGGCACTGGTAAGGATGATGGTTGGGTACTCAATGATCGAGGCCGTGTTGCCCGTTTTGTTCCAGATAATGAAATTGACAACCCTCTGGTAAGTAGCATAGTTGGCTATGCCTTAACAGTGGTCATCGTAATCAGTGTGCCTGGAATCATAATCGGTTTGATTTTCATGAATAGTCCATCATTACAATCTATGTACAATCGGTGGCGACGTCGTCGAAAAGGGCTCGAACCTTCCTTGAAAGAGCGTCGCGAAGATCGTCGTCGCAATCGTAAATCTTGATTCTAAAATCGTGCTCCTATTGCGGGAAGGTTCAAGCGGGTCGGACCTCGGCAATGGTTCAGGAAGTGATTCAGATGCCATACGAAGCGTTGGATTTCTACGATATTGACCGGATGCTTACCGAAGAAGAAATTATGCTCAGAGACATGGTCCGTGATTGGGTTGATGAGAAGGTGATTCCGAATATCGAAGATGCATACAATGGTGGATATTTCCCAGATGAATGGATTAGAGATTTAGGTGAGATGGGCGTTCTTGGAATGGTCATCCCCGAGGATTACGGCTGTGCAGGTATGTCCTATACCGCATACGGCGTGGTCTGCCGTGAACTTGAACGAGGTGACTCTGGTCTCCGTTCTTTCTGTAGCGTACAGGGCTCTCTATCGATGCATCCAATCCACAAGTTTGGTACCGAGGAGCAGAAGCAGAAGTATCTGCCAGGTATGGCGACTGGTGAGATTATTGGTTGCTTCGGACTTACTGAGCCGGACTACGGTTCTAACCCCGGTGGGATGGTCACAAAGGCGGAGAAAGTCGAAGGAGGATACATCCTGAACGGTGCAAAGATGTGGATTACTAATGGGACGATTGCAGATCTTGCAATCGTTTGGGCAAAACTTGACGGTGTCATTCGTGGTTTCATCGTTGAGAAAGATGACGAGGGGTTCACTGCGCCTGAGCAGAAGGGCAAACATTCTCTCCGTGCATCCGTTACCTCTGAATTAGTGCTACAGGATGTATTCGTCCCTGAGGATCGGTATCTTCCCGGTGCTAAAGGTCTGGGTGGGCCGTTCTCCTGCCTTAATCGTGCTCGATACGGTATCGCTTGGGGGTCCCTAGGTTCTGCTCAGGCTTGCTTCGACGCAGCTAAGAATTATGCCATGGATCGAATCCAATTTGACCATCCAATCGCTGCATACCAACTGATTCAGATGAAACTTGCAACTATGCTCCGCGAGATTACGAAGGGTCAACTTCTAGCATATCATCTAGGCCGTCGTGTCGATGAAGATGATTGGTTCCCTGAGATGGTTAGTCTTGCGAAGATGAACAATGTCGACATTGCTCTTGAGATTGCTCGAGTCGCTCGTGATATCCACGGGGCCAATGGTGTTACAGATGAATATCCGATTATGCGACATATGAACAACCTTGAATCAGTCAAGACCTACGAGGGTACACACGATATCCACAACCTCATTCTAGCCCGGCACATTACTGGGATTCAATCATTCACTCGCAAGCTTTGAGGAGATGTCTGTATGCGACCTGCGGTCGATGTATTCAGTGAATGGGCAGATGTTGGAAAAGATGTAGGTATGGAGCGGGGGCACGCTCCTGCTGTAATCGAGATCCTCAATGCTGCATTCGAAGAGATGAATCCGAGTGCCCTTGAACGTGGATTCACAGTTGTGGACGCTGGTTGCGGAAATGGCTGGGTAGTTCGTATGTTGGCAGAGCGGGAGGATTGTACCATTGCGATGGGTGTTGATGGTGCTACGTCAATGATCGGTAATGCCTTGGAGGCAGATCCAGATGGGATGTACACTTGTGCGGACCTGATGGTCTGGCATCCTCCTGAACCTGTGGATCTCGTCCATTCGATGGAGGTCTTGTATTATCTTGATGACATCCCATCGATTCTACGTCGCATCAAAGATGTGTGGCTCGTACCTGGAGGTGTATTCGCCTTTGGTGTAGATCACTATGCGGAAAACGAAGATAGCCTATCATGGCCCGAGAAGGTCGGGGTACATATGACGACTTATTCTGTAAAAGAGTGGATAGAGTTGGTAGAATTTGCCGGATTTGAGGTGCTGCGGTGCTTTCGTTCTGCACCAAGTGATGACTGGCCCGGAACTCTTTCAGTAATTGCCCGAAATCCATCAACCTGACACCAACCTCAAACCGAACCGATGGTTCCGCGGAATATGCGCTCGCTTCAGGTGCTCCTGCTGAGCATACTTCTCATGGGATCTTCAATCGCCGGATGTTTCGGTAAGGATCCAGTTGATGAGGTTACTGAAGATGATCCAGATAAGTTCGGATCATATAGCGTAGTTGCTCCGATTGATACAGGCATTAATGTCTATCATGAGCGCTTCATCCTCAATGAGACACTTCCTGATTGGTTGCTTGATGGCCTTGGAGTCACGATGTGGTGCAATATCACCATGGAAGGGTCTTGGCAGGAGCGTTATGAGGCGGACCAGGATACCTGTTGGAATACCATCACATCTACGGATATTGTCTACTTTCCCGGTACACGGATTATCGGTACAACACCTGATGACAATACCGATATCCCAATTCTTGATGACCCTGCAGATGGTCACGGAACGGCAGTTACTGGGGCAGTTCTCGATGCGAATCCAGATGCGATTATCTTCTTCGTAGAGGGGTTCAGTGATGCTGCAGTTCGTGCAGCTGCTGACCAACCATTGGTTGACATTATCACAACCTCCTTTGGTCCAATTGGGTCGGTCCCAGTTCCAGGAATTGAGGATGCAACACGGGTTGCAGTCGTTGAGAACAAGAAGGTCCATACTGGCGCATCAGATAACACTCCTTCACCTGCAGTTCAGGATTCAACCGCGGGGCCTCCTTGGTCAATCGGGGTCTCTGGATATGCCGAGGAGGAGGATGATCAGAAGGAGACAATGAGCGGTTCCTACCCAGATATGGCTGCTGATTGGACCCAGATGTTGCCTAACCATGATGATACATCGGGTTATCATGAAACCTCTGGGACCTCATTTGCGACTCCTCGAACAGCAGGTATCCTCAGCCTTGTCCTAACGATGCTTAGGGCTGATGTGGGAGATATGGGATCTGGTGCTTCCGGTGAACGCGGAGGATTCCTTGTAAATGGTACAAATCTAAGCGTCTCTAACTCTGATCTTCGTGATGCATTGAACCTCTCTGCATGGTATCCTTCTTTCTCAACATGGGATCCGACTACAGGGACGTTACCTATCTCTCCTGTTGCGCCTTGTACACAGGTTGGCTGGGGTGTGGTGAATATGTCGAATGTCGCCCCAATTCATGCTCATCTAGCAGGTATACAGAATATGCCCGATCGACCAGCAGATGTCGTAGCCTGTATGGACGCTAACCAAGCAATTCGAGAGACATATTGGGGGGATTAAGTGAAACCCGCAGTGGTCATATCCGTTAACGTGAACCCTGAAGGTGGCGTCCCCAAGAATCCAGTTGAGTATGCCTTCCTTCGTAAGAGTGGTGTGGAAGGAGATCGTCAGAATGATCTGAAGCATCATGGTGGTCCAAATCGCGCTGTATGTCTTTTTTCGAGTGAGATAATCAACGAGCTGAGAAAAGAAGGTCATCCAATTGAGGCAGGTTCGGTGGGCGAGAATCTAACTATTTCTGGTTTGGATTGGGATGTCCTTCAACCTGGTTCTCAACTGAATATTGGAGAGGCCTTGATTGAGGTCACAGGTCCGGCTCCACCTTGTCGGACAATCCAAAATTCGTTCGTCAAAGGAAATTTTTCGAGAATTTCAGAGAAGAAAAATTCTGGTTGGTCGAGGTGGTATGCTCGCGTTCTAATCGAGGCTCAAGTTCATCCGAAGGATACTGTCATTATTCTCGAATGCCAGTGAATTCATTCAATCTCTTGGATTGAGACCGCGAATAACGAAATGTATACGTCGACGGTGATTTCTTCGTCACTATCAGTGTTTAACGGGTCGAAACCTAGTGGTGCATTGACATCAAGGTCAAGATCGATAGACAAGGAACCATCGCCCCACCCCTCTTCACTCCAATTCAGGAGTGCCTGATATTCATTTATTGCTGATACTGTGATTGATTCACCATTGAAGTTTGGATAGATTGCCAAATCAAGTTCAATTGGAATACAACTGCTGTCTTGGCCTGAGAGATTATTCCCCGGATCACTCCATTGAGCAGCCAAGTCATTCATGATGATGTCCCCTGCAACAGAATCACATTGGCCGGATATTCCAGACTCTTCCTCTGATGTTACACTCACATCGATGTAGCCAATTGAATATCCTTCTGGAATAATAATTTCAGATAAATCGAATTGGAGATTTCTCGTCTCATCATCCTGCAATGTCACTACCTCTTGCATGGTTTCGTTTTGTGTCGTGAATGTGATCAAGTACTCATTGTCATCTGCGAATTCAGAGATAATCCCAGTTCTGAGAACAACCGTATCGTATCCGGTATAACTGATTAGAATCAGAGTTGCTATGAATGAAATTAACGCAAATCGATTTCCTTCTCGGTTGGAGGTGAGATTAGACAGGACATTTTTCATATTTCCTTCATTAGAACTCATTTTTACACCTACCTAAACGATTGACGAATACAATATGCAGAGGATAAAGATGAACCCTGTTAGAACGGCCATAGATTTGGAGAATAGTTGCAAATCGCTATCCTGTATTTCTGGTTCGTTCAATTCATTGAGGGCTTGCAACTTCTTTGAGATGCTCTCTCCTTCTGCAATCAGTGCCTTCATGATTCTCTCCTCCCAACCGATGAAGATTGCAACAACCATGGCAAGAATCGCAGAAGATATCATATCGGATACTGGTAAGATGGATTGTAATAATTCAATCATTGTTGATGAAACAATTAGGAGCATCAGTATGACAATTATTCTCGTCATCCATTGGTTGTTTTCCGCCGCTGAGTCAATCACATCAAAGTGGAGTAGGAGATACATCACCATGAGTGGTGTGAATAATAGTACCAGTGCATCTGTGGTGAAATTATACCATATGTCATAGCTTTTGGGAAATTCCTCACAAACGGTATACATGCAACTGTCAACTATACCGAGTATCGCATAGTCTGCGATACCACTGATCAATCCGACTCCGAGTATCATGTAAATTACAACTGTAAATCCATTAATCCCCTTCTTTGTCGCTCTCCATGTTTCTCCAGCTGTCAATGCCAATATCGATATTGCAGCTACGGAATTCATGATGGTGTAGCCAATCCAATTCGGGACGTATGAATAATCGCCTACACCTGATTCTATTGCAAATCGGCCCACGAATTCATCGTTGATTGAAATGATTTGTGCTAACCACCACGTCATCTGTTGTCCGAAAAATGCGATTAGGACAATTCCAGATGCCAGAGACATTCTCCTAGCAGTTTTATCATCATCGAGCATCTCTTCAGATATGAAACGGAAGTAAACCAAAAGCAGGATGAAGTAGCCTGGAAGGAAGAGTATGTGTGAAAACCAAACGTAGTGATATTCGGTTAACATCATGGAGATAATGATGACCAAGCTCACGCCGAATGTGATTGGAGTTACTAATTTGATTGACGACGCTTTCTGGAATATTGGATACGGGTAAACAAATGGAAACATTGCCCCGATTACAATCGCTGCAATGGTGAATGAGTAAAAGAGGTACTGGAATATGTCCAGATTAGGTATTGAATTGACAATTCCTCCCACCACCTTTGTATCTCTTAAAGCAGCCGCAGCATAGCGTAATCCGAAAAAAACGAGACACCATCCTAACATTAATCCGGTCATGCGGTCCATCCACATTCGATCTTTAGATCGATTAAGGAGAATCAGTGTCGTCACCCCCAACAAGAAGCAAACAATGGCTGCGACTGGCACCATTGAATCTTGTTCGACCATACCTTTGCGTACCGACTCTAGGTTATACGCGTTCTTCCATATTTTCTATTTCTTACCTAATCACTGCGAAGGTTCAGGTGCCTAACTGGTAAACGGATTACTATGCATGCTTGGGAGAGTCGCCTACTTTCGCCTTGGCCGATTTGGAATAGCATACTCCCCGTTGATCAGAATGTCAGAACGTCACTTACTCGCATATCTATACTTACAATCGTCACTATGCTGCCACTATATGGTCTAACGAATTGGATGCAGGTTTGGATTGGTCGTTCTGTGATGAATCCCCAAATTGCATTAGATCGAAATATTCCTGCTATTCCTGAATCTGTTTGGATATACCTTGGTTTATTCTGGTTTGCATATCCAGTTTTACTTCTTCTGGTTCCCAAGACTCAAGCCGGAGTAAAATCGCTCATTACAACGCTTCAGACCTTATTTTTGGTAGAGATTATCAGTATCCTGATTTTCTTCATAGCACCTGCAGAGGTGGACCTTAGGGACCAAATGATAGCGTCATTAGTTCATACAGATTCGCTGACGGCATCCGTAATCGAGACCAAATATAGCGTGGATCAGCCAATGTCATCTTGGCCGTCACTACATGTGTCTCACTGCGTCATCATATGGGCGGCTGGCCGGCAATGGATGATTCATACCGATCGCATGGACATTCTTCGTATTATGTATGGGGCATTCCTTTTGCTCATCATCTTCTCTACACTTACGACTAAACAACACCATATATTCGATTTGGTAACGGGTGGAGCTTTGGGTCTCTTTGGATCCTTCCTCATGCTAAGGCAATCTACGTTCAGGACAATTAACACTTATTCAAGTGCTTGAAGTATTACATTTACTCATGCGGTCCCATTTCGTCTTAATCGGATTTGTCTTGTTACTGGTGCCTGTGGTCTCAGCTGAAAACTATACTGTGTATGGTGCTGTAACGACATCTCGCAATACCGCTGTAGCTTACGAACCGATTCAAATCCAATGTTCTGGAAGTGATGTTTGCGACAGAAACGACGGCTTGCAAAGTATGACTGATTTTTCCGGGGGATATCGCTTAACACTAGATGTTGAAGAGTCAGATGCTGATTCATTATTGCACATAATTGTCTCAGGTCAGGCATCGATTTTGACAATCGATTGGAATTCCTCTGGCGGCCAAGAACAAAGACAACAACGCCATGACATTATCCTCCTTGGTGACGAAGGGACTTCTAGTGTCATAGGTGGATTCGCTTGCGGTGGTTGCTTTCTCTTCTTCGTCTTTACTTTTGTAATGCTCAAAACATTTCGTCGTTTGTTGACTAATGATGGACGAAATGAGTTTGTTGGGCGAAGACATATGCCGATTGGAGATTGTCCTATTTGTGGGCAAAAAATGCCTAGATATCTATTGGTTCGACACCTTATTGTCGATCATGAAATCGATTCATTTGAAGCCGGAGATATTGTTGCTAAATATATTCGCCCTGAGGGGTTAGGTTGGAGTCCAGAGGATGAAGAATCCTAATCTTGAGAATCGTGGTGCATGCCGAATCTTGATAGAGGCGATTCAATTGGGCTTGACAACAAAGGGTGGAAATATGGACATAGCAGTTCTAATCAAGTACGTTCCTGACTCGACAGCAAAAATCACAGTCAATGGTGATCGAGTGAATGAAGGCGGAGTCAGCAAGTGGTCAATCAGTCCCTTTGATGAGTATGCTTTGGAAGCGGCTCTTGGTATGAAGGAGTCTTCTGGTGCGAGTGTAACAGCAATTACCTGTGGCCCTAGTAGGTCAGAGAAAGGCCTCCGAGATGCTGCTGCTGTCGGCGCCGATTCTCTCGTGCATGTATCTGTAGATGACCTAACATCATTGGATTCCACTAAGACACAGGCACTCCTTGCTGCTGCTGTCCAGAGCACGGGTGCATCTATCGTATTTTGTGGGAAGCAGGCCGCAGATACCAATGCTGGCAGCACAGGTCCAGGTATTGCTGAACTAATGGGTGCGGCATGTGTTACTGGTGTTACCGAGGTTGGAACTGAAGGGCCGGGATTATCCGCTCTTAGATCTACCTCAGGAGGTGCTGAGCGTGTTACTTTGTCCGCTCCATGCGTATTGACATTCGACAAGACCGAGACCGAACTTCGGCGCCCTAATGTGAAAGGCATCATGATGGCGAAGAAGAAGGCCATTGATTCTCAAGATGCAGCATCACTTGGTGTCGATGCATCTGGATCTACAGCGAACATCGCATCCCATAGTCCTCCTGCTGAGAAGGCTCCTGGGCAAATGTTCGAAGGTGCTTCGACTGTGGATGATGTCGTACAGAAGTTGCGTAATGAGGCTAAGGTAATCTGAGGAGGTGTAATAGATGGAAGTAACAATTATTGCTGAGACAAACGAAGAAGGGATTCACCCAGTAACTGCCCAGATGGTTACCGCGGCGGTCAGCCTTGGTGCATCGCCGACAGTCCTTTGCCCTGGTGGATTTGGCTGTGCTGCTGCAGCAGCAATCGAAGGTGTAGGTTCAGTCATCTCTGTTGAGGGCGATTGTTTCACTTCTTTCGATGGTGGTGCTTGGGCAGCCTCACTGAACAGTGCTGCAGGTTCTGGTATCGTTTTTGCTGCTGCTACTCCTAATGGTCGTGAGGTTGCTGCAAGGATAGCTGCCTCACGTGGCATTCCAGTATTACAGGACGCTACTGGACTGAGTGATAATTTGACAGTTGAGCGCCCGATTTATTCAGGTAAGGCGATGGAGATGGTGAAGGTTGACGGGGATTGTGTTGTGACGGTCCGGCCTAATGCATTCACTGCTGCTGGATCGGGAGGTTCAGCATCTGTATCCACTGTGAATCACTCGGCCGACGTTGCCGTCACTGTTCAGGAGGCGATTGCTAAGGCAAGCGCTCGACTAGATGTTGCTGAAGCAGATATTGTAATCTCAGGTGGCCGTGGTATGGGTAGTATCGACAATTGGGCATCTCTTGAAGAGGTTGCAGATCAGATTGGCGCTGCTGTTGGCGCATCCCGCGCTGTGGTTGATGAATGGGGTCTTTCTCACAGTATCCAAGTTGGCCAGACCGGAAAAGTCGTAACACCTACTCTCTACATCGCAGTGGGCATTTCAGGCGCGATTCAGCATCTTGCTGGCATGCGCTCTTCGAAGTATATTGTTGCAATCAACAAGGATGCTGACGCACCTATCTTTGGTGTGGCGGATTATGGTATAGTTGCCAACTGGGAGGATGCTCTACCAGCCCTCAAGGACGCGCTTTCATCCCTATGATTCGTCATCAAGAAGATCCAAGACGTCCTTTTCACTGTCCTCACCTAGAACGTGTATGGTTACCGTGTCGGATGCTGCAGTTCCTCGGTCCGTCTCGACTGTTAGGGTGAACGAATGCCGTCCCGGCTTCAATCGCACCTTAATTGCAGGTGCATCACCAATTGGCTTCCCTTCGTCATTTCTCCATTCCCAACGTACGATGTCCCCATCAACACTTTGAGAGCTCCTTCCATCTAAGGTAGCAGTTACAGTTCCGTCTTCCGATGCTTCGATTTGACGGTCTTCACCTGAATCGACAATCGGCGGTTGTGCACTGAACGAATCTTCATCGATAATATTCTCTAGTAGTTCATTTGCTTCGGTTTCCACAGATTTATCTTCATTTTCTGTATCGACTTCATCTTCAAGATCGGATAAGAGGTCATCTAATTGCCCCTCTGTCGTTGTAGAATGCGAGTATTCCTCCATTTCCTCATCGGTGAGAATGTTCTCAATATCCTCAAAATCCTCACTCGATGCTACTGAGGTGTTCTCAAGGGCGTCAGCGAGATCCATCGATCCCGTTCCACTAAGAGCGCCTCCAAACAAGTCAGGGTCCTCATCCAGCATGCCATCGATATCACTCTCATCAATCTCGATACGTTCTGCATCAGGGTCATAGAGATCGATACGGTCGATGCGAGTGTAGTCGTTACGATTGTCACCAGAGATTGCAATCAATCTCCCTCCTGAATCAGACACTGTCCGGTCGATTAGTCCCGGGTGTTCGACAGCCCATGCCTCTTCCATAGGTGCCATGAATCGTCGGAGATGGAACCACGCTCCGATGAGTAGGTCGTCATCATGAGCGCGGACATCTTTGATTTCATACCCTAGTCGGGCCCACACCGTTGCTTCACCAGATCCAACTTGATATTCGATCACATCACCATTTTCAAGACCAGCGAGTACGCCAGTCAAGGTTCCGAATAGGGATGAAGCAGGTGAATCGATTTCGGTTGTGTGGATTAGGTCGCCGGATTCAGAGAAGCATTGAATCACGGTTTGCGGTGTCTCAGCGTCCGTCAAACCGATACATTCTGAGGATACGACGAGGACGCCATCAGGCCTGAAGGCCATCCGCGTAATCCTATCTGCCTGCTCTGTTCTAGGCCCCATCATTGCGATATCCTCACCGTTTGCATTGATGAGGTGGATTACTCCTCCATCATCGGCGATTGCGAATGCACCACCATCGTCTCTCAGAGTCGCGATACAGGTTTCGCCACGCAACTGTTTCGTTTGAGACACACCTTGGGAATCAAAGAGTGTGGCTTGCCTCATCCCATCTACCACGAGAAAACGGGTCTTATCTGGCGTGTGGGCAAGGATGTCTACACCACCTGCTGCATTTACGCGCCAGTTCTCATTCCCTTCTGCATCGATGCAGACAACGTCGTTCGAAACGAGTCCGATTATGGAAATACCATTTGATAGTGCCACAATATGGTCTCCTTCTTCTTCGAGACGAGTCATTGAAGCCTTTGCATCAATATCCATTGTAGGTATGCGGATGAGCATTGAATCGTCATCAGTCCAATGGAGTATTGATCCATCCGGACTCAGGTCGCAGGCGCGTACCCTTGATTCGCAGGGGATGCGCCGAATCGGCTTGATGCGGTGGGGCATAGTCCGTATTACAGGTGAGGGGATTTAGCGATGTCCGTGCCTTGATCTCATTCCTGATTATGGATTTCAAGGGTTTGGTTGGTAGATTTTGACACATTCTTCGCCCCATCATTTCTTGTTGCTTCCACCGCTGCAAGGTATTCCGGAGTGATGGTCCCACACACATATTGTCCCGTGAAACAAGAGGTATCGAATCGGTTAATATTGCCGCCTCCTGCGTCGGTTACAGCGGCTTCGAGATCCTCCAGTGTCTGGTAGATCAGCCAATCAGCCCCAATCGCATCTGTAATCTCCTGGATTGTTCGCCCGTGTGCGATGTATTCCTGCTTTGCTGGCATGTCTATGCCATACACATTTGGATGGAGTACTGGGGGGGCAGCGCTTGCAAAGAATACCTCTTTCGCGCCAACATCGCGAGCGAGTTGGACGATTTTCCGAGAGGTATTACCTCGGACGATACTGTCATCCACAAGGAGCACTCTTTTCCCTTCGAATTCGTGAGGGATGGGATTGAGTTTCTTCCTGACACTATCTTTCCTAATCTTTTGACCAGGCATGATAAATGTCCTTCCAACATATCGATTTTTTACGAATCCTTCTCTATACTCGACACCTAGTGTTCGTGCGACTTCCATTGCAGAAATCCTACCGCTATCGGGAATTGGCATAACTGCATCAATCTCATGATTCGGGTATTCAGATAGAATCCGCTTCGCAAGCCGTACACCCATCTGAATCCGAGATTCATAGACGGAGATCCCATCGATTACAGAATCTGGGCGAGCGAAGTAGACGTGCTCAAAAATACAGGGATTGAGCCGAGGTTCAGGATAGCAGACTCGGCGAAGAATTCTGCCGCTTTCGTCGATGAAGACAGCTTCCCCAGGTGCTACATCGCCCACAATGTCGCAGCCGAGAGCTGTGAGAGCAACGCTCTCAGATGCGAAAACATGTGTCGAACCATTCGATTCCTCTCTAACGCCATGGATGAGGGGGCGAATCCCTAGAGGGTCGCGGAAGGCGAGAATGCCGTAGCCTGAAAGAACAGTTACAGCGGCGTACGAACCTTCGACTCGAGCATGTACCCGTTCGACGGCATCGAAGAGGTCATCACAGTCTAGGTAAATCTCGCCCTCAATTCGAGTTGCATGGGCACGCTCAAGTTCAGTCGCTAGAATATTGAGAAGAACTTCTGAATCGCTATTTGTGTTCACATGTCGTCGATCATGGTGGATCAAATCGTGCAACAGATTCTGAGCATTTGTTAGGTTGCCATTGTGCGCTAGTGCCATGCCGTATGGAGAATTCGTGTAGAATGGTTGAGCCTCTGCGGAAGATGAACTGCCAGCTGTTGGGTAGCGGACATGGCCGATGCCCATCGGGCCGCCAAGAAGGTCCATGTGGCTCTGACGAAATACGTCGCCGACTAAACCGTTGGATTTTCTCTGGTGGAATCGTTCACCGTCGCAGGTGACTATTCCTGCAGCGTCTTGCCCACGATGCTGTAGAACTAGTAGTCCATCGTAAATCTGCTGTCTGACTTGTTGGCCAGAAGGCGAGAGGATTCCAATGATGCCGCACATGGGTCCTCAACTTGTTAGTCGTGCGGCCGCCTTATGGATATTGAGTGGGCGGAATGTGGAATCACTTGCTGCCAATTAGGCGGTTTCGCTTGGACCATTGGTACTTGCGTCGGCGAGCAGTCACGCCATATCCGCATGAGGAACATGCGCGCTTCTGCTTGTGATAGGAGTGGCGGCCACAGCGACGGCACCTGAAGTGAACAATCTTCTGACGCTTACCCATGGATGGAGTGCCCTTACTCATTCGCTCACCTCAGCAACCTCGCGACTTTGCATCTTCTTATGAGGCTTGCCGAAGTGAATTAGGCTGGAATACATGCTCATTTCCGAAGTGTTTGAAGCCTTAACCTTCCAGTTTGGTTTGTGAGCCCCCGCCGTAGTGCTATTGTAATCGCGGCATTGTTCTTGTTGGTTTACCTTCAAGCAATGTCTAATCCGGTCACTGCCGAGGTGGCATCTGATTCTATTGATTGTGAGTCCGGGATTGTCAACGCAGGCCAGGAAATCAACTGCGATATTGATCTCAGTGCAAAACCCGGGGCATCTTCGCTTCGATTTGAGTATCTCATTGATGGAGGATCAAATCCAGTTACAGCAACAGTTCTCAGTGTAGGTAATCAACATAGTTGTGGAATTCTAGAAAATGGTTCAGCAATATGTTGGGGTAGCGACCCACACGGTCAGTTAGGGGATGGAGGCAGTTCGACGAAATATGTCCGCCCCACGAATCATATTACATCCCCTGATGGGTCACCATTCAAGTCTATATTCGCTCACTATCATCGTACTTGTGCTCTGACTTTTGAAGGTCATCTGTATTGTTGGGGTCACAACCCGAATGGAGAATCAGGGGATGGCACGACTAATACCTACAAGTCTCCAACCACTCCAGTCAAACTTCCTCTAAATCGCACAGTTGAAAACGTTGGAATGGGACGCGACCACACTTGTGCTGTACTTGATGATTCATCACTGGTGTGTTGGGGTTCAGATTCACACGGTACTCTAGGAAATGGAGAAACTGAGACATCATCCCAGTATGAGCCAGTTCATGCAGTTGTTCCAGATGGACGAACTGTAAAATCAGTAGATGGGGGGAGGGACAATACCTGTATTCTTCTCACAGNTGGGGGCGTTATGTGTTGGGGTCAAGACCATGTTGGTCAGAACGGTGATGGTGGCACTTCAGCAACTACACATTTTGCATCATCTAATGTTCCATTGCCCAACGGTAGAGCAGCAGTCCAATTAGCAGTGGGGGATTACCATTCATGTGTNATTCTCGATAACGGACAGGTGTCTTGTTGGGGGTGGAACAAGCATGGTATGCTTGGAGACAATACTACTATCGATTCTAACATTCCGTTAATCGCGCATCTTCCAAATGGCTCTGTTGCAGTTGATGTAACAGTTGGCCTCTATCATTCATGTGCGGTAATTGACAATGGCTCAGTGTATTGTTGGGGTCATAATAACAAGGGCCGAGTGGGAGTAGGTGCTGTTAATGGCGCACAATTCCTAATACCTCAGCATGTGGTTGGTGCAACAGATGTCGTAGATATTGAAGCCGATGAGTGGCATACGTGTGCTTTGAATCAAAATGGAACAATACTCTGTTGGGGCTATAATCGGCAAGGTCAACTTGGAATAGGTCATTCCAGTGATCGGAATACTCCGAATGAATTAGATTGGTCATCAGCTCCCTTTTCAGATCCTTCGGGAGCGGCTCCTCCATCGATATGGATTGAGACAGGTTTGCGGGGTCAAATGCAAAAGGGCGAGAGTAATGTCTGGAATCTTAGTATATCTCTATCAGAAGATACACAACTTGGCATTTATGGCCTCGAACTCAATCTCATGATGATTGACGGAACGCGTTCGACAATTTCCATGAACAATATCATCGAAGTTATTGGTGTAGATTCAGATCGAGATGGTGTTGTAGACGCTGAGGATGCTTTCCCCAATGATCCTGATGAAAATTCAGATCGTGATGGTGATGGAGTTGGCGACAAAGCTGATGTTTTCCCTGATGATTCAACAGAGACCTTGGATGGCGATGGAGATGGTGTCGGCGACAATAGCGATGCGTTTCCAATCGATCCTACTGAATGGAAAGATTCTGATTCAGATGGCGTAGGAGATAAGGCAGATTTCTATCCGTATGATGCAAGTAAATCCAGTTCGCCATCTACATTGATGATTTTAGCACCTGCGGGAGCAATTATTTCCCTTATTTTCGTAGTCATGTTCATTCGAGTATTAACTCGAAATGATTCGGAGGGGCAAGCAAGAACTCCGAAGTTTCGTGGACGAAAAAATCCCGATCGAAAGTTCTGAAATTAATCACTGTTCTCGCCCTAAGATTAGGAGAGGGTCTTCTTCTTTATCCATCGATACGGTGAGTGTGGAAAGAGTATATCCTATGGCGAAGAAAACCCCGGTTGCTAGGCCTGCCCAGCGAATTGTTAGTGTAGCGAGAATATCTTCGTTAGGTATCTCGCCGATAATTGCCAAGATGCCTAGAGTCGAGAGTGAAAGGAAAAGTAGGCCTCCAATCTGCAACCATGGAGCACGCCCTCTTCCGAGGAGGCCAAGCATCGATCCTGCGATAATCATCCAGGCCATCATCGCTGTCCACAGTGCTTGGATTAGTATAGAGCGAAGCCGGTCATCAATCGCCGGAGATTCCCCTCCTTCAATCATCATAAGGGCAATAATGACGACTGTTGCAGTACCAATACTAGCNCCNGCTAATCTCCTCATACTCATTCTTGCTCACCTCGNACATTTGCTTGGATGAGTTCTTCCATTCGTTCGACTTCCTCTTTATTCAGAGGGTGTGAGGTTATTGGTACAGCCGCTTTGGATTCAATCTGTACCATCAGACCAATCGCAAATATCGCTGCTAGAATGAGGCCAAATGCACTTCCTATTGCAGTGGTCAGCGACTCACTAACATCTGACTTGTTGAGAATATTTGATTCAATCAAGAGTATTGCGCCGATGAGGCCGAGAGATGTGGTCAGGATTAGGCCAATTAGTGTCATCCAGCGTTTGTCTCCATACAACCAGACGATTACTGCCCCGAATAGAGAAGCAGTGATGAGGCCAACTATGCCAGATGCCGCGTACGAACTCCAGCCCTTGGGCGCTGTGAGTGGACTCCATTCAGGTTCAATCGTCAGGATGCCTCCGAGGATAACTGCTGAGATCATGAGTAAGCCGCCTGTAGTTCTCCAACCTCTTGGTACTGGGCCAACAGGGGTTACGCCTCCAAACACCATCAGNTAGAGTCCAATACACANNATTCCAACAATNCCGGCTACGTACANTCCNATCTCTGCGATGCTCCCGACTTGCNCTCCGGTAGAACTGGTTGCAGTCGACCCTAATCCAATTAGGACTAGGATGGAGATGGGGATGAATATGCGCCGTTGCACACTCTCTGAGCGATGAGTCCAGAGTGTGAGAGTGCCGGGGAGTCCAACGAAGAGGAGCATCCAGAAAACCACTGAGGGCGCATCCATCATGTTGGATACAATGGAACAAAGCAATGAACGTTGATGCCTTCAGAGGGTGTAGAGTGTATGCAAGAGCATTGCAACACTTCGCGACACGCTCAAATAGGGGCCGATGGTCGCCGAGACGCTACAGAGGTGAAACGCATGGTGAAGATGCCCCGGAAGGTCAAGCGGTACAGTCCTTCCGCTGGTCGTCATACCGAGCACACCGTCGAGCGCGTCAAGAAGCGCCGAGCCTCTGAGCTAAAGTGGGGGCAACGTCGTTTCCGGCGTGTTACCGCTGGTTACCGCGGTTTCCCACGTCCTAAGCCAGAAGGTCGCGAGAAGCCTACAAAGCGAATTAATCTCATCTTCCGCTGCACTGAGACTGGAAAGGCTCACTCTCCAGCAGGTCAGCGGGCTAAGAAGTTCGAATTAGTGGATAAGTGAGGGTGTCAAACATGGTCGGCCGTTTCCTTCGAGTTACCTGTAAGGACTGTGGTAACGAGACAGTCATTTTTGAGCGGGCATCCACAGCTATCGACTGTGGCGTCTGCGGCGCTGTCCTTGCACAGCCCGCTGGCGGTAAGGCCAAGCTTGTCGGCTGTGAGATTCAAGAAGCCCTCGAGTGATCGGGGGCGTCCAAGTTGTCTTCCGAAATTGAGTATCCTGAAGAAGGCGAGTTCGTAGTAGTCACTGTTCAAGGGATTGAGAAGAACGGAGCATATCTCTCCCTTCAGGGATACTCTGACGATATCAGGGCCTTCGTCTTCATTGGTGAGGTCAGTTCGGGCTGGGTTGCTCGTGTTCGAGATCATCTTCGAGAGGGACAGAGAACCGTTGCTCGCGTCACTAGGGTCAAAAAAGATCGGCGTAGTGTCGATGTCTCAATCAAGTCCGTCTCCGATGAGCGTAGACGTGAGACCCTTCAAGATTGGAAGAACGAGCAGCGAGCTAGCCAGTTGCTACGAATTATCTCCGAGCGTGTAGGGTGGTCAGATAGTGAGTACGAATCCATGGGTCTCCAGTTGTCAGATACATTTGGCGGCCTCTATGGTGCTTTTGAGGCGGCTGCGGCGGCCCCTGAATCTCTTGCAGAGTTTGGTTTCGAAGGAGATTGGGTGCAAATGCTCGTTGAGATTGCCCTCGAGAACATAGTTCCTGCAAGCGTAATCATTCGTGGCCGGTTCCACATCGAGGTATGGTCTGACAAGGGTGTTGAGGCCATTCAAAGCGCCTTAACCGCTGCTGAAGGTGTTGCAGAGGGTATTGAGGAGGTACAGGTCGATTGCTACTATGATGGGGCTCCAGAGTATAGGGTCGAGGTAGTGGCTCCAGATTACAAGTCAGCTGAGAAGGCTTACGAAGGGGCCAAGGATGCAGTATCATCTCACATTAAGGCGGCCGGCGGCCACTTTGAACTTCATCGAGAGTAAGCCTTGTTTGGTCTCTCTTTCCGGATGCTTCTTGAACCCGGTCGCTAGCACTGGGGGGTATAGGTGATTCAGCAATGGCTCGAAGTCGACTCCAGAAGTGCCAATCTTGTGGTCAATACGGCTTGGGAAAGGAATGCAATGAATGCGGAGGCCCTATGCTTGCTGCGGCGCCAATCAAGTTCTCTCCTGAGGACAAGCAGGGTGAACGTCGTAGAGAGAGGAAAGAGGTTGGTAAGGGTGAATGGTCCGATACTCTCCCTACTCTTGATCCTCGAGGTGAAGAGGAATGAACCGTTCCATCACGCATTGGTGTGGTAATTCTGAGGAAATACCCCAAGAGATGGTGATTCTTCTTTCTCTTCCTGGAGTTGGCAATGTTGGCAAAGTTCTAGCTGATGCCATCATTGAAGAGCACCAAAGTGATCTCATCGCTTGGATTATGCATCCTGATTTACCACCACATGCAACCTTAGTCGATGGATTACTGCGCCCACCTCGCATCGAGATCCATCTTGTTCAACTTCCAGTAGGCCTTCCGTTGCTAATTGTTACTGGAGATGCTCAGCCGTTGACACCTGCAGGTCAGTTTGAACTTTCTACCAAGTTGCTAGAGATGTTCGCGGAAGCCAAGTCAGAGATTATGTTCATTCTAGCTGGACTAGCAGCAGATGTTGAGGATGATTCCGTTCACCTCGTTTGTTCAGACAATGATACCAGGGATGCGTTTTCAGCACGTGGTATTGAAGCATCGAATGACGCACCCGAAGCAGGTATGATTGGGATGGCGGGTCTTCTAGCAAGTATGGCGCCGATGCATTCGCTCGCATCGGCTTGCATTGTGGCTGAGACCCTTGGTTCAACTGTTGATGTAATCACTGGGCAGCGCATTGCAAACTGGATTGAGGAACGACTTGGAATTCCTCTAGCCATTAGTGTAGATACCACTGAGAAGACCGCTGAGCGGATTAGAAAGGAGATTGCTATGGACACCAGTGAGCTTGATCGTTTGCTTGAAACATCCGAACCTTCACCGGAATTCTACGTCTGATTAGCCACCTGAAGATACTATAATTGTCTCAAGTTCTACAGGTTCGTTGATTTTCGTAGAATTCGGAACAATTCGACCGTCATATGTCACGAGAACGGTGCTGGGTAGGATACCAACTGAGTCGAGAATCTGTT
This sequence comes from Methanobacteriota archaeon, assembly GCA_002713585.1. Taxonomy (GTDB): domain Archaea; phylum Thermoplasmatota; class Poseidoniia; order Poseidoniales; family Thalassarchaeaceae; genus MGIIb-N2. The sequence continues at coordinate 66,352 of PATD01000002.1, forward strand.
GCACCGTGGTTCCAGGTTCTACATCGACCTCATGCACCTTCCCCTCTACATTAAGTGAGATTCGCATGTTTCTCCGAACCCATTCTGGGATTCATGCTTTGCGATTGTCAATTAAGTCAGGGAGTGCTTATCACCGAGCGGCAATACGCCGGCACACAGCCGAGATCGCATAGCCCGGTATTGCGGTGGATTCGAAATCCACTGTCCCATGGACGCGGGGGTTCAAATCCCTCTCTCGGCGCCTTATTTCCTCTAAGTATTCTTTTCTATAGATGCCAATCTGTACATTCCTCAGAAGATGAAATGAGAATTAGGCTTGTGTCACGGATACACTTGATTTGTTTCTGTCCGCCGAACTCTCCTGGTTGCCCGTTGATTATTGCAATTATATCTCCTCGTTGTATTCCTCGAGCTCGATCTGGCACATTCATCTTGAATCCAATCACAGTCAGGACTCCACTTGAATCAGCCATCTTGATTCTCCAAGTCGTCTGATTGGACCCATCTGGTTGTATACCCGGTCTCAACTCAATCGCCCATACCTTTCCAATTGCGTTGACTCGGGGGTGTATGTCGATTAACTCAATGTCTCCCTCTTGTGGACCATCAGAGAGTTCGATGCTAGCAGAATTGTCTACTTCAAGCTGAACTCTACCTCGCCATAACCCCGGTATCCCTCCTCTGATGCGAACACGAGCATCTTTCTGAAGTCCTCGTGTTACATTCTTTGGAGCGGTACGGAAGGCGTTTTTCACCTCGGCTTGATCATGCCCTTGGCGTAAAGAGAAGGAGAAGGTGACTCCTCCTTCTTCCAATTTAGGAGGTTGAATCATACTGAAGATTTCCCCCTCCACTGTTACACGTGGTTCGATGTAACTAATCGGTGTCACTGGTACGGTTCGAGAGAAGGCTTCCGTAGTAGTGTCAGTTGGTAATTGAGCATCATGGCCCCCATTTGGGCATAGTGCCATGTAGGTACACGTTCGACATCGAGCATTTGATTCTGATTCGGTTTCAATTTCCTTTCCTCCGGGTCCAAATCGAATAACAGGGGATGGGTCACAGGGTGCATCTTCGTCAGATTGGATATCGGATAGGGTAGTATGTAGATCTGCCATCTCTTCAGCCATTACAAAGAGGTCCTTTTCTACTGGGGATTCTACCATTTTCCGGTGGCCTCCATCTCCAAGATACCATATTTCGAGTCCATCGATAGTTTCCAGTCGTTCATGAGTTTCCCACCATAGCCAGGCATACATCTGTAGTTGTTGAGGGTAGAGTCTGGATCGATCCGTGTTGCCCAAGGATGCCTTCAAATCAATGATTCTTGTTTTGCCATCCCAGCGGTAGATGAGATCGTATTCCCCCTGGAACCATTGTTCTGGATGAATACTATTCATGGAGAAATCTGGTGCATCTGGATCAACAAACCAAGGACGAGATATGGCCCATGCTTCTGACCATTTAATCTCTCCAGTGTCTGCTTCTATAGGTTTAAAATTCCCACATTTCCAGGGAAATCCGTCGGGTGATGGCCATTCGGGCCGTGTACTTCCAGTGCGCCACAATGCTACTTGCTCATCACTGAATTTTTCTTTGCATCGAATAACCTCTTCAAGGTGTAATTCGATTCCTGCTTTCGACATATTCTTGACAATTTCTGGATCGAGATCTGTTCGTTCACCAACTCGATTAGGCCTCATTTCCCAACGTAACAAAGCCTCTTCCGTACAACGCTGGAAGTGCGCGTCCACACGAGCAAACGCCCATTCTCGCAATCGTTCGAGGGTATGGGGTCGATTTTCAGGTAAAATCCCATTCAAGGTTGGTCCTGGCCATCCATCGTTACTTTTCATCGCTAGGCCCCCATTCTCATCTAGGGGTGAAACTAGGATGCGGTCTGGCATATCATCCCCGATTAGTGCTGGACTCTCTCTAAGCACTCTTGAGATGCAATTCTCGACAGCAATTCCCCGGACTACTGCGACAGGAGCGGGCTCCTTTAGTTTCAACACGTAACTCATCCAGTATTGGCGCGGGCAACTCCTCCAAGTGCCTACCTTAGATGCCGACAATCGGTTCCATCCAGCGACCTTGATGTCAGCTGGATCAATCATGGTGACCGGCATGGGTGGTCATTCGACACGAGGGGTATTGAATACGACGCTCAACGCTCGATTGATTCGATACTAGTGGCACGTCCAATCTTGATCTGGGGTGCACCTTCCCTCCATCCCAACTCACCATGCCGAATAGTCACGGCATCGCCTACTACAATCGAATCGAAGGTACGGGATCGGTTTGAACCAAAGGCAGCGATTTCAACCACTCCGCTACCATCCCACAGATGCAATGTTCTAATTGACCAAGGTCTCCCACTTTGCGAAGTTCCACTCATTGAACCAATAGAGACGACCTCACCGGAGACTGTCGCTCGGGATGGAATAAGACCTAATCGAATCCAAGGTTCATTAGATTCCGGGTCAATGAGTCGACTGCGTCCATCGAGAAAGAGGCGCGCCCGGTCTCGATGATGGCCTGGGTTTGCATCAACAATGGCTACTTCTCCCTTCCATTCTCCTGAATCCACTACGCCTGACTCAGTCTCCTCAACTACAACATACGTGGTCCCAACTCGAAGATTCGCGACCCGGACTTTCTCTCCGTATGGATTTTCATTCTCGGTCCATCCTCCATCGATAGTACCTTTCACACATATTCGACTCGGAAGTTTTCCAATCATGGTTGATCCTTGAGGGAGTGCATCTGGATTCAGAGTATGTAGTTCTGGAAGGAACACTCGGAGTGCACGATCATCAGGTTTGGCTGAATAGCCGCATACTTCCATGCCATCACAATGCGGACAATGGAGGGGGTGGCCAGTTGGCGTTCCACCCTCTTTGATCCATGCCCAGTCCTGCTCAGGAACACTACCCATCCCATTTCTGATGGCTTCCAAGCGAGTCGTCTCTGCGTTCATTTCTTCATCTGAACGAGCATCGATTCTGTGGACCTGTCCGTCGAGTAGAAACCATCCTTCTAGACAATCTACACCTTGTGAATCATCTTCACGGGTTTGGTGCCAAAGCCAGCGATAAAATCTCAATTGAGTTTCCAAATTCGGCTGAGGTCGTCCACCATGAAGTCCGGATTTTATATCGACAATGGTTGCCTTTGACCTCCAACGGTGCACGACATCCATTTCGCCTGATGCCCAACCGCCGGGGTGATGGATACGCTGTGGTTCATTGATTCGAGGGTCTTTCATCCAGGGTCTAGATACCTCCCAAGCCTCCCACCAATCCACTAACTCTCCTGAGTCCTGGAAGCCAGGAACTTTCTCTCCTCTACTTGAGTCCCATCGAGGTGCAGGGGGGCTATGGGGGTCTCCGGTGGTGCGATGTGCTTCAAGATGAGGCCCACCTCCTTCTTCGAGGCAGGAATTCGCAGTTGCAATCTGCATCTTCAGGCCCGCGCGGATCTGTTTACGAATCGTCGCAACCTGAATCGTATCGATGTCGGCTTCATCCGTTTTCCATGGCGTCTCTGCCCATTGCTGCAAAAGTGTCTGGTAGACGTAATCTGCCATTTCAGGCACGAGAGAATGAAGCCAGTCATGGATTCCTTCAATGGATTCCACAGGTGTCGTATCTACGATATCAGCCTCTGCTACACCCAGATACTCCAACCATTTCGATCGCCCATATGGTGCACTTCCGTCCCTTGGGGGTGATTCCATTAGCAGGCCGACCACAGCATCTTCAAGAAGAATCCCCAGAAGCATCGAAGGCCGAACAGGGCCTCTGAGGCCGAGTCGACGATTTACCATCCAACCTCTAGGACACCGTTCCCATGAAACAAGGGAGCTTCCACTCAGTCGATTCCTACGTCTCCGTCCAGCACCACCGAATGGGGGTCGATTTACGGGCATACATATTCTCCGATTTACTTGGTGTAGAAATATTCCCCTGACGCCTTCTGTTCCCTGTCTTTACGGCTGTCAGGCTTGTTGATTCTCGGCCTTTTTGTGTCTTGATCACGGCGGAATGTGATTCCAACATTTTTCAGGAATCGATTCATTCCTTGTCGAAGATGTAGGGGGCCGACGGCTTTTCCTTCGACACCACCTTCGCCCTCGAACACAAGCAGGGAATCACTTACGATGTCGATGAAGTAGATATCGTGGTCAATCACCATGGCGGCTTTTTCTTTGGAAACCATCGTCCTTCTGATTGCTTTCGCAGCCTCCATTCTAGCATTCGCATCTAGGTGAGCCGATGGTTCGTCCAAAAGGTAGATGTCCGCATCTTTACCGAGGCAAAGAACAATCCAGACTGCCTGGAGTTCTCCTCCCGACAGTTTACGTGCCCGTAATTCAAGCAATTGATCTACATTTAGTGGCCTGAGGACTTTAGTTTGAAATTCACCAGAGTGCCATGCTCTACCTAACTCGGTATCCAACCATTCTCTTACTGTACCATCGAAGGTTGCTTTGACATGTTGTGGTTTGTAGGACACCTTAGCATCCATAGTGGTCCATCCATCGTCAGCTTCTAATTCCCCTGCAAGAATACGAACCAATGTAGTCTTTCCAGTAGCATTCGGCCCTACTATGCCTACTACTTCTGCAGAATGAACGGTGCCCTTATCTGAATTAAGTGCGAATTCACCCAATGATTTCTGTAGCCCTCCCCATTGTAGTATTGGTTCACCAATTTCTTCCGATCTTATTCGACCAGTATGGAATTTAATCGGTTTATCTCGGATTCGCATGTTCTGTTCAACTAGATGGCCATTGAGATACGCATTGATAGCAACTCGAGTAGTTCTTGCTGGAGTATATATCCCGTAGCCTGCTCTCTCCCCATAGACGATGTGTACTTGGTCACAAAGAACGTCAAGAATCGCCAAATCATGTTCAACAACGAGTACTCTCTTCCCCATCTCGGCTAATGCTTGTATGATTTTAGTTACCCTCAATCTTTCATGAATGTCGAGATACGATGTTGCTTCATCAAAGAAATAAACATCTGCGTCCTTCAGAAGTGTAGCACATATCGCAACTCTTTGGAGTTCTCCCCCTGACAATGCTCCTAGTTTTCGATCCATCAAGTGGATAATACCCATTTCTTCGGTCCATTTTTCCATTTCATTTCGATCATCCACTCTTGCTAGAAGTTCACTGACTAAACCATCGAATATTTTTGGTAATTTGTCTACGTATTGTGGTTTTACTGCAACGCTCACTCCGGAAGATGCCACTTGCTCTAGGTAATCTCTGAGTTCCCCTTTGGGGTAATTCTCAATGATCTCATCCCATTCTTTTTCTCCACCCCAATCGCCAAGATTAGGGCGTAGAGATCCGGAGAGTATCTGTACAGCAGTGGATTTACCCATCCCGTTTTGGCCCAGAATCCCGATGACTGCTTCTTCTCGCGGTGTAGGTAGGCGAAATACTCTGAATCCGTTTTCTCCGAAGCAATGAGTCATATCACTGTCAAGTTCTTGTGGTAAATTGATTAGAATCACAGCATCTCCTGGACAATGTTTTGCTCTATTCAAACAAACAGGGCAAGCAGTTTCCAAGATCTTGCATTTGTTGTCGATTACCTGTATACATTCGCTCCCGCACATCCCAGCATACTTCTGAAGATATGCGAAAGCTGGCATGTTGGGGGCGCACCGGTCCTCCAGTAAGACCGCTACACGCATTTTCTATTCTCCTCTGTCTTCGCTATTGGTAATTACCTGCTAAGGTTGCCTAGAATCGTTCAGAAGAACGTCAAGAAACGATGTCGGATGTATATCGATAGAGCAAGTGTCAATTTCTCGACCTTGTTCAATTTCACCCGTTGAGAGAATACATCACCATCATTTCGACGGATTTTCTTCAAGATAGAACGGTAGAATCCCATCATGATGGCTGGACTGAATCTCATCTTTGGCTTCAACATTGGAAGCAAATCTAGGGCGCGATCACGGTAAACCTCGATTCTCTCGATAAATTCTGCAACAAACGGCCCCCATCCAGGGTGTTCTTGGAGGCGTCCTTCAAGTACATCTTCTGGTTGGATTCCATGGCGTGCTAGGTCTTCGATTGGGAGGTATATCCTGCCTCTATCTGCGTCCTCTTGAACATCGCGAAGGATGTTGACTAATTGCATAAATACGCCCCAAGCTTCGGCATGTTCGCGGGCTTTTGGATTCTCGTATCCATAGATGTCAATGCAGACGAGCCCAACGGTTGAAGCAACTCTGTAGCAGTATCGGTAAAGGTCTTCAAAGGTATCGTACCGATCTTGGAAAAAGTCATCTTCCATGCCCGCGATTAAATCGTCAAGATGGATTCGGGGAATATGGTACTTCTGGACTGTATCCTTCAGGGCTAAGAAGATTGGATCAGTCGATACAAGGTCGTTGTAAGCGGTTGAGAGTTTTTTGCGGAAGAAAAATAGTTGCGACATTTTGTCAATGAAACTTGTGCGATCAACAACTGGTACGCGTTGAATCATTTCCTCAATACGGCTAATATATTCGAGAGCCTCCTCATCTTTCGGTCCGGATGATCCAGGAAATAAATCTCGATAATCTCCGTCTGCAATATCATCTGCTCTCCGACAGAACGCGTAGTAAGCGCACATTGCTCTTCGTTGTTCATCAGGCAGATACTTGAATGAGTGATAGAAGTTCGCTGCTTCACGAATAGTGAGAGCTTCACAGTAATCGTATGCTGTGTTCAGTATGAAGGGAGGAATATCCTTCTCGGACCAAACAGGAGCATCGATATTATCGAAAGGATTTGCCAAGTTTTCCTCTTTGGTGGTCACACCCATGAATCTAGCCGATGCCTTCAGTGCATCCACAGCAGTTACGCTGACAACTCGTACTGCGTCAGAGGTGAGTTCAACCGCGGCTCGAAAACTTGCTATTTTCTGCTCCCGGTTTTCGGTAGAGCGAATGGCTTCGACCTTTACGGTCGATTCCTTTGTACGCGTCTCCGACATGGTATCAGGTATAACGAACTCCCGGCCCTATATCAAGTGAAGGGATACGGGCATCGAAGATACCATTTCAGAACATTTCGTTCTTTTATCGGCCTCTCATGAGCAGCCGCTGAGCCCCACCCGGTAGGAGTGTTGCGATGATGCACCGTCTCATAATTCGCTTTACTTCCTTTCTTGGAACCTTGATTCGTGCCTTACTATCGAGTACGTTGTTTGTCCGTAGCATATCGACAGTTCGTTGACCGATAATGACGGGTAGCATGCATGCAATGCGTAACCGTCGTTGATTTGAGGGTAGCATGAGGATATATCGAGTAGCTGCATCTAGGTGTCCTTGCGTGATGTCGAGAAGGTCGTGGTGAATAGGCATGAATTTCTCGTAGTGGACCGTATCGGTCAGATTATCTGGCTCCATACTCGCTGCCTGAAGACGCGTCTTTGGGATGTAACATCGACCAAATCGGAGGTCTTCAGGTATATCTCGGAGTATGTTGATCATCTGTAGAGCCTTGCCGAATCGAATTCCTAGTTCAAACATCTGCTCGCTTGTAGGTCCATCCGCAGATACTAGGTGTGCCAGTGTCATTGAAGTCCAGAATTCTCCGACGCAGCCTGCGACTCGGTAAGCATAGTCATCTAGTTCCTCGTCGTTATTTAGCGATGAGATACCTTGCGAATCGTGCGATGGCCCGAATCTTTTCAAGTCGAGTGTTTGCCCCCCGATGATAATCTCAAGGCATCGGCGAACGTGGATTCGGTCGTTGTCAGATATTGTGGTTAATGCCGCAAGAGGGATTTCGACATTCCTCAATAGTGTCTTCTCGGCTGGGTCAGACTGCATGTCAGCCAGTTTAGACAGATCTATCATGGCCACATCATCTTGGCTTGTGCTTTTGCCCCATGCATCTAGGGCCTCTAGGAGAACTTCAACCTGTCCTGTTTTGGAATCGGCGATAGTATCGGCAACCCTTGCGAGAAGATAGAGTAATCCGACCTGTTTCCGGATTGAACGAGGCAGAACTTTCAGAGTTAGGAAGAAGGAACGGGAGGTATTCTCAAGCAGCCGATCCGCTTCCAGTCCAATGAGCATCCGGGCACCTCTACCTGAATACTGGGGCCATGTGTTCTTGACCCTGTGGGGTGAAAGAATTTCACAGACTGTATTGCTCAATGTATCTACTCAGGAACGGCTTAATGAATAGGTGCCGATTCCATGGGGTCAGCGGTTACTATGCAGTGCGGTTCGTGTGCGGAGGAGATTCCCAGCGATTCCCTGTTTTGTCCAGAATGTGGAGCGCGCCAGACTCCGGGTGCCACCTCTGGAACTGGCCTTAATGCTGCCAACATCCCTGCCCCTAATTCTGCCCTGCCTCCGGCCAATCTTCCTCCGGTCGATCCAGTGCAACAACCCGAACAGAGGGGGCATTTCGTTGGAGGAGAGATTGCACCCGCTATGGATCCCAATGCTGAACTTCAAAATCCTGTAGATATGGGGGCTGACCCCGAAGTTATCTCAACGAGTTTCCTCTCGTCCTTAGCTGCAGAGATTGAGGGTGGTGCTCCTGCACCTCAACCCACACCGTCTGCACAAGAAGTTCGGTCCCCATCGGACATGGTCGTGGATGCGATGGTGGAAGCGGATCGTGAGAAGAAGGCGAATGCGCGGTCTGCTTGGCTTTCCATGAATCAGCAGAGTGCTAGTGATTTCCTGAATGCTGTAGGTGCAGTTCAGAATTCTCCCTCCATTGATCGTGGAACGCGTTCGCTCGATGAGACTGAGCCCATCGAGGCCCCTCGGCCACGTTCCCCTTCCCCCTCAAGCGGACTTCCGAACGAGCAACTGGTTCGCCGAATGATAGAGGTAGCCGTCCGGCGTGTTGGCCGGAAACGAGGTGTCGGGACTGAGTCCCCTCAGGTGAAGGTAGATGGCAACTCAGTCCGGGCCAATGTCACCTACATCGATGATGGACGAGTTCTTGATAATCCGCCTGAACTCCATTCTGCATTCGAGCATGCGATCGATACTGAGATTCGTTTGAAGGGATATGATGTGGTTCTCGATGTCACTCTCTTCCGTAGCAAGGATGGATCCGTGGAATTCACTTGGGGTTTCGAACCCGAGTCGGCAGCAGCTCCTTCCTCTGATGAGGAATTATTCGAATGCGGTGCATGTGGTGGTCTTGTCCGAGACAGCGACCCTTCCTGTCCTACCTGTGGTGCAGAATTTGAGGATGATTGATGATCCAGAGCCGATTCCTGCACGTAGCGCTCCACCTAGTGGCCCACGTGGCCCATCAAGAGGCGGACCCGGACCCGCCGGCGGAGGTCCACGTGGCCCATCTCGCGGAGGCTCCCCTAGTGGCCCAAAGGGTCCATCTCGAGGGGGTCCACCAAGTGGTCCGAAAGGACCTTCACGAGGCGGTCCTCCAAGCGGGGGAAGGGGCCCATCTGGCCCTAAGGGGCCTTCCCGAGGCGGTCCGCCTGGTGGGAAGGCTCCGTCTGGCCCTAAGGGGCCATCCAGAGGTGGACCTCCAAGTGGTCCGAAGGGGCCATCCGGGGGTGGACCTACTAGTGGCCCAAAGGGGCCTTCTGGTCCGAAGCGAGGGGGCCCTCCCGGTGGAAAAAAGAAAGGTCCATCTGGTCCAAAGCGTAAGGGTCCACCAAGGTGAATGCTGATATCCTCTCTTGAGGTTAGATAAATTCAGAGAAGACCTGCTTCTTCTAGAGCAGTTTTCAGCACAGCTCCAATCTCTGATGGGTCTCGAGCTACATAGATGCCCGCTCTTTCAAAAGCGGCGAACTTCTCTGCAGCAGTACCTTTTCCGCCGCTGATTATTGCTCCTGCATGTCCCATACGCTTCCCGGGTGGCGCGGTAGCGCCCGCGACGAATCCAATGATTGGCTTGGTAACGTTCTCCTTTGCCCAAGCGGCTGCTTCTTCTTCAGCCGAGCCTCCAATCTCTCCAATCATAACGATGGCTTCGGTCTGTGGATCAGCTTGGAAGGCGGCGAGACAATCAATGAATCCAGTCCCATTTACGGGGTCACCTCCGATTCCAATGCAGGTAGATTGTCCTTCGTTAATGCTCATTGTCTGGGCGACCGCTTCGTAGGTCAACGTACCTGATTTGGATACGATACCAATCCGGCCCTTCGCATGGATATGACCTGGCATGATGCCAATTTTCGCGCCTCCTATATCTCCGGGGGTGATGATTCCAGGGCAATTAGGTCCAATCAGACGGATTCCTGGGCGGTCATCAACATATGCGACGGCTTTGACCATGTCCAATGTTGGTATTCCTTCAGTGATGCATATGATGACACCTTCACCTTTGATTCGGTCGAAGGCTTCAGCAGCCTCCATAATCGCGCCTGCGGCAAAAGGAGGGGGTACATAGACAACACTTGCATCAGCATCAGTAGTTTTGATTGCGTCTTCAACGGAATCCCATACAGGTACTTCTCGTACACCGAGATCTACGGTTTGCCCTCCCTTTCCAGGAGTACATCCTCCAACTAAATCAGTGCCATATTCCGCCATTTTGGTAGCGTGAAAATGTCCTTGACGTCCTGTGATTCCTTGCACTATCACCTTAGCATCTTCATTAATCCATACTGACATTATTGGTCACCTCCGATCAGTTCAACGATTCGTTGCGCTCCGGAAGCGAGGTCGTCCGCAGGATGGATGTTAAGTGTACTCTCAGCAAGTATTGCCTTACCTTCGTCGACATTTGTGCCAGCGAGACGGACTACGAGTGGCACTTCAAGTCCTAGATTCTCGACCGCTGCGATTACTCCTCGAGCAATGATATCACAACGCATTATTCCTCCAAAGATATTGACGAGAATACCTTTCACATTCGGATCCTCGAGAATGATACTGAATGCAGTTGTTACTTGTTCTTCATTAGCGCCTCCGCCGACGTCAAGGAAGTTTGCTGGGTCTCCACCTTTGAGTTTGATAACGTCCATGGTCGCCATTGCAAGGCCTGCACCATTCACCAAGCAACCGATGTTGCCATCGAGTTTGACATAAGAGAGGCCGGCCTCGCTTGCGCGGATTTCCGCCTCATCCTCTTCGCCCATATCACGCATGTCATCCCAATCCTTGTGACGAAATTCTGCATTGGAATCGAAGCCGACTTTTGCATCCAGAGCGATGATTCCATCATCACCCGTCTTCACAAGTGGATTGATTTCCACCATTGCGCAGTCATTTGCAATGAATACAGAATGGAGTTTCGAGAGCATCTTCGTGAATGACTTCAGGGCACCTCCTTCAAGTCCTAATGCGGTACCAAGGTTTCTCGATTGGAATGGTAGTAGACCTGAATTCGGGTCAATCCAAATCTTGTGGATTGCCTCAGGGTTTGATTCAGCAACTTCTTCGATGTCCATCCCGCCTTCGGTGGATGCCATAATCAGGATGGACTTTGCTTCCCGGTCCACGAGCATAGCAAGGTAGTATTCGTGGGCGATGTCACATCCAGATTCGACGTACAGGTTGTGAACAAGCTTTCCTTCCTCTCCTGTCTGTTTAGTGATGAGTATATGTCCAAGGATGTTAGTTGCGTAGGTTTCAACCTCTTCACGAGAAAAAGCAATCTTTACTCCCCCTTCCATCTGGAGTTCGCCTGTTTCAGGGCAGTATAGATTCCCTTTTCCGCGCCCTCCTGCGTGAATCTGACTCTTCACGGCGACGACTTTTGATCCCAGATTATCGTAGGCAGCGAGCGCTTCTTCGACCGTCGTGCAATGTACTCCATCGAGGACTGGCACCCCGGCATCTCTGAACAGTTGCTTGCCCTGATACTCGTGGATGTTCATGGTGCTCAGCCAAGGGTCGGTGGAGTCCGTCTTTAACCCTGACCGATGGAATATATGGTCCGAAATATAGGAGAATACACATGAATCAGTAATACTTGGGCTGTTCATGGATGTCATCGTTCTAGCCGGTGGTTTTGGTACCCGCCTTCGTCCATGGACCTCGCATATGCCGAAACCCCTTGTGCCTATTCTTGACCGTGCCATGATCGAGCACGTTGTGGATGTACTTCCTGAATCCGTCGTCACTCGTGTTCTTATCGCAGCCGGTTACGGCATCGAAAAGATGCGTATTCATTTTGAAGAAATGTCGTTGCCCTACGATGTCGTAATTGTCGAGGAGACCGAACCGTTGGGGACAGGTGGGGCGATTGCCAACTGCCGCCCCTATCTTTCCGGAGGTACAGTGTGTGTCATCAATGGTGATTTACTGACCAGTCTTCAAGTTGAAAAAATGCTAGTTCAGCATCGAGAAGATGGGAACAGTGCCACGATATCACTATGGGAGGTTGAGGATCCATCGAGGTTTGGTGTTGCTGATTTTGATTCAGTTTCGAGAAAGATCCAGAGGTTTCAGGAGAAACCTCCGAGGGATGAGGCCTATTCGAATCTCATCAACGCGGGAACCTATCTAATCGAACCTGAATTATTCGACGAGATGCCCCTCGGCCGATTCAGTATTGAGAGGGATCTCTATCCCCATGTTGCTGAAAGTGGGCGTCTAGGTGGATTTCCATTTGAAGGCTGGTTCGTCGATGCCGGAACTCCTCCATCATATATCGAAGCAGTACAGACCTCTATTCGCCATGGGCGTCATCGAAATGGGGAAATCGAGCGAGATAATTGGACTCTTTCTGACATACATGACCGAGTCATAGGTTCATCGATTTCTCATGATGTTGTAATCTCAGAGAATGCTGAGGTCATTAATTCTGCAATTTTGAATGGTTGTAAAATCGAAGATGGTTCGTGGATTAAAGATTGTATGATTGGTTCTGGAAGTGTGGTAAGTTTAGGGGCGAAAATCGATGGTGTAGTCGTTGATTTCGATGTCATCGTCCCTGAAAATCATGTTCAGACTGGCGGGCGTTTCCCTCCAGAGTAAATATGGCGACAGTGGTTTATCCAAGCACCCTTTGATACGGCTGTGAGTGGTTTCGGGGGCATCCGGTTCGCGGGCAAGTTGCGCCCATCTCAGAGTGCAGCGTCTTCCATCATTCGTCGTGAACTTGAATCCGGAAATCGTCGTCTACACATCGTCGCCCCACCGGGTTCGGGTAAGACGATTCTCGGTCTCTATGTCTGGTCTGACATGATTCGGATGCCTACTCTTGTTCTTTCTCCTAATTCTGCAATTCAAGCTCAGTGGGCAGCACGCACATCTCTGTTTGATCTTGATGGCAAGGAACACATGGTTTCAACAGATCCAAAGGCACCGGGGCTTCTTAATTCGTTGACCTATCAGTCATTGACGTTACCAATTCGAGGGAATGAGACACTCGATGAAGCCGCGATTACTTTGTGGGCCGAGAGGTTAGTGTTTGGGGGCGAGGTGGCTAACCTCGAAGTTGCTGCGATTTGGCAAAACGATCTCAAGGAGAGGAATCCGGACTACTTTAAGAACAGAATGTCTTTCTATAGAAAGATAGCAAGAGAAGGAATAGAGAAAGAGGACGATCCTTTGTGGTCATTGCACCCTAGTTCTAGAGAGAATATCGATCTTCTGAAGCGCACTGGAATCGGTCTAGTGATTCTCGATGAATGCCATCATCTTCTTCATCACTGGGGTACTACTGTTCGGAAGATTTTGACCGAATTAGGTGATCCAATTGTCCTTGGTTTGACAGCAACTCCTCCAAGTTCAAATGACCCCGAAGTGGCTGAGAATTATCTCGAAATCCTGGGGGAGCTTGACTACCAAGTACCCGTGCCCGCCCTAGTTCGTGATAGTAATCTTGCACCTTACCAAGACCTTGTCCACTTCGTCCGTCCGACAAGTAAGGAACTGAAGTATATCGCCCAAGTTGATGAGAAGTTTGTTGAACTTCTTGAGATGCTCCGTTCTCCAAGAGATGGTGACCTATCGGATCGTATTGTTCCTTTGGAGGAATGGCTTCATCTTGCTCTCTCTGATCCTGAATCTGTTGCAGGAGTTCAATTCAAAGAATGGCCAATAGGGGAAGGAAAGACTTCAGGTGAAGATTTTCTCAATCAGGCTCGATTACATCTTCTATCTATGAATAGGGTGCTCCCTGAAGGCGTACCACATCCTCCGTTTGAGATGCATAAGGCTGGAACTTCAGATCTTGATAGGCACACTCCACTGATTGATCGTTATGTTCGTTACGGATTGCGACGTTCTGCGAGTCCCTTGGATCATGAATTAGGGCAAGAGGCGATAGATCGTTTACGTCTTCTTGGTCGTCAGATTACTGAGACAGGCGTCCGTCCAGCTGCATCTCCTGTGGGTCGTGTGATGGGTTACAGTGAGGCTAAGACACAAGGTGTACTTTCTATTTTGAAATCTGAGATGCAAGATCTTGGGGGTAATATCCGTGCAGTTATCGTCACCGATTTTGAGAAGACATCTTCGATGGCTCTAGTCGAGGGGGTTCTTGACGAGGAAGCGGGTGGCGCAGTTGCAGTGTTCCGTAATCTTGTGGAGGATGAATCAACCGATTTACTGAATCCTATACTGATGACTGGTAGCACTGTCCTCGTTGATGATGATCTTGCTCCGGTATTCATTGAAATGGCTGAGAAATGGGTTGAATCTAGGGAACTCGATATCAAAATCTTCGAGGTTATGGAAGGCAAGTACCATGATATCCGCGGCTCAGGACCTGATTGGGTTCCGCGCAATTATATCGAGATGATTACAGAGATGTTTCAGCAGGGTATTACCAATTGTATCGTAGGTACACGTGGCTTACTCGGAGAGGGTTGGGACGCTTCAAGAATCAATGTCTTGATCGATTTGACTAACGTTACAACGGATATGAGTATCAACCAACTTCGGGGTCGTTCAATTAGGTTGGATAAGCATTGGCCGGAGAAGGTTGCAAACAACTGGGACATTATCTGTATAGCTGAAGAGTTCGCAAAGGGTTTCGATGATTATGATCGGTTCAAGAAGAAGCATTCCAACCTTTACGGAGTATGTGATGATAGTGCGATAGAGAAGGGCGTGGGGCATGTTCATCCCGCGTTCAAGGAGATTCCAGAATTAGGTATCAGCGAGGGCATGACTATTTTCAACGATGACATGTTTGACCGCGCGAGAAATCGTCAAAAAGCTCGAGATGCGTGGAAGATAGGCACACCTTTCGATGCTGAGCCTCGTAGTGCAATCGAACTGCTTCCTCCTCCTAATAGCAAAGAATTCCCTTTGACAGGGGATGTGGCTTGGACAGAGGCTACCTTAGTTCACGCAATCGGCACAGTTGTCCTAAAGTCACTTCAGAAGGTGGGTCATCTACCTGATTCCGCTGAAGTCGAAGGAGGTGACCGAGGGGGTGGATGGGTTAGGTTCCATCTGGAAAACTGTACCGAGGAGGAATCGGAAATCTTCTGCACAGCAATGAAAGAGGTCCTTGGTCCGTTGGATCGTCCAAGATATGTAATCCCAAGATCGAGTCGATTCCTTGATCCAATTCTTATCCAAACTTTCCTTTCGAAATATTTCCCCTTCCTCTTTGATCCTAAAGAGGGTATATCCGAGAGGATTGAGCAAGTAATGCTTCATGCAGTTCCTAAAATCATGTCTAGTCGGCGAGTATATGTGGAAATCTTCGAGATTTACTGGAATATGCATGTAAGTCCAGGGAAAGTCATGTATGGCCATAGTAAAGCAGCAAAGGAGGAGATAGCTGCAGCAAAGGATGCTGGGCTTTCACCCGATTGGGGCGTCCAAGAGAAGAGTGTTTACCTCTGATTAAGAACACTCAGGGCATACGACTGAGGTCCCTTTGTGGTCATAGCAGAAAGTGCGTCGGCACTTGAAACAACGGAAATCGGTGTTGCTAACTGTCACGTTGCATCCTAGATGTTCACAATATGACATTCCAGATGAAAGCGGCTTAGGTTCAAATGAATCGGGAGAGTCTACTCCTAGGTTTTCTTCCATCGCGCTTGCGAATACTGCCATCATATCCATCTGGTTATTGTTGACTTGTTCCTCGTTTTGTACGGGACTTTGAATCGTAGTATCAGATAGTGGCGGCATCGGTGGCATTGGGGGGGTACCCAACTGCAAAGTTAGGCGAACATGTTCTGATTGAATGAATGACTGTGCCTGTGTAGGCGTGAGGTCGAATTCGTCCATAATACGATCTTTGATTGCATGTTCATCTTTCTGGAGTGAGTGTAGATTGAGTCGGTTGATGACCGAATTGTAGCTCCTTTCACGAGATGTCCCACCAGCAGTTCTTCTAGCCCTAGATTGGACATGGTTTGGCCCAGATCCTCCCATTCCTCCCTGTATTTCTTTAGCAGTTTGAGACAATTCTTTGAATTGATTTATTGCCTCAGAAATCGTTCCTTTCTTTCTAGCTCTGATTAGTAAAACAGAAGGAGCAATAAATGCAAGAAATAGAACGAAAAAATCACCAAATTCAATTCCATCCCATCCAGGTATTAGAACGGATTTTTGTGGATCATATGGATTGTAATATACCTCGATTTCATCACCATCTTCGAATGTTACTCCGTAGGTTAATCCGAGACTCATGTACCATTGGTACTCCATCTTAGTCCATCCTAAGTTGGTAACATCACTGTGAAATATATCATCTCCAATTGTATATGTGTATACGATATCTTCCTCACAATATGTCCCTTCTCCATTATAATCGCAGAAGTAATCGTAATCTTCGATAATTCCTGTTGTGCTATCCCAATCGGATGTAGATAATTGAGCCATTGTACTTGTTACAATCATGGATATACAGAACAATCCAATTATTGACGAAATGATTGCTGCAGGCCAATGTATCCACATTGGTATTTGCTCGTCATCATCATTCATCTTTTACACTTCTTAGATTGCGCCGGCGTGGACTCCTCACGCCGACGCGGCCGGTTTCACGGGCCACGCAATCGTAGATTGCTGCCGTCATCACCCGTAGGTTCCGGTGGAGCCGAATCATTTTCTTGAACGGAGCAAAATGAATGTTTCACCGCATTTTCACTGCTCGAATGGGAAGATCAGGTGTTCCAGAGATGTCGCCGTCGGCTTCAATCTTGAATCCTAGACGTTCTGCTAGCAGTAGATGTCCGTGTGACCACGGATGCTTGCACCGTTCGCCGGCTTCCCTAGCATGGATTCCTCTAGCCTCCAATGGAGTTCCCCAGCCTTCAGAATCGTCGAATTGTGGTGAAAATCTGACCCATGCATGGCCCTTGCTTGTGATATTTTGACCGAATCTAACAGCACCTATTCGCCTTGACAATTTAGGGAATGCAGCAGCAGGAATTGCACGTGGCACCATTAGCAGTGCACCTGTATCGTCACTCCACATCGCACATGGTCCGATGTCTGCTTGGTTCATTGCATCGATTATATGCCCTATACGTTCAACGAGTTTGTCTGGTTTTGCTTTAATCCAGAATAGGAACACGTTGCGATCTCTCGTTCCAGGGACTTGGGAACTGACCTCTAAATGGATACTAGTCGGGCCGTCGTTATTATTTCGATTTTCACGATGTTTTTTGCCTGATTTCATTCGGGGGAATCTTGGCATTGTGAAGCCCCATATTGGGAGGCGAGCGGCCTTTTTGTGACGAGGTATAGCGTTAGCCCATTCCCTCAATGGTCGTCGTAACTGTGTTTCATCAATTCGTGTGCAAACCCATCCGGTGCCACCGTGTAGCGTTCTAGGAAGTCGTATGATTCGGCGAGTATCAGCTGTAACTAGTGGGTCGACGGGATGCCCTGCTTCTATTACGCGCTTCAAGAGAGATTTACGGTCGGCACGAACACTTTCCTCACGTAACTTAGGTTCAGGTATGGAAAACAATCTCCTGTCTCCGTCTCTATAGAATATGTGGAACCCCTTCCCTCCGGAAAAAGATACGTGGGAGAAGATCCGTTCAGGTTCGTTTTCCGTCATCCATCCCATCAATTCACAAGCCGCTTTCCTCGCTGCTTCAAGACGCCGTTGGGAGAATGGCCTCATGTCAATGTCGAATACAATCCAGTGATTCAATAGAATTGGATGCGGTCGAGATTTGTCACGAATTCTCGGCAGTTTTGTCGGGTCAAGCCAGGCTGCTGTGGATACGTACATGTCCAGAGGGAATCGTTTTCCACATGCTTTCAGGTAGGTCCTGTGATCTTTAACTCGTCTTGTCGCAGTCATCCAACGTCCTGTTATTGTACGCCATCGGTATTGGTGCCGTCCTGGTTTGTCTAACCATTCGAAGTCCGGGCCCGTCTGTTCCGTGAACTCCTTGAGGTCCTCCCAGCTCCATTCTGGACTGACCCTCATAGTTCTCCATTCTCCCCTCCCCATTTGATTCATCGCCGGTGTGCTCAAATCAGAAAACTGACACGCATTACCACATGGAACCGTTAGTCGTGGTGAATCACAAGACCTACGAGACGGCGCAAGCCGATGCGGCGGTCGAACTTGCGAAGGCGATACGTAATGCTCAACGGCAAGGTGTCCACATGATTTCAGCTGTCTCCGCATTTGATCTTAGTGCTGTAGTTACAGGTTCACCTGGGCTCACAGTATGGTCACAGCATCTTGATCCTGTAGGATTCGGCTCAAACACAGGCCATCTCGCACCTGCTACGGCCATCGCTAGGGGTGCTGTTGGTTCGTTGCTCAACCATTCTGAATGCCGGGTGTCCTTTGAGCACATTGAAAATGTCCTTTCCATGTTGCCGGATGATTTCACAATCTGTGTCTGTGCAGCAACCGTCGAAGAAGCAACCCGTATCGCTTCTCTTGACCCTGATTTCATTGCGATTGAGCCACCTGAACTCATTGGTGGAGACATCAGTGTCACTACGGCGGACCCAGCTATCGTTTCAGATACAGTTGCAGCAGTTCATGCTGTCAATCCAGAAGTTCGAGTTCTCTGCGGTGCGGGAGTGAAGAACGGAGATGATGTTGCTGCTGCCATCGATCTAGGTGCGCATGGCGTGTTACTCGCGAGCGGCGTTACTAAGGCGAGTAATCCTACTGCTGTTTTACAAGATTTAATCCAATCTTTGTGATATTGGCTTCAATCAGGCCAATCGTCCGAGGATGGGTCCGAGGATAGTGTAGATTAGAATCCAAAGGGCTAGGACGAGTGTCGCGCCACCCCAGAGTCGTGGTCGTGCACCTGTGCTTAATCGTCCAAGAAGGACTGAGAATCGCCCTCCTATGCTGGAAAAGCTTCTCAGAATTAGTACGATGAGCCCCGCAATAAGGAAATGTAATACCAGCATCCCGATGCCAATACCAATGCCAACTACCCCTGTCCATATTGGTGCTGCCACTGTCTGTGGGATGAGAAGTGGCTGAATCATCCAAGCAATCCAACCGAACCAAGCACCGATGTGTGCGTCCTCAGTGAAGGTGTCAATGTCACGCCACGCGGTGTACGAATCAGGCAACTTTTCGTGGATGAATGATGATACTCGGCGAATTTCGAATACTTCTCCTGATCTTAGCATCTGGATAGCCATGCTAACCATCCAGATTGCTAACCCCATCTCTACAAAGGGCCACGGGCCCCCGCGCAAGGCAGTAGCCATCAGTGCCACAGGCGCAGAAATTATCGCAAATCCGAGGCTCCCAGCCCCCATCGTTCCGAATAGTCCAGCACCCGGAATCTGTGGAGTTTCAGGAGGTTCGATACGTTTCCTTGGAAGTGCGAAGAATACGAGTGGAATGAAGGCACCAGTAGTGAATACTAGGCTTAGTAAATCGAGTGGAGTACGGCCTCCGCCAGTAGCGGCACTTTCAACCTCTGAAACGAGGCCATCTGCGTCTAGTGCCCCTGGATTCCAATGGGAGATGAAGCCTGCTTTATCGATTACAAGAACTGCATCAGATGCCCCTGATGGTAGCATAGATGCTACCGCGGCTTCGGATTCATCGATTAGGATTGGCCAAGAACCGTTGACATTTCCTGAATGGTCATCAAGATCCACTGCACGTACTTCGTCTCCGGTTGCGAGTTGGGCAAATGCGACGTTCTCAGTCCTGTCCATTGCATCGAGGAAGTCTTTTCGTTGCTGGTCAGCATTGGGTGAATCTACCTCGAATACTCCGAGAACGAGTGCATCGTTGCCTGAGAGTAGGTCATTCAATCGTATTGACTCTCCTTCATGTGTGAGCAGATTGAACGCAGGAGCGGGGGCCTCGTCTCGAGTATCTCCAATCTCAATTCCGGGGAGATGGGTCGCGGGTACAGCGAGGGCAATGGCCATGATCAGCATCGCGAGATAAGCAGGCCACGGTAGTAGGCCGATACGGAGGGAGGCGCCGAGCCAGCCAATAGTAGCCAGAGGGATTAGCAGAAGGAGGAATCCAGTACCTGCTAGAGGCTCAGGCGGGCCTTCCACCATGGTTCGATGAACAATTACAACATGACACTCTTCGTTTGGGTCAATGTCCGTCATCGTCATACATATGCTTACCATGTGTATGCCTGGTTCGAGGGTCCCGTTGACAGACCAGACCCATACTGATTGGTTTCCTTCTCCAACGCGCATGCTCTGGGGGTCCTCAAAGTGGCTCAATCGCTGTTCTTCCTGCCAATTCCCGTGGACGGTTTCAGCCCAAGAGTTGTAGGTGCCTGCGACTTCGACCACGGTAAGATCGATGCTTGAGTCCCCCCAAACGGTCCCAGGAATGAATTCCACTCTCGCAGCACTATTCTGATCCACCTTCAGGTCTAGTTCAGGGGTCAACATCTGTCCATTCAATTCGATTCTGGATGCCGTATCGTATCTGTCAAAGTAGAGTTGCCCATCGATTACACAGTTGTGTTCGACATCAATATCGAGCGTGATGACATCACCTTGGCTTAGTGTGAAGTTCACGTTCCAAGCTGAGGTGACAAACTCCTCCGGTTGTGTCCAATCGAACTCCATTGCGACCCGTTTCGTTGTATTTTCGAATACCTGTGCCCCGCCTGCAAGGACGCGGACTGTGAACTGAGTCTGCGCATCGGCAGGAGTTCCCGGAACAGGATTGGTTAGTCGACAGGTTGGCCCATCGAGGCTTAATCCTGCGAACAGACGGACAGTTAGGTTTCCTTCGAACTTTGTCGCATGTTCGACAGGAGCGGAATTTACGCTCAGAAGCTGATTCGTCAGTCGGTTAAATCCGAAGGCAGGAGGTTGGCCTGAGTCCAGCGGGTAGATGAGGTCCATCGAGGTCTCGTTTTGTAGGAACAGGTTCCGGTTAAGTGGGTGGAAGACACTTGTCCCCTCGCCTTCCGGGATTTCCATTGTGTTTGGCTTGGCGGTAACGGAACCTGCAAGCATAGTTAGAACGAGCGCGACGAGTAGAATCGCCGATGCACGAGAGTGTCTCGCGTCGTTCATGCTCCGTTCATGTGGACCGAGTTGTTCAATCCCTCGCAGAATTATCAGGCGAGGAGGAGAAGCACATAGGTTGCTAACGAGCCAAGAAGGGTCGATGCGAGATTGACCTGTCCCTTGGTCATCAAGCCTTGATTTTCGAACATAGCACCAAGGATTGAATCAATCTGACAACCAAACCATCCGATCAGAACTATCACGAGGAAAACTCTCCATGCTTGATCGGAGAATCCACTTCCGAAGAATCCGATTAGTGGGACTGCAGTCATTGCAATCAGAAGTGACCCTCCAAGTGCTGCAACTTGACCAGTGGGGGAAATCCCTCCATTAGTTCCAGCAGGTACGATGCGACCGTTGATTATCATACGTACGCGTGGGTCTAGGACTCCAAACTCTGAAGCCATCGTGTCCGAGGATGCGACAGCAACTGCAGCAACAAAGGGTGCGGCTAAGATTACTGGTTCACCTGTAAGTAAAGCAAGTAGGGCAATCATTCCCGGGGCGCCTCCGTTTGCAATCACATTAGTCCAGTTTCTCGCTCCATCCCTTGCTTCAGCCAGCCCCATCAACGCTTTCTCATCATATGAGAATCGGGTTGCAAGAGAACCGGTTACAAGAAAAATTAGCAATATGGCGAGCCAAGTCCAATGGCCGCCGATTCCAACGATGACCCCAAGCACGCCTGCTGCAAGAATACCGCTCTTATCGAGAAAACCTCGCGCTCCGGCGATGCTACCGAGGAATATGACTAGGCCCAGAGTCACAAGGCCATTCGAGTCTGTGAGTGCCTCAATCATGTGCCCACGACATGAACGGCCCCCGTCGGCTGCATCAAGCCATCGCTCAAGTAAGGGTAGGAATTGAGGTTCCTTCCATCTCTTTGTTTTCGTCGTTTATACCTTTCATGAGTGCATTTCCAAGAAGAAGAACACCCGCTACTAGCAGGAGTGTCGCACATAGACTCGCTAGGATAGTATGTCCTTCCGAGCCACCAAGGAGTAGGATGATTGTTGGGACGAATACAGCTGTCCCATTCCATAATCCGTGGCCGAGGATCGCACACATTAGTGCGATTCCAATGCTCGATGGTGGTCGAATTCCGCCAGCGATTTCCTCCATCTTTGGTAGAGTGATTTGTTGCACACGTGCCTCCAACGTCTGGTGAAAGATAGATGTGAAAGTAGTTGATTGGGCCGGTTTTACTTCGCGGGGGTTGATTTCCTGTCCTGTGTTCGAATCAAATAGCAACCATGTCTGGCCAGGGTCATCTGGTTTTTCTTCTTCAGTTTCTCCCGCTTCGCGCCGTTCCCCTGCTAGAGATCCGATGGCATAGCCAGTCAATCCAGTCCAGAATGCATGTCCAGGGATGGAACCAATTCCTCTGATTAGTGCTGTAAGGGCGAATCCAGCGAATCCAGCCTCAAATGAGAGTAGAATGTACTGTAGGTTCTCGATGAGAGCGAAGCCTAGCCCGACTGTGAAACCAATTTGGAATCCACGCTTTCCGCCATCCATTTGGTGCATAAATAGTGCCACTGCAAGGCCCTTGCAGATTTCCTCTCCGATTGGTGCGCTGATGACTGCGGTGAGGTTCAGCATTGCTTCTTGATTTGAGGTGTCGAATCCAAGAATACTGGCGATTATAGGGAATACGAAACTATTGATCACAATTGCAGGGAATCCGGCCATCATTCCTAAGAAGAGCCAAGATTCAGCATCACGTTGTCGAGTCAAAATTCCAAGCCGTTCCTTCGATATAGCCCACCAAGCCATTACTGGAATTGAGAAACCAAGTAGGAAGAAAGGGATTCCGATTATGATTGCAACAAAGAATAGAATTTCTGTGGCGATACCTATCCAAAGTCCAATAGAGATTGCCAGCGAGGTAGTGATTAGGACTGCGAAGATTGCCCAAAGTGATCTGGATTGTGGGATGTCTAACGAAGAAGCATCTCTTACGATGTGGCGTCGAAATCGTGTTGGCTCAGGAGTCCACAGCGTCTCATTAGGTCCAATGGCATGGTAATGCCCTCCCTTGGGGTCGGGGATTGCAACGCGTACATCGACAATCTTCGGCCTCCGGATATAGGCGATTAATGCGAGGAAAGGGGCGCTGAAAACAATTCCACAAGCGGTGAGATATGGTTCACCATCTAGCATACCCATTACCCCAACCGTCAGGAATTGGACTAGAAGGAATGCGAGGATGACGATACCAAGTGTTCGCCCATATACTGACCACGGCTTGGAAATGCGGCCAATTCGCAGATCTTCTTGGGGCTTGGTAACCTTCGTCACAGGCATAGGCCGGTATATCCTGCCATCAGGGCCCTGAATGGGTTGCATCAATTGAAACTCCTGATGCCGCTCAGTCCGCCCATCAATCCGTTCGGCTGAGGACCTTCATCATCGCGGCAAGCCCCTCTCAGGGTTGCCGGTTCATGGCTCTGACGCTTAGATTAGACCCATTCAAGGTGTGCATCTACATACTTAGGCACAGCTTTCTTGCCCCAGAATAGGTAGTAAATTCCTAATGTGATTATTGTCAAGAGAAATACCTTGACCCAGACGCCGAAGAGACCAACTCCAGTGCCGGTGTATCGAATCGATCTTCCGTCTATTCGGACATTTCTCGCCCACTTGCCGAATACCATCGTCTTCGCCCACGGATATCCAAATCCGAGGGTAATCGTCGTCAGTAGAATGGCCAGGATCTTGGTGAAGAATAGTCCAAAGTCTGCAGTCTGAATCGCCCACCCTCCCGTTGAAGGTGCAACGGTTGTCACATTAGCGACCACAGGTGCAGCCGGTGCGACAGGCATTGGTTGAGGAACGGGTTCGGGAGCTGAAACTACTGCAGTGAAATCTGGGTAATGTTGTTGCGTGTACGAGAGGGCCATTGCTGCATCATGTCCTTGTTGGACTAATCCATCATAGTACTGTTGTGCGCTAGTCATGAAGTTTGGTTAGGGCTACACCGTATAGCAGTTTTCCACATGATTTCTGATGTTGGAAGTGGCGGTTAGTCTCTCCATTATTTCCGTTGCGAAAGGAGTAATATTTCGGTATATTTCCACTAGGTGTATCTTTTTACATAAATTTTCAAATGTTGCTTTGAATCAATTATCTATTTTATACTATTCAAATGAATAGAATAGTGTAATTTCAATGCCAATTCAGACAATTTCTATACGAATCATTGATACACTTGTTTTTCAGAACGGGATATCATGGACGACTACAGTAAACTCGAGTACATATGGTTGGATGGATACGAACCTACTCAGAACATGCGCAGCAAAACAATGGTGAGGAAAAACTTTGGAGGCACAGTAGAAGAATGTCCAATTTGGATGTTTGATGGATCCTCAACTCGACAGGCAGATGGTAGTGACTCTGATTGCTTGCTCAAACCAGTGAACATATTCCCTGACCCACAGCGAATCAACGGTTATTTGGTCATGTGTGAAGTGATGAATCCAGATGGAACTCCTCATGAAAGCAATGGGCGAGCTACTATTGATGATGATGACAATGATTTCTGGTTCGGTTATGAGCAAGAATATTTCATCATGGATGTAGAAACTCANCTCCCTCTAGGATTCCCTGTGGGTGGCTATCCCGGGCCTCAAGGGTTGTATTATTGCTCAGTAGGTGGCAAGAATACCCATGGTCGTTCTTTAGTGGAAGATCATGCTGATTTGTGCCTCCAAGCAGGCATTAATTTCGAGGGTATTAACCAGGAAGTAGCTTGTGGGCAGTGGGAATTTCAGATATTCGCCAAGGGTGCTAAGCAGGCTGGCGACGAATTGTGGGTCGCGAGATACATGCTTGACCGCCTAACCGAAAGTTATGGCTACTACATTGAGTATCATCCGAAGCCAATCAAAGGTGATTGGAATGGTTCAGGCATGCATGCTAACTTCTCNAACGGCGCTATGAGGGAAACNGGCGGCAAGGAATTGTTTGACAGTATCTGTGAGGCATTTGGTCAAAACATCGAGAAGCATATGTCAGTCTATGGTGCTTACAATGAGGAGCGACTTACAGGACTTCATGANACTCAGTCTATCGACCAGTTCTCATATGGCGTTTCTGATCGCGGTGCATCTATCCGTGTACCTGCTTCAGTGCCAAACGATGGCTGGGTGGGTCGTCTGGAAGATCGTCGCCCTGCCTCTAACGGTGACCCCTACAAGATTGGTGCTGTGATTATCTCGACGACAAAATCTGTTTGCTGATTTCTACTAATTAATTTGAGAAATCATACTTCATTGATTTTGGAGTAGATTAGGCTACACTTGTTTGTGTAGATGGTGGACGTGCCGAGATTTGAACTCGGGGCCTCTTCCATGCCAAGGAAGCGCGCTTCCAAGCTGCGCCACACGCCCAATAAGGAAGCGACTAGTCGGCCCGATTTAAGGATGCCCAGCACTCCCGCAGACTATGGTGGGCCGGACTCCGAGGGTGCCTTACCGTGTGATTTCAATTGATGCTGAACCAACAGATCAGCCCCCTCCGAGTCCCGAAGAATGGTTGGATATCATTCGTAATCATGTAGGTGAAATCGAGGCACCGTTCCTCAAGGGGTTGAATCGCTGGCTCAAGGTTTCTTGGTCTGAGCCTTCTTCTGATCTACTTGGAGTTACGCGTTTTGAACTGGACCCGAATGAACTGATGCGCAGACGACGCATGCAATCTCCAAGCGGTCCGGTGCACATTGAATTGCACCCTATTCTCGTTGATGACCCGGCTTTGCTGGCACACACCTTTGTTCACGAACTTCTTCATGCAGTAGGTTTGACGGATCACGATAATCGGCATGCTTCCTTGACTGAAGCGATTGCACCTGCCCCCGCTCTAAGTGATTCTCCGGTTCTAATGCGCTTGCGTTCTGAGGTATTAGATGGCCAGGAGGTTCAAGAGTGGTCATGCACCAATTGTGGTACTACATGGAAGCGCACGACTGTATCACGTCCCAAGCGATGCCCTCGATGCGCTCGAGCTACTGTAATACCTCACGAGTATTCGCCTGATGATGACATTGAGAAGATGAGTTGATGCCGGTGGTCCGATCAGTTGATCTCGAAGGTTATAATCGAACATTGGTTTCTAGATTTCTAATATTGTTAGTTCTGCTTCTTTCTGTGGGTTTTTACGTCCTTTTCCATGACCGTGGAAAACCTCTCGACGNTTTTCTTTTACATGGTACCGGTGGGCTGGATAGCCTCATTCGAGCATTGTATCGGATTGCAGCAGGTTATCTTGCTGTTCACGCAGCGTTGTTCTGGATGGTTTGGAATCCAGTGCCGGGTTCTATGTCGCCTCTTTTCAGGGATGAATTAGTAGTCAAACCTCACCCCTCTACTGGTTTGGAGCGTCTTGTTCCATTTAGCTCATGGACTCTGATTATTTTTGGCTTAGCTATGTGGTTTAATGGCCTCATTTCCCTCTTTTTCCTCTTTGGTGCACCCCCTCCGATTCTCATTATCCAAGCTGGTGTTGGAGTGTTCTCTACGGCATTCAGTGCCGCGGCTCTCACTGCGGTGATAGTTCGTTATGTGATTCTTCCATCGATGGTTCAAAATGAAGGCCCAATCGATCACATGTTCTTGCCACATGAACAGGTTATGCATAATTGGGCATTGATTCTTCTAGCCGTGGAATTGGGGCTTGGGTGGATGGTGGTGCAGACACCTATGGTCAGCCTTGGACTCACTTATGGTGCACTTTACCTCATCTTCGCAGAGTTATGGGCGATCTGGGGTGGTGGCTACTATGTCTACGAATTCATAGACCCTAGGCCACGTCTTGCACCTTATCTCCTTCTGGGCTTGACTCTTGTTTGCGCATTGTCGTTCGGCGTGGGNCTGATTGTNAGTTTAATTCGTGAACAGAATCCTTTCTTGGCCATNTTTCTCTTGTTTCTTCTTGTGATTGGTTCGACGCGATTCAAGAATCCCGCTGCTTTGGGCGACTCAACATCGAATTGAGTGCACAATTGAAATGTATCCGCACCTCGGATTGAATTGGGCGATTGGTGTAGTCTGGATATCATGGTGGCCTTCTAAGCCGCTGACACGGGTTCGAATCCTGTATCGCCCACTCCAAAAATTGGATTGATTTGGAATTTGTTTCCACCCATCTCTTCCGTAGCGCTGATATACAGGGGGCAGGTCGGGAAAGCGCATGAAGCGTGGTTCCCGGGCTTGGAAGAAGCGAGGCAACCAGCGCTGGAAGTGGCGGAAGAAGAAGCTCCGTCGCCGTAAGCGTGCTCGTCGTCAGGCTCGACAGTGAGACCGTTGAAATCAAATACGTCTTGGCCTTCGCCAAGGCTACCCTATGGGGGTATAGTATAACCTGGTAGTACCGCGGGCTCCAAATGCCCATGTGATGAATATTGCATACACTAAGCGGAAGACACCCGCTAATCTGGGTTCAAATCCCAGTGCCCCCACCTCATTCNTCCTAGTTCGCCGCAGGCATCAAACACCGAGGCGTGCTCATTCGTGCCATGACAAGTTCATCCAATGAGATGATTGCTTATGTTGACATGGACGGAGTNCTTGTTGATTTTCCATACAATATCGAGGATGTTCATGAGTCCATCTTGGAGGAGTGTAAGGACTGGTGCACGCGGACACAAAATCATCATTCAGATTTCGATGGCTTGTTCGCGACCTTGCCCCCGATAGCCGGTGGGGCGGAAGCGCTCGGTCGCCTCGAGGATGGAGGTTACACTGTATATCTACTATCGACTGCCCCGTGGAGTAACCATTCTTCGTCATCAGACAAGCGGCGATGGGTGGAAAAGCATCTTCCGAATCTTCAGGTAAAGCGGTTGATACTTAGTCATCGAA
This sequence comes from Methanobacteriota archaeon, assembly GCA_002713585.1. GTDB lineage: Archaea > Thermoplasmatota > Poseidoniia > Poseidoniales > Thalassarchaeaceae > MGIIb-N2. Next base: position 94,593 of record PATD01000002.1, read on the forward strand.
AGGATCTCAATCGTGGGACTATCCTAATCGATGATCGGCCGAACAATGGGGCGAAAGAGTTTGGAGAATTAGAGGGCCAGCGTTGGATTCATTTCGGCTCGGAGGCGTTTCCGGATTGGGACGCCGTACTTACTGAGCTCGGCTGTTGATTCTGTAGTCGTGGGGTTCATTTCTATCCACGACTTCGCTTGCTTCGATGACTCGCACTATCGCACCGGCTATTGGCATGGTTCTGCTGTTGCTCTTCCCTTTAGTAGGCAGTCTTGGCGCCCCTAGTGAGTTTGTACCCGTATCAGATTCTCCAGGCCAGTATACTCGTATGGAATGGACGATGGAAATTCCTCACCAGGCGTTTGAGGCTGGTCCTGAGTTGCCATGGTGGGAGAGGACTACACTGGATAATGATCGAAACCATATCCATGATTCGCTCCAAGACCGCGAAGGAATATTGTGGATTGGATTGAGTTACGGTCGCGATGTTGTTGAACAGGATATGGATGCATTACGTGCTCTGGGTATTGATCCTAAACTCGAGATTGCGGCCGTAGATGCGGTTCTTCTCGGCGCTATTGATGCATCTCATTTGAATGATCTAACTATGCTCAATGGAGTCGTGATGGTAGAGGAATATGGCCTTCTTCGTTTCCATGGCGATATTCAAACGCATGCAGTTAAGGCGCGTGCGTCAGATGTTTACCCCGACGGTGCATGGAATCTATCAGTTTCGGGCCAAGGAATCAACATTGCCCTAACTGACACCGGTGTGGACAGTGAGCATCCAGGGCTACTTGGTAAGCATGTGGCCGGATATGATGCAGTTTGCTTTGTTCATTCAGATCCGACTTGTATCTTAAACGGAGGTCGAGAGACGGATGGGTCCTTCGATCCGGATGACGGGAATCAGCACGGGACGGCATGTATGGGGATGGCTGCTGCGAGTGGCATTGGTCCAGATGGCAGCCAGACCGATTACTACGGTTCTGCCCCAAATGCATCGTTAGTTGATGTGCGCATCGGTACCGATGTAGGTGCCGGGCCCTTCGAGAATTATCTGTTAGAGCAGGAATTCTATGAATCTGCCATGAATGGGATGCAGTGGATTATCGACAACAAGGATACGGCTTGGGCTGGTGTTGACGAAGACCTTCATGGAATTGACATTATTTCTCTCTCATGGGGGATTACGAGTCATGAGGGTGGCGGCAGCGATGGCGAAGATATGCATAGCCGAATCCTCAATGAAGCCACACTTGCCGGTGTGACCGTCAGCGTTGCTGCAGGTAACGATGGCCCTGACAATGATGGTCTATCTGGAATGGGGTCGAGTAGTCTTTCTATTACAGTTGGAGCCACTGACGATAAGAATACAATCGAACGTGAGGATGACACTGTTGCAGGATATTCCAGCCGTGGCCCACGTCGTGACAATGGCGATTCTAATCCTGTAAATGAGCTCAAACCTGACCTCTCTGCGCCAGGTACGAACATCATACAAGCAGAGGGTTGTGTTACTAGTGGTGGCTGTAGTAATCTTGTCCCAGGGCAGGATGCCTCAGACAATGACTACACTGGACGAGGAAGTGGTACATCGTATGCTACTCCTGCAGTCACTGGAGTTATTGCTCTAATGATGGAAGCAAATCCAGATCTTGATCCACTACAAATTCGTGAGGTCCTCAAACAGACTGCGGAGCGGCGTGGTGAGGCTACACAACCAGATGTNGACCCATATTGGAATCGGGATTTTGGGTGGGGTATGGTGGATGCACGTGCCGCGGTCGAACTATCGTTCCATCTGATTGAGACCAATCAAACCTCGATGGTCGATTGGACTCTTCAGAACCACCATCTCAACACCTCGCTGGATGATTCAGGTATGGCAGTTATCACTGGGCATTCTTGGGGTATTGATTCACCTGTTGAGAGCGTTGAATTCCGCATTGATGGAGGCCAATGGTATCAGACGACTTACGAATCCGTACCATCTGAAATCCCATCTCTTGTTCCATTCAACTGGACTCTTGCACTTGATGCAGATTCTCTTTCCTCTGGAACTCATCTTGTCGAGATTCGCGCCATTGATGCGGAAGGTATCTCTCTCCCAATAGTCCTTGAGATTGAAGGCGGAGGATCTGTTGAAGGTGCTGCGGGTTTTTCGGCTTATCTCTTCTCGTTGGCCATCGTTCTGATTGTTGTTCTTGTATCCAGTGTAGTTCTNTTCCTCCGTACCGGAAATGATGATGATGAGGTATCATCTGAGATTATGGAAGCAACATTAGTACCCTCTGATGGTGATGATTTGGATGATATGACCGTTGCCGAACTGAAGGAACACCTCCGTTCCGAGGGGTTATCGACATCTGGGAAGAAGGAAGTTCTCATTCAACGGCTACGAGATGCCCCGAAGGCTCGTTAGCCGGGGCTTCATAACCGGGTCCCGTGTGCGTCGGTTATGGCGGGATTTTCAGACAGGGCGAATTCCATTCAGCCAACGGGCGTTCGTAAGATGTTCGATATGGCTGGGGGCGACGTCATTTCCTTCGGTCTAGGGGAGCCAGATTTCCAACCTCCTCAGGTCGCTATTGATGCAATGCACCAAGCGATGCTTGCCGGCCACAACAAATACACTACAACTGCTGGACTACCCGAACTTCGCCTCAAGATTGCGGAATCACTCAGTCATTTTCAGCCAGGAATGGATGAGTCCAATGTCTGTATGACGATGAGCGGAACGAATGCGTTGCTCAATTGCTTCCTTACTCTGGTCAACCCGGGTTCAAACGTACTTATGCCTGAGCCATATTTTCCTCTCTATGGTCCAGACGTTCTGATTGCAGGGGGGGAGTCGAGATTCTATCCGTGCCTCTTCGAAAATGAATTCATTCCCCAAATCGATGTCCTTGAATCTCTTGTTGACGAGAATACAGTAGCAATCCTCTACAATTTCCCGAGTAATCCTACTGGGGCGACGATTACATCAGAGCAACGTGACGAATTACTCGCGTTTGCAAAACGTCATGATCTCTGGATTATTACAGACGAGGTTTACGATCGGATAGTGTATGATGTGGGTCATGTTTCGTTTCTTGGTACTGGGTATGACCAGACATTGCTGATAAATTCCTTTTCTAAGACGTTCGCGATGACAGGGTGGAGAATCGGATACATCTGTTGCCCAAATCAAGATACTATGCGTCAAATCATCAAGATGCAGTACTACATCACGGCATGTAGCAATGATGCCATGCAATATGCTGTACTAACTGCTTTTGATGAAGCATCAAATTATCCTGAAGAGATGGCGAAGGAGTTCCAAGCTCGACGCGATTTGATTTGTGATCGTCTTAATGCGATGCCAGGTGTATCTTGCCATGTGCCCAAGGGTGCATTCTACGTATTTCCTAAGATGGAGGTCCCAGGTTTGTCTTCCGAAGAACTTGCAATTGAACTCCTACATGGAGGAGTCCTAGCCTCACCTGGTTCCGCTTTTGGAGAGAGTGGAGAGGGTCATATTCGCTTTGCATATACCATCTCGCGTGACGATATCTCCGCGGGTATGGACAAGGTTGAGGCGGTCCTTCGCCGTCTTCGAGGGGAGTGAGGATGTCATTCAGCGTCGAGTTGTCTCGCTTCATTATCGCCCTCTCAATCTCTTGGTTCGTAACACGAATTCCCCTTTTCCTCCTTCCTCGAATAAATCTGCACGACTTACCACTCGAGGATCATCCTGCGTCTCTTCCTGTTGATGAGGCGCTAATTCTTCAGTTACTGCGAGTTCGTCGAGCATACTGGGCATCTATACCGATTGGGCTAGTGCCCATTGTTCTAGGATTACTGATGATTTCCCAATCTCCTTCTTCGTTCGGTTTTGGGTTGATTGTTGGGGCGGCTTGGGTCCTAATTGCACGTATTACGCCATTTTCGATTGAACCTACGGGCCGGTACCCTTACTCGATGGGCCTTATCCATGAATTGAATCGACTTCGTCTTGAGCCCACTTCATGTTGTGGTAATCCCTCGCCTATCTGGGAACTTGACGGTGTCAAGTGTACCTCTTGCCATGCCCTCCTTCTTGCTGAATCTCGCCCTGACCTTGGCCGGCGGCGTTCGGACAACATTCTGCTCGCTTTGATGCGTGTTATTCTGCTTGACGGCCGGCCATTTGTCGATGCTGCTGAAGAGGAATGATTACTCCTTCCCTTTCTTCCGTGCTTCCAACCTTCCCGCAACTTGTGAAGCAACCCATCCAGATAATCCTCCTACTGGGACTTCAGGAAGGAGCCCCTCGTCCGAATGAGACTTAGTATCCATTGGTTCAGATGTTTCTTCTGATGGTGTGAACATGTCGAATTCGTAGTCATAGGAAGTAGTCTCTATTTCTTCGTTCGATGTCTCAATTTCAACGAGACGGTTTGCAGGATCTTGCATCCATCGAGGGACAGCAATAGCTCCCCCTCCAAGCACAGTGATGGTAGTGAAAGTTGCAATGGGGAGGACGGATAATGCGACGAGCATATCGATGAAGGATGATTCGGGGACGGTGGCTTCAACTGGGAGGAGAGATTCAATCAAACGCTTCTCAACTGCGAGTGATTGCCAGTTTTCCATATCAATTCCAAGCCAATTGAAGGAGATTCCAATCAATACGCGAACGATTAGCCAGAGTATGAGGACAGGAAGCGTCCACGTTAACTTCGTTACTTTCTCCATTAACATACGCAGCGTTGATGCGGCTCCAACAAATCGCCCTGCATACAGTGGATAAATCCGAAATCCGGCCATGAGGCCAATGAAGTAGATCATTAGTCCGAATTCAAACAAATGCCCATCAGCAATCATACTCTCTGGAGCATACTGCATCGCAATCACCGGGATAAGGACAAGGATGACTTGCATAGGCGCTGCAAGAATCTGGAGTCCACCATGTACTTCCAGTAGCCCACGGCGACGCGTTTGGACCTGTTCGTGGACAATTCGAATCATGCGGCCAAACGGACTCGTTCGGAGGCGCTCCCTTGCCGAATCTACAGCCTCAGGGTTGCGGTATCGATTACTCAATCTAAGTTGAGCGAGCCAACCGCCAGAGTCTGCAACGGTAAGAGGCATGAATCCGCCAGCGACAAGTGCAAGAATGAACGAGATAATCCCGTATGCAAGCGCTGCAGATAGAATCCAGGGCATCAGTTCTAACTGGATGGAAAGCGTCGCGGATTGTGTATCGATTTCGACGAGATACGTTATTGCGAAGGCGACAGCCGGCGCAATCAGGACTTGTCCCCCGATAATCATGGTAAGCCAGATCCGGGCGAAGAGTGATCGGACGACCGCCACGAGGGGTTAGCCGTAACCTCTCGACCTAAGTGATTGCCGATGACAAGGAAGTCAAGCCGTGTTTCATGCAAGTTCTGCTGAAAGCCACCGTTGTTGAGACGCTCGGTTTCGCCTCAACCTTATTATCGCGCCACGACTGCGTTGAGTGTTGGTATCGATGGGTCGATTGAGTGCATTTCTGTTGGTCTTCACTTTGGTTGCCATGTCTGCAGGACCTCTCCTTGCGCCACCGTCTCCCTCAGATTCGCCAATTGAGGCCTTCGATACCTCGGGTCGTGCTCTGGTTGATTTCACCGTGAGCGATATCAGTTTTGGCAATGTATCATCCGCCGCTAGCACATTCACTCAGCCAAATGGATCTAGCGTAGATTACATCTACGTGCGTGAGACAATTGCTCTTTCTTTTGAGTTCAGAAATGCCGGTACTCGTCTTGATCCGGCTTCTGCAGTTGGCACCATGGAAGTATGGCATCCGATTGGTTTCGTTGTTGAATCTTGGTCCGTGAATTTGTCTCTTGCAGGCGGGCAATCTACTATCGAATCTGTTGACTGGACTCCGGCGGCAGCCCACAGTCATCTCTCAGATGATGGTACACTTGGCGGCGGATACATTCTCCGTGGGAGCGTCGATGCGGGGGTACTCGATGGTAACGAAGCCAACGATGTATATGATGAGAACATCATCGTTGCCCTCTATCATGACCGTGTAGAGAGCGCTCTATGTGGCGATGTTGATGGCGATGGTTCCGCTGATTGTCCCAATGCCCTCTCTGTCCCTATGTGGGTTGGCGCAGGTTATGATGTTGGCAACGACTTCTCAATCAAGGATGAAGGGCAGTTTCAGATGCTCGCATCCTCTACCTCGGCGGAGGGAAACCGCCATCTCCAGATTGCCGGTGATTCTGGCGTATACATCAGTAGTCGAAACGATAGGATGTGGTGGGCGTGGCCGGATGCAAATCAGAACTGTAACGACGGTTTCGAATCCTTGGGTTATGGCCAAAATGATGGTACCCTATCTACTGCTTATGGTACATACATCTGCACAGTCCAAGTCAAAGGTTTCGACTTCGTATCTTTGCAGGCCAGAGTCCAAGCATGGGGGTCTATGGGGCAAGGCGATGAGCTTGCCCTTGAGGCTAATACAGGTCTCTCTCAGCAACGCCTCAATCTCTCGGAAGCTACCATTGGTGCAACCTCTGCAGATTGGACTCCGGTTATCTGGAATATGACAGATGTTTTCCCGAATTCCAACTACGGCTTAGCATTCCATTTCAGCTCGGATAATAACGATGCAACTCAAGGAATCCATGTAGATGATCTCATGCTCTTCGGTGTTGAGCGTGTCGATGAGTACACAATCGATCTTGATTGCAATGAACCTACGAATGGCGTATTCAATGTCATTCCTGCAGACCCAAGCCCTCCTTCTCTTCGCTGCACTTTGACGAACAATGGTTACCGCACCGTTTCACCCACCATTCACACCAAGGTTGACAACTCTTCTTGGATGTCTCAGTTCCCTCTCAGAATCGATTCTACGGATCCCTTGGATCATGATAACACTGTAACGATGATGCCAGTCGATGCAGGCAACACATCAGAGTTCTGGGTTAACCTCTCGATTCCCGCTGGGTCAAATGTCGAGACTGTCAACTGGTCCGTCTGGCTCAACGATTCGGTTAATGCCCAGAATAAGGGGCAACGTCACTTCGATGTAAATGTCGTTTCTTCGTACTCTGCAAGTTTCCGTCAAACGAATATCGTAACTCCTGCGCTTACCTTGCCGCCTACCGCGACAGGTAATGTGACGATGAGTCTACAGAATACCGGAAACGAAGATGTTGCCTGGTCCTTCGGAGCATATTTCAATGATCCATTGTGGTCCAATTCAAACCTTGAGTGGTTCGATTCTACTGGTACGCCGATGACTAGCATAATGGTGGCACGCGGCGCCACTGTCAATGTCATCGCTCAGTTTACTGCTCCAGATGATGCAGTCCCTGGCCCAGTCGAGATTACGTTGCTAACCAATGCCGTGCCTCCAGCAAGTGCGCAATCGACCTGGTCAATCCAGATTGAAGTCCCTCCAGTGACTGACCTGAGCATTTCTGCGATGTCGGATGAGATTACCGCTCCATCTAACGGCCAGATGGTTCAGGTCGAGATGACACTCATCAATAATGGAAATAGTGATGAGAATTACAATCTAAGTCTACAAGCAAACTACTTGCTGGGTGCGAGTTTGTCTATTCAATCGACGGGCTTACTCGACGCCTTTGGAGGCGATACAACGGTCTATCTCATTCTACCTATGCCCTCTCTCCTTCGCCCTGACCTTTACTTGATTGATGTGACTGCAACTTCAGAGTCCGATCCGAACTACGAGGTAACGCAACAGATTCGTCTGACGGTTCCGCCTACCTACGCATTAACTGTCGAAGACCTCGATATGAGTGGTCAGACCTTCTCTCCAGGCGATTCTTGTCGCACGGGTAAGTGGGAGGTTACAAACATCGGAAACATGGACGATCGCTTCTCAATTGCAGTTGACCATCCTGATACTATCACCGTTGAGCTCCGTGACGCCAACAGCCAACCGTTGTCGCCTGCGGAGACCCCCGTCGTTGCACCAGGTAGTTCCTACAACGTGACTTTCTGTTACGCTTTCGTCGAAGGAACTAGCGGCTCTCAGACCCTATCCTTAACTGGGTCATCAATCAATTACGATGGTTCCGGAGACGCCCCCTCAGACACAGGTTCTGCAGTGTTCGATGTTGGGACTCAGGGCTGGATCAATGTGGTGGGTCAAGGGCCGATGGTAATTGATAGAGCAATCCAGACTGAGACGCTCACGTTCGAACTTCACAATCGGCATCCAACTGTTTCTCAGCAAATTCGCTTGGATGTCAGTGCAAATGAGATGACCGCCTATGGGTTCAATCCACGTGTCGTCGAGAGCGATCGCGAGTTCCAACTTGGCCCTGATCAGCGCCGAATCATCACAGTCGAGATTGAACCTTCTGAGGTTGCTCTTCTCAATCTACCTCTGGATCAGATTACGCGTAATTTCACTCTTGAGATTGATGCCGACCTTGACACCGTTGAGTACCTTCAGGAAATCACATTTGTACGTATGCAATCTCAATCTGAGGGGACGTCTTCTGGTTTGGATGTCATCGGAGTCCTTGGAGTCATCTTCGGAGTTCTCATCGTTATCGCTCTCCTTGTGGTCTTTGTTCGAATTGTCATGGGGACGCAGCAGATTGAGGATGAAGTCGTCAGTCTTGCAGATTACCAATCCTCTATGGAGGGTAAGTATCGCGAAATAGCACCGGCTCCTGAAATCCCAACAGCACCGACCATGATGCCTTCACAGGATGCGTTTACCGCTCCACCTGCGCCATCGGTACCTGCTGAACCGATCTACGCACCCGCCCCTGCTACACCGGCCGTGGCACCCACTGAACCCGTCTATACTCCTGCTGTACCGGCCGTGGCCCCGCCTCCAGAAATCAACCCCCCACAGGAATTTGAAATCACCGTCCCACTGGAATATAGTAACAGTGTATTTGCAAAAGTAATCAGCCAGAACGGGATTCACGATGGCGCAGCCTTCCTTTCCTTTGCAGGAGGTTATGATGCGGATGGGAATGGCTATCTCCGACAAAGTGAGTTGGATCGGGCCGCTTCTGAGTATGTGGCTGGTGGGCACAACCAACCCACTACATCGCCTGCATTCACAGATGAGCAACTGATTGCCAGTGGATGGACACAAGAACAGATTGATGCAGCACGAGCGAGTGGTCAAATTTAGTATTCTAGGGTCTCTTAGTAGCCTTCCCGCCTTCCCGTGCCCTTAAGGGGCAATGCTTGGTCGGCGGGATGTCGGATGGAGCGATAATCATGCAGTCGGGACAGCAACCAATTTTCATTCTCAAAGAGGGGACGACTCGCAGCCGTGGGAAGACCGCGCAGAGTAACAACATCGCAGCAGCTAAGGCTGTGGCCGATGCGGTGCGTACGACGCTTGGCCCCAAAGGGATGGACAAGATGCTTGTCGATTCTATGGGTGATGTTATCATCACCAACGATGGCGCAACGATTCTGAAGGAGATGGACATTGAACACCCTGCGGCTAAGATGATTATCGAGGTCGCTAAGACCCAGGAGGCACACTGTTTTGATGGAACAACATCTGCTGTTGTTCTTGCAGGGGAATTACTCAAGCGCTCTGAGGATTTGATTGATCAGAACGTCCACCCTACCATCATTTGTGAGGGGTTCAGGATTGCTGCTGAGCGTTGCCTTGAACTGCTTGACAATCATTCCATCTCGGTAAGTCCAGAGATGCTCCATGAAGTAGCGAAGACTGCTCTTACCGGGAAGAGTGCAGGGGCAGTCAAAGCCTTCCTTGCAGAGATTTGTGTGGATGCAGTTCTCAAGGTTGCCACGCAGGAAGATGGAGAAGTTATGGTTAATCTCGACGATGTTAAGGTCGAGAAGAAGCAGGGTGGTTCAATCAAGGATAGTACCCTTGTTGACGGAATTATTCTCGACAAGGAACGCGTCCACAGTGGAATGCCTCGCTCCATAAATGGCGCTCAAGTAGCTCTCATCAACTCTGCAATCGAGGTAAAGAAGACCGAGGTTGATGCGAAGATTCAGATCACAGATCCGAATATGTTGGCACAATTTCTCGATGAGGAAGAAGGTTATCTCAAGGGCCTAGTAGATACTATTCTTGCATCTGGTGCCAACGCAGTCGTCTGTCAGAAGGGGATTGATGATTTGGCTCAACATTACATGGCCAAGGCTGGCATTTTTGCTATTCGCCGCGCCAAGAAGTCAGATATGGAAGCTCTTTCAAAGGCGACTGGTGGCCGAATCGTCACTAATATCGATGACTTGAGTGCAGATGATCTCGGCCGCTGTGACAAGGTCGAGGAACGCAAGATAGGTGAATCAGACATGGTATTCCTTACTGGCTGTGATGAGGCAAAAAGCGTCAGTGTCCTTCTTCGCGGAGGGACTGATCACGTTGTGGATGAGATTCGTCGTGCTTTTGATGACGCAATTGGAGTTGTCAGCGTCGCCCATGAGGATGGCGCGGTTCTGACTGGTGGCGGCAGCGTTCTTGCCGCACTCAGTCGAGATTTGCGAACTTTCGCTGAAGGGGTCGGTGGCCGTGAACAGATGGCGATTGAGGCTTTCGCAGGTGCCCTAGAGGTCATCCCGCGCACACTTGCAGAGAATGCTGGACTTGATCCTGTGAATACTATCATCGATGTCCGTAAAGCGCACGCTGAGGGGAAGTCAACGTTTGGCGTGAATGTATTCGAAGGCGGTGTAATGGACATGAAGGACGCGAATGTTGTGGAACCCGTCAGAGTTGTTGAGCAAGCAATTCAGAGTGCTACTGAGACCGCTACTATGATACTGCGAATCGATGATGTAATCTCCTCTAAGGGTGTTAGCCTTGGTAACGAGGGGATGATGGATGGCATGGACCTCTGAGTCGCTTCTTCACTGAACCCTATCCCGTTATATTCAATAATCCCATTCGGTTGCTTTGGTTCATCTGATAGGGTGCAATGATATGTCAGATGATTTGGTTCAGTTTCTGACTGCAGGAGATCGCACTCTAAACATCCTATTTGGGTCTCAAAGCGGCAATTCAGAGGATTTGGCTTCGAAGATTGGCAAACAAGCATCTTCCTATGGTTTGGAATCCACTGTCCATGATATGGGTGAGGTCGATTTAGCCTCTCTTTCTGGAATGAAGCGTGTCCTCATAGTATGTTCCACATGGGGTGAAGGAGAGCAACCTGATAATGCCGAAGATCTTTGGAATAATGCAAATGGAGATTCTGCTCCGTCTTTGAATTCAACAAACTTCTCAGTTTGTGCTTTAGGAGATACGAGTTATGAGTTATTTTGCGAATCTGGAAAGGAATGGGATCGCAGATTTGAGGAATTGGGCGGAAAGAGGCTACTGGACAGGGTTGACTGTGATGTCGATTATGACAAACCTGCAGCTAGTTGGGCTGAAATGGTCCTTCCTCGAATGGCTGCAGTAGATGGAGATGGCCTATTTCAGGAAGATAAGGTTGCTAGTATCTCAGATTTCGTCTCATCAGGCGGTTCATTACAAGCATCAGATACTCCCACTCTAACATCCGATGATGTCAGCTCAAAGGCTGCAATTCAAGGAGGGAGCGATACTCAGGTGTTCATGCATGAGGGAGATCGATCGTTACACATCCTATTCGGTTCACAGAGCGGTAACTCTGAAGGTTTGGCTGCGAAGATTGGCAAGCGTGCCTCTGCATATGGTCTAGATGCTACTGTGCACGATATGGACGGATTCGATGTCTCATCTCTATCCGGTATGTCTCGCGTCCTGATTGTTTGTTCCACATGGGGTGAGGGTGAGCAGCCAGACAATGCCGAGGCACTCTGGATCGCTGCGAATGCGGACGGTGCTCCATCTCTTGGCCAAACTCATTTCAGTGTCTGTGCACTTGGAGATACGAGTTACGAACTCTTCTGTGAGTCTGGTAAAGAATGGGATAAGCGCCTTGAAGATCTAGGGGGGACGCGTCTAGTCGACCGTCTTGATTGTGACGTTGATTACGACACGCCTTCGGCCATATGGACTGAATCGGTTCTTGCTCACATGTCTGCAGTCGACGGAAACGGCACCTTCCAAGCGGAAATGGTTGAACTCATCATAATGGAAATCCAAGGTGACGAAGACGTCTCAGTCGACGGAGATGACGGATTTGTGATTCCTAATCTTAAGTCGGAGGAACTTCAAGTCAATGTGCAAGTGTTCCGTTACGATTGCGCTGTTGGAGAACGCGGTACCGATGAATGGGCATGTATCCTTCCGGGAAATATGTCTGTTCTTGAGGTGCTCAGAACAGTGAAAGAAACAGAAGATGGATCCCTTACTTTCCGAGATGGACCGGCAAATGATCCTTGCACCGTAATTTCAGTCAACGGACGTAATGTCCTACCCGGTTTGACTAAGATTTCTGATATCGCTTCGTTAGTTAACGGCTCTTGGAAGATAGTCATTGAACCACTGACTGGTGGAGAGGTGATTCGCGATCTTGTAGTCGATCTTTCCATCCATGATATTAGGCGTTCATCTCTGAAGCCATGGTTCCATGGCGCCACTAGGGATGGCATAGATTTCTCTCAAGGAGTCATCGGTTCCTTGGCCTCGAGTGAGGCTACTGAAATACATTCAATTCGTGACTTTACCAGTTCTGTTCTCGTGGATTCGTTTTCAGATGCCATGTCGTTTAATGAATCGTATATTGGACCATCTAACGTGGTCTCATTGTGGTCCAGAATTACGGACCCACGCACCTCGGAGAAGAATAAAGCCGACCACATGTCGTCGCTTGCATCTATGGGTGGAATCAAGGCTGAAACTGATCTTTCATCGATCTCAAGAAATGGTGAATTGGGTATGAGAATTTCTAGTCACATGCTCGATGCCAAAACATCCGTTTTGAGAGATGGTGCTTTTTCTGACTCGCGTCATGGGAAGCATGTCTGGTGGTATTGCTGGAGTGTCAAAATGAGTGGTAAGGTGAATGATGCCGTAATTTATCGGCAGGTTTTGGGTCCAATAGGATTGATTGGTAACTTGTTCTCGGGGGTCTCTGCTAGGATGATTCTAGGATTCACCCGAACTGGAGGGCGTGTCTTCAATGGACTTCTGGGCATGGTGGCTCCTCCTGCCGGAGTAGGTAAGATGCCGAAACAATTCAACACACCTGTCAAAAATCATCACCAAGTTGTTGCAATTTACAATGAGATTGGGGGCGGCTTCTGATGGCTAATTCCTATGCCTACCATCCAGGAAACGTCGCTCACAGTAGTGCTATGGAAATCGAGGATACGGTTCCATTGATTGCAAGATCACTGGGGATTGATCTCGTACCTCTTGAAGGAGCTACTAGTTGCGGTGCAGGTATAATCCGTCAAGCGAATCGCCGTTTACAATTGACATTGAATGCTAGGACATTTGCAATGGCGGAAGCATTAGGATTGGAAATTCTGACACCTTGTGCTGCGACAGCGGGAAACTTGTGCGAGGATTTGGATGAACTTCGCCGTAATCCAGATTTGCTTGCAGATGTCAATCGAATATTGGATTCTACATGCGATATGCAATTTTCAGGCGGTACGGAAGTCCGGCACCTCATGCACGTCATAGTCGAAGATATCGGTCTGGAAAAGCTCGAAGAGAAAGTAGTTAACCCTCTTGGCTTCAAAATCTCAGGCTACTATGGGCCGAATATTCAACGTAAAGGGGCATGTGGTTCTGATGATGTCTTCCTCCCGAATTATCTTGAAACTGTGATAGACGCCGTTGGAGGGACCCCCATTTCTCTAGATAGCAGGACTCAGAGTGTGGGTGTTCCCAGCTTGCTCTCTGAGGAATCTACTGCCTTGAAGCAAGCAGCAGGAGTCCTCTCTGAGGCAGTTGATGAGGGTGCTGAATTACTTGTCAGTATCTGTAATCTTTCTCACGCGGTTCTAGATGTGTATCAAATAAAGGCATCAAGAATCAGTGGCCTAGAGACTCGCATCCCAGTTATCCATTTCACTGATATGTTAGCGTATTCTTTTGGCCACTTGAACAAGCGACTCGCGCAACTTCGGACTCGAGTCAAGGTCATTGGTTCATGAATCTCAGGCCCTGTCATTACCTGAGCCTCTAGTCCATTCGTCCAATCCACTTTGCCCTTGAGGTCGCCTTTGTTCAAGGGGAATATCGACTGGTGTTTTCTTTTCAGGTATATCTGTTACTTCGTTAAGTGGTGTTTCATCTACTGTTTCCATTGTCCGTGTCAATCGAACACGCTCATCAAGAACAAATTGTTCGGCGTTAACTTTCCCTTCTTTCATTTCCACTTCAAATGAGTCCAGTAGGGCGAGGTCCGGACTGAAGCTTCGCCTCCGGCGCCGGACTCGCTGGATTGCAATCAGCATCCGTTCTTCTCTCCGATGGGCTGATGCTTGTGTACCTTCGTCGCGTGTGCCTTCTGCAATCAGGACATAGACGGTACCTTCGTCTTGACGTCCTGTTCGCCCTCTTCGCTGAATCGTTCGAATCTCGCTTCCAACCGGTTCATAGAACAACACTAGGTCTGCACGAGGGATGTCTAGGCCTTCTTCTCCAACAGAGGTGGCGACAAGGACATTGTATTCCCCAGAACGAAATGAGTCTAGGCGTGCAATTTGTTCAGCCTGGTTCATCCCGGACTGCCCAGCGCGATCGGTTTGCCCGATGAAGGGTGTGACTCGGACTCCTGGAATGTCTTCCAGATGGCCGACTATGGCCGATACTGTATCTCGGTAGTTGGCGAATACGATAGTTCTCCCATCGGGATTCCGTCGAATTTCATCACGCACCACTCGGCGTGTGAAGGATACCTTACTATGTATCTCATCCATTGAATCTAATCGGTCAGAGAGAAGGCGTATTCTTTGATCAGAAATGAATTCGTGAATTGACCGGGCCTCTTTCCCTTTCGCCTCTGCACGGATTTTCATGCGTCCAAGGGATTGACGGGCGGCTGCAACGCCTTGAGAAACTAGTAGATTGCTAAGTGTTAGTAGGCGGATAGATACGCCGATATCCGCTGCGCTCCTGTATGCAATTCGTTCTTCTCGAGCAATAGCAGCCTGAACTCTGCGCATTGCTTCGTTTAATCCTCCTATGGTGATTGTTCCACTTCGAACATAATGCCCCAAACGGCGTTCTCGTTGCACGATGGCTTCCAACCACCCCTCTAGGGGCCTTGCAAGATCCCTAAGCTCCTGTGGAACAGGGACTTTGATTTCCTCGACCTCAAGATTCGATGCATATGGCTCCAACATCGTTTCTGTTGATCCTCGCGCATGGATTCCTGAGAGGTGAAGTCGTTCACATACTTCCTCAACTCCATTTTCGTTCCATCCCGGAGATGCGGTTGCTCCGAGAATCAGTGCATCTGGGTTCGCAGTCATCAGTAGATCACCTAACTGTGCTACCGCGGAATTCCCAGTGGCACGATGCGCTTCATCGACTACAAGGAGAGCGATATCCGATAAGTCCAATGTGCCTTTCAAGGCATCGTTTCGAACCACTTGAGGTGTTGCCACAGTGATCCGATTTTGGGACCATTCACCTTTGCGCTTTGCAGGAGGTGTTGCTCCTGTAAGTCGACCCACTCTGTCTTCTTCGCTTACGGATAGGACTCGTTCTAGTCCTCGATGTTGCTGATCTACTAGGGCATTTGTGGGTGCAACAAGGATGATCCGGCCTTCTTTAGTTCGGAGTATTTCAGCAATCGCCATCCACTGGACGGCCGTCTTTCCCATCCCAGTAGGGAGGACGAGAAGTGTGGAGGTGGCCAAGCATGCGTTGACGGCTTCTAGTTGGTAAGCGCGAGCCTCTACAGCTTCATCCTGAAGGAATGGGTGCAGAACCATCGGCGGCATGGAACCATCCTTCCTCCGTCAGGGTTGAAAATAGTTCCATCTATTTCAGAGATAGATTTCGGGGCGGCGTGCATCGAAGATAACCCGATTCAAAGTCGAACCGTTGATATACTCGACTGAGGTCGGAGGGCTGCTCAGTACGCGAGCAACCAGACACTGACGGGCTCTGCAACAGCATCCCGGCACGCCGCCAAGGCAATCGCCACAGCGGCCGGGTGTCACGGTTGCTCCTGCGTTCCCTGGGCCAGTTCACGCCGCTTTGGTGGCCTCTGAATTGCAAACAACCCATTGGAGGAAACACAACATGGCCGACAAGCATCGCCCTCGTAGAGGTAGCATGGCGTTCAGCCCGCGCAAGCGGGCGAACCGACAACATGGACGGGTCAAATCATGGCCCACGACCGATTTGGATGAGGTTCGTGTCCAGGGTTTCGCTGGTTGGAAGGCCGGTATGACTCACGTGCTGATGCGTGACCTCAATCCCTATTCTCCCAGCGCTGGTGTTGAAGTTCGTCACGCTGTCACAGTTGTCGAGGTCCCTCCAATTCGGGTTCTCGCAGTCCGTGGTTACCACATGACCCCCTACGGTCTTCAAACCGCAGGCGAAGCATGGGCTGACGCTGAAGATCTTGATGAGAATATCAAGGGTCTTTTCCCTAGATTCGCTAACCGCTCTAAGGCGGATAGTCAGGTGCAGGATGGCATCAAGCCCGCTAAGCGTGGTGGCCGTCAGACAATGCCTAAGAATCACGATTCTGAAGGCAATTTCAATGCTCTAAAGGAGCACGTCCTCGAAGAGGTGCGTCTCCTTGTTGCGACACAACCATCTCTCGTCAGCGGTTCCCCTTCCAAGACCCCTGAGATCATGGAACTTGGTTTGACAGGTGGAGATATTGAGGCCCGTCTAGAATGGGGTAAGGAGAACCTCGGCAAGGAGATTATCTTCAATGACGTCTATGGTGTTGGCCAGGATGTCGACGTCGTTGGTATCACCAAGGGCAAAGGATTCCAAGGTTCTGTTAAGCGATGGGGCGTCAAGCTCCTCAGTCACAAGAACAGTAAGAGGCGTCGTCAGGCCGGTAACCTCGGTGACTTCGGTACTGGATACGTTCGTTCCACTGTTCCCCAAGCGGGTCAGGTCGGATTCCATCACCGCACTGAATACAACAAGCGGATTTTGATTATCGACGATTCGGAGAATAACAATATCACTCCAGCAGGTGGATTCCTCCGCTATGGCGAGGTGAAGAATCAGTACGTAATCATCAAGGGAAGTCTTCCTGGTCCTACCAAGCGTCTTCTTCGATTCCGTGATGCTACACGATCGAAGGGCGATGTTGAACCTGAGAAGATTGAGATTACTCACGTGAGTAATTCTAGCAAGCAGGGGGTGTGATGAATGAAGACGAAGACTATTGCAATTTCATTCTCCGATGAGGCCTCCGCTTCCGCTAAGGATGGCTCCTCAATATCTCTCCCAGATGCATTCTCATGCGCGGTCCGAACTGACCTCGTACGTCGTGCAGTTCACTCTTCTCGCGCTAACCGGCGCCAGCCGTATGGTCACCGTGCTCACGAAGGCCGACGTAAGCCCGTTGCTGGAA
>PATD01000003.1 GCA_002713585.1 Methanobacteriota archaeon
GTTGTTTCATCGTGGGACCACCTCATTATTCCAAGTATGAACAAATACACCATCTGACATGTGGACGCAATCAGGTGTTAGCGGGTCTGTAATTCCGAGGTCGAAGGATTCGGTTAGTGCATTGTCAAGGATTGTGACATCACCCTCTGTGTAGACCCAGGGATTGTGTTGTGTATGGGCAATACAGAGATTTCCTGCATGTTCCACGTATAGAGAATAGCGCTCAAAGAGAAATTCTTCCAACGAACCCTTCTCAGCTTCCATTTCATCCCCCTTAGGTGAACAGAATCCAGAGAAACCATGCGAGCCTCCCTTTCGCTTCGTTTCCCATCTGTATGTTGATCCTTGCACTTTTACTCGTCCTTTTGAGTATCGATATGGCAGGCTATACGCTCGGGGCGCGTAAGCACATGTAATCCGACTCTGTGCCTCAAGAGTTAGGAAGAGAACGCCCCCCTTCCCTCCATTCTTCACATAGGTTCGGATGTTGAATTCTGGAAACGTCGAGACACCGGGGACTGAGATTGCCCAGCGTGGACGGACATTTTTCATCAAGAATGGGATTGTGCCGACATAGGCTTGTCCTTCATGAAGGTCAATCTCCAGTCCTTCTGGGATGTAGGGTGCTAGTTTCTCTGGATCCACCCTCCAATGGAGGAAGGTGAGGTGCCTCCATTCTTGATTTAGTGCATGGGGCCGATCAGGCATAGGAAACGGGAGATGATCAGTCCGCATTGTCTCACTCCGGAAGAGATAGAATTTCCTCAATCAGTGCTATCACTGCATGGCCGCCGATGAGTTCGTCTCTTGCAACGGCGCTTGCAGCCGCCTTTACTTCGGGAAACGCAGAACCTACGGCGACAGACCAACCCACAGTTGCAAACATCGGTAGGTCGTTGGGAGAGTCACCGACACCTATGCAGTCCGCAGGGTCGATTCCGAGTGGGCTAAGGGCATGAAGAATCCCTGCACCCTTGTCCATACCCGGTTCATTGACATGAATTGCGAATCCAGTGCGTACAACCTCGAGATCATTCCATTCTGAAAGAGCGAGTTCCTTCTCAATCGCCTCGTTATCTTCTTGGGTATAGAGGCACCATTCAGATTCACGCCAAGCATTGGATGATATCCCTGCTGAATCGAGACCCTGAATTCTTGATGCTAGCCACTCGCATGCCATACGTGCCCGTGTTCCATCTGCGAGGTGGTAAACATCTTCTCCCCTTCTCCAGTCCCATACAACTCCTCCGTTCTCACAGATTAGAGGGCCAGTCAGGCCAAGATGTCGAGAGAGTGCCCAAGCTACGGGTCGAACATTCCCAGTAGCTAGAGCGACAGGCACTCCCGCTGCTTCGAGACGTCTGAAGGCCTCAGGAAGTCCAGGGTGGATACCATAGTGCTCGTCAGTAAGAGTCCCATCGATATCACAGATGAGCATTGCCGGCCGCCGGCCGTTGGTCAGAGGCATCTTTGGCGCGCTCATAGAGCCCCATAATCTCCAAACCGATTTCAATCAACCGTGGCGGAGATGTTGAAAGGGAGCAGTTGACTCATACTGCCATGGTTGAGGAGTCGGAGGACCTCTTCCTAGATGACGAAGTTGATTCTGTCGTCAATGAGGCCATGGTTATTTCCTCGGAGCCCACGGTTCTTGAAGCGGAGATTGTCGAATCTTCTGGAATCGGTTTGAAGGCAATGTTCCAGGGTCTAATGGAGAATTTCAGTCGTGCTTTCACATCAGTCTCTCTATTCGCTGGTTCGATTGGCGGTGCGGCTCGATCCAAAGTTAGCGATCTCCGCCAGGAGAGAAAGGAAAATGTCGAACGCGCCACGGCCGTCCGTGAAGTCAAGGCCAGCAGTGAAGCCATTGTAATGGTGGCATCTGAAATCCAAAGTTACGAATGGGACCTTCTAGGGATGGATTGTCCAGATTGTGCGATGAAAGCGACGCGAGCTGTATCGCGGATTGATGGTGTTGAATCGTGTAATGTATCTGTTATGGATGGAAACATTCGTGTGAAAATCGATGTATCAAAGACGAATTCTTCTCGCCTTGCAAGAGTTCTGAGTAGTATCGGGTACGCTCCTAATCTTCCTTGGGAGGTGATTCAAGGCGTTACGCCACGAATGGTGGAGAATGCACGCACGATTGATCGTAGAACCTTACGTCGTGAACTTCTACAGGTTCCAGGCATACTCGATCTTCAGATGGTTGAGGGGCGAATTGAGATTAAACGAGTTAACCAGATTCAGACCTCTTCGGATTTATTGGCTGGCCTTCGAGAGATTCTCGGTGTTGAGCCAGTATTGGTGATGGGCTCTAACCGCTCGCTTCGCCCGGATCAATGGCGATTACTTGGGGCCCTCGCGACGATACCAATACTCGGCGTCATTATGTTCCTAGAGTATCGTGACATGGCGACGATTGCAGAGGTAGTTGCTTTTGTATCCGTGTTCATTGTTGGCTGGTCGATGATGTCAGAGGCATTCAATAGTATACTGAATCGAATTCTCGCATTCCAAGTTCTAACGACTGCTGCAGTTGTTGGCGCACTTGTACTCCAAGAGTATGTTGAGGCTCTGATGGTGGTGGGACTGGTTTCCTTCGCTTCCCATCTCGAGGAACGGGCTATCGTAAAAGCACGTGAATTGATGCAGGGTGGTCTTGATCGGTTACCTCGAGAGGCTCGTCTTGTTAACGAAAAAAAGGCCACTTCAAAGTTTATGCCGTTCACAGAAATTACCGAATCTAAACTTAGTATCAATGTTCAGCCAATCAATGCCTCGCACTCCTTTTCGCCGACGAACATCGTCCCAGTAGACACTCTTCAGATTGGCGATCAAGTGGAAGTGCGAAGTGGAGAGACGGTTCCAGTTGATGGGCGCATTGTGGATGGATCGGGTTACATCGATAGAGCACCGCTCACAGGAGAATCCCTTCCCGTGGAGATTTCTTTGGGTGATTTCGTCGAAGCGGGATTGACACTCACACGTGGCCCACTCGTCATTGAGACAACTGCCCTTGAGGATGAGACCCGCCTTGCTGGCTTGATTGATATGGTTCGAGCCTTCAGGGAAAGTCCCCCATCGGTTCAGACGACCATCGAGACGTTCACAAAATGGTGGGTCCCAATGGTGCTCTTCGGTGCACCGATTATTGCTTGGATTGCGTACGGAGTATCGGAGCAGACCATTCTAACAACCCTTCTTCTCTGGGTTGTATCCTGTCCTTGTGCCCTCCTACTTGCTTCACCCATCCCCCACGCAGCTGCCCTATCACATGCCTCATCTCAAGGGATTGTTGCGCGAGGGGGGGATGTTCTTGAGAAGACAGCACAAGTCGATCTCGTCTTGCTCGACAAGACGGGAACTCTCACTTCTGGACGTCCACGACTTCATTCCATTGTCACTACAAAGGGTTCGGAGGTTGAGCGGTCTTTGCGCCTTGCGGCCGGTCTTGAAGTCCGATCAAATCATCCTTACGCGGAGGTTATTCTCTCCTCACTACCTGATGGAGATAGCCCAATGTCCGTCAAATCGCTAAAGGACGGGGATGCAGGCGTCTATGGGTTATTTCGTAGTAAGCCTGTGATTATTGGAAGAGCAGATTGGCTTCAATCCCAAGGCGTCGATATCACTTCAGATTTCGATCAAGCGATTAGAAATGCCTCTGAAGAAGGCCACGGTGTGTCTATTCTTGCGGAGGATGGCACGGCTATCGCATTGTTCCGTTTTGTTCACGATGATCCCCGAGAAGGTGCTCAGGAACTAGTCACTTCATTGAAGCGTGCCGGTATTGTTGTTGAAATTCTCTCTGGAGATGAGCAGTCATCTGTCGAGGTGTTCGGACGAATCCTTGGTCTTGATGCAAAGCACTGTACGGGTAATGTCACCCCCGAGGAAAAGACCTCCTTCGTTCAGAAACGTTCAGTCGCACGACATACACTCATGGCAGGTGACGGATTCAATGACGCTGGCGCTCTCGCAGTCGCTGATGTTGGCATCGCAGTTGGCTCAGGAGATCAGGTAAACCTTGAGGCCGCCGATGTCCTGATTCCAGGAGAGAATCCATGTGCTATTCTCACGCTTACCCGGCTAGCTCGTTCCGCTCGTCGAATCGTCCGCTTGAATATCGGGATTAGTTTGGCTCTTACCATGACACTCGTAGCCATTGTTTTGAGTGGCGTGGAAATCAGTATCGCAGTCGGTGTCCTTCTTCATGAAGCGAGCGCCTTATTTGTAATCCTGAATGGGATGTGGGTCGCAGGAAGTGGTATTCAGCGCTTCAATACGGTAATCGATATTTTCCGTGATGTGGCCAAGGATACTCTCGAAGCGATAGGGATCTTGATTGGTTCAAGGGTCAACAGCGGTGCGACCGATTGAAATATCGAGGCATTGGAGCATATACGGGGGACAACCATGACAGAGGAGCAGGAGGATACTCCAGTTGCTTACGAAATTATGAGCAGAATCAGCCCTCCACCAGCGAACTGCCCATCCTGTGAATCACTTCTACCATCCAATCTTGGAGAACTCGATTGCGTTGTATGTAGTGCGAAAGTACGCGTCGAGCATGAGCCAACTCGTCATGATTGGTTGAATGAGAAGGTCACCTGTCCGGCCTGTCGCCATGTGCTCGTTGCGGGTACCGATGTCCGCCCTGCTGATTTGCGCTGTGCAAGTTGCCGTCACGAGTTTACTCTATCTCCTAAAGTGATCAAGGTAGAGATCAAATGTCCCGCCTGTGAACGGGGTTTACGAATCACTCAGCGTCCAGGAGAACGGAACCTCAAGTGCCCTGCTTGCCAAGAAGGATTCCGAGTAACCTTCTGATTAGTGACGGTCGCACCCATTGGGCTGATAAATCGACATTTTCCGCATGTTAGGAACTGTCGACATTATTTACCATGAAAGGTCAATCTCGGTCGGGGATGGGAACCCATGGCAACTGAAGATCTGTCGGAGACAAGGGATGGGGAACAGGCGAAGCCTTCGCTTGCAGACCTCCGCAGCAAGGTAGTCGGTTCAGCTAGTGAGTCATTCCAAGGGACTCAGCAATCTATCCAGGCTCTTGATCGTGAAGCCGGTCTGAGGACACAGGTTGATCGAGAACGGAGGCTCCGTATTGCCGAGCAATCCGAGCGAATTGCAAACATGAAGAGTGCAATGCGCAAGGCTAACGAAATAATCCATGATGAGGAGTACCGTTTGTTAGAACGTTCGTTACGAGACGATCTCGAATCCGAACTCAAGCGGCTTGAGAGCCAAGTGCTTGAACGTGAGGAAGCGGTATTGAAGCAAGAACTCCAACTCCGTCTTGACCGAGAGCAGGAGCAACTCAAGGAAGCACTTTCCCTTGAGCGCGAACGTCGTGTTAAGGCCTCTGAGCAAGAGATTCGTGACCGGCTTCGTTCAGATATGGATGACGAGTTCTCTCGTCGCCAAGCCTTCCTGAAAGAGCGAATGGAGATAGAGGCTGAACAAGCCTTCCAGAAGCAGGTTCGTACAATGGAATCAGAACTCCGTCAGGATATGGAGAATCAACTCGGAACAGAGGAGGATCGCCAGAAGACCCGTATTGAGGAAGGTCTTACTGAACGTCTCGCAGAGCGTGAAATCCAGATCCGTGAAGCGCTTAGGAACCGTCTTGAACAACAACTTCACCAGCGTTTGAGGGATCGTGAGACTCGTCTTCGAGCCGAATATGAGCGTAGAGCAATTCGGATGGAGGAGGATGTAGCTAAGGACATTCAAGGTGAACTCGAGCAACGCCTAGTTGCTGAGACCAATCGCTTAGAGACTCGTATGCAGGAGGATCTCGAACTTGCCGTCGCCCGTAAGAGAGAGGAGCTCAGAGCGAGTGTACTCAAGGCTTTGGAAGCGGACTATGTGGGTCGATTGGCGGAGCGAAAGTCCCGCCTCCGTGACCGTTTTGATATTAGTTTCCAGCAGACTATTGATGACATAGAAGCGGGACTCACTCGACAGATTGAGGGGGAACTCGATCGCCGTATACAACATCAGTTCGAGACCTACCGTCTACAGCGAGAGGCTGAGATTGGTAGTCAACTTGCTCGGTTCCGCCATGATCGTGAGAACGAACTTCGAAATGAGATGGAATCTGATTATGATACTCGCCGTGCAAAGTGGGTCGAGCAGATTGAAGCTGAATTTTCAACTAGGGAGGAGGCAACGAAACGCCAGATTATGGCCGAAATTGACGCCAGACTGCGAAACGAGAGAATTTCTCTTGAGACCTCTCTGGATCTTGTGCGGCAGGAGACTGCTCTCGACCTTGAGGTTGAGATGGAACAACGCCTCGGTGAATTCCGTGAGCGTAAGGAGCGAGAGGTTGTTGAACAACTCGAGCGCCAGATGGGCAAGCGTGAGGAAATCATGCGTAACAAGGCCCTGATCGAGGTCCGACGTCGCGAAGCCGAGATGCGTGCTGAGATTGAAGCCGCTCTAGCAGTTAAGCGTCAAGAAATCAAGGAACGTCTCGCTACGCTTGAAGCTCGTTCCGAGGAATTCAAGCAGATGGCAGAGGCCCGCCTCAAGAAGGATATCGAGAGGGACTTAGTCAGCGATGAAGATATTGAGCGCGAGGCTCTAGTTGCGCAACTAGAAGTGAAGGATGAGGCATCTGAACAGGATTCCCGCCTCGCGAAGAGAGAGGCTTGGATGGGTGCTCTTGGAGCGGCTCGTTCGCAAATACCCGCCGGAGCAGCTGGCACTCTCGGAGGTACCGGTCTTGGACAAACAGCTCAGCCTGTCAACAATGCACTTGGTAGTTCAGCTATGACTGGCCTGGATACTCCTGGTTTACCTGCAGCACCATTAGGGGGCAACCTTGCAGCACCGGTGCGTGCACCAATTGGATCAACTCGTCCGATGACAGCGCTTGGAGCAGCCGCTCAAGGAGCCCCTGATGGATTGGGTGCTTCTGGAGTGAAACCATTCGGTCAAGCGTCTCCATTGGCCCCGAGTCGAGCACCCATTGGGGCAGCCCAGACTGGTATGCCAGGTGTACTCGGAACTCAGCCAGTAGTCAAACCAATACAACCTCTCTCTCCAAGCCCCCCTCCTACAGTGGATGAGGAGAAAGAGGCAGCCCCTCTGGAAGATGAGATGATTGAGACGATTACCGAGGTGGATGCTGAGGATACTCCAGCCACCAAGGGTCCACCTGGTGGCGGCCGCATGGTCCGTGATTCAGTTGCAGCACCCAGTGTGAAAGGACCTCCAGTGCGTCGTACAATCCAACCTAGCACCCCTGCTGAGGAAGAATCTGTAGGTGAAGGGATGGCCGAGATTCATCCAACTACTGATCGCCGGATGTTGATGCCAGCAGAAGCGGCTACTACTGCTGCGATCCGCCCAGTGAAGGTCATGAAGCCGAAAGAATCAGAGGAAAAGACGGCCCCCATCAAACAGGTTCGAATCCTTCGTCCACAGGTTACAGAAGCATCTAGTGAAGAGGAATGAGACCCTGCTCAATGTTCCGCCGGGTTGAAAGCGGAATCATGCTCTGAATAGCCATGGCCTCTCGTGCATGCAGCATCTTACTCGCCGCCCTGATGCTTGGTTCCCTCGGCACTGTTAGTGGGGCTGCGGGAGATATCGGGTATGCTGGAGAGATATCTACTCTTTCAGGATCGAGTATTGGCTGGGCTGATTTGGGTAATGGACAGGCTGCAATCGTGAACGAGTCAGGAAACCTCACTGTGATGGAGATTCTAGGACAGAATGCCGGAAACGAGGTCTGGACGGGTATTATCAACGTCAGCGCTCTTTCTCTTGCTCATAATCCGACCGACGGCGTCATTGCCGTTGGGCATAATCAAGGTGCAGCGATTTACTCCACAGTATTTGAGTCGATTATCTACTCAATTTCTGCTGGTCCTGTAGATGCTCTTTCCTTTGATGCTGATGGGGATTTGTGGATTACCAATCGATTAGATAAGCGAGCGAGCGAATATTCGAATGGTGTGGCAACTGGTGCCATGACTACTGCACACTCTATCGGAATCACATCGATTGAGGTGACCCCACAAGGGGACATCATCACGGGCGGGCGAGATCGGACCCTTCGAGTTCACCAAGGAGATGGCGCCCATACAGGTACTTTGATTGAACCAAATTCCGAAGTGACTGACATTATGGGTGACAGTAATGGCCTCGTTCATGCAATTACGAAGGATGGCCTCTATCTCGCATACAATTCCTCAGATTGGAATCTCAGTCATTCGATGACACCCTCGCCACCAGGTGATTTGGTTAGCCTGCATGACATCGATGCCGACAGAATCGCTCTTGGGGGCGCGGTTGGACTCGTTCATCTCGTGAATCGTAGTACGGGGGCTTCTGAGCAGACGTTGAATCAAGGCAATGGAGAGGTAGTAGGTATCTTAGGCGGAGAAGGAGATGCTCTCGTAGTGCTGATGTCCTTTGCTAGCTCTTCGGATATCATGCTCTTTGATATCGACACAGATGGTGATGGGATAGTGGATTCCATTGATGCCTTTCCTTCAGACAGCACCCAGACTACTGATCGCGATGGAGATGGATATGGCGATTTAGTTAACGGAAACAACTCTGATCGATTCCCCGATGATTCAACCCAGTGGGTAGATCAGGACAATGATGGATACGGGGACAATCCGAATGGAACGAATCCAGATTTGTTTCCACAAAATAGTGACCAGCATAAGGACACTGATGGAGACGGATATGGTGACGCTAGTTATGGGCAGGATGGGGACCGGTATCCAACAGATGCGACACAATGGGCAGATAGCGATGGAGATGGCTACGGGGATAATCTCGAAGGAAACAATCCTGATGCTTGCCCAAATATGGGTGGCCAATCGTCTGAGGACCGGCTTGGTTGCCCCGATATGGATGCGGATGGTTGGTCTGACGAAGGAGATTACTTCCCTGACGAACCCACTCAGTGGGCCGATAGTGACATGGATGGTTATGGTGATGCTCAACAGGGCTATCGTGGCGATGGATGTGCTAATCAGGCAGGGACTAGTACCCGATATTTACTCTATGATCCTGCTGAAGATCGCGTGCAGACGGTTTCGACTTACGGGTGTCCTGATTCGGATGGGGATGGTTATGCTGATGAGTCTGAAGCCTACTGGGATGCTGACAACTGTCCTGGGTCTCTTGTGGGTAATGCTACAGAGTGGCTCGACGAAGATCGTGATTGTCTTGGATCGAACACTGATTATGATGACCGAGAATTCAATGTGCAGACGATTGAAGATTACTGTGAACGTAATGAGAATGAATCGGCCTGTGTGAAACTCAATCAGCCGGTCTATACTCCAATTAACGATACGAATAGTGAGTCGGATCCCAACGACTTCACTGCACAGATTCTCAAATTTGCTCCTTATGGAGTTGGAATTGGAATCGCGATGATGGTTATCATCGGGATCTTGGGGATGTTAGGTCGCCGTGTGACGAATAAATCGTCTAAGGAGGACGAATATGTGCGGAAGGGTGCAACAAAAGAGATTGAGACGGGTTCAATTGAACAGGTTGGTGGAATCATTGAGGACGACGCATGGGGAGAGGATGTTGCTGCACTCCTTGACATGTCTGATACTTCATCGACGGAAGATGCCGAGGATGCCGCTCCTCAGGGGAAGTCTCGCTCAGTTACAGAGTCGGATGGAGATGAGTCATCTGATTCATCCGAATCATCTGATGCGGATGTGGATGATGGAAGCGGCGAATGGCAGGAAGGTGAACAGGGTTGGCAGGTCTATGACAGTGCGACTTCTGATTCAGAAGCCGAGCAAGAAGCACCTTCTGGAGCACCAACTACAGAAGAGGCAGCACCTGCTGAGGCCCCTCCTCTTCCAGAGGGTGGTTTACCTCCAGGGTGGACCACTGATCAGTGGAAGTGGTATGGTCACGAATGGCTTGAGAAGAACGGCGGTCAGTGATTATCTAAAATCAACCGGAAGAGATTTTCGTAATTGTTGTAGGCTTTCTCCACCAAATGGTTCAGCTCCCGATGCACGAACCATTTCTATCAAACCAAGGAGAACAGTATTCCATTCTCGTCCTTTCGAGATGAGTTCGACCTGATTGCATGCTGCGAGATGCAGCAGAGTTTCCTCATCACTTCCTTCGATTACTAGTCCACGAAGGACCGTGCTCCCATCAACATACACAACCTTCGGCTGCCCTTTCACGATTATTCCTCCGTGATACGGGTGATTATTGCCTCAATATCGGCCTTTTCGAGGTCCTTAATACGCAATCGAATGGAGTCTTGTTCAGAACGTAGACGATTCAGACGATGTTCCTTCAACACCGCCTTGAGCAGGTCATCAACACTACGGACACCTTCCATCGCCTTTAGCGAGTTCAATCGCCTTCGGATTTCGAAAGAAACGGAAACGGAGGTCATCTCAGGGGAGCCCATCGTCATCACGGTTACCGTTCCAAACATAGCCATGACGGTTGTCGTAGGCGCCGTAATGCCGTTCTCTGCAGGTTGAATCAGTCTTCGATGTCATCCCAGATGTGTTCTGGATCTCCTCTTTCGATAGCTTCTCGCTTTAGAACAGATTCTGGATTCACTCCATACTCGGCCCTTCTTGCAAGGATTCGCTGATGGGCCTCCTTAGCGAGACCCCAGTATTGTTTGCTACCTTTATTTCGTTTAGTCGGTTTTTTCAGAAGGACGACAGGGGCACCATCTTTCGGAGCTTCAGCGATGGACATCAATCGCGGGATTACGGTTTGAAATACATCTTCTCCAAAGTGCTTACGAACTTCACCTTCAACGAAAGCGGAGAGTTTGGATTGAGGTGTATACATCGTGACTGCAATGCCGAACAGTTTCAGGTGATTGTTGACTCGCTTCTGTATCAGTCGAATCGAGTTCATGAGTTGACTCATGCCCTCGAGGGCATAGTACTCTGCTTGGACTGGAACAAGAATCCAGTTAGAGGCTGCCAAGGCATTGATGGTGAGTAGGCCAAGAGATGGCGGCGTGTCGATGATAATGTGGTCGAAATCATCCATCACAGGAGCAAGAGCCTCTCGAAGTCGAGTTTCTCTACCGAGTTTCGTGGCGAGTTCAATTTCTGCCCCCGAAAGCCTGATGTTTGATGGTAAAAGGTAGAGGTTTTCCACTTTCAGTCGAGGAGGGATCCTTGAATCTTGATTCATATTCTTGAAAGCGCGCTGCATTTCATCAGTGAGGATATCTGGCCCGATTAGATAGTCGTGTACGTTGAGTGTACCATCTGATGGCTGCATTAACAGGTCGTAGACAGTGGGTACGTCCAGTCGTTTATCTACACCGAAACTCGTGGATGCGTTTCCTTGTGGGTCTAGATCAATCAGTAGGACCTTGGCTGGTGGAATACCCATGCTAGGATTTCCTTCTGCGAGTGATGTTGCCAGATTGACAGCAGTCGTCGTCTTAGCACACCCACCTTTCTGGTTGGTGCAGGAGATGATAGTCTTGTATGGGTCCATCCGTCCTCAAGAATCCCACAATCGCCGTCCTAAATCAGTATTGGCCGTCTGTAAGCCCTAGAATCATTGAATGACAGGTACAGGAACTTCATTCAGAATCTTCCGCATGATGTGCATTCCAGTTATTCCACGAATCTTTGCTTCAGGCTTGAGGACAATACGATGGCTGACAACTTGGAGAGCAACACCCTTGATGTCATCAGGTATGACGTAATCTCGTCCATCGATTGCGGCTGCTGCTCGTCCAGTCTTGAATAGAGATTGACTTGCACGTGGAGATGCACCGGTAATCACGCGATGATCTTCGCGGGAACGCTGAACGACTTCGACGATGTAAGAGAGAATCGCAGGGTCAATGTGGACTTCTTCAAGTGCTTTCTGCATGGCTACCACCTTCTTCGGTGAGGTAATCTGATCGACATCGTGGTCGTCCTTACCACGCATTTTCCGGCGTGCAAGGATAGCCTTCTCCTCCTGGCGGTTTGGATATCCCATACTCATTTTCATCAGGAAACGATCCATTTGTGCCTCAGGCAGAGGGTAGGTTCCTTCCTGTTCAATCGGGTTTTGAGTAGCGAGAGTCACGAACGGTGCAGGGAGTTTGTGTGTGATTCCTTCGATAGTCACCTGTTTCTCTTCCATTGCTTCGAGGAGAGCAGCTTGTGTCTTGGGTGGTGCACGGTTAATTTCGTCAGCAAGGAGGAGGTTAGCAAATAGTGGACCCGGCCGGAGCTTGAATTCGCCCGCTTGCTGATCATACATGTAGGTCCCCATGATGTCTGAAGGAAGTAGGTCAGGGGTGAATTGTACACGCTTGAATTTGCAACCAAGTGAACGTGCGAAGGTGTTAGCGAGCATCGTCTTACCGAGGCCTGGGAAGTCTTCAAGGAGCATGTTTCCGTTAGACAAGATGCCAATTGTCACACGTCGCAGGTTCTCCTGCTTACCGATGATAACTTTGGATACCTCGTTCATTAGAGCGTTTGAGATATCACTCACAACACGAACGACTTCTCGTCCGCGGCCTCCTCCTCCTGAATATTCTGAGACCATTCTAACACCTTCAGCAGACCCTAAACCCAATCCTGAACTACTTCAAGGTTCGTCGTTCCCGTACGTGACTTAAAGCCCCCATCTTGGAGTATCAGGATTCCGTCGATGCATCATGATAATCTCCTCAAGGATCTCTTTTTCGACTGCGGTGAGTTCACGTTTCCGAAGGATTCGAACGTGTGTTTCGGGGACGGAGACGAGTAGAACATCGCCTTCATCGATTTGCCTCCCAACTGTGACGTGAGTTGCTTCCATTGCCTCTTCACCAGGGCGCTTGACTGCCCCATCAATGGCAATAGCGACCTCATCGCCTTGGATTGCTTCCTTCTGATTGTCTTGGCCCTTTTTGATCGATTTTACTTGGCCAATCTGCATGCCGTCTTTCATCAAACGCTGACCGATATGGATTCGCCCTCCGAGAACTCTCACGCCGATGACCGCTGGCTTAGAGGCGCGGAAGGTATGATCTGGAAGAAATAGGAGCCGACCCGGATGGACGACCATCTCACGTTCCTCCTTCTCTTTTTCAGCAAGGACATTCTCTCTCCATTCCTCATGTTGTTCCATTATGTGGTAAACAATTTCACCTTCAATGAGATGAACATCTGAACCTGTTTTTTCAATTTCTTTCTTAGCATCAGGAAGCGCATTGGTACTGAAGGCTAGAATTATGCGTTCTTCAGGTTCCTTACCAACTTCGGCAATTCGCACGTCTCGCCGTGTAATTTTACCCACACTTGCGGCACGGATGGAAATATCACGTTCTCCAAGTTCAAAGGCGAGTGCTTCGAGACCTCCAAGTGTATCTGCTTTGATACAGACACCCTTGTCTTTGAGTTCAATAGTGAGAGTCGATTCTTCCTTTGCTTTGATCCAAGCCTCTTCAGCCTCTTCTTCTGTATTCACTACATGCAGGGTTGTGCCAGCAAGAACATCATCAAGATCAACTGCGCTGACTTTGACTCCTGCTGCGGCTTGGACGCTATCGACGGGATCCCATCGGTCTCCAGCATCTCTCATCTCGGTCATACCTCTTGGTGAAAACATCCCTCGAACCTTCGTCCGCTTCGGACCGTTTTCCGTGGCGACAACAATCTCGTCACCTTTGCTAATCGAACCCTTAGAGAGGATGATGTCTAGCGTTTTTCCTAGGCCACGTTCTTCCTTTACCTCCAAGACCGTTGCCGTACCGCTTCCTTCTACATCAGTCAATTGAGATTCAAGATATCTTTCTGCAAGCCCAATGACAACGGCAAGCAGGTCCTGAATGCCTTCTCCCTCCTTAGCAGAGCAAGGTACCATCGCGATAGTGTTGGTGAAATCTGAGACGCGATCGTAGCGTTCAGCATTGAAACCATTTTCACCTAGTTGCGCGACCAGTTTCCAATGCTTTTCTTCCAGATAACCAATGACATCAGAGGATTGTTCTCGCAGAGATTTGGCAGTAGATCGTCCGCGCTCAGCATTCCATCCGTACAGCCGATCGACCTTATTCATCGCGATGATGAAAGGTGTCTTGGATTCACGAAGAATACGAATTGATTCTATGGTCTGAGGCTTGCATCCATCCATGAGGTCTATGACGAGGATTGCGATGTCGGCTAATGCTCCGCCACGTGTTCTCAATGAGGTGAAAGAATGGTGTCCAGGGGTATCTATGAAGAGTAATCCGGGAGAAAGAAATTCTTTCCCTTGTAGCAAGGGGCCACAAATTCCGTTGAGAATATCTGCGGGAACCTCTGTAGCGCCAATATGTTGGGTAATGCCTCCTGCTTCCCGTGCCATTACGGATCCTTGTGAACGCGAGCCTAGGTTTCGAATGTGATCCAACAAGGATGTTTTCCCATGGTCTACATGACCAAGGACAGCGACAATCGGTTGACGTCGTCCATCCACACCATCACGCTCCCTCACTCGTAAATCCACTGTTCGATATCCCGATTCCATTCCATAGTTCCTTCAGGGAACCATAGGGCTAATTCACTCGATGCAGTATCTTCACCATCGCTACCGTGAATGAGGTTGTAACCAATATCCATGCCGAGATCTCCACGGATTGTGCCTGGAGGTGCCTCTCTACCGTTAGTTGGGCCGATGATGGAGCGAGCAACATTGATTGCATCAATTCCTGCCCAAGCCATTGCGACTACGGGGCCAGAAGTGATGAATGAGATTAGCCCGGAATAGAAAGGCCGCTCTTTGTGAACTTCATAATGAGTCTCTGCGAGCTTTTCTGAGGGGATTAATCCACGAAGGCCCACCAATCGAAGGCCCTTACGCTCAAATCTCTGGATAATCTCGCCTACAAGGCCTCTCTGGACGCCGTCAGGCTTCACCATGACAAAGGTGGTTTGTAGGTCGGACATGACCCGCCGACTGGATGGGTGTATTTCAACCGATACCTATTCTTCTTCATCGAGAACTGCGGGCTTATCGCTATGAAGTAATAATCCCATAAAAATACAAAATATTCCCGAAATACAGTATGTTGCATATACAGGGCTGTCCCCATCACAAACTCCTGAACCACCTAACCCGCACGTGAATGCCATAAAAAAATCATAAATGGTCAGACCAATGAGCAAAATCCCTGCAATAGAGAAGAGATTAGACCAATTCATCACCAAACACCTACCAGTGCATGGTTTCAATCACTTGATTCCGCCCTTGACGTAGTGGCGAGTCCACTTGACGCGTCTTGGATTGCGCCTTGTCTTGAGAAGATTCTTCCTAGATTTACTGTCCTTGAACCAGAGCACAGATCCGTCTCTCTTGACGAACATCATCCCGGTTCCAGGCTCAATCTCTTCACCTGAGAAACTGCACGTGTGAGTATCTGGCATATCTTCTCACCTCAGCGGGCATTCAGCCTCTTTGCTTCACGACCCGTGTCGCGTAGCATTAGAACGTCGCCTAGGCGGACTGGACCAAGCACGTTGCGAGTGATAATGCGGCCAACGTCGCGTGGGTTAGGTGCATCGTTAACACGAACCTTGACTTGAGTGGCTTCGCCACGCATTCCAGTTCGTCCAACAATCTCCACGACCTCAGCAGGCCATGATTCCACAGCCATTCCATCTCCTCCTTTCATGCAGCCAAGGTGGTTGCTTGTTCTTTGATGGCCTTGAATCGATCGTCTGCGTCACGGCCGACTTCAAGAATGGCAATTGCGGCGGTCTTGGTGCCTGAAGCCATGCCTGCATACTCAGCGAGATACTCTTGACTATCGACGTAGATGAACGGGATTCCCTTTTCCTTGCAAATTTGAGGGATATGTGCTAGGAGTTCAGGTGGGTTAACATCCTCGGCCATAATTACCATCTGAGCAGTCTGACGCTCAGCACACTTGGTAACCTCGTTCGCTCCTTTCTTGACAACGCCATGTCCTTCCTTGCCAACGAGCTTGACTAGCTCGAAGACACTGTCTCTGACGTCTTGTGGTGTTTCAAATGCGATGTGCTCAGTCATTGGAGATACCTCTTGTGCATCCGCTGCGGTGGAAGGACTCGATATAAACGCATTGGACTCACTAGGGTCACTTAGTTTTCCAATTTGAGCTTTAATGGACAACAATCTCTGAGGACATGCGCTCTATCAATCGCTTGACTCCTCTGGATAGAGCCTTTGCTGCAGAAACATTCGCCCTTGGATTTGGTAGTGAATTGGTGGAATGGACGCCATCGACATGGTTCCCAAGTCGGTGGATTGCACCACCTGTGAACAAGCCGTGGGTACAGGCGGCATGGACTTCCTTCGCACCCTGACGCCGGAGTGCGTCTGAGGCTCGACAAATCGTGCCTCCTGTACTAATCATATCATCGACGATCGCAACAACCTGCCCTTCGACATCCAAATCTTTCGGAGTATGCTCGATGGTATGTGCATCGATACGCTTCTTCTCTAGATAGGAGAAGGGAACATCAATCGCGTTTGCAACACTTGAGGCACGTTCGATTGCTCCTTTGTCTGGACTAAGCACGAAATCAGGTCTGACATTCTCTCTCAGATGCTCAGCGATTTCTGGCATGGCGCTAACTAATTCTACAGGAACTCCCATGTTTTCCATTGCCTCAGGTGCATGAATATCGAGAACAACAATTCCGTCACAATGGGAGGCAAAGGTGCGCGCTAAAAATTTCGCAGATATTGCCTCTCCTGCCATAAATCGCTTGTCTTGGCGAGAATATCCGTAGTAGGGGATTACCAAGAAAACACCTGGGCCAACATCTGATTCCTTGACTTCGCCTCCTTTGAGGCTAGACATTTCCCCAGAACGCACGTCACGAATGGCATCTAGAAGGAACAATGTCTCAAGGATTGCAGAGTCAGGAAACGTAGTTGAAACTAAGGCAACAGGTCCGCTTCGAATCGGGTCTAGGCAGTCATTGGGTACACGGACGTAGCCTTCGGTGTCGGGGAATCTCCGAGTCTCCAAATCCAGATGTTTCCACCCAAGAGTTTCCGCGAGAGCATTCGCGAGTCCACTGTCGCCTGAGCCTGACGCGACGACTCCGTCCATGAGGTAGCCTGATGCCTGCCGTTCATGGGCATTCCGATGGTATCGGGAGTGGGCGAGGCAGGATTTGAACCTGCGACCTCCCGGTTATCAGCCGGGTGCTCGAACCAAGCTAAGCTACCCGCCCTGGGGTATAGTTCGCCGAATCGCCTTTCCGGTTAAAGCGTGACGGTCACTCATTCTTCTACTTCAAGGCCATTCAGCCTCGCGTAAGAGGTGAGTGCTACAACTCGTTCTAGTGTTGATGATAGAATGACTTCGTCGAGACGCGCAGTAGTCTTGCTGAACTGATCTACAGGAATCAGAATCTCTTCCGGGAGCCCCATTCTAGAACTGACTCTAGGTAGGAGTTTTACAACTGCTCCTTTGAATGTCCTCTTGACCTTCTGAAGGTCGACAACGGTTCCAATTTCGTTACTATCATTGTCCATCACAGCTCGGCCGAGCATTTCATCCGGAGCGTAGAGTCCTTCTTCGATACGGATTGTATTCCTCCATCGTCGCTGTAGTTCCCTCATCGACTTGGAGATGCGAATTGTACCATCTGGCTGTAGGCTGTGGATCAACTCCTTCGCAAGTGGGGCGCTGAATGCAGGCTTACGCATGTATTCGTCTGCTACTTCTGGCATTACATCTAGTCGGAGTGAGCGGACATGATCGGGGCGCGGATTAAATCTCTGCCCTCTTACGGTGCCAACCAACTTGCCGCCTACGTACACCTCTCGATCTATCAATTGTTCAATTTTGTATTCATCTGCCATTTCTGTCTCTCCTGTGCGTTTGTGCTTCCCATCCACTTCTCGCTATTCTGTCGTGATTCAAACGGCATATAAACGAATCGGAATATCAAAGCGGATAATCTAATTGAAAAATCCTGTAATTTTAACTATTTTCAATTGAAAAACGACTTCATTTGAACATTTTATCCGCCCTTTATCAAATTTAATTTATGATTGAATTAGATTTGAATACATTTGAAAATTCAATTGAAACTAATGAAATCTGGTATAATTTCGAAATCCACACTCCTTTGGATTGATGTCTGAATCTTGGCAGATCTCCTATATTGGTTAAATATGGCTATTTTCCAATTGAAAACATGCTGAATCCACATACTTTTCACACTATGAATTCAGATTTTATTGTGGGTGTGACTTGGGAACCTTGATTTGGNACCCTTTGGANACAGGGGCATGGACCGGTA
This sequence comes from Methanobacteriota archaeon, assembly GCA_002713585.1. Taxonomy (GTDB): domain Archaea; phylum Thermoplasmatota; class Poseidoniia; order Poseidoniales; family Thalassarchaeaceae; genus MGIIb-N2. The sequence continues at coordinate 18,288 of PATD01000003.1, forward strand.
TCCCGAGGTGCCACAGGCTCCACTAGATATTCTACACCAAATCCGTGAACTCAGCGGTTCAGATTCTCCATTGACAATTGGACTTGATGATGAACGGATACAACAGTTCTGTGAATTGGATTCGAAACTTGTACAGGCTATCGAGGAGGCATGGGAACGCCATTCTTCTCTATTGCACGAATTCGATTCTATGCAGGAGGTAATGNGTCGCTCCGAATCTGAACAAATACAAATTCTCCAATCTAGATTCGTGAATTTCTACTCGCCTGCGACAATCAATCCGTATGTTGCTTTAGCAGCCAGAGGTCCATGGATTGTGACTTCCAAAGGTGCAGTTGTTCATGACAATGGCGGTTATGGGATGTTGGGTTTTGGTCATGGTCCTCAGGATGTAATGTCTTCAATGGGGGAAAATTGGGTTATGGCCAACGTCATGACTCCATCTTTCAGCCAATACAAGCTTTCTATGATGCTTGAGAGGGAACTTGGGCATACTCGTGGATTTTGTCCATTCACTAGTTTCATCTGTATGAATAGCGGTTCAGAATCAGTTACTGTTGCATTGAGAATTGCTGATGTTAATGCTCGAATTCATACCGACCCAGGTGGCAGATACGAAGGGCGAAGGATTGTCATGTTGGCAATAGAGGAGGCATTCCATGGTCGAACAGATCGCCCGGCTCAGATATCTCATTCGTGTAAAGGAAAGTACGATGATCGNCTGGCAACTTTCCGGGATCGAGATAATCTCCTTCTTGTTCCTGCGAACGACATTTCTGCGCTTCAGGAAGTATTCGCTCGTGCAGATGCGGAAGACCTCTTCATCGAAGTGATGGCCATCGAGCCCGTTCAGGGCGAGGGTAACCCTGGTCAATGTATTACCCGTGAATTCTACGATGAGGCACGTCGTTTGACGATGGAACATGGTAGTATGTTGCTGGTTGATTCAATTCAAGCTGGTATCCGGGGCCAAGGTTGTCTATCTATCATCGATTACGAGGGATTCCAGGATGCTGAGGCGCCGGATTTAGAGACATGGTCTAAGGCTTTGAACGCTGGGCAGTATCCGTTATCCGTTCTCGGTATGACTCCCCGTTCTGCAGAATTGTATGTCGTTGGAATCTATGGTAATACGATGACGACTAATCCTCGTGCCCTAGAGACTGCTGTGTCTGTACTCAAGCAGATGACGCCTGAACTACGCCAAAATATCAGAGAGCGAGGTAATCAACTCGTTGNAGGACTATCTGAAATTCAGGATGAAATGCCAGATGTTGTCTTGAAGGTCCAGGGTACGGGCTTGCTTTGTTGTGCAGAGTTGAATCCTGAGACGCACAAAGTCGTTGGTTTCGGTGAGGTTGAAGAGACCTGTCGGAAAATGGGCCTTGGGATCATTCACGGCGGTCAGAATGCCTTGCGCTTCACACCTCATTTTCGAATCAGTGTAGAGGAGATTGAACTTGTCGTCGATTTAGTTCGTGCTGCGTTAATTCGCCATACTGAGGCGTCTTCTTGATGAGTGGATACCTTGTCGCCCCTCAAATTCAATCGAGTCGATGTATATGCTCCAGGGCAGGATGATTTACTCAATCTCTGGGTTCGGAGAATCATGAGTGGCGAGGATATTGAGTTAGATCCAACAGTCCGCTACTGGGTTCACATCAGGGATATTGAGCGGGCGGAGCAGGAGTTACGTATCCACGGGGAGGTGGGAGAATACACTCTCTGTGGTCGTCGAGCATGGAGTCAGCAAATGGTCCTCTCCGAGATCACCCTCCTTTGGAATCGGTATAGTGCTGCGATTTCAGGTACGCATACTGCGGAAACATTGGGTGACCCTCCCTCGCCTGCTGCATCATCGGTAGATGGTCGTGCAGAACGTCCTAATCTAGCCCCTCTCCACGAGGCATTGCTCCGATGTGGAAGTGATGGTTGGAGGCCTCTTACATCGATACGAGTAGGAATCATGGAATGCATCGCATTTGCGGAGATAGCATTCGATTGAATTCAGAAGAGATCCGCACCGATGAGGGGTAGGAGAACAGAGGCTTCACCTTCGACTGTTACATGTGGTGCATCAGGTCGAATCTTGCCCCAAGAGATAGCTTCTCTAGTACGAGCTCCAGATAGTGATCCATCGAACTCTGGTGCAGTCGTAATTCCGACAGCTGAATCGAGTCCGTCCCTATATTGATTCCACCAGATTACATGGTGTTTTGAGATGCCTCCTCCAATCATGAGGGCGTGGGAGCGGTCTGCCGTCCATGTTAGGTCGGAGAGTATTTGTTCATCTGCGAGGAAGTCAATCATGAAATCAGGAGATTTCTGTCGGTGCATGAATAGTTGAGCTCCTATACTTCCATCGGACAGGCCAGGAATTACAACTGGGATGCGATGTTTCGCGACTTGGTGTAGGAAGGAGGACTCATCTTCGATTCGATCACCGAATGCCCAACATAGTTCTACAGAACCAAATCCAAGCCATGGATTGTTGGGATTTTTTGCCTTGCGTTCTGCTTCAATTTCTTCCAGCCAAGGGAGGATGACGGGTTCGAGAATCTCTCCATAGCATTCGTTGGGTACAATCACGTTGCCTAGGCGGTTTAAGCCCACATTGCCCAAGAGTACGTCATCCAGATCGAAGGATCCGTGGTAATAGTCTCTGAAGGTTCGGGCAATGTCGTGATCAAGAGTGCCACAGGTGGTGCTAATCACATTGTATGCGCGACTTCTAACGGCCTCGTGGAAGAAGCCACGTGTACCTGTAGCCATTAGGCATGCAGGGAATGAGAGCCAGTTGAGAACCTTCTTTTCCTCGGATTCCAATTTCGTTTCAGAAATTGCATTCCGGAGGATGTCGCGTGCCTTGATGAGTTTCGTTGCAGTGAATCCTCCTGCTGTTTTCATCTGGCGAAGTAGATCTGAAACCGTCTCAGTAGACCGTAAATCATAGTCTTCAACAGGCTGGTCGAAATCATCACGTTCGTACGTCATGTACTATGTGCGTTCGACCCCGCCTATCGTCTATCCGTCGTATTTTTTAACAATTTTTCAATTGAAAAATTCATTTTCCAATTGAATAATCCTATCTCTAATATGGGCTGCCCGTTCGAACTCCAGTCGGGCTGCTGCCGTCTTCATCTCCTTCCGTAATCGTTCGATGAGTCGAAGCACATCATCGCCATCACTTTCTTCGATCCCCCCATTGGTTTCTAGAATATCTGCTCCGGCTTGAGCCCAATTCGGCTGACTGATATTGGAGAGAACAGATTCCTCATGCTCGTTCCAAATGCCCACGCCAAGATCGAACCGCTTAACGATATCTTTCGTCCCACTTCGACCTCCAGTGCGTGACCCCACCATCCTCTTGCCTCCACTCGTTCCTTTTCCGGCCGTGTTCGATAGGAGCCCTTCTACCTCTTGCCCCATCACAGGGAGCGCCTTCTGAATTGTGGTAGGGGTGATTTTGTTTGCATCATTGTGGGCTTCCTGCCTCTTTCGTCGCTCCAATGTCTGTTCGATGGAAGCTTGCATTGCAGAGCTAACTGAATCAGCGTAGAGAATCACGTGTCCATTTTCGTTTCTTGCGGCTCTCCCGATAGTTTGCAAAAGGCTCCGCTCGTTTCTCAAAAAGCCTTCACGGTCTGCATCGAAAATTGCAACAAGGCTTACTTCTGGGATATCAAGCCCCTCACGGAGAAGATTGATTCCGACGATGACGTCGATGTGGCCAATTCGGAGAGCTTTGATTATCTCAGATCTCTCGATTGTCCCTATCTCACTGTGGAGATAGTGGGCTTTGACTCCCATGCGTTGGAGATATTCGGCGACCTCTTCTGCGAATTTGATAGTTAATACGGTGACTAATACTCGCTCATTCTTACCTGCGCAACGATTAATTTCATCCAAAAGATCCTGAACTTGACCTTCTGTAGGTCGGACTTCAATGCGAGGGTCAAGGAGTCCTGTTGGTCGTATTTCCATCTGAACGACACCCTCAATCTCGCGCAATGTGTCTTTCATACTCATTGCTCGTTTCTTCTTCACATCTGTCTCAACGGCTCCACCTCCGCTAGGAACATGTTCGAGTCCAGCAGGTATGTTCTGACCGGTCACCTCAGCAAGATGTCGTAGTTCGCGTTCCCCTGGTGTTGCAGATACATACATCATCTGCGGGACCAGATTCTGGAACTCATCAATACGTAGGGGCCTGTTGTCATAGGCAGAAGGTAGTCGAAATCCGTGTTCAATGAGGTTGCGCTTTCTCGAACGATCTCCAGCATGCATACCTCCTAGTTGTGGTAGTGTAACATGACTTTCATCCATGATCACTAGGTATTGCTCAGGGTTGCCATGAAAGGTATTCGCACATGCCGCCATGAAATCGAATAAGCAATATGGGCGCTCTCCATTGTCGCGTCCGTCGAAATGCCGACTATAGTTTTCAATTCCCTTGCAGGTGCCAATTTCTCGAAGAAGTTCGAGATCATAATCCGTTCGAGTCGCAATCCTATGTGATTCCAGTTCCATGTTCTTATCTCGAAACCATTTCTCTCGTTCATCTCTTTCATCTTCGATATTCTCCAGGGCTCGGCTGAAGGATCCTTCAGCAGTTATGTAGAATTCTTTTGGGTGAATCCAAGCTTCTTCAATCTCATCGAGAGGCTCAAAGCTGATTGCTTCACATATCTGAATCCGTTCGATACCATCGAAACCAAATCTGACTCTAATTGGGTCGTCACGGCTCGGCATCCAGATGTCTAGGACCTCGCCTCGGAGGCGGATATCTCCCCGTTTGAAATCAGACTCGCTAACACGCCCATAGTGGAGTGATACCAATTCTCGTACGACGTCCATTGGTTCGACAGATTGCCCGACAAATATCCTAAGGTGATGCTGTAGGAATGTTTCTGGTGGGTTTAATCCATAGATTGTAGATACAGTTCCGACCACAATCACATCTTGCCTAGTAACCAATGATGCTACAGTCGAGAATCGTTCCTGTTCAATTCGCTCATTCATTTGCAACTCTTTGTCGATATAGATGTCTCGTCCAGGGATATATGCCTCGGGCTGGTAGTAGTCGTAGTGACTTACGAAGTATTCCACTGCATTAGAGGGGAAAAGGCTGGACATCTCTTGCCAGAGTTGGCGTGCAAGTGTCTTGTTGTGGCTGAGTATGAGTGTGGGGATTTGTAACCGTTGAATGATATGTGCCATCGCGAATGTTTTGCCTGATCCTGTCACGCCAAGGAGGACGCACCGTTCTTGCCCATTTTCCAATTGAAAAATAATTTCTTCAATTGCTTTTTCTTGGTCTCCGGAAGGATCGTATTCTGCTTCAATACTAAACGACATCGCATTCGCAATGGCACGTTCTCCGATGACCTTGGATAGATCGTAGTGATCAACATCCATGGCAAGGCCTCAGGGGAGGAACAGACCGCCATTCACATGGAGTATTGCACCGGTCATATACGAGGAATCTGGACTGCACAGGAAAGAGGCCACTCCGGCGATATCATCAGGAGTTCCGAGTCGACCCATTGGGATTCGTTTCAATCTCTCCTTTCTCTTTTCATTGTCATCTCCTGCGAGAATGTCAGTATCTATGGCGCCAGGGGCGATGATGTTCACTCGCTGTCCAGAGTCTGCAAGGTCTATGGCAAGACTTCGAGCCCATGCGTGCAATGCTCCTTTGGATGCAGCATAATGGGCGCCATGTGGGCTACCACGAATCCCTAATTGACTACCAATGGCTACGATAGATGCCTGTGGAGATAGGTGTCTAGAAAGGGCAGTATATACGGCGACAGCCCCTCGAAAGTTCACGCTCATTGTCTCCTGTAAATCATCCATTTTGAGTTCTCGTGCAGGGCTGCGATGATACATGCCGTGATTCAGAATTAGGGCGTCTACCCCATACTTCATCCAAGGGTGATCTGCAAGGATGAATACCTCATCGGTTCGCCCACAATCGACTTTAACAGCAACACAATCCACTTTTTCTTGCCGCAATTGTGAGATTACGGATTCAGCGGATTGAGAATCGTTGTTGTAGGTCAGGAGGATGCGATGTCCATCTGAAGCCAATCTTTTCGAGATTGCAGCCCCGATTCCTCGTCCTCCGCCGGTGATTACTGCTAGTCCCATCTCATCACCTCAGCTCGTGGCACAGCAACCGTTCTCAGGCTGCATCAATATAATGGGGATTAGTAGCATCCATCCGGTGAGCATAGACGTCCTGAATAGAGCGTTTTGGAAGTCGACGAACTTTTCCCGAGCGAGGATTACTACAATGTTTGAGAGAGCCATTCCTGCAGAAACGGCGAGGAACCAGATTTCATCCATCGGATTTGAGATTGCGAAGCAGGCAAACCACAGAAGAGAGAGCTGAACAGATGTTCGTGTTGTTGCTTCTTCGCTGAATCGAGCCGGGAAGGAGTGGATACCATTTGCTCGGTCGCTTTCGATATCCATCCGCGCGTAGTTGATATCGAACGCAGTAATCCATAGAGCGACTCCGAGAGATATTGGCAAGATTGTAGGGAGCCATAGTATCTCATTATGGGTATCAAAAGATCCTGTGATGGAGGCCCATCCGTGCACATCTCCGGCAACAGCGACCCATGCACCGGCAGGAGCGAGTCCGAGGCATAGGCCGAGCCAGAGATGGCAGAGCCAAGTGAATCTCTTGGTATACGGGTAGATTACGAAAGCAAGAACAGGCAGCCATGCCATCATCAGTGCAACTTCGTTTAACATCCAAGCGCCGAAAATAAGCATTAGTAGGAAGATTGCTGCTAGGGACCAGGCAGTATGGACATCCATCTTTCCTGAGGCTAGGTGCCGTCCTTCAGTTCGAGGATTTGCAGCATCTATATCTCGATCGATAATCCGATTCAACGCCATGGCAAGGCCCCGTGCACCGATTGCGGCAATCAAGATCCAGACGAGATCCATCTGAATCCAACCATACGCTGAGGTGGAAGGGCTAACCATGAACTGGTTATACGCAATGATATATCCCATGAGTACGAAAGGTAGTGAGAAGAGTGTATGCTCCACTTTTATGAAGGACAAAATAGCTCGAATATCCATTGATAATCACCTCATTTCAGGATATGATTCGGCCAGTTTCTTACACCGAGTCCATCGTCTGCGATACTTCGCCGAACTCGTTCCATCATAGCGGGGTCGTGCAGAGTAACTGCCGGCCATCGACGAGTGGGGACTGGTCCATCCATTGATGGAATGGGTGTTGTTGCGTCCCAAGCAATCCGTGCTTTCCCTACATCAAATCGTAGTCCGCGATCGACATCGAACCGGGCGAAGAGTTGCCAGAGGAGTCGTCTTCGTGTACCGATTTCATGCAGGTTTAGATCATCGTCGGTTATGAATAACCATCGTAACATTTTGGAATTTGGTAATTGCCAAATTGAATCTATCAATTGAGAAACATGCTTCCTTTGATTGGCTGCGGCTTCTTCATCTCGACCAATCATTCCGGTTTTTGGATCAGGGCGCCCTTCAATTCGAGTGGTAACGACAAGAATGCTCGGTCGTAGTAGACGGGCATCTTCGACGTGATCTACCGCCTGAACTGAATCAAGGAAGCCTTCAGGGACACCTGGGGCTTTACCCTCACCCCTGCGCCAGCCCGGAGAAGCCTTTGATGGAGAACCCTCAGGCCCCTCCTTTCCGCTTCTGGGGTCAGCCTCTACAATTCCACTTGCATCAATCAGAATCTTGCTCTGGACATTTTCGTAAGGTGTCGCAGGATCTAATGAATCCCCAACCATGCCTTCGATGACGAGTATGTCCTCTCTTGGGTCGACTTTGTTGTTCAGTGCGTCAAGGAATGCCTCTAGGTTCTTAGGATCGTGATCTGCATCGACGGCGACAATGGTCTTCAAGAACATCATCTGGCCAGCTCCGAGCAGCCCCATAGCGGTCTTTCTAGCCTGACGTGGATACCTCTGCTTCGATGCCACGATTGCGAGATTGTGGAACCCGGTTTCCATGGGCAGATGTATTCCGACGACGTCACGGTGTTGAAATCGGAGTACAGGGGTGAATTGGCTACCAATTGCCTCACCAATGTAGCCGTCCTCCATCGGTGGCAGGCCCACGATGGTTGCAGGCAACATAGCATTCTTTCGATGAGTGATAGCCGTCACTTTGAGTACGGGATACTGCCCAGTCAATGAATAGAATCCGAAGTGGTCGCCGAATGGCCCTTCTTGCTTGGTTTCACCTGGTTCGACATATCCTTCGATAACTATGTCCGCATCAGCGGGAACCATCAAATCCTGAGTCAGTGCTTTTGTGATGCGAAGTCGTCGTCGTCCAAGGAATCCCGCGAACATGTATTCTTCCAGATTATCTGGTAACGGTGCTACTGCAGAAAAGATGAGTTCTGGTGGACCTCCAATACAAATTGCAACAGGCATCCGCCCGTTTTCGTAAGCCGCTGCGTGATCCGCTCCATGTTTGTGAATCTGCCAATGTAGCCCGACTTCAATTGGACCATGCACCTGTCCTCGATACATTCCGAGGTTGTGCTCACCGCTTTCAGGGTCCTTTGTTACGACTAGAGGGAGAGTAATGTAGCGCCCCCCGTCCATTGGCCAAGTCTTCGGAATGGGTAACTTCGTGACATCAGCAGGTTCCATGACTACGTCTTGGCAACGTCCTCTTCGCACCTTCTTCGGAGGAAGGCTGAGTGCATCGAGAGCTAGTGGGAACCCCTTCCATGGTCGTTTCACATAGTTCCCTATATCTGGCTTCATCAACGAAACTAGACGATCTCCGATGTCTGTTTCTCCGGTGACTCCGAGTGCTTTACGAGTCCGTTTTTCAGTACCGAAGAGGTTCATCACCAATGGTATCTCGGAAATCGACCCATCAGGGAGCCTTGGTTGTTCGAATACAACTGCTGGTCCATCTGTTTTGACCAGTAGGTCAGCAATGCATCCTGCTTCAAGTTCAACATCCACTGGACGTTGGATACGGACGAGTTCTCCAGCGGCTTCAAGTGACTTGACGTAACGAGAGAGATTTCGCCAAGCCATGCCCATCGGTCGGGACGGGAGCATGATAAGGTTCGTACGAAATCTCGGCGACGAGTTGATGACCCGAGAAGGCCCTCACTCTGAATATGGCAACCCAATGTGACGTTCTGGTTGTTGGAGCGGGGCCTGGAGGCGGGTCTGCTGCCCTTCATGCGGCCCGTGCTGGATTGAAGGTCATGTTAATCGAGGATCACGAAGAAATCGGAGCCCCTGTTCACTGCGGTGAATGCATCTCAGATGTCGCTATTGCGAATTTGAATTTGAGCCTCCCAGAATCGGTAATCAGTAAGCGAGTCCATGGGATTCGTGTTATATTCCCTGATGGTACGAAGAAGCGCCTCACAGAGCATGGTTACGTCCTTGAGAAGCATCTCTTCGAGCAATGGATTGCAGATGAGGCCGTCTCTGCAGGAGCCACACTACATCTTGGCCACCGCCTTCGTTCCATGGAGCGTATGGAAATCGATGGTAAGTTCGTCGGACACCGTTGTGAGGGTAAAGGCGATGCATTTCCAATCGAAGCTCGAATAGTCATCGATGCTTCAGGTGTTGCTGGCATCTGTTCAAAGATGCTCAAACTCAACAAGCGTCCAAAGGTCATTGCGGGTATACAATATGAGATGCTTGAGGTTCCCACTGACGACTATCTGGATTTTTACATTTGGCCGCAGTATGCTGAGAAGGGTTACCTTTGGATGATCCCTAAACGTGACGGTCGCGCAAACGTGGGCTTGGTCACTGAGGGGGCGGTAAAGGGGTTGGATCGCTTTATTTCTGACACGGAATTTAGGGATTTGGAGGTCGTAAACCCACCTTGGCGCGACGAGTCTCGAAAGATTCGAGGGTTTGGAGGAAGCATACCGATCTCTGGTCCACATGATCATACACATGCTGATGGATTGATGTTGGTCGGTGATGCTGCTGGATTCACATCACCTCTCTTTGAAGGAGGTTCACATTTAGCATTGAAATCTGCACAGTTTGCAGCCCTAACAGCAGCGGAAGCGATTGCTGCGGATGATGTCACTGCAGCAGCCCTTTCGCCATATCCTGCGCGCTGGAAGGAGGAGTTCCCGCCTTATCACAAGATTCTCCGTGGAAAGCAAGCCCTCTATTCCCTTAGTGATCGTGATATGTCCATTATGGGACGTTGCTTTCCAGAGGAAATGGGCGACATGGGTGTTTTAGGCAAAGCAATGGTTGGATTCCGCCTTCTCTTCCGGCGTCCTTGGCTTTACGTCCGAGGTATAATTCCTGCAATGCTCGCGTTCGGATACAGTCGGGCGAAGTACTACGGCTGGTGATTCTTCAGCCGATGCCCTATTGAATCTCCACAATACACGGTCGAATAGGTTCTGAGATGTGGTTGGATGCCGTCCTCATTGGTGGGGCCCTCGCTGCGACTTCTCTCGCCATCCATCATGGTGTGACGAATCGTTCACCTCATCCCAAGGAGTTCTGGATTCTCGGTATCCAATCCCTCCCATTCATAGTTCTCATTCTCGCGTTCATTGTGGATTACGATGCCCTCAGATTGGTTCGTTCCCACGGTTCACCGAATCTTCCTCTCCATTACCGTGTCTCAGCCGCTTGGGCTGGTCGAGCTGGCCCCCTTCTTCTCTGGGTCGCTTGGCTCGCAGCAGTTCGAATATGGTGGCGTCGAAGGCCTAATGATAATTCGATTAGGAATAGATTGGGTTCCGGAGTTGTGCTGCATTTCTTGATTCTGATGATTCTGTTTATTGCTTTACTTTTACAGCCGTTCGAATTTGATCCAGATGCGACACGTCACGAACTTAACGTGTATCTCCAGACTGATTTGATGGTTATTCATCCACCGATTGTTTTCTCCTTCTATGCGTTCTGCTTATTGGTTGGTTCAATTGCTCTTGAGGGTATGATTAACGGCTCAGAACACCATTCGATTCATGAAGAGCAACTTCCAGCTGCAAGAGCCGCATTTTTCACGGGTACAGTTGGGATTGGTCTTGGAGGATTGTGGGCCTACACCGTATTGGATTGGGGAGGGTATTGGGCTTGGGATCCAGTCGAGACAGCATCGTTTCTCCCGTGGCTCACTGCTCTCCTAGTTATTCATGTTCGTATGACTCCTCGCCCTGATGGTCGGGAATCTGCCGTAGAATGGGCGCCTGCTCTTGGCCTATTGACTGGTGCACTTGCCATGCATTCCACATTGGTCACGCGAGCGAATGGTGTATGGGCCTCAGTCCATGCATTTGTTGTATCTGATGTTGATGCAGTTTTACCTGACGATGCCTATCTACGGGTCCTAAGCCTGTGGTCTGAAGGGGTTGAGGGTGCAGAGGTACTTCTTGAATTCACAATTATGCTGGTGCTTTTGGGCGCAGCGACATTGCTCCTCGCACGTAATCAGGCGGAGCGTGTCCACCGTTCTGGTGCTGATACTCTGCTAACTCGGCATCCATTTCTTGCGTACGGAATCCTGATTGGAATTTCAGTAATCCATATCCGCTCAGCCTCTTTGTCTGTCGCAGTCATTGCCATTCCTGTTCTAATCCTAATGATTCACGATCGAGTACATACGGTTCTTTGGTCCAGTGTTGGTGTAATCATCATGCTTTTCTCAAGATGGTCATGGCATCTTGAGACAGTCGAAGCAGGTCTTGGGATGCTATTTTTCCTTCTTCCTTGGTTGCTCGCTCCTGAAGAGGATGCGTCAACTCAACGATTGAATGTTCGACGACTTACGCTCTTTGTTCCCCTTGCAGGTGGTGGGGCTTTCCTCTTGCTGACCTGGTTACTTCTCCTTGCGGAAATCGATGGCCCATCTCCTGAAGCTCACGAGGCCTTCGGCGCTATCCTGATTGGCCTACTGGCCGCTGGTCTTCTCACCTACTCTCTGAGGCGCTCAAGTGAGAAGCAACGTTGGTATGTGCTTGGATTCAGCCTCTTATTGTCAATTGTTTCCGTATTGGTTGGAGAATCCTATCTGCCTTTGCCAGGTAATGCGGATCAACTGATTTCAACATCAATTACCCGAGGTGATATCGCAAGATTCCTGTTGGTGTGGCTTATTCTTGCTGCACTCCCTGCCCTCACTGAACTTTTCACCGAGATACGTGCACGTTCCCGAGCTTCCGTTCATCGTCAGCCTACCATGCTTCGCCTTGCATCACATGTCGCTCATGCAGGGATTTTACTACTTCTGATAGGACATGTACTTACTACCACGCTGGTTGATCGTGTCGATCCAAGTCATCAAGTGACGTTAATTCGGGATGAGCCGGTTCAGCATGGTGATCTAATATTCACCATGAGGGACATCGAGACATCTGTTCGAGGTGAGCCGATTTTTGATGACAGATTCAACATCGGCGATGCCTTCTTTGGTATTGTCATTGATGTTGGAGATGAGGATGGGAATATTCTCGGAGAAGTCAGACCGGGTGTGCTCCGTTTCGATGCGGAGGATAGTGGATCCATCACTCCACGTTCCGAGGTAGACCGTCTAGTGATGTGGGACGGGGATGTAATCATGATTCTCGATCTTAATCAGATGTCTCTAATCATGAATGATGGATTACTCGGAGGCCTAGATGAGGTGGACAGAGTTCGCCTAACTGTCTATGAATTACCAGGGAGCCATCTCGTCTGGACTGGTTGGATTATGATTGTTATAGGTTCGATGATGACGTTGAATAGTAGAGGCATAACTGCAAACCTATCTGATGAATCTGAGTGATAATACATCTCAAAAACCCGCAGATTACTTCGATTTTTCAAGGGCCACGCTCATAAGGGGGAATCAGGTCGCGCGGTCATCCCCTAAGGGAGGTAACAACCATGGAGAGCGGTTCCATCGTCCACATCGATTACGACCTCTACAATGCCGATACGGAGGATCTCATCGAGACGACCCGTCAAAACGTTGCAGAGGAGCATGAAAAGGCAGAGCCTGGGCGTACCTACTCCCCACTTGTTACAGTGGTTGGAGATGGCCGTCTCATCGCTGGTTTTGAGGCACATCTCCTTGAGGCCGAAGGCGACAAGGATTACAAATTCGATATTCCACCTGCTGAAGCTTATGGTGAGCGTGATCCAAGTGCAATCGAAGTCATGAGTCTTCAACAGTTATCTCGAGCAGTTAGCGACCCTGAAAGCCTCCAGATTGGTGGCATGGTTGAGATTGGCGGCCGCACTGGGATTCTCAAGTCGTTCCGTTCTGGGCGAGCGAGTATTGACTTCAATCACGCTCTTGCTGGTGTTACATTGCGTTACCAGTACCGTATCACAAAGGTCGTATCAGACCGCGCAGAGAAAGTCACGACATTGCTCGAGACCAACACTGGTCGGGACGGTTTCGAGTGTTCCTTTGAAGGCGATGATCTTACGATTACACTCCCTGAGTTTGTTTCTTATGATCAGAACTGGGCATACACCAAGTTCGGATTGATTCGGACTCTACGGGATCACGTAGGTGTCGAGACAATCATCTTCCGTGAAGTACACGAACCAATGAAGGTCGAAGAAGAGGATCAAGGAACTAATGACGAGGATCTTTCATCCCTATCTGTGGCCGATCTCAAGGAGCGATGTAAGGCAGCCGGTCTCCCTGTTGGTGGGAAGAAGGCTGACCTGATTGAGCGTCTCTCGGCTTCTGACTCCGAAGAGGAATGATTTGGTACTTATTGGCGCAACCGTCATCATCCAGACAGGGTTTGAATTGACATGGATGCTGTCCGCAATAGCGAGAGTTTGCCGGATAACCAACTGTCTTGGTGGGAGAAGGTATCCATTTGGTGTCTTGGCATCATAATTTTGCTAACTCTATTCGCTTTCATTTCTCAGACGTTGGCGCCAGGCAATTTTTTGCAAGAAATCCTTGATACTTACTTTCTTGATCCAATCCGTGATGAAAGTTCAGCTGACGGGTCTTACAATCAGATTAACACCATGGCTTACAATGTCACGTTAATCCTTAGTGTGATTTGTATCGGTGCAATCATGCGATGGCTTAGGATGCCTGCGACAGAATGTACAATCCTCGCGCTCATTCCTTGGGTTTTCTGGGCAGCTCTTGGAGAGGTTGTTGAGGACGCTTCCCTATTTGGATCAGGTCTTCAGGCTTGGTTCGTCTCGCCAGGTATTCATTTCCAAGGTGCGCTCTGGGTAGTCGGTACTGGTTGGTTATCTGTTGTTGCATCTCGCGCAGGTGACAACGGGAGCCGTTCTTGGGTTACTGGGATGTCGATTGGAATGGTTACCTTTCAGGGTCTTCTTTTCCTAACCTCTCTCCAAGATGGACGAATTGGCACACCAATGGAAGAGCATCTAAACCTCTGGCCGGTGGGTATCGCAGGTTTACTTGCTACAGTTTTCATCCTTGTATCTCATCCCATGATGGAACGTTGGTCAGCAGTCGAACAAGGCCTCTTTCAAGTTGGTATAGGTGGCTGTCTAGTCCTGTATGGTTGTCTACATGCCTACGCATCGATGATGTCTGGACTGGAAGTTTCAGGAGATATTGCCACCATCTTTGCGATCGACCGAACTCCAGAGATGAATCTTGAAGTCCTACTTTGGACCATGGCTCTCCCAGCTGCAATCCTCTTTTTCCCGATCACTTACCTATCTCTGCCTGCCCGTGAGAAACTTCGACGTCGGGGAATATCTGTGCCCGGAATTCTCCCTCCAGGCCTGACTTTGACCTCTTATGAGAATGAGAGAACACAGTATCACGATGACATGGAATCTCTGGCAGGTTTGGCTGTGCTTTCGTCCCCAATCGTATTCCTCGCCATCTATGGGCAAGCAGTCGATGGAATTGCTACAGGAATGGGTCTCGAGATTTATGGTTATACAGAGAAGCATGTGCTTTCTGCAGCCGTCATAGAAATTTTTGGTTCCGCCTATGGATTTACAGTTCTCAAAGTTGCTCTAGGCTTTGTTGTCTGGTGGTTCTATGCACTTCAACGATGGGAACATCGTTACCGTCATCTCCGTATTCTGATGGGCCTCGCATTGATGACTGTAGGCCTTGCACCCGGTCTTAGAGATGCTTTCCGTATGGCTCTCGGTGTCTAATCTCCCGCTTCATTGAAGGTCGGCCTCGCTCTGCGAGGGATTGTTCGCCATGGATGTCCTACCGACACGTGTCAATCGTTCGGATGAGGTATACTCTGCGCGAGTCGCTCATAATGAGGCCTTAATTTCTGAACTTAGAGCAGAGATTGATCGCGTCCATCTCGGTGGAGGGGAGAAGTACGTCGAACGTCACCGTAGTCGCGGGAAAGCATTGGCAAGGGAGCGGATTGAGGCAATTTGTGACCCGGGAACTCCGTTTCTTGAAACATCTCCACTTGCTGCACATGGGCTGTATGATGGCCGTGCGGTTTCTGCTGGAGTCGTCACAGGGATTGGTGTTGTTCACGGACGAGAATGTATGTTCGTTGCAAACGATGCAACCGTGAAGGGGGGCTCATATTATCCGCTGACAGTGAAGAAACACATCCGTGCACAAGAGATTGCTGAGGAGAATTATCTTCCTTGCATCTACCTTGTGGATAGTGGTGGGGCATTTCTACCAATGCAGGATGAGGTGTTTCCAGATAAGGGGCACTTTGGCCGTATATTCCGTAATCAGGCTATGATGTCTGGAAAAGGAATACCTCAGATTGCCGCTGTATGTGGTTCATGCACTGCGGGCGGTGCTTACGTTCCTGCAATGTCAGACGAATCAATAATTGTCAAGGGTAATGGTACGATATTCCTCGCAGGTCCACCGTTAGTGAAGGCCGCGACAGGTGAAGAGGTAACCGCTGAGGATCTTGGTGGAGCCGATGTGCACACGCGTCTATCAGGGGTTGCAGATCATTTCGCTGAGGATGAACCTGAGGCGCTTCGTATGGTGAGAAACGTGGTTGAGAATCTCAATTCTGGGCCTAAGACACGTCTTGACGTGCAGGAACCGGAATCTCCACGCAATGACCCCGAGGAATTACTCGGTATTATCCCTGAAGATAACCGGTCACCGTATGATGTTCGAGAGGTTATTTCTCGTATCGTAGATGGTTCACGGTTCCATGAGTTCAAACCTCGATATGGAGCAAGCCTGGTTTGTGGTTTTGCTCGTATCCATGGATATCCTGTGGGGATTGTTGCTAACAATGGTATTTTGTTTTCTGAATCATCCCTCAAGGGTGCCCACTTTGTCGAACTTTGTGGTCAGCGTGGTATTCCGTTAGTGTTCTTGCAGAACATAACCGGTTTCATGGTTGGTAGGGAGTATGAGGCAGGCGGCATTGCCAAAGATGGAGCAAAGCTCGTTACAGCGGTCTCTTGTGTCCCTGTTCCAAAGTTTACAGTCATCATTGGTGGTTCTCATGGTGCTGGTAATTACGGCATGTGTGGAAGGGCATATGATCCCCGTTTCCTGTTTATGTGGCCCAATGCACGTATTTCGGTGATGGGCGGCCCTCAGGCAGCACAGGTTCTGAGCACGGTGAAGCAGGATCAGAGGGCGCGAGAGGGATTGGATCCTATGACAAAGGCAGAAGTCGATGCTTTCGAAGCGCCAGTTCTTGAGAAATACGAAACTGAAGGCAGCCCCTACTATTCTACAGCACGTCTTTGGGATGATGGCATCATTGACCCACGTGATACTCGTGATGTCCTCGGGCTCGCGATTAGTGCGAGTCTAAACGCTCCCTTACCTGATACGAATTTCGGGATTTTCAGGATGTGATTTCGAATGACGATGATGACCGACCCCCTCCCTGATACCGAACTTTGCAGCCTTGAGATCGAAGGTGCCGTGGCACGTCTAACTTTGAGGCGCCCGGATGTGTTCAATGCCATGAACATCCAGATGATTTCAGAGATTATCTCTCTGCTGGATTGGACCAAGAAACGTTCTGTTGCTCGGATGAGTAATCTAGTGGATAATTCTGGAAATCCTTGTATCCGTGTCTTGATTTTCTCTGGGGATGGACGGCATTTCTGTGCTGGCGCTGATATCAATATGATGCGAGATGCAGGAGCAAAGAGTCCTGAGGAAAACCGGATTGATTCGGAACGCCTAGATCGTTTATTCCACTCCCTGTGGGCTCATCCATGTTTCACAATTGGTATCGTGCAGGGCGTAGCTCTTGGAGGAGGTGCAGGCTTAGTTGCCTGTCTCGACCATGTTATTGTCGAGCCGCGGACTCGGATAGCTCTCTCAGAGGGGAAACTTGGGATTCTACCTGCCGTGATTGGCCCTTACGTCCATCGAAGGGTAGGCTCATCTCAGTTCCGTCGATTAGCCATGCTTGCAGGTCGTATTGACGCGAAGGAGGCGTTACGAATCGGCATGGTTGATCAGGCCGAGGATAGTACAGAAGCGGCACACGAAGCGGTTTCAGACGTCATCGAGGAGGTCCTCACTACGGGTCCGATGGCCGTAGCGGAGGCAAAGCGTCTGACGCTTATTTTCGATCGTTGGGTAGGTACAGATGAAGAACTTCGCCTCTGGACTTTGGATAAGACAAGTGAGATGCGAGGGTCAGATGAAGGGCAGGAAGGTCTATCCTCATTCCTAGAGAAGCGTCCTGCGAATTGGAAACCCGAATCGGAGTGAACCCAATGTCGCAACAGGATTGGATGAAGGATGCACCGCATCCCATCCGAAGCGTCCTCGTTGCGAATCGAGGTGAGATAGCCTGTCGAGTTCTTCGTGCTTGTAACGAGATGGGATTGGAGAGTATAGCCATCCGATCGGATGCGGATTATGGTGCATTACATACCGAGGTTGCAGATTGCGTAGTACACTTGGAGGGAGAAACCCTCGCAGATACCTATCTCAATATCGATGCCATCATCGCCGCCGCTCGTTCCAGTGGGGCTGATGCGATTCATCCTGGTTATGGCTTCCTCTCGGAACGTGCAGCCTTTGCTCGTGCCGTACAAGATGCAGGCCTCATCTGGATTGGACCCCCTGCTGAAGCAATCGAATCAATGGGGGATAAGGTGACTGCACGTCGACGGATGATGGATGCAGGAGTCCCAGTAATTCCTGGTCAAGAGATTGTTGATTCAGACGATGAGAATCGTCTCATCGATGCACTCGTGGCGGCAGCCACAGAAGTCGACTACCCTCTCCTTCTGAAGGCAAGTGCTGGAGGAGGGGGAAAGGGGATGCGTGCCGTTCACGAACCGAAAAATCTCCAGCAAGAGTTTCTTGCTGCTCGAAGAGAAGCACAGGCTGCTTTTGGTGATGGGACTGTATACATTGAGCGTCTATTGGATGGGTCTCGTCATATCGAGGTTCAGGTCCTTGCAGATTTACACGGGTCTACAGTCCATCTTTTCGAAAGGGAATGTTCGATTCAGAGGCGTCACCAGAAGGTGGTTGAAGAGGCTCCATCTCCTGTTCTAGATGAGTCTACGCGATTAGCAATGGGTGATGCTGCTGTGGCAGCGGCGGCAGCCGTTGACTATGCGGGGGCGGGGACTGTGGAGTTTCTTCTTGCTCCGAATGGTTCGTTCTATTTCCTTGAGATGAATACCCGACTTCAGGTCGAACATCCAGTTACGGAATGCATTACAGGGGTCGATCTAGTTGAACAACAGATTCGTGTTGCTTCAGGGCTCCCCCTTCCATTCACTCAAGAAGATCTTACTATACGTGGCCATGCGATTGAAGTCCGAATTTATGCTGAAGATCCATCTCAAGGATTCCTTCCTGCAACTGGTCCCTTAGCAGTTTTCCGGCCACCGGAGGGTCCCGGAATCCGCCTAGATACCGGAGTTAGAGAAGGTGATGTGGCTCGTATCGATTTTGATCCGATGCTCGCGAAACTTATCGTTCACGGTTCGGATCGTGATCATGCAATCCGTCGTATGGTGACTGCATTATCCGAATTCGTTATTCTTGGTGCGACTACGAATGTGGGCTTCCTTTCCGACGTCATTGCTCACCCTGCATATCGTGCAGGGGAAACAGATACTGGTTTCATACAACGTCATTATCCCGGTGATTGGGTTGCACCTGCGCCATCCGATGTTCTCTTGTTGATAGCTGCTGCCGCCGAGCATCTCGGTATTCATCGGAGGGGTATGGGATCAACGGCCATAAATGACGCTGGTCGAACAACACCAAACGATCCCTTCCAACGTCTAGATCGGAGGTATCCTTGAGGTGATATCATGGTTGATTTGAAGATGCAGGATGGCCGAATTGTTTCGGTTAGTGTTGGGGGTGAACCCCTCTCAATCGTCAAAGTAATCGAAGATGGGGAACAAATCAATCCAAACATGGGTAATGTACGAGTCGACTCTCGTCCATCTCGACTCGTAATCGAGAGGGACGGTATCGAATCCATTGTTCATTGCGCTCGTGTGGGTGATCGTTGGTGGATCCATCTTGATGGGTATGTCCATGTGGTTGATGTTATCGAACCAGGTGCAGCGAATGCTTCAGATGCAGAGGGGGCATTTACAGCACCCATGCCAGGCAAGGTTCTCGATGTCCTTGTTCCTGAAGGTGCGAAGGTTCGGGAAGGGCAAGATCTGATGGTGCTTGAGGCGATGAAGATGGAGCACAGGATTGCAGCAGATCGAGATGGTACTGTCGCCTCGATTTATTTCCAAACTGGTGATCAAGTCGATGCCGGTTCAGTCCTCCTCGATTTTGTTGAAGATGAATGAATCAATTGAGATTCATTTTGAATTAGTTGTAATTTTCTAATTGAAAATTTAAATTACCAATTGTTTTTTTCAATATAGATTTTCCCACCCATGTATGGGCGCAGAACTTCCGGAATACTGACGCGTCCGTCCTCTTCCTGACCCTGTTCCATGATTGCGACTAGCGTACGACTTGTTGCTACGGCAGTGGAATTCAGTGTGTGAACCGACGTGTTACCCTCTGCGGTTCGATATCTCATCTTGAGTCGGTTAGCCTGATAATCAGTGCAATTGGAGCAAGATACGACTTCTTTGTATGCTCCTGCACCAGGGAGCCATGCTTCGAGATCGTACTTCTTTGCTGCCACCGTACCCATGTCTCCCGTACAGATGTCAACTACACGGTAGTGGAGGCCTAATCCATCCCATAGGTCGATGCAGTTTTGCAGCAACTCTTCATGATGGTCCCANGAATCCTCTGGCCGGCAGATAACAATCTGCTCAACCTTGGTGAATTGGTGAACACGCCAGATGCCTTTGTCGGATAGCCCGTGGGCTCCAACCTCTCTACGGAAACAGGGACTAACGCCCGCCATCTTAATTGGAAGGAGAGCAGGCTCAATGATTTCATCCATAAACATGGCCGTAAGAGGATGTTCGCTTGTGGCAATGGCGTAGAATCCATCAGGTTGAATCCCATACATAACGGTCTCAAAGTCAGCGAGATCCGTCACACCTTCGTAGGCTTCTCGATTCATCATTATGGGCGGTTGGACAAGTGTGAATCCACGGTTAACAAGAAAATCGATGGTGTGTTGCTGAAGTGCCATCTCAAGTCGGGCGAGATCGCCTTTCAGGTAGTAGAATCTCGACCCAGCAATCTTTGCGGCTCGACCTAGGTCTACCCAAGCGTTCTCTTCGATGAGATCGTTGTGGACTTTTGGCTCGAAAGCGAATTCTGGCATTACACCATGTAGGGAGCGTTCGATGTTTTTGGTATCGTCATCACCGATTGGAACAGATTCGTGCATAATATTGGGAATTCTCATTCTTACGCGATCACGCTCATTCTCGGCATCATCTGCTTCGTTGCCTAAGCGTTCAATCTCGGTACCTATGTCGGCAACCTCGGCGAGAATTCGTTCTGCTTCTTCCTTGTTACCTGATTTCTTTGCTGCTGCAATACCTCGAGCCGATTCATTTCGCTTCTTCCGAAGTTGATCTGCTTGGTAACGTAGGTCCTTCCAACGACTGTCCAAAGCGATTACTTGGTCAATCATATCATGAGGTAAGCTTCTCCGATCGTGATCTGCCCGAATCATTTCCGGAGAGTCTCGAAATAGGCGCATCTCAAGCATAGGAACATATCGACGAGGGGGCCCTTCGCTTCAACGGTTCCTCTCCTTAGAAGAGGGTGATGTTGAATGCGAGAGCGCTGGGTCCGATGAACAGTAGCGCAGATATCAGATAACCGAGGATTGAACCACCATTTAGCAATGGGAGACCAGCCTGTGGTTTTCCTCGAGCGACTTTCGTCATGAGCACCATATATCCACACAAACCTCCGATTAGAGTCCCGAATGCTACCATAGTTGGTCCAGACCAGATTCCAAATCCAGCACCGCCACTCAGGAATGTCATGGATGAAATCACAAGGATGCCAGGGAAGATGACGTCACCAAGCCCCATGAACATGGCATCAGCACTCTTCTTTTTGCGAACCGGCTTGAGTGGAGGTTTAGTTGGTATTGCTTCAGCGGATTCAGATGATAATTCAACATGTGCTTCCGATCCACGATCTGTCATCACTTGATCTCCTTCATCTAAGAATGAGTAGTCCTTGTCTTTCGGAGCAACGAGAAGTATTGGTAGTTTCAGATCAATCATTGTGTCTGCTAACGTCAGCATGTGCTTGCTACCATTGACTGCCCAGTGGTCATAGATAGCCATGCCAATCATGAAGATGATAACAAGCCATGGAACGAAAGATACTCCTAGCATCACGCTGACACCGGCGCCCACGAGAATCCCGGCGGTGTTGACCACATACCACTCGGGCCTAATGATGAGAGCAAGCATCAACACAATCGCAACCACGATTCCAATAATATCCGCATACTGAACCCCAACACCCCCAATCTCGAATGGTGATCCTTCTGGAATCACAAAATCCGCCCGCACCCAAGGTGAGGTTTGGTTGAGGAGTTCGGTGTCTACTAACAGAATTCCATCCATGAGCACCTCATGGTTCGGACTATCTCGATGGATTAGTGCCATTGTCACATGCGCGTCACCTTCGATGGTTGTGCCCCTAGATCTATCAGTCATAGAACTCCCCATGAAAATCCTGAGGTCGTTTCCATCGATAACCCAGAGGNCGTTTGAACCACCATTACAGCAGTCAGCTAGCATAAGTCCTCGGATTGGCCCCTCAAAAGCATCGTTGAGATTGATGTTCGGGTTATCTATAACGCTACCATTTGAATGCACGAGAAGTGTATCCACAGAACCGTCTGGGTGGCCAAGGAACAAGCCCTGTGATTTTGCAGTATCATTAATCGCTTCACCAGGGGAGTTTCCGTAGGCAATAGCCGAGAAAATTCCTCCCGAAGGTGGTGTCATGTTCCATGTTGTTGGGATTTCACTTGGTTCAAATGCGGACTCACTCGGTTCAGAAGGNATCTCGATAACGCCTGCCCAACTTTCACACACAATCAGCAGATGTGATGAGCCGATATGTTCAATCCGCAGGATTGTGTTTGGGTCGAACCCTTCAGGCATCACCCACATCCAGTTCAAATCTAGTGGTGTATCGATTTCCTCGATGGGCTTGAACGGATCAATTTTGAGAATACGTTGGCGAACGATGTGCCATGCCTCTCCATTTGTATCGACAAAGCCTACAGTACAATCGTCTGCATACGTTTCTAGAGTGTTGCCGGTGTCAGAATCGAATCTTTTCCAGGAGGTATCATCACAAACCACATAGGAACCGTGACTCGCAACAATTGTTGGATCTCGTGATGTGGTGGGTTCACCTGTTTGATTTTCAATATCAAAGGCCCATCGGATGCTTCCCCCAGCAAGCGCCTCCATTCCACCATCGACATTTTCAACGGACATAATAGCAGTTCCATTTGTCAGAATTAATTCATTGGATGTAGATAATCCAGGAATCATAGTGGCATTGGAACCGGCTTCGGTGGACTCCATTGTTGGATCATCGACTGGTATCATGATGTGGGCCATTGGTACTACGGAGTAGGTTAGAGCAATCCAGAGCACGAGTAGGATGCCAACTTGGATGAATTTTTGCAAATTTTTCTTTGCTAACCAAATGATAACGAAAGTGAAGACGAGTATGAATACACCTTCCATAATAACAAATCCTAACTTGGTCTCGGAACCAGGTCCGAAAGCACGCAGTTCATCGTGGTCGTAGAATGGCTGGATTAAGGCGGCCAATCCGATAGTGGTGACGAACATTGTAGCCATGCCAATCATCGATGCCCACTGGCCTTCCATAGCGTCAGATAGGGAGGGTTCCTTGGGCGCCATTGTAGTAGGGAAATTGAAATCACATTTCAGTATATGTAATCCTGATGGACGAACAAGGCCCGAAATCACCTGCGGCTGAAATGTCGATTAGAGAGTGGTTAGAAGATCGCCGCCGCATTGGAATGCAGCCAGGTCTTGAAGCTACGATGACGATGCTTGCACGTCTCGACATGCCTCACATGCATTTCCCCTGTGTACACATTGCAGGTTCAAATGGAAAAGGGACTACTGCCGCTCATCTTGCCAACGCACTGACTTTAGGCGGTAACATGGTCGGACTGTTCACCTCTCCCCATCTATGTCATGTCGAGGAAAGGATTCGAATTGATGGCAAACTTATCGATCCAAAGCAGTTGGATAAGGCGCTTCATGCAATACGTACTCTTGCAACAAAGGCTCCTGCCATCGAAATATCATATTTTGAGACATTGTTCCTTGCAGCGATGATTGTCTTTCGTTCTGTAGGTGTAGACCGAGCAGTGATTGAAACTGGTTTGGGCGGGCGACTTGATGCAACACGTACATGTATTGCTGATCTTACTATTTTGACAGATATATCTCGCGAGCATCGTTCAGTACTTGGCAATTCTTTGAAGGAGATTGCCAGAGAAAAGGCAGCCATTGCCAGACCGGGATCGCCGATGCTTGCACGTTGGCCCTATGATCGAGGTGTTAGAAAAGAAATCGAGGCGGCATGTAGCAACTCCCCAGGGTTCTGGTTCAGGGGAGATCGCATGGAGCTTTATTCGTTTGAGGATTCAGATAAAGCCGTCCGTAAATTAAGTGAAGGGGATGGAATTCTAATTCCTCGAGGTTTCTTTGATGGCGGTATGCCCATGCTATACGACAATGCCATGCTTGCTCAATGGGCAGCGGTTCTTTTGGGTGGCATTCCACCTCTTGCTTCAACAGTGGTAGAGTGTACGATGTGGCCTGGAAGAATGCAAGAGTTTGATGGTCCTTATGACATCGGATTCTTACTCGATTGTGCTCACAATCCGAGTGGTTTGACTCGACTCAAAGAGGAGTTAATTCTCCGACGTGAAAGAGAGGAAGCATCAGGTCGATACTTTTGCCCGGATGCCATAATCTTTGGAGCCACTCAGCAGGATGATCTCGATGCATTCCTACATCCTCTGATAGAAGTCATAGTTGCAATGGATGATCCTATGCTTGTCCTCACCGAGCCCACTGATGGACGAACACCTGCAATCTCTGCTGATAATCTACTGGAGCGTATTAGAGAGCATCACCCTAGTGCTAGGGTGCAGGTACGGCCCAATGTAAGGGTGGCTCTCGACGTAGCGATAGAAGAGGCGAGGTCAGGTGCATCGAATAGTGTCCTCGATGGTGTGACGGGAACAATCTGGTCGTTCGGTAGTCTATACCTAATCGGTGATCTTCTTCGCCTACTCGGCAAGGCTGGTTTTGATGATCTCCAAAGTCTAGTTTCATCCGCTTCCCTCGATGAATAACCAACAAAGCAACCATAGGTCTGAGGCTTCCACAACAGGACGGTGATACCGTGGGTAACAAGTGGGATTTGCGTTTTCTCCATCTAGCGAGCCATATCTCCGATTGGAGCAAGGACCCTTCAACGAAGGTTGGTTGTGTCGTCGTGGGTTCAGATCGTGAGATTCGGTCTACTGGATTCAATGGATTCCCGAGGGGTATCAAGGATACTTCAGAGCGACTCGATGATCGGGAGCAGAAGTATCCTCTAATCTGTCATGCTGAGGAGAATGCGATTATGCATGCTGCTCGTGTCGGTGTCTCACTGAAGGGATGTGTTGCCTATGTTACCTGGCCTCCATGCACGCGCTGTGCTCGTTCATTGATTCAAGCTGGAGTCGTAGAGGTTGTTTTCCCAGAGGATATCGATGTACCTGAGCGATGGGTTGCCGACTTTGACATGTCTATGTCTATGATGAAGGAAGCCGGACTTGAGGTTCGTTCGGTTTCCTCAGATGTGGAGTGATTCGATTAGCACATCGATTGCTTTGTTGAGATCATCCATTCCTGTACCATTTACGATGAATACATCCGCGAGGGCGGCGGTAGCGTCCAATGCTTGACCAGCGGAGTTCTCTGCTACGGCCTCCGCTTCTTCTTGTGCGAGAAACCCCTCGTAGTCAGTTGGGTCNCCTACACGACCTCGGGTCTGCATCCGTTCCCAACGCAGATCCTTTGATGCGACAACTTCGATCAATTGGAAGTCATCGCGTGCTCTTAGAGCTTTGACTTCGTCAGGAGTACGAATCGAGTCAATAACCGTAGGTATGTTTGGGTCGATTTGGTTTAGGAGACGTTCTGCAAGAATACCTGGTCCGCCTTCGGATCGTAGTGTTCGTCCACCTTGAGTCAGATTCTCTCGATTTATCTCCTGACCAGTGTCACGCAACCAAGATCGGATAGCATCTGAGCAAGAACAACCGACCCAGCCACGTTCCATGAGGAGTTCGACAATCGTTGTCTTCCCCGCTGCGTTACGTCCTGTGATTCCTATGAGCATACCCNGCGCTCTTTCTTCGCCTCGATTATGCTTCCGTCAAGACCAGTACCTACTTGTTCGAGCATAGTTAATCTCAGCATCATGAATAGCTCGTAGAAGTGACAAACGATCACCTTGCTCGACTCTGGAGAGGATACGAATCGCGGTTTGTTCACCTACGCCGCGAGCAACGAGGCAGAGCACCGCATCCAGCCCTCGATCAGCAATAATCTCAGCATTCTTCATCATCCGTTGTCGAGTCTTCGGTTCCTCGCCGGCAACCCAATCTCGAAGACGAGATTCTAGTGATTCCACCGCAGTCGCCCTTAATCTTCCACCACATACACATGCATCGCTTCTCTCAGGAAATCTTGCTACTCGACGTCGAGTGATATCCCCACAGTTCAAACAAATCTGGACGATACGTTCGTTTAGCAGCCGTTCTTCTACCTGTTCCCGGATTTCTTTATCGCTGTAGGTTGGAAGCAGTAGGTCACGTTCTGCACGCTCAGACCGCCCGAGAGTTCCTGAAGCGGTCATATTGAGCCCAATGTATCCATCTTGTAGGGCTCGAAGAACGTCTTGAGTTCCATCTAGATCCAACCGCTCATGGAACAGTTTGTCTAAGGCTTCGTTGACAAGGGGTCCATTCTGGTAGCGTTTGATGATACCTTGGACATTGACAGAACGAGGGTCAATGCCTCGTTGAATAACACCCATGATTTTCGCAACCTCGACAACACGAGATCTTAGAGCTCTAGAGTTTGGTGTAGTCATTCGAAGAATACTTTCTACAGCATCGGGCCGGGTTTCAAGCAGTATTCTTTCCAGATGTGGTATCGTTAATCCTGGAATTTTGAGGTGGATTCTGTATGGGTCGACAATCGTAACTCCAATCTTTCCATCAATCATCGAGGCCATTGCCTGCATAAGATCGGATAATGTTTGATTGATACGCGTTCCTTGACAGGTGTTCAACACAATCGCGTCACTTCTTTGTTCGATAGTCCAGAGTCCGGCATGTGGGATACAACCAGTAGATTCCAGATGATCGATAACAGAGGTTACGAATCGATTCTTAGCCTCATCGCTCCAATGGTAATCACCAAGGTTAGTATCGATGTTTCCACCTGTGAGATGTGGAACCTCTCCTCGGACAGGCATATCTAATCCTCCAATTTCGTTGGCTACCATGAGCCTCAATCGGCCAACCTCTCTTGCCACTTTGGCGGGGACAGGAGGTAGTTCACCGAACCAGACGGGTGCCTCACCTCGAAGTGCAGCCGGGGCAACGGTAAGTTCCGATGCCTCTGGATCAGCATCAATAATCATCCAAGTTCGTCCCGCCATTACAAACATGGTCGGGCCATCATCTTCGTCGCGAATACCCATTACAAAGGCTTCATCGAGAGATCCGATGGCAGCTCTTGTCACCGCATCTCTGACAAGGTAGCGTTCTGAATCAGGAATCATTGATGCGCCCCGGTTCCGAACTTCCGCAGTTTTCGCTCCAGGGCCAAACCAACCATGTTCTTTCAGTTCCTTTGGAACTGCTGACCGCATTACTCGTCTGATATGTTCATGTTTTTCTGGGTCACCTTGTTCTAATGATTCTAGACGCGGGCGTTCTTCAGGAACGCCTTCTAATCCTGCGGAAATCATCTTCCAAAGTACGGGCGGCCATCTGAATGGGTCGCTTTTTGCGATATCCTCTACGAGCCGTATCATTCTCCGATCGTCGAGTAACCTCAGGAGTTCCATCGTGTCATGATGTGTCCACCCTTTGAAGAGGTGACATCTTTCAAGCAATAATGTTGCTTGGTCACATCGGACCCAGCCCTCTTGTAGTGTGAGAAGGACTAGTTGATTGGTTGCAACATTACGCGGATGATCACGCCATCCGATTGGTTCGATATCGCCAACAATCGCCCTTCGTCCGATGACAACACCTTCAGCAATATCATCAGATTTCCATGCTATTAGATCGCCACGACCGACTCCACCTAGAATGTGTTCAGCTCTCCCCACACGTTGGAGCATCCGATCTACTGCACGTGGACTTTCAATCTGATGAACACGTTTGATACTGCCCACATCAATTCCAAGTTCCATACTACTTGTACAAATGAGTGCATCGATTTCNCCTTTCTGAAGGCGATTCTCCATCTCAGTCCTCGTTTCCCGTGCGAGGCTACCGTGATGNACGCCTATTTCGAGGTCTGGGGCCACCGATCGCATACGGAGAGCCACTGTTTCTGCAGCGTTCCTACTGTTGACAAAGATCAGTGCCGGGCGATCCGCTTCTACCAGTCGAGCAACATGTCGGAATGACGCCACAGCTTCCGCACTTGTCCCCCAGTCCTTCGAGAGGGTTCTATCTTCAGTTCCCGGTTCTGGAGCATGTACTCTGATATCCGTTTCACGGGGTGCATCTCCACGGATTACAGTTGATTTTCTCGATAACCAACGGGAAATCTCCTTTGGATTACCTACGGTGGCGGATAGCCCAATTCGTTGTAACCGAGTTTCAGTAAGAGCATCTAGACGTTCTAGGCCAAGGAGAAGTTGTGATCCACGTTCTGAGGCTGCAAGATCGTGAACCTCATCGATAATTACCGTTTGAATAGATTTCAGGTGCTCCCGTAGTCGGGATCCAAGAAGCATGATTTGTAGCGTCTCAGGTGTTGTAATCCAAAGATGAGGGGGCTTCCTTGATTGCTTCTGTCTTTCGTTTTGTGGGGTATCACCGTGNCGAAGACCGACTGTGAGTCCTAGAGGCTCACAGATTTCAGGGAGCCGTCTTTCGACATCTCGATTCAACGCACGGAGTGGTGTGATGTAGAGGATAGAACTCAGTGGACTTCCCTCATTGAGGGTGTTAGACACGATGGGCAGGATTGCCGATTCGGTTTTCCCTGAACCAGTAGGTGCCACAAGAAGAGCATCATCACCGTTGAGTAGAGCGCCCATCGCCGCAGACTGAATTGGTGTAGGCGTCCATTTTCGTTCTTCAAGGATTAATTGCACCTTCGAGTGAAGGGATTCCCAACCGGATTCAGACATGTGCGGTCCTCGCTGGGGCCGATTCACCGTGATTCAAGAACCCATTGAATGGGTTATTCCCATCCACCGTCGTCCTCGTCTTCATCCTCGTAATCGTCGTCTTCCCCGTCTTCATATTCATCTTCGTTGAAGAGCATGTCTGACATCTCCTCATCGTACTCTGAGTTGTTCATTTGGCGAACAGATACGAAGGTGACAATTGGCACCACGATCAGAGCGATTACTACGAGAATTAGGGTTAGAGGATTCTGTCGTGCTTGCTCTATCCATCCCATGCCCCAACCGTAAGCAACATCGATGCCAACGGACATAGTATTGTCTTCCTCATCGATCTCAATAATCTCGTTATCTGAATCAACCATGACACGGACTCTGTCCACATCCTTTTCCGCCTTCCAAGTAGTCGTGATTGTAATCGTGGTATCTGAATCTAGACTGTCAATTACCTCTTCATAGAATGGTTCCGTCTGTTCTCCTGAGTAGAATCCGACAGTGAATGAACGGTTTAGGTCGCCGCCAAGATTAGTGACGTAGGCTTGGATATCGACCTCTTTACCTACACTGACACGGTTTTCTTCAGCATTGATACTGAGGATACGGAGCTCTGGACTTAGATCAGCACCGAGGGTGACCCAAGCGAGATCAAGGTCTTCATCGAGACTTTCAGGCTCACGAATAGGGTCACTTTCTGTGTTACTTGTCTGCGGGAATTCGTTCCCGGCAGCGTCCTGTCCAGTGACATGGAATCCTACGATGTAGCCTGATCGAGGTGTCACAACCCCACTGCTTGTTAGGTCAACCGTTCCAGTCCAGAGGATTAGGTCATCCTGCAATTCCATGGATAGCATCGAATATCCTGCAGCGATGGTTCTTGTTCCATCTCGCATAATCCAGTGCACTTGTTGGGGCGCCATGGCCAAATCGGAGCAACGCTGATCGGAGAGGTCATTGACGCATTCTTCGGTTCCAATAAATGCAACATCCACTGCGGTCAGGTCAGAATCTGGCCCTATGTCGATGACATCGATGGGGCTCATTCGATGGATAATTCTTGGAGGTGTATGGTCGACTGCGAGTTGCAGTGTTGTAGCGACCGTGTCTCGTGTCATGTCTTCACCCCGGCCAGGGATACCGGCAATACTGGAAAGGAAGGTACGGGTATCAGCCGAGGCTAATGTTGGTGCAGCATTTAGCGGGACCTCTACCATGTATTCTCCATTCTCAGTGAGTGAACCATCAGACCACATTTGTACACCATCGAAGACCTCAACGGAGATGCCGAGATTGTTTGGTGGAGCTGTTGAGGACCCCTCATAGACAACACGTCCGGTCCATTGGATACGATCATCTGCGCGTATCGCTGTAGAGGTATCGATTGGTCCAGTCCTTGGTTCCATCACATCGTGGACTCCATAGGATGATGCTTCGAGAACAAGGTCATTCTCGACATGGAACGTTTGGTCCACAAACTCGACAGTACGCATTGCTGCCCCTAACTGCTTGTACTCGAACGCCAAGTCACTGACATCCTCATCAGGCCAGTCCCATGCCACCTGGAAATCAAAGTCGACAAGGACCCATGGTAGACCTGTATCATTACTGATTACTGTTGCTTGACTGGAGTCAAGGAGATCGATGTACGGCGAATTTGTCCAGAATGAATCGTTTCGACCTGAGTAAGAAAGCACTTGCCTGTCGCGAACGGGGTCAGGTCCTTCAAAGTCGAAGATGAGATTCATTTCTTCGAAATCAATCAGTCCGTTCGCATCTACGAGGCCGATACTGATGGCTTGATCTGTGCCAGAGTAGATGGCTCCTCCATCATTGTGTCCAGCCCAATGGAGACCAGTGAATACTGATTCCATATCTTTGCGAGTTCGGTAAGTTGCTAGGTCTGAGTCGACTCCTGGTCCTTCTGACGAATCTAGGGGATTACCGGCGGGGTCGTTGCCCGTTACGTAGTAGGAGACAGATGCGAGATTCGGATTACGACTATCATCAATCGTAGTTTGGAAACGCTTGTTTGGAGCACTCGTCTCGTTCACGATTGTTCGATTCACGTATTCATCCATGTCAGCAATCCCGTTCCGGTTTAGGTCGTGATCGGCCTCAACCCAGTAGTGAAGTGTGAGCTCGGTTGGATCACCTACGTCGTCATCGACATCGAACATAATCGTCTGATCGAAGCGAGCTGCGACATAATCCTGCTCTGCGGGGTAGTGGTAAACGATGGAGGGGGAAGTTGCATCAATGTAGAATGTACGCTGTGAATCTTCTGTGGGTGGCATTACATGCGTCAAATCACGTTCATTGTACGTTTGAACCTCATATGTTATGCCATCCGGCATATCAATCTCGGGAACTGTGAGACTGATGAAGAAGGATCCATCAGGGTTGTTCTGGTCTTTCCAAGAGGTCTGAACGAAGTCACCTTGCGGTCCTTTCTGAGCCACCTGCACATCGAATACTGAGTTAAGAGGGGCGTCTTCGCTGTCTTCGAACCACATCGCCCCTTGGAAGAAGATGGTTTCACCAGCAGAAATCCAAGCACCATTCGTGAGGTTTTGACTTGTGACCTCTCCTTCCGTGTCACGAACACCCATCCAGCCTAGCCCATAGGACTGATTTACGCGGATTCCGGTACCTGTTTCAGCGAGGACCGAGGGGGTTAGGTTCTGGTCATCAGTACAAGATACCCTAAATCCAACTGAATCTTGTTCTGGGAACTCGCTCGTAACTCTGAATCGCCAGTGTATTTCGAATATCCCGTTGGAATTAGTGGTGTAAGTCCCTCCTTCCTGTCCTGGTTGAATTGGAATAATCCAATCAGCTGGATCGTCATCAAGCACGGTACCGGTTTGTGACCATGATAGGGAAGGGGCATCCGAACTTGGGTATGCTACGAAATCAAGGCTTGCATATGAGATATCACTAGCACCTTCACCAATTACATGGCGTGTGACTACTTCGTAAACTTCGGTCCGTTCATGAAGGATAATCCCCTCCTGCCAGACAATATCTAGATTCACTGTCTGCATTGTGTAGGTCATAGAGAAGGAATTGATTCGGACCATACCCGGTGCAGTCGAGGAAATACTGATTGGAATTGTAACCGACCCTGTTCCTGTGCCTGGAATTTCGCTATTGATGGCATTTAGGAGATTACCTCCTGTGGCAGTAGTTGTTCCGAGCAAGGTATTCTGATAGGTCCATTCGTCACTTCCATCGTTTCCGATGTCAATCTTGACATTGCTTGGAGCTTGAGTAAAGAGTTGGATATTGATGTCATCCAATGTCGGTGTGTATGCGTTATTTGTTCCGGAGTAGAAGTAGACGTAGAAGTAGATGTACGTGCTTGTACCCGAGAATGAGATAGTTTGGCCAGGGGTTTGAACAGTGTATTGATTTCCCATTTGGAAGTACATATTGAGGCGGGAATTGCCTGGTTCAGAACTATTCCACCATACCTTTGCAGCTACTGGTGCACTTCCAGTTGTAGATCCAAGGTACTTGTATCCCCGGATATATCCGCTTGAAGTGTAACTGGCGACATAGGTAAGTTGGACTCTGTCAATCACCGGGCTTACGGTGGAGTTTGTCCCATTGAGATAGGCGCGCCACTTGATTTGGTTACCAGCGTTGGTGAAGGACACTGTTGACCCGAGTGTGGCGGCCTTCCAAGTGGACCCCCCATCATTACTAACTTCTACTTCGACAGATGTGCCAGTTGGTTCGTAGGAAATTAGGCCGGTTAAATCGATATCAGTGATTGCTGATCCAATGGTTATTGTCGAACCAATCGCAATTGTTTGGGTGCTGGTGCTGGTTCGATCCTCAAAGGTAGATCCAATACCTGAATTGAATACCTTGCGATGTGTTGTCGTAGGACAATAACTGCTAATCGATGCATACCAACAAGCATAGAGGGCTGTCCCATCATCTCCATTTGAAATGCCATAATGCCCCTTTTGATTGAGTGTGATGGTGCCTTGCATATCGACCCATGCGCCGGCGCTGTGTAGCACAAAGTGGCTAGACGATGAACTCCGATAGGAGTTGATTAGGATTCGTGGATGTTCAACGATAAGGCCAGTCAGAGTTCCACTTAGGGTGGTGCTAGTTCCTAGGTAGGTTGTTGCCGTTGCAGTCGTAGGAGTACTTCTTGACACTGTCCAAAGGTTGTAGGTCGTGCTACCGCTACTCGATCGAACTAAGAGTTTGAGTTCGTCTGTGGATTCATCAACATCAATTCCAACTGGATAGTACAGGCTCTGCATCGTCCAAGTACCTGTGCATGTCCATGAACTGTCAGTGACTGACCATTTAGTGACATAACGATAATTGTAGGATACAGCCCATACTACGTCGTCACCATCCGCGGTTAAGTCATAGAGTGTATAGAGCGAATTGCTGCTGCATGTACCAAAGGAGAGTGTCACCCTTCCGCTGGTGGCAGATGAGGTGTTGTAGGAATTAATGGTGGGTGTAGTGTAAATGGAACTCGATGAGTACTGTGTAGTAAACAGAGTATCGCCAACAAGAACGAGAGCACCATTGGCGCCAGAGGTGGTTGACCAACCCATCGAAGATGGTAGGCTGAATTCAGTCCCGTGGATTGTGGGGCTCACATATCCTCTGTCGCCGTTAGCCGCGAAGCGACCAGTTTGGTTGTGGTAAGATGATGATGAGGTATCCCATGAACTCGCTCCAGCGAGATTGTTTGTATTGGTGGTCTCTTGTGTTCGTAATGTCATTTCGTCATTTTCGACATTGAGGCCGTTTCGGTACCAACTTGAGAAGTAGGATCCAGTGAACGAAGTACTTCCCTCGCCGACCCCGCCGAAGTCGGCATTAGTCGTCCGATTCTCCCATTGAGTGTTTTGAGCAGTCCCCTCGACTATGAATCGTGCATCTGTAACCGCTGCTCCATAGGGGAGCGTGACTCCAGGTGTTTGAGCATCTCCACCATTTCCAGCAGTGAAACTGTGGCTGAATGTTGTACTACCATCTGCGAATTGTGTCTCATTCGTTGCAGCGGCGGCAATTGGAGACATACTGATCCCGATTAGAAGCACAAGCATGAACAGGGCGCAACGCTTCATTCCAACACCTACGGTGACACACTGAATACCCTCCAGTCCAACATATGAACATGGCGCAACCCGGTCAGGGTTTTTTTAGCGAATCTTCCTAGTCCTGAATCCGAAAATGGAATACCCTAAAGTCCTCTCGCAGGGGTGATTAGCATGGCACGCCGACAGCGTCAGAAGAGCGGAAATCCCATGATTAGATGGTGGGAATCCCAGAGAGACAATCATCTGAATATCCTCTACAGTGTCACGGTTCTTGGCCTCGGTGGTTTACTTTGGGGTCTGAGTTTCTTCCTTTTCCTCGATGGTGTCAATGAGTACACCAATCTGATTGGGGCCACTTGGGCAATCTTTCTCATCGGGGCAATTGCTTTGTCTGTCGCTGCACCTGAACTCTTTCGATACCGGAATCAATTGATGATTCTTGAGGATGTCCTCGATCTTGAATCGAGAGCAACCATCAACAAGCGTAGAAAGGAAGCGGAGGAAGCGGCCACATTGCTTGGTACCGTACATCAAGGCCGCCTGCTTGCTCATTACGAGAAATTCAACATCCGTGCAGGTCGAGCCTTTGCGCCGACAGTTCATGCTCATGTGCCTGAAGATTCCATTATATCCGCGTGGTGGAATGCAAACCAATCTTTCCTCTCGACAAGGACTGGAGTAGATGCACTCTCGAACCCAACAGTCCATCGGACTGTGATTGTCTCGACATTTACCTCAATGGTTCTCATCATATGGAATGGGTTGATTGGACTCGTACGGATGGAAGTCGATGGCCCAAGGGATCGTGCACTCGATCTTGGTGCTTGGTTGAACCACAATCTCGGAGGCGATGTGTCCTCTCTCACTCGTGATACCCCTGGGTTCGATGTGGTTAGCATTCTTGTTCTGGCATTTCTCCTAGGTGTCATCTACACGACTCGTCCGGTTGACGAAATCCAGATGCCGTCGGAAGAGGAGTGAGGGCCTTCGTGAACGACGGGTTCGGCTGGCTCCGCGAGGTGCTTCTCGCCTTTGGGATGATTGCAGTATTATTCGGTTCACTCGTGCTAATGACTGGATCAACACCCCCCATGGTCGTAGTGGAGTCTCAGTCGATGATGACCTCGGATGAATCCCAGATAGGGGTCATCGACCCAGGAGATATTATTCTCGTTACGGCACCAGATCGGCGAAATATTGTGACCTATGTTGAGGCAATTGAAGAAGGAAATCCAGTCGAAGGACATTCCGCTCATGGATTACCTGGAGATGTCATTATCTACAGCAAGAATGGGGGCGCAGACACTCCAGTTATTCATCGAGCAATCTTGTTTGCACAAGCTAACCTGACAGTCGACCCAATGGATGGGGTTTGCGAAGAGGGTGAGTTGGACGAACTTCTTCCAGGTCCAGATGGACTCAATGGAGCCTGTATCCTCACTTGGGATGTACCTGGAACTACAGTGAGCAATGTTACGAAGATAAATCTCGCATTACCGGGTTATTCCTGTCATTCCCATGGGCACTTGATTGTCTCCAATTGGGTTCCTGACCATGAGGGTTATCTGACGACAGGTGACAATCTGCGTTCAAATGGATGCACGTTAGATCAGTACATCGCTACGGGGGATGATTCACATTTTTCCGGATTGAGAGATGAAAATGGCCGCCAGGTTACCGCAGTTCGACCAATTTGGGTCTCTGGAATCGCAGGTCCAGAGGTACCTTGGTTTGGAATTGTCAAACTTGCCGCATCCTCAAATTCATCTGAGGTCACGTCAGATGCTTGGATGAATCTTGGCACCGCTGTGGTTATTTTGATTCTCGCAGTTCTCATGGGGGAGCAACTGGTTGCACGTATTTTACAGAGTGCTCCTGAATACACCGAATCAGACAACCAATCGGAAGAGAATCGGCAGGACAAAGATGCCCACGAAGAGGAGTGAAGCAACATTCGCTGTTTTCGTTGCGAAAATTTCCATCCGTTGCGGATGTAATATCGAGATACGATTGGATACTGCTTGGATACTGCCGCGGATCGCGTCTCGCATTAAATGGCCCCCATCGAAGGGGACTACTGGGATCAGGTTGGCGAATCCTAATAGAAAATTAATCCACCAAAACCAGAAGATTCCATTGATGATTTCTTGATGTATTGGCCCAACATCGAGCATGGCGGCTTCTGCTGATGCCATTACCTCTCCATCAAATGTTAGTGGTATCGAGAGGAGTTGTAATGGATGGGTAACCCCGTAGAGTATCCTCTCAGAAGCTGATAGGTCTGCTGCGAAGGGACCTATTAGCCTGTCACGTCCTCCTGTAGTAGATTGGATTGCGGGACCTAGGCCATCGCCGGATACGCCCATGAACGGGTCTCCTGGTTTGATATCTAGAGCCTCAAGCATCTCAGGTGTGACGTTCATAGCGAGATAGTGAGCATGCTTGTCTCCAAGAATAATCTCTAATTCAATTTGATTTCCCCATGATCCGTTATCGTAGGGTAGGACTGCCATAGTCCAGATATCCCCGGCGCTTGCTTCGGAGAGTTTGTTTTGTAGATCTGATGCACTTCCAATAGAGGCATTCTCAACTTTTATGATGATATCATATGGCAATAGGCCAGCAGCCTCGGAGGGGCCTTCGACAACGATTGCGGGGCTATATGCGCCTTCATCATAAGGATCGATACTCATCATGGTTGAGGCGAGAACGACAGTAAGTAATGCTGCCATTACAAGGTTCACTGCTGGCCCTGCAGCATAAGTCCGCATACGTTCACGAATAGGAGCTTGTGTAATTTCACGTGCTTCTGGTTCAGCAAAGGCTCCAATGGGAATCATCGAAGCGATTAGTAGACCGAAACTCCGAACCCTCATACCATGAGCGCGCATTTGGATACCATGGCCATATTCGTGGATTACGAGCGCAACCATGAGGGCAAGAAGTGGCCACATTAGGGGGATACCGTTGGATACACCGGGTATGAGGAGGACATCGGAAGTTTCCAGGGATTGCGATGTTGGTTGATTGAGAAGAGTGATGGCGGACAGTGTAATCAGAGTGGTAGTAATCAACAGGATGAACGCACATAGCCATAGAGAGAACTCTCCGAACCATCGCCATAGCCGGCGTGGCCTAGATATCTTCTCCAATGTTAACTGACCTCGTCTTGTTCGAATCATGAGTATGAATCCTAGAACACGCGTCGCATTCCATCGATCGAGAACCCCCTTCCTTTCAAGGATCAAAAGGATGAGGATGTTAACTGTGATAATGCCTAGGAAATACCATCCGTTGAGTATCATTAGCCCACTTAGAGCAATGATCATCCATTCTCTTCCTGACAGAAGAGGTGTATCTCCTCCCACATGCTGTGGTCCCCCCGGCTCCATTTCAAACCTCCATTGATTCCATGGACCGTTCTCTTCATGCACAGTGTAGGTTTCCCCGTTTCATGGACGAGGATAATCCGAGTCGAATCACACATCAGCGCAGGCTCCAATCAATTATTCGAGATCTAGATTCAATTGCTCGCCTTCTTGAGCAGGCATCCGCGGATTCGGTACGGGAAGAAATCAAAGTCGTGCGCGAACGGTTGGATTCAATCGAAGTTCAGTTGGAAACTCCAACTAAGAACCTCAACGAATGAAGCCACGAATCCAGTCCTTCATTGGTTCTGGGTCATTTTCTTCCAGCGTTGGGACTTGTACACTTTCCTCTTCATTACGATTCTGTAACCCTGCTAGGCCGCTCTTATTGGATTCCCGCGGTCGACAGACGAGTGCGAGGAAACGATGCAAAGGGAGGCCTTCTTCCCAGATTAAATGTGGTCGGCCGTTTGAGGTGAGCGGACATACAGGGATTCTGCGTGCGATGATAGATAATCGCCCCTCTAACCGCCCCGTGTCGATTCTGAAGATACGCCAAGAATCTCCACGAGTTCCCTTCAGCCTGTAGGCATAGAGTGGCATAAGCCCACAGCGTTGACCGATTTCCTCTAACGCTTCGTATTGACTTCGGAGTCGTCCATTGAGGTATAGTGTCGAGTGTTTGCTGGTTTTGACCTCAATTGGAAAACATATGTCTCCCCGGAGAGCAAGTAAATCTCCACTTCCTTCAATTCCGCTTCCTGCGGCTCTGACTACGAGGAAAGGACGCTCTATCACGAGGCGAGCCAATGCCCTTTCTTCTTCACTACAGGAGCGAATTACAGCTCGAACACCGTCTGGTGATCCAGCGAGGACCTTTCTGAGCTCTCGTTCGTATTGAGAACCCGCACCCATCCTTCGTCGCATCGAACTGCTAACCTAATCCCTTCGGTGCTTATTGACACTATCAGTCACGTTTCTAATCTCTCAAAACATCCGCCGAGGGGGTCGAGGAGCCCGATTCTTCAAATCCCTCCGTGCATAATTTCATTCTACGTGGGTTCGATTGCCGTACGAACGAGCGATTTCAGACTGGCGTATCGCGTTCTTGCGGAACTCAAACGTCGCGGCGTCCGATGTATCCAACTACTACCTTCAGACCCTCTTCCTCCAGGTGTTTCCGCTTGGTTGGGCGCTCCTGCAGAGGTTGGGATGAGTGGTGATTCCTCAGGTATTCCTGCTACCATTGATACTTTTCATCTCGCGGTTGAACGTGCCGTACATCAGTTGAACCATCAGGGATCTATTCGTTTACTTTCGTTTGGTATTGATCCAGGACCGCGTCCAGGGGTTGCTTGGATTGGTGACGGTATTATCCTTGGGAAGGAGCAGTTCGAAGAGGTAGATGGCGTTGTAGATCGAGTGATTGACATCGCCAGAGCAATCGATTATGATGATCTTGTGATTCGTGTCGGTAATGGTTCAAAGACAATCGCAAATCGAATCATCAATACCTGCATGGCTCGTTCATTGAATGTTGAACGGGTGGATGAGGCACGGACTTCAGTAGGTGTACCGAGGCATGCTCATTCCTCTGCTGCGCTTCGGATTGCACATCTCTCTGGACATCTAGTCAAGGAAAAGCAGAGAGTAAGGCCGACGAATGGTGAAATTAGGGACATCCAGCGTCGTTCGCGCAAAGTGTCTGGTGGTCGAGCGACTATACCTTCTAATCTTGCACGAGCGGTGGCGATGGGACGTCTTACTATCCACGATGCGATTGAAGATCACATTGGTGAAGGTCTCGAATCATTCTCGTTTTCTACTGAGCGATGAGGTCAAGTGGAAAGCATACTTGGCATTTATTCCCGCACACGTGATCTAGTGGTTATGATACGAGGTTCCCAATCTCGTCACCCGGG
Organism: Methanobacteriota archaeon; assembly: GCA_002713585.1. Lineage (GTDB taxonomy): Archaea > Thermoplasmatota > Poseidoniia > Poseidoniales > Thalassarchaeaceae > MGIIb-N2. Next base: position 57,486 of record PATD01000003.1, read on the forward strand.
TTCGACTCCCGGCGTGTGCAGGTAAATTCACTGGATGAGTCCGCGTCGGAATGCGCGGGTCATGTCAGTGCCCGGAAACTGGTCTTCTGTTTCACGGTAGACGGTCTTCATGTTGTTCACGAAGTTGTTGTCATCAGTGACAAGCAGCATTCGGTCAATTCCCGGATCTTCTTCACCATCAAGTATGCCTAGGATAATCTCCATTGTCTTGCGCGCTCCTTCCCGATGAGGATAAGAGAACACACCCATAGATAGAGGAGCTAAGGCCACAGTTCCCTTGATTTTAGTCGCAGCAATCTCCGCGAACATGGAGGTGTACGCATTCTCAAGGAGGTCTCGACGATTTTGGTCCTGGTTTGGACGGCGACAGTCAGGGCCAACCACGTGGACCAAGTGTTGTACTGGGAGGTTGAATGGGGATGTTGTTACCGCGGAACCGACGGAGCAGGGCTGCAGGTTCTGAGTGCGCTGAAACTTGGCGATTTGAGTGCAAGCTTCGCGGAGGTCTTCACCCGCTGCTTGGTGGATTTTCGCGTCAATTCCTTCACGGCCAGAAAGCCGATTGTTTGCTCCGGTGACCAAGATATCACACTCTACACGGAGGACATCTCCAATCAGGATACGGAGCTGGCCGTGGCGACAATCTCTAACGATAAGCGTATCCATGATGTGCCAGCCAACAGGAATTTTGTTATATATCCTTTCACGAATATTTCCGTACAGGGAAAACCATTGCCCGATTGGTTCAATTCTTGATTCGAGTTGGAGTCCATGATGAGGGTCTCAAGTCTACTAATTTTGGCCCTCGTGGCGATCCATCCTTGGACGCTATGTGCTCAACCAATATCCATCATGGAATCCTTGGATGAGGTCGAACCTTTCCGATCCTCGCCTGATCTCTCTTCAATCGCAGTTCCAGAGGGCTTCCATCATACCACCTGGGTCAATTATTCCGATGTTGCAGTTCTCATCAATAATAGAAGTACGGATAGCGTCCAGATTGGCGAAGCCTTCGCTGCTGCTCGTGGAATTCCCGAGGAACGAATATTCCGGCTAATCAATGAGAGCACTCCTACCAGCGAGACAATCAATGCAGATCAATTCGACGATTTCTTTGCAGACCCTATTAGAGAGATGATGCTGAATCGATCACTTGGCGGTGAAATCAACTATATGGTCACCACAAAGGGTATTCCACTTCGGATTAACGGAGGTACGAATGCTCGCGCATCATTTGATTCAGAACTAGCTCTAATCGATTCTTCGCAGTATTCATCAGCGATTCATGCGAATTACTGGACCGAGCATGAGTATGGCCCTTGGTCAGATACCGGTGGTGAGGATTATTCCACTTACAGTGAGACCCCTGTGCCAATATTCAATCGGATTGACCAGGGATTCTATATTGTTACTCGATTGACGGGGTACGATGTCAGTACTGCCCTAGGTCTCATTGATCTTGCTAACGAATCCTTAGGTTCTCGAGGTACCACTGTTCTCGATTTAGCAACAAATCGGAATACCTCTGGATATCAGTTCTGGAATGATGCGCTATATCGTGCCGATGAAATGGTAAATGGCACGCTTGGCTTTCCTACCGAGTTCAATCAGAACTCAACCTATCTGACAAATGTCGATGAGGTTATCCAATATGCTGCGTGGGGAAGTAACGATGGTTCTTGGGGGGACAACCAATTACCAGATAGTGGGTTGGATGCGCCAGATGGTTCTACTACCTCAGGTATTCGTTCATGGGATGCATCTACTCCAGTGGTATCGATAGGGGAGACGAGCGATTGGTACTGGGATGATTCCGTGAAGAAAAATGGAAATGGAGCGGCATCTCTCGGCATCTCATCGGCACCGTGCACCGCGTCAAATGGCGAGATTACTTCCGGTCTCTTAGCCGAGTATTTTGATAATCAGGGCTTATCTTACAACTCTTCCTTCATGCCGAATCTCACGGATCGTGCCCCGAACCATTTCCGTTCTGAGGCCAACATCGATCAGACCCAAGTGAACACATATTGGGCTGGCCTTGATTCACGGTTTGCCGACTACTTCTCTGTACGTCACACTGGTGTGCTAACAATTCCGGAGACCGGGAATTGGACAATCTATTCTCATGCTGATGACGGTGTCATGATCTGGATTGATGATGTCCTAGTTGTCAACAATTCAGGCGTGCACGGTATGCGGGAGGTGGGTGTTACGATCAATCTTACTGAGGGGGAACATCGATTCCGATCCGAGTTCTTTGAGCATGGTGGATGGGCCGGTCATATCGTATCATGGGAAGGTCCGAATCTGACAAAGCAGGTAATTCCACCTTCAGCGTTTAGTCGTGCGATGAGCAATCCTGTTCGTTCGGACATCCTAGTCCATCATTGGGATTTTGAAGCGGGTAACGGGACACTTGTGGAGGACTTGGTTGGCGATGCGAACCTTTCCATGTCTGGGTCCCCTACATGGCAATCCTGTTTGCTCGGGAATTGTATCCACTTGGATGGCGTCGATGATGAACTACGAGTGGATGTTGACGATCGTTTGGGCAATTTCACTATCTCCCTATGGGCCAAGGCGAACCATACGGGGCAACCAGGGTATGCATCTGTTGTAGCTGTAAATGATGTGGGTGGAGATTTCGATTCGTTCCAAATTATGACTAGCGGTTCGACACCAGGTGTCTGGCAATTATATCACAATTCTCGGTATGATTTTGGTGCAGTGTCTGCCAGTGAATGGGTTCACTTTGTTGTAGCTAAGGAAGGAGATCAACTAATGCAGTACATGGACGGTGTGCTCGTCAATAACATCACATTACCTAGTGGAGCAATCGATGAAATTGATCTTTACAAGTTCGGTGTTAATCGAGCAGGGAATACACATTGGGCTGGCCAAATTGATGAGGTTCAGGTGTGGACTGAGGCTCTGAATGCATCTGACATTACTCTAGTCAATGGGGAAGTGGCCCTCGATTGCCCTTCTTTCACAACCGTTGGTCAGGGGCTAAGTCGGATCTCAACGAACCTCACAATTGACTTGGAAAAGACAGGCCATGCGTGGGTACTCTCAGGCCATGGTCAATCGTCAGGGGAGATTAATGCAGATTGGATGTTGAACATAGAGGCTTACGATGGGAACGGGTCTCTTCTTTCAGTCAATTCTACCAATCCAACTGCCATGACTCCCTCTTGGGTCCAACAGACCATGCGATTCCGCCCTCATGAAAACGCAACCACTCTACAGATTTCTTACGAGGCAGAGATTCTGAATATTAGCCGTGAAGGTTCCTTACACTTTGATACGACAAATCTTCGAATTATTCGTCCACATATGGATTGGGTTCCGGGTTCCATCGCGGAGACCGCAGTATCGACGGGGGGGCGTTCCTTCAACTGGGGCACTGAATACGGGCAGAGCCTCATTGCAGATCTTCTCGAGGACGGTGTTTCTGGTATCAAGGGATACGTGTACGAGCCTTACTTGACAGCTGTCTCTAGGCCTGATTTGATGACTTCATACTATGCATCAGGGTACAATCTTGGTGAGGCTTACACAGCATCTAACGGCCATTTGTCCTGGATGGGCGTGATTGTAGGGGATCCGAAGATGGCGCCATTTTCAGATCAGTTACACGATGTTGAAGTTCGGAATGTTTCGGTACCAGTTAGGGCTTCAGCAAATGAGATCTTTGAGATACATGTGGACGTTGCTAATCTTGGTGCAGCACCCGCATCTGGATGGATTGAAGTTAGGGAACGGATTGGTAATTATCTTTTGACAAACCAATCGATTACTTTGCCTGCAGGAGATGAACATGGTTCTGTTGCAACACTCCTAATCCCAGTTATGACCTCAACCACTGGATATGTAGATTTCCAGATTCGTTACATAGCGGATGATGGTCAAATCTTGAATCGGACCCAGTTTGTGCAGTCGAGGCTTCTCTCAGAGAGGGTCGTAGACAATAATTTTCAGACGCTGAATACGCAGATTAACGGGCCTCCAGTAATCTCAGATATCGCCTGTTCGTCAAATATTGTCCCACGCGGTGCAACTGTTGCTTGTTGGGTGGATGTAACGGATGATTTTGGTATGGCCACAGCCCAGATGACAATCATTGGCCCCGATGGTTCTATCCTGATTTCAATGAATGCTCTATCGGGCGGTTCCGATCGATGGACCGCTTTCTTCGATGTTCCAGGTAACGCGACTCTCGATTTTTATGATGTACAATTCGATGTTGTTGACATCGACGGTATCAATGCGAATTCAAACCTTACCGATGCTCTCGAGTTCATAGATTCCCCTTCGATTTGGCACGGGATTCACATTCAGGATGCTGATGAGTATGATTGGAATGGAGATACAAATCTTCCTTCAAGTACGCCTGAGGGAATGATTCGTGGGCGAGAATCAATCATCCGTGCTTGTGTCGAGGATGTGGACCATGATCCTCTTGAGGAGGCCCCAACGTTCTCTTTTGAATCCGGTGTCGTGGGGCCTATCGTCGCTCTGTCCAAGGATCCCTCGTCTAGTTTCCATTGCTATGCAAGTACCTTACTGCTTCCATTAGATCAGCCGTTAATCCCCTTTCTTGGTCGTCTAATCGATTCGGAGGGCAATGTCCGTTCAACTCGTTCGATTCTTGTTGAAAACGAGGCTCCAACCGTTTCGTTAACCTTTGAGAGAGAGGGCGTAGCAGAAAATTTCGCCTTCGGTGTCGGCAATGAATCGGTGAGGATATCAGTGTTGGATTTAGATGCTCTAAATGGTGTAGCTAATGGCCAATTGACGCTACAATGGCCGGAGCAGGGTGAGATAAAAATCCCGTTCACAGCACTGACTAATGGTACTGAGGCTATTGTCGCGATTCCGACGCCAGGTCCAGGGCTAACAGCGGGGACACTCTTACTCGATGTATCTGTCATCGATCGTGATGCAGGTCAATCGGTCCAATCCATTTCTCTACCTGTAGAGACACGTCCACCATCAATTTCAGAGATTAACATCTGCCGAGGAGGAGAGCTCTTTCCTTTAGTGAATGGTTCAATCTTGAATCGAGGTGAAGTCAATCACATGGTAATACATCTTGACGTCCATCGTAAGGTCTTGCAGACGACTGCGTCGATTCGTCAGGCTGGTTGGAGCGAAACACTCGATTTCTCACTTGAAACTCCTTCAACCTGTAATGGGTTAGATGCCATTGTTTACGCTGTGAATGTTCCTTCCGACTTTACCGAGGGCGAAGCCTCACTCGTATTGATTGCTGTAGATCAGGATGGGCTGGCCTCGGGCTGGACCGAACCGATTGAGATTGTTTTCCCCTCACCTGTAATCCACGACATCCATTGGCCAGTAGGGGCTGAGGTGGGCATCCCTATTGCGATAGAATTCAATGTGACGGATCTTGACGATTTGTCTAGTGTTTTGTGCAATATCGATATTGTTCAAGGGAACATCAGCATTCTATCTGTAGAAGCATCACCTGGTCAGGAAGGAGGGATTCTTGTTGAATGGAAACCAGGTCGGCCAATGGAAAATGTCAGTGCAAGTATCGCGTGCCGAGATGAGCTTGGTCGTGTTGACGAGTCCAATGTAACGGGATTGAACGTCTCAGGGGAAGTGGAAAAACCCGAAGAAGAACCATCTGGAGAAACAGAGGAACAGGCGGATGGAATTGGAGTTATGTTACCTGGAGTCGTGCTAGTAGTTCTCATACTGTTACTTTTGATTACCCAAGTATTGCGTAGCACACGTTTTCCCTCGATTAAGGACGAATCTGAATCTCCTTGGGTTGTTGCAGAATCAGATGCCTTACTGATGCAACTCGATACCTCTTCGATTACTAGTGAGGAAGCCGATGCCTCGACAATTGATAGTGATGTTGTGAATGAGGATTGAGTCGATTGCTGTAGCAAAGGCTTGATTGGCTAAAGCCTTCATGCCTCTACATGGCGACCGGATATGTGCTTGTGAATGTCGAACCGGGGATGGAGTTCTCTGTCTTTGAATCGGTTAAAGGAATGGATAAAGTTGCAGATGCGACACTTCTTTTTGGCGACTATGATCTAATCATCAAGGTAATTTCCGAAGACATGTCTTCTATTGCTGCATTTGTTGTTGAACAGGTGCGCCAAGTGGAAGGGGTTTCAAACACGAAAACACTCGCTGGTGCCGAAATTTGAGCACTTCGATGGACTGGAAGGAACCCTCTGGAAACAAGGAAATACGGTTGATTTAGGAGACGTATCGCGTTTTTATGGTTAAAGTTTATACGCGAGAAACAAAGCAGGTTTGTTCACTGGTGAAGCCAGATGAGTGAAAAGAAGTACTTCGTACTAATGGAAAACGGGAAGGACACCTCCACGGTGTACCACAACAAGCAGCCCCGCCAGGCGGCCCTAAAGGCTGCCAACAAGGGACACACGGCCATCCGCCTGCGCGAGCGCGGCACGGACAAGGTCCACGTGTTCACTGGCGAGCGTAAGCAGGTGCCAAAGCCTGCTAGCGCACCTGCGTGGCTGAAGGGTGACAAGGTCTGGAAGGCCAACGTCAGCAAGGTCGGCATCGAGCGCCTTTGAGCAGCTCTGTAGACCCCCTCTTGTGGAAAAATTCCCATGAACCGCCCTTAGGGCCCAGAACATCCCCCGCCTGAGACCGTTGGCGTCCCCTTCGGTCTTAGGCGAACCCCTTTCTTTCCTGAATTCTTCATTTAGGCCCCTGAGTATAGGTTATTCTTGATAGAGTGTCTTCAGATATTTTATTTTGATAGCAATGCAGATGTCTCCTTTTGAATTCGTTACTATTTTCTGTTCGTTGATTCTTGGTTTAGCCCTCACACATATCTTTCGAGCAGTATCTGATCTGTACGAGATTCGTGATCGTGTCAAGACGTATTGGCTCAATTCACTCTGGGTGGTTACAGTTACTATGTGGTCGATACAAGCGTGGTGGGGGCTCTGGTCGTTGTCCATTGTCATGGATACCTGGACCTATGCACAGTATTGGTTCCTCGTGGTGAATTTATCATCGATTTATTTCTTCACGACACTCGTTCTTCCAAAGGCGACTGATGAGGGTCACATCGATTTAGAAACCCACTACTATTCGGTACAACAGGCTTTTTTCTCCCTCATCGCCATCTCTCTCTTTACATCGAGCGTAATGAATCACACCTTGTTTGAGAAGGCATTGACTGCACCAGAAGTGATTATGCCGACTATTGTTGCGTGTGCCGCCATAGGGGCGGCTCTGAATGATTCCAAGACTTATCACAAGATCATTGGAGTTTTCATGTTCCTGATGTACATCGCTTTCCAGCTTACAGATGTCATTCTAATCGAATACATGCCTTGAGTCCATTTTCACTTGCGTAGGCCTAACTTTTTGGCAATCATTGCAAGTGGGTCATAGTACTCTGTGACTATACGTTCTTTCAGTGGGATAATTGCATTGTCCGTGATATTAATGCCCGCAGGACAGACCTCAGTGCAGCAGCGCGTGATGTTGCAGTATCCAAGACCGAAGTCCTCCTTGATCTCGGGAATTCGACTCTCGATATCTAATGGGTGCATCTCTAAGTTGGCGAGACGAACGAAGAAGCGTGGTCCAGCGAATTCATCGAATTTCTGATGCTCTCGAAGCACGTGACAGGTATTGACACATAGCATGCATTCTATGCAGGCACGGAACTCCTGAATCCGATCAGCCTCCTCTTGTTTGAATACCCAATCTGGTTCCTTGGGCCCATTGATAGGGGTAATTCGTTCATCGGTACGGTAGGCCCAAGATGTGTCTGTAACGAGGTCACGGACGAGGGGGAAGGCTTGCATGGGTTTGACGAGGATAGGCTCGGATTGATCGGTCATCTCCTCGAAGACATCCTCCATCCGCGTCATGCACATTAGCTGTGGTTTACCGTTAATCTCTGCGCTACATGAACCGCATTTACCTGCTTTGCAGTTCCAGCGGCAGGCGAGGTCAGGGGCTTCCTCTGCTTGAATGCGATGAATGACGTCAAGAACGACCATTCCTTCATCGAGTTCAACGGTGTAGTCAACCATCTTACCAAAAGGGTCACCATCTTCATCGGGCGCTCCTCGAAACACCCTGAAAGTCACTTCTTCGGACATATTTACTCCTCCTCCTCGTGTAGATCGTCTGCATCTAGTAACGACTTGAGATCGTTGGGAATAGGTGGATAGGTAACGTAGTCGATTAACATGGATCCGTCATCATTCTTGATGATGACACTGTTGATTTTACCCCAGTGCTTGTGATCAGGTGTGGGGAAGTCATCGCGAGTGTGGCCCCCTCGACTTTCTTCACGTCGAAGAGCAGCAATTGCGCACATTCTGCTGACATCAATCATTGCTCCGATTTCAAGTGCTTGATGCCAACCTGGATTGTAGATACGGCCGCCACCTGCGGAAGTATTCTCTGAACGCATCTCAAGTTCGTCAAGGTCCTTGAGCGCTTCTTCAAGAAGGCTTCCAGTCCGGATTATACCGACCTTGTTCTGCATCATGGAACGGAGGTCTTCAACAACTTTCGCTGGATTCTCTCCATTCTCACGGGACAGGGGTGCGAGCGTCTCTTCGATTACTTCTGTAATTTCGGCGGAGTCGATATCTGCGAAACTTTCGATTTCAAGTGCTGCTGCTGCTGCGTATTCTCCAGCGATTTTTCCGAATACAATTAGGTCGGAGAGAGAATTCCCTCCTAATCGGTTTGCTCCATGTAGGCCAGTAGCTGCTTCTCCTGCAGCGTAGAGGCCGGGGACAGTGGACTCTTGGCTGTAAGGGTCAACCTTCACACCACCCATTACGTAGTGTGCCGTAGGGCCTACTTCCATCGGTTGCTTCGTGATATCAACGGCAGCGAGCTCCATGAACTGGTGGTACATGCCCGGGAGTTTCTTCTTGACTTCCTCCTCATCACGCCATGATATATCGAGATAGGCTCCTCCGTGTTCTGAGGCCCGGCCTGCATCTCGTTCGCTATTGATTGCCTTCGCGACAACATCACGCGTTAGAAGTTCAGGGGGGCGTCGCTTAGTCGCAAGTTTCCCTGATATTACCTCATCGACCCAAGCTAGCGCTTCCTCTTCAGTGTCAGCGAATTCATCTCGGTACATCTCTGGTACATAATCGAACATGAACCGTTTTCCTTCAGCGTTGGTGAGCATCCCACCTTCCCCCCGAACGCCCTCTGTGACGAGAATTCCTTTGACTGAAGGTGGCCAAATCATACCGGTTGGGTGGAATTGGACGAACTCCATGTCACCCATCTCTGCACCTACCCAGTAAGCCAGTGCATGTCCCTCTCCAGTATATTCCCAAGAACCCGAGCAGACCTCCCAACAGCGGGTAATTCCACCAGTTGCGAGGACGATTGTTTTGGCTTTGAACAGGTGTAATGTTCCGTCTGTTCTATTGTAGGCAAAGCATCCAGAGATTCTACCATCGGTTTTGAACAGGCGACGAACGGTGTATTCCATGAATACCTCCATNCCNGTNTGGATGCCTTTTTGTTGCAGGGTACGGATCAACTCAAGTCCGGTTGCATCGCCAATATGAGCAAGTCGAGGATAGGTATGNCCTCCAAAGTTACGTTGACTAGTCAATCCTTTGGGGGTACGATCGAAGACAGCTCCCCACTGTTCAAGCTCCCGAATTCGGTCGGGGGCCTGCTGTGCATGGATTTGAGCCATGCGCCAGTCGCCGAGATATTTCCCACCCTTCATGGTGTCTCGGAAGTGCGTTTCCCATGAATCTCTGTGGTCCTTATTTGCTAGGGCTGCAGCGGCTCCACCTTCAGCCATGACGGTGTGAGCTTTACCTAGCATGGATTTGCAAATCATGGCAACACTCGCACCAGTAGCACTTGCCTCGATTGCAGCTCGTAGCCCTGCCCCGCCAGCTCCAATTACGACTACATCGTGCTGATGGGTCTCGTAATCTTCCATTCAAAAACCTCCAATGAGAACGATATCTGAAATCCCAAACATCGGATCTGTACACATCCAGATATAGAAATCAGCAAACATGACGACGAACAGACTGTAGAGTGCCCAATCCTTGTGGTGTTCGTTGAGTTTCGTGCTCCACTTCCAAATTCGATGCTTGAATCGGGCTCCACGACTCGAGGTCCAATCGTTAGAGCCACCGCCTACCACATGGCGGAACGCATGACAACCAAAGGTGTATCCAGATAGCATCATGACATTGGCAAACAGGAGAAGAGAACCAACTGAGACGCCGAAACTATGCGCATGTGTGACTGGGTCATGGAAGTTGATTGAGAGCCAGAAATCCCATGCGAGAATAGGGAGGTAGATTACTGCGGCATACATGAAGTAACGGTGTAGATTTTGAACAACTAGAAGTCCAGTTTCACCAGAGTACTCGTTCCACGGTTTAGAGACCGCACAACCTGTGGGCTGTTGGAAGAAAGCACGGTAGTATGCCTTCCGATAGTAGTAACAGGTCCCGCGGAATCCGGCAGGGAAGACTAGGATGAACATAGCAGGTGACATCCATGCTAAGGCTAGGGGTACCATCGATCCGATGGAGTCCCCACCTGGAATAATCAATGGAGAATAGAGAGGGCTTAGAACGTGACTTCCAGTATTCTCGATTGCCATTGTACCTGCGCCATGGCCAATGCCTGCTGAGTAGCCGAATTCCGAGAATATCCAGAAATCTGCTTCCATGAAACCACGCCATGTGGCATATATGAGCATGATTCCGAGGTAGGCACCCATTGCAGTCGGGCCTTTCCACCACGGGTCGGTTCGATCAGTCTGGCCGAACCCCTTCTTCATTGGGAGTTTGACCGACTCACCCACATCATCCAACTCTGGTCAAATGGGGAGGTTGATGGGACATAAGTAATTGCATACAGCCTTGCACTAGTATCAAGCCAGTGAACCGTAGTCTACTTCGGCTTCCTCAATCTCAATTTCATCGACGTCCATTTGTGCGAGTTGTAACTTCCCACTCAATTCATCGTTGACTGCGTGCCAATAAGAGTAAGCTTCGATGACCCAAATCCCAGATTCTCGGGTTCCGTTACCTGACCCCTTGACTCCTCCGAATGGGAGATGTGCCTCTGCACCCGTGGTGGAGTTGTTGATTCCAGTCATCCCGGCCTTAATTCCAGTTTTGAATCGGTAGGCTTCGAGGCGATCGTTGGTGTATATTGCCGATGATAGACCGTAAGGTGAAGCATTCGCAAGGTGAAGGGCGTGGTCGAAGTCCTTCGCTTTCACGATTGTGACAACGGGTCCGAATATCTCCTCATGGAAGCATTCCATATCTTCTGTAACATCGACATACACATGTGGCCACATGTAGACGCCCTCGTTGGCAGATCCAAGGAAGTTCTCTGGAGCGCTAGTTTCTGTAATTCGTCCCTCGCCATGAATGCGTTTTGCACCGGAGGCATCACACATATCGAGCCCCTTTAGGAAGTCTGTAGCGTATTTTTCGGATAGCATAGACCCATACAACACATCATCATGACGCATGGAATCGCCGATTCTAGTCGTTCGAACCTTGTTCATGTACATCTCAAGGAACTCATCGTAGATACTCTCGTGGACGATTAGATTCCCAAGGCTTGTACAACGCTGCCCCGCAGTGCCAAATCCTGCCCAATAGGCGCCTGTAACAGCGTTTTCGAGATTTGCAGAAGGCATAATGACAAGTGGGTTTTTGCCTCCAAGTTCCAAAGAGCAAGAAACGAGGTTTCGTCCACAAATCTCGCCAATCATCTTCCCGACACCGGTCGAGCCGGTGAACGAGATTTTGTTGACAAGCCCGTCGTCTACTGCATCCACGAGGTGCTGGCCAGCGCCGCTACCTTTCCCATGCACGAGATTGATTACACCATCAGGGATTCCCGATTGGTGCATAATTCGTGCAAGTGCGAAAGAAAGTAGAGGTGCATCTTGAGGCGATTTCCAGACGCATGTATTTCCACACATGATGGCGGGGATCATTTTCCAGAACGGAACGGCAGAAGGGAAATTACAGGCGTTGATGATGCCACAGACGCCCAGTGGGCGGCGATAGGTGAAGAGTTCCTTATCGGGGAGTTCACTGTTGACCGTCTGACCGTATAGGCGTCGTCCTTCTGACTGGAAGAATAAGCACGTGTCAATTGCTTCCTGAACTTCTCCAGCACTTTCTTTCAGAGTCTTTCCAATCTCACGACTCTGGAGGCGAACAATCTCATCTTTGTGTTCCATTAGGAGACGGCCCATATTGCCGATTATTTGTCCACGGGTGGGCGCGGGTGTTGCTGCCCACGATGGGAATGCAGTGCGAGCTGCAGCCAAGGCATCTCTTACATCCTCTTTCGTAGAAAGTGGAAACTCTCCTAATTCGTCCTCAAGCCAAGCCGGGTTGGTGGATACGAAGGTGTTCCCATCTGATGCTAACTTCAGTTGCCCTCCAATGATGTTGTATCCTCGGACTTTTGGTGACCCGTTCGGATTCTGTGAAGATGTTTCCATGGATTCAAAGCCGGTCTCAAGGATGTGTGCCATAAGGCGCCATCGAACCTCGTCTCATCAATGTGACGAACGGCTCTTGACGACGTAGAGTGTGGGTTTCGGTTTGGGTTTAATAGCCCCCGACGAACAGTCCCTCTCACCCGAGGTGCGAAGATGGCAGGAGCAGATGAATCAGTGACTCTCCGTGTCGCGAAAGCGATTCCCAGTGATGTAGGGCATGGTCGAGCCCGCGTCCCATTCAACAATGATCTTGATTTGAAGCCTGGCGATATCATTGAGATATCCGGCGAGAATAAGACTGCTGCAGTTGTGTGGCGATGTCGACCTGAGGATGCTAATCTTGGTGTCATCCGAATCGATGGCATCATCCGGAAGAATGCAGGAGTTAGCCTTGGTGACCGTGTCGATATTTGCAAGGTCGAGGTCAAGAAGTGTGAACGCCTCGTCCTTTCTCCAGTTATGGCTAAGCAGCAGAAGGTCCGTTTTGGACCCGGTATCGAAGGATTTGCCCGGCGAGGTTTGAACAAGAGGCCGGTTGTAGCTGGCGTCCGAATTTTTTTCCCTGGCATGACGCTATTCGCCGAGGCTCTCCCCTTCGCAATTGTAAGCACTCGACCCAAAGGTATCGTACAAGTCGCACCCGAGACGGAGATTGTAATCAAAGAGGAGATACTAGACGAGGAGGAGGATTCTGCAGGCCACCAAATCGCGTACGAAGACATCGGAGGTTTAGGTAATCAACTTCAGAAAGTCCGTGAGATGATTGAACTCCCCCTCAAGCATCCGATTCTGTTTCGCAGGCTGGGCATAGATCCACCCAAGGGTGTGCTCCTTCATGGGCCACCTGGGACTGGAAAGACAATGATTGCTAAAGCGGTCGCGTCTGAGACAAATGCTCATTTCACATCAATCAACGGTCCTGAGATTATCTCGAAGTATTACGGTGAATCAGAGAAGCAACTCAGAGAGATTTTCGATGAGGCTACTCAGAATGCCCCTGCCATTATTTTCATTGACGAATTGGACAGTATTGCTCCAAAGCGAGAAGATGTCACTGGAGAGGTCGAGCGTCGTGTTGTCGCTCAACTACTCACATTGATGGATGGTATGCACGGACGTGACAATGTCATCGTAATCGGAGCGACGAATCGCCGTGATGCGATTGATCAGGCCTTACGGCGCCCTGGTCGATTCGATCGCGAACTTGAAATTGGCGTACCAGACAAGGAAGGTCGACGTGAGATTGTTGACATCCATACGCGTGGCATGCCAATTAGTGACGACTTTGAGATTGACTGGGTTCTCGAGAATACTTACGGTTTCGTTGGCGCAGACATCAATGCCCTTGTTCGAGAGGCTGCCATGAAGGCTCTTCGGCGTTATCTCCCGGATATTGACCTAGATGAGGAGGAGATTGCACCCGAGGTTCTCGAGAAGATGGAGGTTCAGATGAATGATTTCAGGGAAGCCATCAAGGACATCGAACCCAGTGCTCTGAGAGAGATTTATGTTGAGATTCCAGAGGTGTCATGGGACCAGGTAGGGGGCCTTCATGAGATCAAAGATCGGCTTAAGGAGAGCATAGAATGGCCATTGACTCAACCAGAGTTGTTCGAGCATTTCGGTGTGAAGCCCCCTCGTGGTGTAATCCTCTTCGGTGCTCCCGGCACTGGAAAGACTCTTCTTGCTAAGGCGATTGCGAATGAAGCGAAGGCTAATTTCATCTCTATCAAGGGTCCAGAGATGATTTCGAAATGGGTGGGAGAATCCGAACGAGGTATCCGTGAGGTGTTCAAGAAGGCTAAGCAAGCCTCACCTAGTATCATTTTCCTCGATGAATTCGAATCCATCGCAGGTGCTCGTGTTGAGAATAGAGGCGAAGGTAGCGACGTCATGAATCGTGTCGTCAACCAACTCCTATCTTCAATGGATGGTGTCGAAGCCCTGGATGGTGTCATTGTAATCGCAGCGACAAATCGTCCTGAGATGATTGATCCTGCTCTTCTTAGGTCTGGACGTTTCGAACGGGTACTACACGTTCCTCCGCCCGATGAGGAATCCATCCGTGAGATTTTGAAGATTCATACTGATGGTATGCCAATCGGGAAGTTCTCTCTAGACGATATGGCGAAGCCGTTGTCTGGATACACGGGAGCAGATATCGAGGCAATTTGTCGAGAAGCAGCACTTATCGCCATGAGAGCGAAGAGGAAGACGATTACTCGGAAGCACTTCGAGGAGGCCATCGATCGTGTTCGGCCTACTGTGACACCTCAGATGATGGAATATTACGAGAAGCTTCAATCGATGCTTACCAGCGGACTTGATTCCATTCGTCGGAATAATGACGGCCTACGTGGGATTGAATCGGTGTGAGGTGATCCGATGCCTGCAACCTTCACGCGAGAACTCCTCGCGAGGGAGGTTCGAGACAGAAGTGGCGATGTCCTTGGCCATGTTGCTGACCTTATTGTTGATTCACGCACAGGCTCTGTAACTTACATTCTGGTGAAGATTGCTCAGGAACTTGACCCTGCCCAACTACCTTGGCCTTCCGACGGGGGAATGATTCCTCTCCCTATCGATGAGGTTCGAGAAATCGGTGCTATCGTGCTCCTGCATCGTTGATCTGCCTGCGCGGGGCCGCACAACCGTCTTAAGGCTCGCATGAGCGTCTGAATCTTGCTCCACTTGTTGGATGGTGATCGGATTGGCTACATTTAGCGCTGCTGCTGCAACAGATTGGTTGCGCTCAGCAAACGGACGTCGCTCGGTAGCGATAGTCCTGTTTTACCTCACACTTGGAACCCTTCTAATGACTGTAGCTGGCACCTACATCGAACGATCGGAAGTGCACCAGAGTGCTTACGGAACAGATTGGAATGACATGAGCTCGTTCCGTGAAGACATCAAGGCCCAGAATCTCACAACCACGAGTATAGTCAGTAGTCCTCTTCTTTTAGAGGAGATTCAATCGCCCAGTGATACCGTGTTTGTAATTTCGGGTGTGGAACGCGATACGATCTCGTTGCCGAGTTTCAGTGGTGATTCATCTGTGATTAATTTGGTAGAAGGACTCGGTTATTCTAATTCTGAGATTGAAGCCATTAGGACCTTCGTCGAGCGTGGAGGGACTCTAATTATGCTGGATGATTTTGGATATTCACAAGGTTTAGCAGAGGATTTCGGCCTCGGATTCAGTGGTCACCAATTGTATGATACACAGACTTGGGACCCTAGTTTGGACTACAACTTCGTATGGTCGAACATTACGAACGGGTTCAATTACACCAGTTCTTCGGGTCCTAAGACGGAAACGAACCCTTGTACTGCAGATGGAGACATTGACGGGGTCCCTGATTTCCTCGATGTTGACTCTAGTAATCCTAGTGTTGGATTCGAACGTCTGCCTACCTCGACAGATCTTGGACTCTGCGCGCATCGATGGGATTCTATAACTCAGCAATATGATACAGATCCGGGTTACGATCTTCTTCTCAATCAACCCAGTGCATTCGATAAGGACCTCTCTGGAGACGAGAATCAGAATCTCTATGCCATCGGCTACTCCTCTCAAGATGCATATCTTGACACGAATGACGACGGCAAGCTTACTGTAGGTTTCAGTGGTTCAGAAGTTGGTGCCGATGAACAGGGGCCATTCGCTACTTACATCAAATACTGTAGGTCAAGAAATTGTGACAATGCTGATTCAGGCCGTGCCTTTTTCGTGACTGATGGGAGCCTTCTAATCAACGCGCTTTACGATACTGTGGGCGTAGCGGAGGGTGCCTATGGGGACCTGAACAAGACAGTTCCAGATAATGACAATCGACGATGGGTGTTGGATGCACTTGCAGAAGCCCTCATGTCTGGGGATGGTGAGATATCTGCAGAAGCTCAAGTGATTTTTGATGAAAGTCGGCATCAGCAACCCAGTTTCATGGGCGATACCTACAATCTTCTCTACTACATCCTGATTTACTTCACTAATGATTGGATGGCGATGCTGATTATGTTCCTTGGACTATTCGTCATGTTTGAGTTCATTATCATCAAGAAGACGGATCCAGAGCCTTGGAGACATGTCTTCAGTATCATCTACTATGGATATGGAGACGCAGCGAGGTATGAGTACTACGCGAATCCAAAGAAGATTAAGCAAATCCTACTAACCAGAGTGAGAAACGTCAATTCATTGAGTCGTGAGGAATTCGATGCCTTGCCTGCACGTGAGTTACAGAAGATGGTGGATGATCCTGTGCTTGTCAAATTCATCTTTGAGGATCGCCGATATTCGATGGAGGAAGTCATCGCGGTGATTAAGCGAATAAAGACATGGGGGCGGCGCTGAATATGTGGACTCGAAAGGCTGCGATTCTTGGTGCCTCAGGAGTGTCACTAGTACTCATCGGGATGATGATGTCTAACTTCCAAATGATGGTTTTTGGTGTTGCATTTGTTTCTTTCATTGCTGTAGGTTCGTGGATCACAGGTCATGGTGACATCGAGGTTGTCCGCACTCTCAGTGCTGATAATCTCTACAAGGGCGACGATCTATACGTTGATCTTGAGATTACTAATTCTTCTTGGCGCAGAACTCAACAACTCGAAATCTATGACAATATTCCACATGAAATGAAGTTGCGAAGCGGACTCAATTACATGCGTGTCAATCTTGGCCCGGGTGAAACTACTCGTATTCGTTACGTGCTTAGGTGTCCTCTACGGGGTCACTACTCCCTTGGTCCAATTTCGATTCGCTACCGTGATTCATTCAATCTGTTTGCACAGGAGATGTATGTTGATCATCGATCCGACCTCATTGTGTTCCCACAGGTACGTGAAATCGAGGAGGCGATGGTTCGTAGTCGCACTCCTAAGATGTATACTGGTGCAACAACTCTCAGGACGCCCGGACCTGGAACTGAGTTCTTTAGCCTACGAGAGTATGTTCCCGGTGATCCGTTCAAGATCATCAATTGGAAGGCATTTGCCCGAACGGGCACACTGATTGTCAATGAGAAGTGTAGAGACGCGGTAACAGATGTCTTCATTTTGCTTGACAGCCGTGATATTAGCCGCATTGGTACAGTGCTCAAGAATCCGCTTGAAGTGGGTACTGTCGCAGCGGCATCTCTTGCTTCGTACTTCATCAAACGACGTGACAGTGTAGCTCTCGCAGTATACGATGATCGTCTTTCTTTCCTGCCCCCTGACACCGGCGATAAGCAGTACTTCAAGATCCTGAGTAGCCTTGCTGGAGTTGCTCCTAAGGGTGCGATGCCTCTGCAAGCTGTGACAAATGCTCTTTCATCACGATTCAGTCGAGGTTCCCCAGTCTTCATCATTAGTGCGGCTGAGGGCGATGGAACGACAATTCCTGCTGTGCGTGACCTTGCTGGACGTGGCCATGAGGTCATCATCCTTAGTCCGAGCAGTGTCGATTTTGAACGGCTCGTTAGCCGGATTCCTCGGACATCCTATGAGGTTCTCAAGCTTGAGCGTCAGAACCGTTTGACCGCTCTTGCTGGTTTCGGAGCACGTGTGATTGATTGGATGCCGGATGTGGAGTTGTCTCAAGCTCTGTTACAGGTTAAGATGGGGTGATAGAATGGCAGATGAGGTGAACTTACAGGGCGAAGGTCAGACCAGTCTACACCTACGTTCTCTTCGTCGAAAGTGGCAAGTCATTGCCCTCCAGATTACTGCGACGATTTCTCTCGTTGGGATGTACATCATGGTGACACGTACCTACGGGTCCTGTGATCCAATTGATGCTACTTGGTGTCCAGCGGTGGATCATACGATTACTCTCGGCGTCCTTGACCAATATCTTGTTTCCATCGACAAGTCTCTGCCTCTTCCTGATTGGATGATTGGTATGGGTAACGAGGGAGACGGTCGATATTGGATGCCACTCTTGATTATCGGTGCAATTGTTGCCGGATGGACCTTCCTTGGCTATCAGTCGATGAAGATTCGACGTCGTGTTAACCTCGGTATCCTATCCGTTGCGTTACTGTATCTTGCAGGTCTTTTTCTCATTACTTGGCTCTTCGGAATGATCGGCTCATTTAGCCTATACTTGCCCTTTGGTCAAGACGAAATAAATCGGAATCATGTTGAGTATCTCATTGGGCCTTTATTGCTCTACATCGAACTCTTCCTTCTACTGATTTACTTCCTTCCTGTGTTCACTGGGCTGATGGGAATATGGCGTTTGTCTAAGCAGCAGATTACATGGTCGGTGGGCTCCACAATCGTCTATCTCGGTCTTCATTCATTGCTCTCCTATGAGGGCGTTAGATCCTCGGTTGAAGTCAATCTCCAAGCTCTTCCAGTACAGATTGGTGAGGCTACGGAGTGGGGTGGGCTCATTGCACCCGAAATTGTCCCATTGTTGACTATTGGTCTATTGATGATGATATTCTTGGAATCGGGTTCCGCCACAATCAGGTACATGCAGTATGCATTCAAACTCCCTGAATCTTGTAAGAAAGACCCAGAATATGTCCGTCAATTCGACAATATTCTGAATTCACATTTGAAGCATACAGCTGGAATGACCTTCTTTGTGGGCCTTGTTACTGCCCTCGCCCTGAAGTTTGATGATTTGATTGTTGACCTTATGTCAGTCTTCGAAGGGACACAGTGGAGTGGCCAGGTAGAGGAATCACTTGAGCTTCAACTCACTTATGGAACTGTAATTTCGGCATTAATTTTCGTCATTTTTGTTGCAGGAATGCGCTACATCATTCCATGGCCTCGTATTAGTGGTCTAATCGAGAAGGGTTTGAATCAAGTCAATGGAACAGTGAAGGCTACGAACGGATCAACGGTCGAAGAACCGTGAAAGAATTTCTGAGATCATTAGTCCGATAATCACTCCTGGGAAGCAGGAAAGTCCTACTATCAATTTGGGTCCCATAGGGCCAATACCACCTTCTGTCCAACCATACCATCCTACTGCTGTTGTGATAATTAGGCCAAGTAAAAGTGAGAAGATATCGAAGGGTCGGCGATACCGGATTGGAGCGATATCTTCCTCTCGTGCAAGGAGAGTTGGGAGGGGGTCTATGTCTGACATCGGTTCCCCTCTCAGATGTCGAGATCCGCTAAATCATCCTCAAGTGACGACAAGGCATCACGTTGGGTTGGGTCCGCTGGCATGGGTACGCCGTTGCGGATAGATTGCCGATGCTCGGACATAGAATCTACCTCGCGTAGTTGCCGTTCGGTTTCATGGAGGTCTTGAACTTCCTTTGATCCAAGGATTGCGGAGGTTGGGACGAGGCCAAGGTCGGATCGATTTGAGATACTGACGCCATGTGTCTCTGAAGGTTCAGGTAGGGGTTCCCAAGTAGAGCGAACTTCACCTTCTGTTCTTTCCACATTGCTGATTTCTTCTTTGCGTTCTGGATCCATTTCCTGAAGGGCCCGGTCATCAATATCGGGGCGTTGTACCCCAACTAGTCGGCCAGTCTCGAAAGGTAACATGCCTGACCGTTGGAAGCGCCAGATTGGACCTTGGAATCCACCGTCCTCCCCGGAAAGAGCCTCGAGACGTTTCGCCATTCGCTCCAGTGCTTCAATAGTCGAGGCTAGATCTACTGATTGCCCAGCGTCTCTCTGGTCTGCATCAATGTAGATGTCGTCTAGGGCAGAGTGGATGAGTGCCTGAGTTTCAGCAGCGATGCGCGGTAATGTTTCAGGGCGTGTGAGCATTCGCTCAATTGCTTCAATCCTACTTCCGGGCATACCAAGGTCATTGAGGCTACGTAGAACATCACGCATTTGGCCGATGGTGGTAGCTGCTTCTTCGTAACCACGAATTATGTCCTCCAAATCGAGTACTACGTCGTTGACAATCTGCCCGAGCATATGGTGTAGGCGTTGTTGAACCGACCAGCGTGTCAGTCCACGGACTGCCGAAGCAGTCTCTGGAGCCTGCTGTTCCAGAAGGTCCATGACTTCAGTCGAAAGGAGGTGCCGAGGTGTTGCTGCAACTTCGTCAACAGTGTGTTGGATAACTGCTAGCCCTCGCTCGACAGCACGATCGAGGAGAACCATAGATAGCCCACGATTACGGGCTCCCTCCATTCGTTCAAGTACTGGTTCGAGTGCACGTAACCCCTCGTCGTCGAGGAGAGCTCGTGCGAGTGGTTCCTCCTGGAGGCGGGCACGGATGCGGTCTGCTTCAGCAATGTCAACTAGGGCCTGTTCATGAGCTTCAGTGAGTTCTTCCGCATCAGAAATCATCTCCCGAAGTTCCGCTTCTGCTTGCGCCTTCCGGGCATCAAGATCGCCCAGTTCTCGCATCAGAGTCCGTCGTTCTGCCATGAGTTCTTTCAACTCGGTCTGAAGTAGAGATTGTCTCCGCTCGAGGTCATTAGTGCGGCCTCGGTCTTCGTCGATTTGCCTTCGTAGAGTGTGGAGGTCACCTTCGAGCGCTGCGACCTCAGCGCGATGATTTCTCATCCTTACTTCTGCTTCCTTCGTTTCCGCATCAGCGAGGCGATGTCGATCACGCAGAGAAGAGACCTGTTCGGAGAGTACGCGTTGGACGCGTTCATCTTCGTTGAGTGCCGTACGTACTTCGTCGAGTCGAGCTTCGGCATCATTGAGTGTTGCACGCGTCCCTGCCTCCTTCTTCATAATCTCCTCAAGTTCAACACTCAGTTCCTCGCGCTTCTTACTCTCTCCAATAGCTGATGCAATCTCACTCGCCTTGCGCTCGACGAGATGTTCGAGTTCAGCAACACGCTTTGCAAGAGAATCTGCTCTTGTCCGATCGGCTTCGCTAGATTCACCGGCACGTTGTACAACGAGTCGCGCTTGATCCAATTCATCGTTCAGGCTTCTGACCTGATTCATAGCCTCATCGAGGAGTGTTGTCTTCTGGGCCAGGGTCTCATCGGATTGAGTGCGTTGGGTCTGTTCCTCTTCGAGCATTCGTTCCAAACGGCCACGGTCACGTTCCAATCCAATTTTGTCATCTTCCAAGCGTCTGATTCTGTCGAGGACTTGGCGGTCCTCGGGTTGTAGCACTTTGCCCGCTGTAGAGGATGGTAGAAGCTTTGCAGTGGCACGTCCACCCGTATCTAACAATCTCCATTGATTCTTTGAAGAGGCAACAGCGTCCATCCCCATTTCGAAACGGTATAGCCGGTCCAACCGATCCGTGAGAAGATCGCGCCTACTCTCTGAACGTGTGCGGACAGTGGCTATCGAATGACACATTGATTCAAGAGTGAATCCCTCGATATTCCCTCGGCCAAGTGTGAGTCTTGCAGAGCGTTCCAATCGGTGGAGGTGGAGGTCGGCACTTGGTGATGAGATATTACGAATTGAAGCCACCAATTCCTCAGTAGTGGAATGGATTCCTGAGGGCAGGCCATCTATGAGGAGGATGTATACCGGTTCACCCTTACCTTCTGATTTCAGATGTCCTGTAATCTCCTCGGTCTTTGCTGTAGATAGCATTGAGATCAACGCGTCGACACCACCTTTCCCTTCTCGAACGATGAATCCGTCCGATGGAGCTACCACTTCTGCATCCACATCGTTTTCAGCAGGTTCAATCATACCTGCCGCATTCATCAGGAGTGTCATAGGATCAGCTCCACCAGTCGTCCAGAGTGCTAACCCTGCTGAACCATCTCTCGCGACAGTCATTTCATGCTCATCGAAGGCTTGTCGGTACCAGGGTGCTGGGGAAGCGCCCATGAGTTGAGTCAAGGCATCCATGCCTCTCATTTGAGCATCAAGGTCAGCAGAAAGTGCATCGGGGTCTGCTGGCGTCTCACCAGATGAATGAATGAGGACTCCATCCTCAAATGCTAGGGCGGCGATAACTCCAGTCTCTGATTCAAGCACGTCGACAACAAGGGGCCAATCGTGTGTTGCTGCAGGTAGGTGCCTTCCAGCGAGGCCTAATGTCCCCATTAGCGCAGGGTCGGAAAGGCATTCGGGAACCCCATCTATCAGGCTCCGCACTTCCTCCAACAATAGGGTGTATGCCTTATGCCTCAATTCGTGAGCATCCTCTAACTCTACTAGTCGCGCTTTTGCTGCATGGCCCCCAAGGTAGTGTTTGTTCTCCTCAGCATCAGCTAGCCAACCGACTATGTGTCCGCCAGCCACAATTCTATGTGCACAAGGACTTCGTGACTTTGGTTTGTAACTTGAGATGATTCCACATTCGAAATCAACCACTTCGTTCAGTGCACTACCGTCGAATGTGCGCTCGATAAGGTCTCCATGGGGTAGGTCAAACATTTCATCACCTCAGCAAATTGGCAAGATCGCCACGTGTTCTCCGGACTTCGTGGGCACAACGCCCCAAGCGTCTCGGAGAATCGGTCTTTATCCAGAGCAATGTATCATCGCCAGTTCTTGAAGCAATAACAGCTCCTTGATCGGATTCAATCCACCACTCCTGTAGCTGCCCGATTCCTGATTCACGTGCTAGGCGTTCGGCTGTAGTCCATGAAGGGACGGTAGATAGCCCATCTTTGGCAGGGCTGATGACTGTACCGTCTAACTTTTCCATCCATGATTCGACCACACCTGGGAGGTGTGTGTAAGCGCGAACGACGTTCTCAATCATGCTATCCAAAGAGGTTCAGGTTGTATTCGACTTCAAGAACTTGCCCCTGAAAGGGGCCACAGATAGTGTTTCGAGGCTTTTCTGTCTAGTGCCGTGAATCTGAATTGAAATCATTCTTCAATTGGAGGAATCCAACTTTTACTCTCTAATTTCGATATTTGAATTCTTCAATTGGAAAATCTAATTTCTAATTGAGAAATTGAACGATTCGTTGAAGCCATGAAGCCGTTACCCAGATTCGTGGCCAGTGCTCTCGAAGTCAACTCTTGTTCCCGTTGTTCTCGTGATTCCATCGTTCACCAGATTTACAGTGGTCAGCATCTCTGTGGTAGCCACCTTGTCGAATTGATTCACAAACGTGTATCGAAGACGCTACGGCGTCAACTCCCCCTCCCTAAGAATTCACTTTCGACTCTTGGGCGTCCGTATCGGGTGCTTGTAGCGGTGAGCGGCGGCAAGGATTCTGCTCTTATGTTGCATTTACTTCATCAGATTCTCGGTAAGCGACGTGACGTCGAGATTATTGCTGGAGTGGTTGACGAGGGTATCGAAGGTTATCGAGCACCTTCAGTAGATTGTGCACAATCCCTTTGCGATCATTTAGGTATCCGCCTCGAGAGAATATCATATCCGGATCTTTCTTTTCCAGAGATGGATGATCTTGTCCAATCACTTCCTCAGGTAGGGGAATCAAATGATGAGGTGAATGGTATGATGCCGTGTAGTTTCTGTGGAGTATTTCGTCGCCAAGGTCTGAATGCACTCGCTCAAAGGGTGGGGGCAGATGTCATGGCTTTGGGTCACAATCTCGATGACGTAGCTCAATCAATTCTCATGAATCTCCAGAAGGGAGAGGTTGATCGGACAATTCGTCTCGCCCCGCATACTGAACAGAAGATTGACGGATTGACGCCAAGAATTGTACCTCTTCGTTGGATCCCAGAACAGGAGATTCATGCTGCTGCAATTCAACTCGATTTACCCATTCATCATGGCAACTGCCCTCATGCCGGCGGAGCACTCCGACAGAGAAGTCGTTTGATAGTTGCTGAAATTGAACGGGATGTTCCAGGAAGCCGTCATGGGTTACTACAATCCATGGACAGAATCAAGGAAATTGCGCGTGATTCTAATATCTCTAACAAGGAGTCAATCCGTTCCTGTGAGAATTGTGGTCAGCCTACGAATCGTCCAATTTGTCAAGCTTGCACTATGCGGGAATGGTTCATGGATTGAGCCTTAATGAGAGCCAACCCCCTTCATTCCAGATTAGGAGATTTCTGATTCCATGCTTCTTCTGATATCGGAAACGGACGGCCCAATAGTCCAGAGATGAGGATGTAGGGTCCAATTCCAAAACACATGAGGAGACCTCCTCCGATGTATGGGAGAACCTTTTCTCCAAAATTCCACCCGGAATCAGCGGAATAGATGTTCACATACCCTTCTTCATCTGCAGATTCATTCAATGGAATATTCCATAGGATCAAACCGGTAAAAGAGATGATTAAACCAAGAATGACGAAAAATATTCTCCAATATTGAATCTTTGACATTTTTAATCCTCGGAAATATCATTCAATGGGTCGCTGTATTGCCTTTATTTCAAGGAATTCATCTAAACCTTCAACGCCGAGTTCCCGTCCGTTACCTGATTGCTTGTATCCGCCAAATGGTGCACTAATGTTGAATGGCCCACCGTTGATACTGACTTGGCCAGTGCGCATACCCTTCGCGAATGCCATTGCTCGCTCGGCATCGCCTGACCAGACGCCACCAGAAAGGCCATAGATTGAGTCGTTGGCGAGGGCTAGCGCTTCTTCCTCAGACTCGTATGTCGTAATGGTTAGCACGGGGCCAAAAACCTCCTCTTTCCAGATTGTCATGTCAGGGCTGACATCGGAAAATGCAGTAGGTTGAACGAAGAAGCCATTCTCGATACCACCTGGCATCTCGGTTCCTCCAGCGATTAGCGTCGCACCTTGATCTATTGCTGATTGTATGTAATTACGAACACTAGCCTGCTGCTTCGCCGACACCATTGGCCCACAGCGCGTGTTGTCATCGAGCGGGTCACCAGGATTGTAGCCTTCGACACGTTTCTTGACTAATTCTAGGATCTCATCTTTGTGTGCTACCGGAATAATAAGTCGTGTGAGTGCGGAACAGGTCTGTCCAGAGTTCTGATAGCATGCGCCAATCGATGATTTTGCGGCTCTGATGACGTCGGCGTCATCGAGGATTACATTCGCGGATTTCCCTCCTAGTTCAAGGGTGACACGCTTCACGGTCGGTGCAGCCGCTTGAGAGACACGAATGCCTGCACCTGTGGATCCGGTGAACGAAACCATATCGACATCTGGATGGCCCGAGAGAATCTCTCCGACCTCGCTACCGTGTCCGCTGACTAGGTTGAATACCCCGGGTGGGATACCAATATCGTGGAGAATATCAGCGAGTAGAAATGCGTTTAGTGGAGCCTCCTTGGATGGCTTCAGTACCATGGTGCAACCGGCAGCAAGTGCAGGAGCTACCTTGCCGACAATCTGGTGGAGCGGAAAGTTCCATGGAGTGATGAAAGCACACACTCCTACCGGTTCCTTCACGATAATCGAGTTTCGGACTTCATGCTCCCATTCGTAGGACTCAAGCATTTTCGCGTAGGACCTTGCAACTACGCGTGGGGTACCAACCATCGCCATTCGGCTGTAGCCAATTGGTGTGCCCACTTCTGCCGTTATTGTCTGTGCTAACTCCTCAGTGAGTTCCTTGAGAGCCAATGAAAGGTCGTTGAGAGCAGACATACGGGTCTCGATACTGCTGTTAGCCCATCCCGGGAAGGCGCGCTTCGCAGCGGCAACTGCGAGATCTACATCTGCAGATGATCCGGCGGGAACGGAACCGATAACCTGCTCGGTTGCGGGGTTAACTACCTCAATCGTTCCATCGCCCTGAGGGGTGACCCATGCTCCATCGATGTAGAGTTCTTCGCGTTGCATTGGCCTTCCTGAGGAATGCGTGTCTTATGACCTTCATGGACTTCAATAATGTAGACCTCCACCGGGAAGTATGACTGTCGGCGTGGTGACCCAAGGTCAAATCGCAGTTGTGACGTTGTCAGAAGAGGTCTCTAACAACGCCTTCGATGCGGTCTCAATGGCGGCAATATCGGCTGAACTTACACGTTTGATGGATGATCCTGAAATCAGATCCATCGTGATTACAGGGTCCGGTCGTGTGTTCTGCGCTGGTGCTGACATCCAGTCATTTAAGTCTGCAATCGAGGATGGCACTGCAGCGGATCTCGTTGCTACCTTAACAGGAATCCTACATCCACTCCTTGTTCGGATGCGTGGCGATCCTACTGTTATAGTGGCAGCCATGAATGGAGCTGCTGCCGGAGGGGGGCTTGGTCTTGCACTAGCCTGCGATGTTCGCATCGCATCTACTAACGCTCGGCTGGCATCTGCTTTCTTCCGTCTTGGACTCTCTCCAGATGGCGGGACAACGTGGCTTCTTCCACGTCTTGTGGGTGTCCAGAATACCCGGCGTTTTTTCTTTGAGGATCAGACATGGAATGCAGAGGAAGCTTTGGATTTCGGTGCAGTCGATAAGGTGGTTGAGGCTGAAGATCTCATTCCTTGTGCGGTTCGAATTGCAATGGAATGGGGCCGTTGGTCGGATCAATCAAAGCGATCTACAAAGCAGCTGTTAGATTCCCAGTCTTCGACATTCTTTGAGACCCAACTAGAATTTGAACGGATGCTCATTACGGAATCAAGTCGTTCACCTGACTTTGTCGAAGGTGTCACTTCTTTCCTCGAGAAGCGAGATCCAATCTTCCATTCTTCTGAAGAATCAGAATAATTCACCTTAGCCTTCAATCCGTCTAAGTTGTGTAACACGTAATGCGACTAGTGCGACACATGTTCCTGCAGCAATATTTGATCCGATAATTGCGACGGAATCGATTAGAAATCCGTAGATTATCCAGAGGACTAAGGCGATACAGATTGCCAATAGAGTTGGCATTGAGATACCTTCGTGGAGCCGTTGAATCATAACACGGTGGAGTTGTGGAAGCCAAGCGATGACGCCGAGTAAGCCGGCCATAGCACCGATTGCTTCAATCATGACATCTGAGAGCACTATCTCACCTCAGAGGTTGTGGTCACGATCACTCTTCTTACCATTTGACCAATCATAGATACCTCGCCCGGTTTTCTTTCCGAGTTCACCATCCTCAACTAGTTGGTTGAGTAGCGGGTGCGGGAGATATCGAGTATCATCGAAGGCCTCTGCAAGATTGTTTAGGATGTCTCTACGAACATCCAGGCCTACAAGATCGGTCAGTTCCAAGGGGCCCATTGGATGTCTGTATCCTAATCGCATCGCTGTGTCAATATCGCTGGCTGAAGCGACACCGTCAGCCAGCATACGAATTGCTTCATTTCCGAGTACAACACCAAGTCGACTCGTGGCGAATCCTGGTACATCTCGGACAAGGATTGAGGTCTTGTCTAGATGTTCAGCAATGCTTCGAGCCGCTTCGATGGTCTCATCACTCGTACCATCATGCTGGATGAGTTCGAGGAGTGCCATCAAAGGAACCGGGTTGAAGAAATGCATACCAATGACGCTTTGTGGTCTTGCGGTCACTTCTGCGATGTCTCCTATAGGTAATCCTGAGGTATTGCTTCCGAGGATTGCATGTGCTGGTGCTGCCGCATCAATCCGTTGGAAAATATCCCGCTTTAGATCCATAATCTCCGGAACTGCTTCGATGACGAGATCTGCATCGGATACAGCATCCTCAAGAGAATCTGTAGGGTGAAGATTAGCACTCCATTCAGATTTCTGATTCTCGGTGGTCTTACCTCTAGCGATACCCTTGTCCCAGAATGCATGTATCCGTTCTATTCCTCTTTCGAGACCCTCAGGAAATGCATCGTGGAGATGGGTTTTCCAACCGGCTTGTGCACAGATTTGGGCGATGCCTGCCCCCATCGTCCCGGCTCCAATCACGGCGACGGTGCGTATGTCCATATCATTCGACGGTTATTGCCTGTACATCACCCTTCGCGCTCTGAGCGAATGCAACACCACCAACGATTAAGACAAAGGCGAGTAGGAGGCTCCACCCTAACTTCTCATCCAATAGTATCCAACCGCTCAGAATTCCAAACAAAGGAACGAGATAGACGTAGAGTGCGGCAGGTCCGGCTCCAATTGTCCGAATACCTTCTGCGTACCAGACATAGGATACAACAGTGGATAGAATGGCAAGGAATAGAATCGCCACTAATGCTTCTGTAGACGGTATAGCCCACTGGCTGGATGCACCTTCCCAGATGAATCCAGGTGTCAGAAATGCGAGACCGGTAACCGATGACCAGACAGTGATGCGTAGGGGTGACATCGGTGTTTCACCATCTGGTGCGGAAGTCATACCTCGTTTCATCGCGATTGCAGATGCGGACCATGAGAGTGCGGACAACATAATGAAGAAATCACCCCACATTCGAGTTCCATCAGGTATGTCGATGTTGGGTGATTGGAGGAATAGAATCGCAACTCCAGCAATCGCGAGTATGATTCCCATCCCGAGTCGAGTAGTCATCTTCTCGTCAAGGAAGAATATGGCGAGTATTGCAGTGAATAGTGGATTAAACGTGATCATTAGGGATGCATCACCGGCGGCAGTTCTCTCCATACCGAGCATGAAGAATACCTGGTAAAGGAAGGTAGAGAAGAAGCCAACAAAGGCTACGATTCTCCATTCCCTCCTATTTGGTAATGTCAAACGTCCAGTTGAAACTAGCCAAGCAATGAATGCTAGGACGGCAACGAGATAACGGAGCCAAGCTGCAGTGAAGGTAGGAATCTCTTGAGCAAGAACGCGTCCTGCCACCCAACCGACGCCCCAAATTACGGCGACGGTGACCAACCTCAAATGTACAGTAAGATGTTGCACGTAATGTCGTAATGTCTGCGATGAATCAATCATTCGCGTCCATATGCAGCTAGCGCGGCTTGGAAGAGGCGCTGTCTAGGTACGTCATGCTCCAAGAAGCACGTGAATGGTGCGAGGTCTTTCAGTAACTCGATAGTACCAACATATGCGCCATAGATGAAAGGATCCGCATTCTCAGTTGTAGGTATCTCAAATCCGAGTTTCCCCAGTCCCTTACGGGTGTCTTCATCCCAGATCGCATAGGTGTGACTAGTGAAGTGTAAGTAAGCAGAGAGCCGTCGCAAATCAGAAGTCATTATATCGTCTAAGCTTTCGAATAGTAGGGTATCAGGGTATCGAATTGCAAGGAGGAATAGGCGTAGCATTGTCTCCTGTTCACTAGATATTTTCAGTTCTTCTAATCCCATCCATTCGTCGATTAGACCAAACATGTGAGTGGGATATGGACGATACACCTTGTAGAGTAACTCTTCGTAACCTTCAGGATCCTCTTCGATTTGGTGATGGTGCATTTCGAAGAGTTCAGGGACTCTCTCAAAGAAAGGACGTAGACGATTACGATCAACAGCAAGCAGAGACAGAGTTTGCATTCTTCACACACTCCAATGGATTGGAATTACTCCTTCCATTCGCGATATTGAATCCATTCAACATCAGGGGCCATGTATTCTTCCATGAGTTTCTTTTCATCTGCCTCTGTAGGAAGATTATCATGAAGATATTGTTGCCATTCTGAATCACTTCCCTCGAATGGATCGCCGGTAATGGTGTAACGCTTGTCTGCATACATTCCGATACCTCGATTGAACTTGTCTGAAGGACAGAACAACTCTGGTTCACCTTCTTTCCTAGCTTTACTTGTCCGCCTCATGTCAGCACGTATTTCGTCGAAGTAAAGCATACGACTCGCTTCGTTCAGATGCTCTCGATCAGCCTTTTCGGACGATTCACGCTCGTCATATCTGCCCTTAACTCCGTAGACGTAGGCCCATTGAGCGGAAGTCGATTCATCTGTTCCGAATAGGTCAAGGCCGGTGCTGACCCACTTGTTGATGTATTTCTGAAGGAAGGCGACAGGTATCACACCTGCTTTGACGATTCTTCGGATTCCATTGGCTCCGGTGCCCAAGTGGAAAGACTCCTCTTTCAGCATGGGACCCATGGAAGCGGCTAGAGGTTGGAATGAACTTGTTGAGAGCATCTTGAGTTGATACTTTCCATCTCTGTCGATGAATTGAGTGAAGCAGAAGAAGTCGAGCCAGTGATCAATTGGAGCGTTGAATGAACCAAGTAGACGGGTACCATCCTGAGCATTCCTCTCGAGGAGTTTTGCAGCTTCTCGTACACCTTGTTCACCGAAGTATGTGCATAGGAGGTAAGCCATTTGCCATCCGTGGCGTTGTTCTTCACACATGATTCGAAGTGCGGACTTCCGATCGTACTCGGTCGGTGCAGTCGCAAGGAGATGGTTTTGCTGTTCGACTGAGGCGAATTCAGTGTCTCCCTGAACGCTGACCATCGTTAGGATTGCATCGATAATGTTCTGTTGAGGGATTTGCATCCGGCGTTTCCATTTGGGCATGCCCTCAAAGTCGCCGAATTCGATTGTATCGCCCGCGGAGTCCCAATCAAAGCGAATTTCGAAGCGGTAGTCTCCGAGCCAAGCAGGATCGAAGCCGATACGAGTTTGCCAATCTTGGAATTCCTGAACCCACCCCTCAAAGTTGGGATGGTAATTCTTTACAATCTCTGTGGTGCTCATGTATAGAAGGGGGTGGATGGTGGTATTTCAACATCAGCCATGACCCGTGGAAAGACATCCTGCGAGCAGTCGTTTTGAATCTCAATTTCCAGAAAAGCGCGGTGTTTCCTTTTCGACATAGGCTTTGATTCCGGCCTTTGCATCATCGGACTGGAAGAGGTCAGATTGGAGTTCACGCTCAAGCGCAAGATGATACTCTAGTGGAATCTCCAATCCACTCTGCACACTTCGCTTGATGTTCCCAATGGCCTTTGCTGCAGCGAAAGGAAGAGTGAATCGACCAGCATAATCCAAGGCATCTTGTCGATATTCTTCTAGAGTCATACTGTCATAAATGTCGTGAACTAAATCCATTTCTTTAGCTTCTTCAAAGGAGAATTTCCGTCCAGTGACCATAATCTCCATCGCCTTCGCTTTACCGACGAGACGAGAGAGTCGAGCTGTGCCGCCTGTGCCTGCGAGGACACCAAGAGAGACCTCGGGAAGTCCAACCTGGAAGTTGCCCTTACGGCCAATGCGAATATCTGCTGCCATGGCTATTTCGAGGCCGCCACCGACAGTATGGCCGTTCAGAGCAGCAATGACGAGTTTCGGAGTTTGTTCAAGGCGAGATAGAGTCTCGTTTGCATGGAGGCAGAAGAAATACTTGTAACGCGGCGTGAGTTTGTTGAGGTACTTGATGCTAGCACCGGCGGAAAAGAACTTGTCACCGTGCCCGGTCACAAGGATTACTGAAACATCATCATCGAAGCGGGCTGCAAGGATTGCGTCATCGATGTCGTGCCACATTTCGCGAGTGTAGGTATTCACCGACGTCTTGTCGCCTTCAAGCGGTTCACCATCCGAATCGGAGATAAGTTCGATGATAGCGACACCATTGTCACTCACACCGTAGTTCACAAGTCGGTTCTTCATAGGCTTCAGTTCAGGCCACTCTGACATACATCGCCCAACGGAACGGGGCATAAGAAGTTGAGGTCGAGTATCAGGCGGCGTCATTCTCACTGAAGGACACTTGTCCTCCTGAAGATCTGATATTCTTCCACTCCTCTGCAATCTCGTTTGCTCTAATACTCATTTCCCATTCATCTCGCTTCAATGCCTTTCTGAAGGGCATCCTTCGTGCAGTTCGTCCATCGACCAGTTGCACCTTTCTAAGTAGCAGTTGTTTTGTAATCGGCCAAAGCATACGACGAAACAATCCTGGCTTGTATAGGCGTTCCATGAACAATAGGCCATCTCCAGTTTTTTCTTGGTTCTTCATCCAATAAGTGGCGACACGTTTGAATCCACGATCACCAATTCGGTTCATCAGTAGGCGGTTAGTTGCACTAGTGCGAATCGATGGAAGCAACGTGGAACGGATACGTGCATCATATTCTTGACCACCTCCGTTGAGGATGGTTTGAGCCGCGTGAACACCGCTTGTAATGGCATAACGCATCCCAAATCCCCACATGAAATCCTGAAGCCCGCCGGCTTCACCAACGTAGTACTTTCCATCATGGTAGTAGGAGTTAGGGAGGGAGAAGTCACCCATCCCTCCGACTCGTTTGATGGGTTCACGGTCTAGATCTGGATACATCCTTTCGTACCAGGCGATGGTTTCGTTGAGATAGCGATTTGATTGCTTCTGGTTACGCCAAAGGCAGGTGCATATGAGGCCGATTCCTTGGATGACTATGAGATAAGAATAGGCTCCTGGCGCTAACTTG
The DNA here is from genome assembly GCA_002713585.1 of Methanobacteriota archaeon. GTDB lineage: Archaea > Thermoplasmatota > Poseidoniia > Poseidoniales > Thalassarchaeaceae > MGIIb-N2. Next base: position 90,075 of record PATD01000003.1, read on the forward strand.
TCATTGAGTTGAAAGGTCACATGATCTGGGTGCGAGGTTCGGAAAACTTCGCCGAATGCGACCGCACTGGTCTTCTTCGGCCCGGCGGCAATGATGGTGCAAGTTGCCGGGTCAACCTTTGAACCATATCTGATATCTGCACCAGCTTTGATTGCCATCCGCTTGAATCCTTGATCGATACAGTGTTCGTCTGTACCTCGTTCAACAATTCTGAACGCTAGTCGAGGGCTCTGAGGTATGGTGATTGTGTCATCTGGATGAGCTAGATCCATCTGTTTGAAATCGGTTGAACGGAAGGCATCTGTGTCTAGCCCCCATTCTCTCATCTCATCGAAGAAGTCACGATTTTGCGTCCAATTTTCAAGGCCTTGGAAATCCCCATCGAAACGGGCTCCAGAATCCTTTCGAATATCGTGGACCGTGACATTTCGCCCTGCTTTAGCAAGAACAGTCGCCGCCGCGAGGCCGGAAAGTCCAGCACCGAGAATGTGGATAACCTCGTCCGACATGGCGTCTCCTCGGAATAGCCATGCATCAATGTGACCAAGAATGCTCCGAAGCACCTTTGCGTTCGATGCTGTCCTTGCGTCATGGCCGAGCGCGTAGTAATCCATGTTGAGGCCGATATTCTTGATTCGGATGCTCTCCGGTCCAAACTCGATTTATCGGGTTGCGGTGGTGTCGTATCATTCCTAGGGATTACACGAGGATTGGAAGACGGGATAGAGGTTCATGCGCTTGAATTTGATGCGTGGGAGGAGCGCCTCCCGGGGGTTCTGAATGATCTTGTCCTAGAATCAGTGGATCGTTTCGGTGTACTCGCGGTTGCTATAGCACATCGCATCGGTCGTGTTGGAGTAGGTGAGCCGATCGTGTCGATTCATGTCGGTTCCGCACATCGTAAGGAAGCCTTTGAGGCCTGTTCCTGGCTTATCGATTCCCTCAAGAAACAAGCCCCTTTGTGGAAGAAAGAGATTCGTGAGGATGGGACGCATTGGAAGGAGGGATTGGGATGACTAAGAAGGGCATCGATGGAATAATTCCTGTAGGACATAAGCCNATTATCGAGCGGTACGCTCAGGCTGAGGGCAGGTTACACCTTGGTTTGGAAAGCATCGCAGCAATCAATCAAGGAACTGTGTCGAAGGGAGATGTACTCGAAGCCAGTACAGTCGCTGCTATCCAAGCAGCCAAAGAGACGCCACGTGCTATCCCTCATTGCCATCCTATTCCATTGGAGAGTTGCCGAGTTGAGTGGGATTGGGANGAATCTGACCTAATCTGTCGGGTCACTGTATCTGCCCATTGGAAGACCGGCGTAGAGATGGAGGCACTTTGTGCTGTGACCACAGGTTTACTCTGTGCACTCGATATGGTGAAGTCCTTTGAGAAGGATGATGAGGGGCAATATCCGTCGACTCNAATTCANGGAGTTCGAGTTCTGGAGAAGCGTAAATCCGATGGTGAGGTTTAGACACCTAATCCTCCCACGAGCCACCATGAAGCGCACCGCCGATCTGGCTGAGTCCTTCCTGAGAGCAACTGAAGCCGCTGCCATTGCTGCCGCCGATTGGCGCGGACGAGGAGAGGGGAAAATAGCAGATGGTGCCGCGGTAGAAGCTATGCGTGCGGTTTTTGACAACGTTCCTTTCGATGGACGTGTTGCTATTGGCGAGGGGGAGCGTGACGATGCACCAATGCTCTGGATTGGGGAGCCACTTGGTAACCGACAGGGAGAATCTGATGCATTGAGTATCGACATAGCGGTTGATCCACTTGAGTGCACTAACCATTGTGCTAAGGACTCACCCAACGCAATAGCCGTCCTCGCCGCTGCCCCTCGTGGAACCCTACTCCATGCACCTGACTGCTACATGGACAAGATTGCGGGTCCCGCGGAACTTGCAGGGGAGATTTCTCTTGAAGCCGATGTGGCTTACAACATTGAGGCGGCTTCACAGGCGCTGGACAAGCCTGCTCGTGATATTTTGACGGTAGTCATGGATCGCCCACGTCACGAGGACCTTATTCGTGAGCTTCGGGATTTAGATGTGAAGATTCGATTGATTGGAGACGGGGATGTGTCTGCGGCTCTTGATGCTGCGAATCCAGATTCAGAGGTTGACATGCTGATTGGTATTGGTGCCGCTCCAGAAGGCGTAATTACCGCTACAGCATTACGTGGCCTAGGGGCTCATTTTGAGGGGCAACTCGTGTTCAAGAATGATGGTCACAGAGAGCGTGCAGAAGATATGATTGATGGCGACATCGAGCGTATATGGCAGCGGGACGATCTCTGCACATCGGATGACGCAATCTTTGTTGCGAGTGGTGTATGCACCGGTTATCTTCCTGGGGTGGAGTTTCTCCCTGGCCGCACTGCAGTTCATAGTGAGATTATCGATGTCTTGCAAGGCACCCGCCGATTCGTGAGCAATGACTACCCTCGTTGAGAATACTCCGACGAACTCTTCAAGGACTGTTAGAGGATGCTTTGGTCATGGACACAGCGCTTCTTGAATCAACAGCAAATTTCCTCGTTGGACCGGGACGAGGCATCCTCGCGGCCGATGAATCCAATGGCACCATGACGAAGAGACTAGAGTCAGTTGGGGTAGAATCGTCACCTGAAACACGGAGGGAGTACCGTGCTAGTCTCTTCGCAATGCCAACGATTTCTAAGGCAATCAGTGGAGTTATTCTCTATGACGAGACCATTCGTCAGAATGCTGTGGACGGTACTTCAATCCCTGACTATCTTCATGCTCGTAATATAATGCCCGGAATCAAGGTAGACACCGGTGCTAAACCGCTTGCTGGACATGATGGTGAAACAGTAACTGAGGGCTTGGATGGGCTTCGAGAGCGCTGTGCAGAATACTTTGAGATGGGGGCTCGCTTCGCTAAGTGGCGTGCAGTCATCCGTATCAGCGACACAATGCCATCAGAAGCCTGTATTTCTACGAATGCCCATGCCCTTGCACGATATGCAGCAATTTGTCAGGAGCAGGGTTTGGTCCCGATCATTGAGCCAGAGGTCCTGATGGAGGGGGATCACGATGCTGTGCGCTGCTACGCTGTCACCGCCGATGTTTTGGCCGCCACATGGGACGAATGCAAGGTCCAAGGAGTGCATCTACCCGGCGCCCTTCTCAAACCAAACATGGTACTTCCTGGTAAGGGTCATTCAACGAGGAGCGATGTTGAGACTTGTGCTCGTATGACTGTAGATTTACTGCATTCACACGTCCCACATGAAATTCCGGGAATCGTCTTTCTTTCAGGTGGACAAACCGAGGTTGAAGCCACGGCACATCTCAACATGATGAACAACATGGGTCCCCATCCCTTCCAACTGTCCTATTCCTATGGACGTGCTCTCCAAGCTACCACACTCAAGACATGGGCTAAGAATCGAGACGATGTTAGTGTAGCACACAAGGTTTTCGCGCATCGATGTGAAATGGCGCATCTAGCACGTTCTGGCTCTTGGTCAGCTAATCTTGAGGTCTGAGCGCTCATGCGCATCGTCTCATGGAATTTGAATGGGATCCGTGCTGCAATCCGAAAGGGTTTGGATCTTTTCATTCAAGAATTGAATGCTGATATCTGGCTTTTTCAAGAAGTCCGAGCTCTCCCCGAACAGCTTCCAAAGGATTGGTCCCCCCCCTCTGACATGCAGGTGAAATGGCACCCGGCTGAAAAGAAGGGGTATTCAGGAGTAGCAACATGGGGCCGAGGAGAATTTACAACGGTGGGTACTGGCATGGGCCGGGGAGATGATCCTGAAGACCATGAGGGAAGAATCCTCGTAACTCAACATGGTAAATTTCGATGTATCAATACATATCTTCCGAGTGGTTCATCGAAAATTGAGCGACAGATGTACAAGGAGAGATGGATGGAGAATTGGGCTGAATGGTTGAAACCCCAGTTTGCAAGTGAGGATCCTGTAATTGTCGCGGGTGACTTGAATATCGCTCATGATGAGATTGACATTTGGAATGCTCGTGGTAACATGATGTCGTCGGGATTCCTACCGCATGAGCGAGCATGGTTCAGTCATCTTCTTGAGGGTGGTTGGCACGATCTTTGTCGCGAACATTGGGGGCCAGTCCAAGGCCCCTATTCTTGGTGGTCAAACCGGGGTCGAGCACGAGAGGATAACAAGGGTTGGCGCATCGACTACATACTAGGTAACGATGCTGCGAAGGCCCGATTCAAGGATGCGCGCATTGTGAGGGCAGGTGGCCTCCAGGTATCTGACCATGCACCCGTAATTGTTGATTTTGATATCTAATCAGACTCGTCGCCGTAACTTTTCCATCCGTCCATCCGCCTCACCTAATGCGTCGAGGCATCTAGGGACATCGGCGACCTCGTAGGCCTCTTTCGCACTGGCCACTGCACCTTCGCATTCCAATCGCTCTGTATCATCAGGGCCAATTCCCGTCTTCTGTAGACGATTCCTGAGGTCTTTCCATTCATCGAGTAGGAATTCAAGGAGTTCTGTGGCATCTTCTATTGCAGCGGTACGTGCATCAAGGTCCGTTGTCAATTCATCCATAGATTCTGCGGCAGTCCTCCAAGATCCTTTTTTGGTGTCATCAAGAATTTGTCCTAATCTTGCTTCCCAATTACCTTCATCGGACCAACCTACCCATCGCTTGCGCAGGGTTTTGCGTTGACGTAGTGAACGTTGGACACTCGCCTTAGCTTCCTCTGTAGCCTCAATCTCCCTTCGAATGGAATCTGCCAGCCCCCTTGCTAGAGAACCATCACCTGCTTCCAGCGCCTCTTCTGCTCGATTGAGCATTTCCTCCCAGAGTGTGATATCAAGGCCATCAGTCCGTAAAATCAGGTCCTTTGCATCTTGGACAGCCTCTGAGGCCGCTTCCATGGCTTCTCCGAGATTGCTAACGTGTGCAGGGATAGCCAGTGCAATGGTCAATGCGTCCCCTGGTTCTTCCGCATCCATCGCGTCCTGTGCTGCTTGTAGAAGTGCATTCATTCTGTCTAGATCGGTTCCAGTCAACCCTTCCATGGCCTTTTTCGCTTCATGAATAGCCTTCTCTGCATTTGCCCAGTTTGCGATGATGTCCTGCGCTCGATTTTTTGCGCGTCGATACAACATCTCTCCCTCGCGTAGACTGCCTAGTTCGACCTCTCTTCGCCCTTGTTCTAGCGCTTTCATAGGTCGTTCAGCGAGAGGTGCAATATCTTCGGCTTCTTTGACGAATGTTGCAGCATCCTCCTCAATTACCGTGATGTCTTCAGAGAAACTTAGGATGCGTTCAAGATCATCTTCTGCCTGTCGGATAAGATGCATTCCTTCGTCGTGATTGGTCCAACCCACCTCGTTAGCCTTGGAGAGAAGGGATATTGCCTGATCGATGATGGTGCCGGAAGCTCGTACTTCAAGCAGACGAAGTTCGAGGGTCTCGTATCTATCTTTGAAGACACGTCTTTGTGTTCGGTCATCCTTACCAAGTCTGAGGTCGAGGCCGAATACGAAACTAGCGAACAACAGAGCGATTAGATACACCGCGATTTCACCCTCTGGAATCTCAGCGATGCACCATGCAGCCGCGATACCGAGACCAAGTAACCGTGTCATGGCTCGATACCGGATGACCTCGGTTCGCTCCTCTTGTCCGAAGATTATCGTGTTAGATGCCATCAGGATTACACCAGAAACCATCCATCCTACGCCCGCGAATTGGCTGTTTTGGTGTTGGGATTCGATTGCATGAAACAAACCTGCCACTATGAGTGCTGGGCCAACCATGCCACTCATTGTTCCAATTCGGGATCTCTGGTTAGGTCCAAAATCCACTAGATCTGCAACGAGTAGAGAGCATCCGAGAAGGGCGAATAGGGGGATGAAACCATTGGATGTAGCATCTCCAGATAGTGCTGGAAAGGCCAGATATGCACCGAGAGCAACTAATGCAAGTGTGATAATCAAACCAATGCCATCAACGGGACGTCGCCAAGCAGAGATGGCTTGCTGAACACGCAATTCCTTGGAGTCAACCTCCCCCTCCATGAATTCAGGGGTGCGTTATCCTCCATGAATCGACCGGATTCATGGGCGTCCAAAACGCCGATCAAATAGGACACCTACGGTGTACGCGATTAGAACAATCCAGATGGCCATCTTAGCTGTATCTCGCCAAGCAGGCTCCACTATTGGGCCTGCGCTAGAGATACTCTCGATTTTCCCATCTTTGGTCCATTCTACTACTATACTCTGTGTGCCACTAGGGAGTTCATCAAATCCAAGGCTAAGCGTGAGGGTGCCTTCTGAATCGATTGTTGCAGCGGGAAGAGTCCCATTATCACATGAATTTGCCATGCAGACATTAACATCCTGAGGTTCTGCACCCATATTCGCGATAACAATCTGGACGGTCGCAGGTTGCCCACTCACGCCTCCATCGACAATCATCACATCCTCTATTCTCGGTAGGAACTTACTGGATGGATGGATTTCCACGATGGAAGAATGGCTCCCGATATTACCGGCCTGATCCATGCCAGTTACCACAAGGGTATGCCTTCCTCGTTCGAGTCCATTTATTGAGAATTTCTCAGTGTCCTCCCATGAGGCGTTTTCAAAGAGGGGTATGCCATTGATTGAAGCAGACCAAAGCACGGCATCAATCGAGTCAAGGTCATCGAATGATTCAGACATATCAATCTCAATTGAGGACTCCATTTTGGCAGTGTTCATCGGTCCTATTGGGAATCCGTCAACGAGTATCGACGGTCTCGGTACCGGGCCAAAGAGATCGAGAGAGGTTACCGACCATTCCTTCTGTATGGTGTTTCCCACGGAGTCAGTGATCTCAAGTTTCAACCATCGAACAGCGGGCTCCCTCTCATTGTGACGTTCTTCAATCGTCATGTGCATGCCATTGATATGATCGCCTTGAGGCCACATCTCAGCGAAGTAGAGACGATCGCTTGCCATCCGGTTCCACCCCTCACTTCGGTTTGAGGTTAGGATGATTTGGGTAGGTTCCCCGTTTGTATCGTTCGCGTGAATGTCGACAATGATGGTGCTTGTAGCATTAATCGAGATAGAATCCATTGATTCTATTTCATGCAGAATTTGTGCCCAGTAGGCTGGATGATCCTCGAGCATTACAATCTCCCAATTAGGAGGTGTGGAATCGAGGACTAGGTTATGACTGAGAACGGTTCGATTACCATGGGAATCGATACACGTGGCTTGGATTAGTACCTCTTCCCCTTCCGATTGCTCTGCAGAATCAAAGGCAATAGAGAAATTCTCTCCGTTGTGGGCGCCCGTGAAATCGTCTCCAATAATCTGCCATTGCATCTGGACATCGCCTGGACTTGAATCGGTACAAGTCATTGTCTGCTCGATAGGCCCTCCAAGGAGAGCATAGTTGTTCGATAATCCGATACCGTCGATTGAAACCTCAGGCGCCTCATTCTCTGCGATAACAATGAGAATTTCTCCAGTTACATCCATCACAGAGCGTTGGATAGTGATTTGATTTGCATTTGCCACAATGTAATCTGATTGTGGGCTTTGTCGCATTTCCCATTCATTGGGTAGCGTTATGCTCAGGTCGATAGCATCGCGAGCATCGCCTCGGAATGGTACACCTAATCTTCGACTTACATCTGTATCGCTCTCTGCCCCAATCCGACCGAATTCCGACCATCCCCAGATGACTCCATCGTCGAGAACCCCTGGTGAAGAGGGTTCAATCCAAGCATTCGTGGGAGAGATTGGAGGATATGCAAACATCGTCCTGTCGTCGAGTATACAGCAACCCACATGGCTTCCATTCCACCACCGCAAGTCTTGGAGCATAGCACTGAATGAAGAGAATTCGGCCTCCTGGATAATACCGTCCCAATTGCCATGGAATCGATCAATTTGGATGCCGATTCCAGAGGTAATGGAGGGGAGGGAACCGTGACCTATGAGGGTATCAAATCGATGATTTACTGAGATGTCGGCTTCGATAGCTGTATTCTGATTGAGTGAGGGATTGGCGAAGATGATAGAGGCAGAACCTGTTGGTAGATTGCGCGCATCCATAGAGGAATCTAACCATGATTCAATGTCTTCAAAGAGTGCATCATCGATGATATGTGATTGCGCCTCGATTTCTCCATTTTCGAGTCGCCAGAGGTGCCATTCTCCATCACTGATTCTTGGCATAAGATGGTCCAAGGTTCCATTCATCTCGACAATCTCAGACCAACCACTGGGGGAGTGTCGAATCAGGATGGAACCGTTCCAATTCGAATTACTGGCCATTAAGCGGAGATTGCCGATTCCCAACGCATCAATCTCTTCTTCTCCATTCCATTCTGTTAGCCGAATCTGTTCCCCCTCTCGTATTTCGATCCAACCTTTCGAAGCATTCGGCAGTTGAATAGAATCGTTAGAAATCGAATTCACTTGCCACCCAACGCTCCGATTTGTGAGGGTGCGAATCGCTGTTGTCTGCCCGGACCCGGACAAGTTCACCTGATCTTCAGTGAGGATTTTGACATCTACGATTATCGTATTTGTTCCGTTGGGTTGGATGACATTGGACCACTCAATATGTAAATTACTAGTAGATATCTCAGGGCGAAAGGCAACCGAGGAAGCCCACTCCATAGAGTGTAGTGTACCCTGCACATCGGTCGATGAAGAGAGGGTCCGTCCTGACCATGGATCTATGAGTTCAATCGTTGTGTCTTGTACAGAGTATGGATTACCGGTTGAATCAATGAATCTGAACTCAATCCCAGAGGGTTCAGGTATCTCTGCCTCATGGAGGGGGATGATCGAGAGAATCAATACGGAGAGTACGAAGAGTGTGTGTAGGCGGAAGGGATTCACCCCCATCTCTTCCCATCGTCATGGATGATGACGCTGCCTTGTCTATCAAGAACCAAGGGGAGAATGCGATGATTTCCCTCAAGTTCCTGCCGTAGTGCTTTGCGAACTCTTGATTCTCCATGAGCGAGGAAGAATCCCCCTCCTCCGGCTCCCAACAGTTTTGCTCCGGAAGCCCCACAACTAAGGATTCGTTTATGGAGAGCATCCAGATTATCTCCTGTAATTCCCTCGACGAGCGTTCGTTTAATCTGCCATGATGCTTCAAGTAATCCTCCAACAGTTTCGAAATCCCCTCGCTCAATTGCTCCTCTAACCTCGAATGCTTGTTCTCTAAGGCGTTCAAGTTCCGCCATACGAGACCCCGTCCTTTCTTTCTGTGCAGAAAGTACCGAGGATGCGCTTCGGGTCATGCCTGTGAAGATAAGGGTGAATTCGTCCTCAATGCGGCTAACAATCGACTCGGATAATTCCAATGGATCAATACTGACACTTCCATCCGGAAGGAAGCCAATTGTGTTAGCTCCACCGACTGCAGCGGCGAACTGGTCCTGCTTACCTATGGGTTGTCCAAGAACATCGATTTCGATCCGACAGGCTTCTTCGGCTAATTCGACCGGATTCATCGGTCGCCCCACTAAGGTCGAGAGGGCATTGAGAAGGCCGACTGTAACGGAGGAGGAGGATCCAAGGCCCGTTCCACGGGAGGGGATGTCTGCGATGGTAGTAATCTCCACTCCGTGAGTCACTCCAGTGGATTTCATTGCTTCACGTACCAGGTCATGCTGGACCTTATCTAACGAATCCACAAGCTCCATCTTTGAGTATGAAACACGAATCTGGTCATCGAATCTTGGATTAACGGTCACATAGAGGTAGCGGGCCATTGCCATGGAGGTGACAGCCCCTCCATGGGGACTATGTTCGTAGAACGCAGATAGATCTGTACCCCCTCCACAGAACGACGCTCTCACCGGGGTTCGACTGATGAGCATGGTTCTCCGACGGAACCCCTTCTCATGAAGTCCACGGAAGCACGCCTATCTTGGGGTTCAGAACACGGGAAGGAATATGGTCGGTTTCATCCCGGTAAGGAAAGGGGAGAGCCATGGCGAGTCTCATTACGATGGATGACCTGACGAACGAAGACATCATTTCAATGCTAGACGTAGCGGAACAGATGTTACCAATTGCACGTGGGGAGACACATACTCCAATCCTTGCGGGTAAGGTATTAGCAAACCTATTTTTCGAGCCATCTACTCGAACAAGGATGTCTTTTGAGGCTGCTATGAAGCGACTTGGAGGCTCTGTTTTGAACCTCGGAGATGTTTCTACCACTTCGGTCGTCAAGGGTGAGACATTGTTTGACACGATGCAGATGATGGATGGATATGCAGATATTGCCGTCATCCGACATCCTCGTCAAGGTGCTGCAAAGTATTCTTCGGATTCAGTTCAAATTCCGGTCATCAATGCAGGAGATGGCGCAGGTCATCACCCCACTCAGACGCTGTTGGACCTATTCACCATCCGAAAATGTCATGGCACACTTGAAGGTCTTGAAGTCGCTCTTGTGGGTGACCTTCGTTACGGCCGCACAGTTCACAGTCTTTCTGGAGCACTTGCCCGTTTCGGGAGTTCACTGACTTTCATTTCTCCATCATCTCTTTCGATGCCTCAAGAGATTGTGCAGGATCTTCGCAACTCAGGCGTGGATATCGTTGAGACAGAGGATTTACTCGGGTCGATTGACACATTGGATGTCATTTACATGACTCGTATCCAGAAGGAGCGTTTCCCTGACGAAGAGGAGTATCGGAAGGTTGCCGGTATCTTTTGCTTGACTGCTAAGGATCTTGTAAACGCAAAGAAGGACATGATTATCATGCATCCACTTCCACGTGTCAATGAAATCTCTTCAGATGTCGATTCCACTCCTCATGCCAAGTACTTTGAACAGGCATTCTACGGCGTTGTTGCGCGAATGGCATTGCTCTGTCGTCTTCTCAATGTAGATGTTCAGGAGGTGATTGGATGAGCGAGCAGAGTATGAGAAGAGTAACTGCGATTCAGAATGGGACGGTCATCGATCATATCCCTGCAGGATCCTCATTGAGCGTTCTTGGCATGTTGGGGCTTCTTGATTCTCGAAGTACTCCTATCTCTCTTGTCATGAATGTTCCAAGCAAGAAGTTAGGACGTAAGGATGTGATTAAAGTTGAAGATCGTGAATTGACTCAGGAGGAACTAGATCGTCTCGCAATTATCGGTTCAAATGCATCTGTTGCTATCATTAGAGACTTCAGGGTTGCGGAGAAGAGAACTGTCGAACTTGGTTCGGAGTTGGTAAACATCGCTCGTTGCTCGTTTTCAAATTGTATTACGGCTAATCCAAGGGAACCACTCCCACATCGTTTGGTTGTGCGTAGTGCCGAACCTATGGAATTGAGATGTGCTTATTGTGGCCGAATTCAGGAGCTTGACGTCCTCATCAATCATTTGATTTGATACCATCTTTTGCGGAGAAATGAGAACAGGTCTTACGGTGCATTACCCATGGTTCATTTGACGGAGAATGATCGTCTCATACTCGATGCCCTGCGAAGGAATAGCCGGGCAACAGCTCGTGCGATTGCTGAGTCCGTCGGTCTCAATCAACGCACCGTTAGTTCACGCATCACACAGTTGGAGGAAAGCGGAGTCATCCGTCAATACACCATACGTGAGAGTGGGGCTGGACTTTCAGCCTTAATACGAATCAAGGTCAGTCCTGGAGCAAAGGAGATCGGTTCTCTAGGCGCGGAGATACGCACTTGGTCTGGTGTTGATACAGTGTTCGAAATTGCGGGTGAGGCTGACCTCATTGCCCTTGTTCATGTCTCTGATACGATATCCCTTCGTACCCTTCTTGACCGTATTTGGGAATCTTCGTCAGATCAGATAGCTTCGACTATCACGGAACTCGTTCTGGAACAGTATTGACCCACTGCCCTTCACCGAAGGAAACATGAGGTCGAAGCCTGAATTCAGACCATGGCGGATGAGCAGACGGTGATTCGCACGCCGAGGCTCGTCCTCATTGCAGGGGCAACCGGTACAGGAAAGTCAAGGCTTGCCCACATGATTGCACATGAGATGGAATTCAGTAGGTGTGTATCTACCGACACGATTCGAGAGGTTCTTCGGGTTGGGCGTTCTCCCAATGATTCTCCTGACCTTCATCGTTCAAGTTACTCCCATGGAACAACGGGTGACCCAATAAACGACTGGTTAGATGCTTGCAATCCCATTCAGCCGGGAATATCTGCAGTCATTAATCGCGCTCGTTCCCAAGGTATCGACCTTGTTCTCGAGGGTGTGCATCTAATCCCACAGTCCAATTGGATTCGGGAATGGCGTGAGAGTGGGGGCCGTGCAGTCGGGATTTATGTCACAGCAGATGCGGAGGCACAACATCGCGGATTCATCGTTGAACGTGAGTCCAGCAGTTATCGTGGTTCAGAGAGGTATATGATGGCCTTTGAGCGCATCCGAGCAATTCAGCGTGCCATGATGGAGCGCGGGCGCCTCGCCGAATGGATTCGAATCGACCCTCTACTCCACGAGNATCCATTGATNCGTGTACGTCAGAATCTGATGTGATTAGGACAGATCGATTTCTGCGTGTAAATCAATGAGTAGGCGGCCGTTTCGATCTGCAATCCCAGCTTCAGCAACGACGGTACAAATATCAGAATTGATGGTAGCATTAAGATCCACAAGGATGATTTCTACACCTCGATGTTCACCGTGTCGCATCAAATCCGCCTTTACACTATTTGCAGCATCTAGACATCTTTCCTCTGCCGTCCCAGTTCCGTTCAAGTCATCGAATCGATACTGAATTGATGTCTGCCAGACATCCTTGGTCTCTTCCGCGGTTTGTAGTACAGCATCATCGTAGGCATCGTAGGGCTCTCCCATGCCGACAACCTTCACACTGTAAATCGCCATAGATAACAGTGCAAGAATGAGAACCACTCCTGTGGCTAGAAGCATTTGTGCTTCATCATCAGAAATGTCTCTTCTCATCATAGACCCCCTCCAATATGCCAAACCTGTACTCCTATAGTCCACAAGTGACCGTCTACGTGTTTCAGATGCATCACTGACAAGGTTTGAGATGGAGGAATCTCAGCATCCCCAGCCCGTTCCATGGCTCCGGAGTCTACTGCTAACCAACAGTTGCCAGTCACAGTCTTAGGTAACTGTTCGAGTATCAGTGTACAGGCCTCATCACGACGGTCTGCTTCGAGATGATTTTCAAGGGTTGATGATCCATCTTCGTCGACTATCGCTCCAGAAAGTAAGTGTGCATCTTCGGCGGCAAGTCGGAGGGACGCATCTGATGCNATTGCGTTGGTGTCTGGTACCTGGAGTTGGATTACGAAGGCTGCAGCGAGGAAGAATAACCAGAATAGTGTAATCATCTCAATCATGTGGACTTGAGCGGAATCTTCTCGAAACAAATGTTTCATTCAATTCACCCTGGAGCGGTCCTACCAATTGAGTGAACCAGTCCTTCAGCCATCGGCACTCCGATGAGGTCAGGTGTAAAGGCCACGAAGTTGAACGCGAGTAGGGCAAGAATCAGCATGAAGCCAGAGTGTTTCATTCCATTCGATANTCGGCCAGTTGCCATCAGACCNGCCATCGCACCGTTGCCCACGGCTTGCGCCGACACTCCGTAGAAGAACACCACAAGGAAGAATAGCGGATCTACAGCGTTAATTTGCATGTTTCCAATACTTTCAGATTCGCCTCCGCTGTTGGATGAGGCAATCGCCGGGATGAATACCTTCGACAATACGACAATAACTCCCATGAATACAAGATAAGATACCCATATGACGGAAATATACGAAGCGATTGCACGTACCCGCTCTCCTTCAAGGAATTTAATTTCTCGAGAATCGTTGGCAGCTGTAACAAGAATATCAGAAATCTTTCCACCAGCTTTGTTTGCCTCATCGACTAGAGATACGGCTCGATGGACAAGAGGAGTATTCACACGGCCTGCGAACAACTTCATGACGTCTCCAAAGGGGATACCCCAAGATAGTTGATCCGACATCTTTTGGATGTCATCATTTAACGCTCCGTATTCGGAACGAGCAAGTGTACGAACTGAGACCACCATGGAAAGCCCTCCCTTCCAGTATTCTGCGAGGTCGCGCAGGAAGTCAGGAAACTTGTCCTCGATTGCCTTGACCTTCCGCGCCTGTGCATCTTTGTAGATGGAAGGGGGGAACACAGCAACCAAAAGGCCGATTCCAAAGAAGTTGACGAATATAGTTGGACGAAGATCGAATGGTCCTAATTCAACCCCGGGTCCAATCCAAAGTGATTTGTTGTTCATNTTATCTGGGATTCCATCATATGCATCTACAGATACCGTGAAATCGAAGGTCCTAAGGGTGGGTTGTCCAGGCTCAATTTCCACCCATATCTCATACTTCTTGTTGGCTTCAACAGGAATGTTCTGAAGTCCGCAATCCTCCGAGTTCGCCACAATCTGTGCACTATCTTGTACAGATGTCGTTAAGTCATAGTATCGTTCAACGACGGAGAGTGTGAATACTCCGTTGTTGTCTGCTTCTGATGTGCATTCGATGTTGGCGAACTGTTGGGGGTGAGGCATTGTACCGAGTCGTTGTTTGTCAATACCTGGGACCATGAAGAATCCTGCCCCGCCAGGTGATCCTACCTTNGACCATTCTTCAGTCCAAGTTTCCGTAGAGGGGGATTCCTGAGTAAGAAAGCAAGATTCGTTGTCCGAGTATGTTGGAGGCACTGGACTGTTAGGGTCGAAAGAATCCGGACAAGCCATGTTGAGGAACATCGGCATCTGATTTATCGGTTTGAATACGAGGTCAGCGTTGGTAATCCAGAATCCCATGCAGCCTACGCCAAGCATCATACATATGGCGAGGATGATGCTAAAATTGGTCTCTGAGCGGTCGTCTTTTGGGAGTTCCAGCCTGACCTTAATCTTCTTCTTACGGTTCTTTTTCGCCACCGTATATCCCTCCACATTCACATTTCGTTTTCTTTTGACATCAGCCACACAAAGAGGGAATACGCGATGTGGATCATAGGTAAGAGCCCCATTACGATACCATAGACCATGTTCTCTGAAATCTGGGATCCGGCTCCGGATACCCAGAACATAATGACAAGCATTACGATAAGGAAGAGTGGCATTGCAACTGCGACCACAATGTATGTCTCAGCGAACATTGCTAGTGTCTCAAGGAACATTGTCAATCGTATACGGTTTTCCCGCATGTAGTGCTCTGCACGGTTGAGGAAGTATAGCTTGAGATTTCCACCGGAGGATAGGGTGCCAACCATCCCTTGGAAAAATTCAGTGACCCAAGTGGAGGCGGCCCGATCAACAGCGAGCTTGACTGCTGTGATGATATCGTAGCCGAATAGCGTCATGTCACGGTAGATCATCGAAGAGTCGTAGGCAATATCGCCGTAGATGTCCCCGTTCTTTGCAAGTGATCTAAAAATCCTCACAGGTGTTGCATTCGCTGCGGACATCGCTGCTGTGTAGGATGAAGCGTAGGGCAAGAATTTCTCAAGTCGTTCTGCACGGTCCGCACGCTTACGCTCCGCCTCTCCCCCAAAGTAGCGGTTGGACATGATGGGGACGATGAGGCCAAGAAGGCCTACGACTAGCACTTTCCACATCAGCGGAAAGGTCTGGGTAGCGTAATGCGGACACCCGTTTCCGGGAAGAGACGGGTTTAGGTCGTTTTTGTGCCAGAATTCCCAGTCCTGACACAGCAGGACTGTGTCAACATCCTGAATGGATTCATAGATGGCAATAAGCCCAGCACCAGGGAGGAAGACGAGTGCCAGAAGTGCACCGCATCCGAAGATTACAGCGATTGTACTCATCAGTTGGGTCGACTTGTAGACCTCTGGCATGACTCGGATATCTGCTTGAACAAGCAACTTGGTGAGATCAGCATTACTTCTTGCACGATCGCGGTACATCCTCCCAAAGAAAGCAGTGGACAACTTTTGCCACGGCGTGAGGGTCATGCCTTCGAATTCGTAGACCTTCTCCCTCGATTTCCGTTTTTTAGCCATCCCTATTCCCTCCGGGTTCAGCGAAGGCCATCGACGCGGGCGAGGATTTCCTCAGGCCTGACGTAGAACTCCGTGATGATCTGTGCAACCTGATCCGACTTTCGGATATCGTTGAGCACCATCCAGTCTAGGACGCGCTTTCGGGTTCGGAGTTCATTCCTCATCCGCTCTTGGCTGAAGTTAATCTTGACCATAATCTTCTCGAGAACATATGATTTCCCACTGAAGTCGAAATCGTCTCTCGATGGGTCCCACTTGAACACCTCATTGGTGATGATTTCTTGACTATGGGGGTCGACACCGACAATCTCGACAATCTGCTTAGTTCGCCGTACACGTCGCCCATTGATTCTTGTCTGGATTTGAATTGCAATTGCTTCAAGTGCAGGTAAAAGAACACGTGGAATATCGATTGGTTTGTTCTCTAACCGGTGGACTAGTGAAGCCGCTGAATCAGCGTGGACAGTTGAATAAGAACAGTGGCCAGTCGCCATTGCTTGGAATAGAACATAGGCCTCTGAACCACGGATTTCACCTACGATAATGTANTCCGGTCGNTCACGGAGGGCTGCCTTGAGAAGTTCGAATTCCGTAATTTCGCCTTCCGAGGATTCACCTCCGAATCCTTGNCGAGTGAGTCCTGGAATCCAGTTCGGCTGAGGGATATTNACTTCACGTGTGGATTCGATACTGACNATTTTCATCTGCCATGGGATGAAGAGACACATCGCGTTTAGNGTNGTAGTTTTCCCGGAGGCAGTACCTCCGACGAATAGCATTGAAACACCTTGCTGGAATGCAATCCAGAGGTAGGCTACCATCAGACTGGTCATGGTTCGGAACGCTACGATATCGCATGGGCTGAACGGGTCTTCGCGGAATCGGCGAATACAGAATGCGGAACCACGAGTCGATACTTCGCGACCGAGTTTCATGACAATACGGGAACCATCCATTAGNGTAGCATCGAGCAAAGGTTCTGCTACGGAGATGTGCTTTCCACAACGTTGAGCGAGCTTAATCACATAAGCCTCTAATTCATCATCCGTTGGCCATGCAATGGTCGTCTCCACNGATTCAAATTTCCGATGGTAAGCGAAAATCGGAACATTTGTACCATCAAGTGAGATATCCTCGACGTTAGCATCATTCATCAGTACGTCCATTCGGCCGTAACCAATTAGATCACGTCGGATGTAATAGAAAATCTTGGATCTTGACTTCTTACTGATCTTCATCCGGTATGATTTGATAATCTGATCCATCGCGGCGCGAAGGTAAGCAACAGGATCAGCATCTATTTCCTCAATATCTGCATTTAGTGCCTGGACGAAGATATTCATAATTTGGTCCTTCTGCTCTGTTTCCTTCTTGTTCAGAGGTGGTTCAATCACTTGGTAGAGAATATTCAGTGTGCGTAGGTCGCGGACAATTCGTGCGAAGGAGTGCGGAGGAGACACCGGGTATTTGTCCAGTTCCTCGAACTGGTTCTGCTGCTTCTGACGCTTTTTTCCTTGGCTGCCCCGTCCTCTCCGTGCCATGGTATCACCTCAGTGCATGCGGAATAGGCATGAGGATTGGCATAACCTTTGGCCTTCAATCAGTTCTGCTGAGGCCTTCCAAGAGGGCTTTCACCTCTGCCCGGAATGAATTGAGGCCATCTTCGTTTCGAATCCGATAATTCGCCTCATCAATTATTGCTTCGACACCCCAATTTCGCTCTCGTGTGTCCCGTGTAGAGGTCCCCTCATCATCGGATCGCCCCCGTCCACTCAATCTGGAATTCCTGATTCTCTCTGAAGCGAGAATAGCAAGGATATCCGGCTCATCCCCCATCAGTTCAATCAAAGCCTCTTTTTCGGGCGTACTTCGCATGCCGTCGATAAGGACGAGTGGATGTTTGGAAACTGCGGCTTGTATGTCTGGCCATAATCGCCTCAGGACAACATCGTCTCCGAACTCTTTGCGGAGATCGACTGCGACCTTTCCGATGTTATCTCCGTTGGGCTCCAATCCGCGAATCGCGGTTTCAGCACGAATCAAATCTCCCATNGTGATTACAGGGATGCCCATCATCACNGCGATTNCGGAAGCTACACTCTTCCCCGAACCGGGAAGTCCAGTGAGCACCAGAACCCTTGACATGAGAGGTGATATCTATTCGTCGCTCATGAACACACCGTACGCTCAGTTCTCGAACGGTGCACTCCTCCACTTCCGATCAATCAGGCGTAAGAAAAGGAAAGAGAAGGAAAGCAGAATAGCACAGATGCCCATGATGTAGGTCATATCGGTGGATTGTCTATCCTCTAGATTGAGTGCTTGAGCTTCAGCATCAAGGCCAGAAGATGAGACCTGCATACCCCAGTTTTCCAATAACGTGGTGTCACCCTGTGTCCAGGATAAAAGGAATAGGCCGATGAGTGGGAATGCTGTTGCCATCCAGAATCGAGCCATGATNCCACTGTCGAAAATGGCCTTGTTCGGGCGCAGCCCCATCAGCCAAGCGGAGAGTGAGACGATGTAAATCGAGTTGGCGAGCATTACGACCATGGAGGCCAGCATTACATCCCATTGATTCAGCATCCATGCCATAAGGAGTATGAATAGGACTCCAATCCAACTGGTTAGTAGAAAGTAAGTCCAGATTTTTGCTCGTAGTAGTT
Source organism: Methanobacteriota archaeon (assembly GCA_002713585.1). GTDB lineage: Archaea > Thermoplasmatota > Poseidoniia > Poseidoniales > Thalassarchaeaceae > MGIIb-N2. Next base: position 108,762 of record PATD01000003.1, read on the forward strand.
CAGGTACCGAGACNGGCATCGTGTTGAGGTGGTCTGGTGCATCAATTGCATTCAGCCATGAGTAGAAATTGAATCCAAAGAAGCCAATGAATGGAGCATAGGAGAGGAGGTTGAATGGTATTGGGAAGGCAGCGAATTCCGCCCCCCATGCCATAAGGAGGAGGAAAAGAAGAGGAACGGCGAAGGACCCCAGCATCTTGAACAGAGTCCCTGAACGAAGAACATCTACAATCTCTTTTGCGATAAGGATCCTCATGCGACTATTTTCCTTCAAACCAAGTTTTCCAAGTCGTTCGTACATCGGTAGAAACAGATCCTCTCGCCCGGATATTCTCACTTCAAAGTCTTCGGGGAGTAGGCCAGCNGCAATCCATGCAACGATGATACAAATCAGGAAACCCAGAGGTGTCCACCAGAAGGTGACAGTAGCATGGGCATAGAGGCCGAGGACTACACGGTCGATTGGGATGATGTCCATGTAGACTATGGCTCCAAGGAGCGCCGCTAGTATTGGGATGCCGAATGTGAGGGGCTGTCCTCGAGATATCAAGGTCGAGCCGAAGAAGGACAGAGCGATTCCCTGTGCCATCGTTAACGATACACACAACAGGAATGGTAGAAGTGATGTCCACAGAAGTGGCGTCGAGATGCCTAGGAAAGATTGTGACAGTATTCCCAACCCCATCCCGATTGTTACTGGTGTCAGAATCAGTACGATGTAGAATGCAACTTCTTTGAGGTAGTATGCAAGGTAGGTTGTTTGCAGATCTATGGGTTGCATGGCTGGAGATGCTAGGAGNAAATTCTTCCCACCTCCTCGTTGGGATACGATGGATTGCCCAAGGAAGGCGAAACTTCCCATGCCCATTGAGAACAGGAACACCATGAGGTGGATTCCCTGCCTTAATTCGTCAAAAGTGAAGGTTTCTCGAGCGAGTTCCTCGGCATTGGCTCCTACAACTCCATCTCCAGTCAGGAATCGAAGCCCAATCGTAACCGCCATCGCAACGACGGCGAGAAGGGCGGGGAAAAGGAGGATACGTCGNCTCTTGGCGAAGTCAACATTCTGTCGCCATTCCTCTTTGAACATCATCCAGAAAGTGATTGGAAATGCATCGAGGAAATGTGCCTCATCCCGGCGAGACGACACGGTTTTCACTCCTCTTCGTTTAATCCATCGGATTCTGCTTCAATCTCTTCTATGGAGCGTCCTACGAGGCGGATGAATATGTCCTCCAAGGTTTCTTCATCGCTCTCTCTTAGATTTGAGAGTCGTCCTGCTGCGAGAACCCGTCCGTGATCAATTACTGCTACTCTGGTGCAGAGTCGTTCGGCGATTTCGAGGATGTGGGAACAGAGGAAAATAGTACCTCCATTGGCTACGTGTTTGAGTAGGAGCTCGCGACACTTGCGTTGATAGATGGGGTCGAGATTTACAAATGGCTCATCGAGAAACAACAGACGAGGTTCATGTATGAAGGCTGAGGCCAACATGACTTTCTGTCGTTGACCTTTGCTCAAATCTTTGCATAGCGTAGTCCGTTTGTCGGTCATGCCAAACCAATCGAGCCAGTAGGCTACCTTTTCTGAGAGGTCGTCGACACGCCTTAGACGTGCAACAAATTCGAGAAATTCGGCCGCAGTGAGGTAGGATGGAGGAGATTCGGATTCAGGGACAATTCCAATATTTGCCTTGACTAATCGTGGTTTGTTCGCAACGTCGATACCGAGAATCTTAGCCTCTCCTTCTGTAGGCGAGAGTTGACCTGTAAGTAGGCGGATGAAGGTGGACTTTCCCGCTCCATTTGGGCCGAAAACCCCGAAGAACTCACCTGATTTGACTTTGACATCGAGAGGTTGTAGGGCGACAAAATCNCCGAATCGCTTAGCGAGACCTCGTGCCTCGACCAAAGTTTCGGACACTGATTCACTCCCCGGTCCACTCAGGGGTATGACGCTCAAGAAAGGCATTCACCCCGATATCTTTGTCCTTTGTATCGAAGAGATCTACGAACATGTTGTGCTCTAACAGAACCCCGTCTGAGATTGGATGGTCGAGAGCAGCCCTGACAGCACGTTTAGCGACTTGGATTGTTAGTGGGGATTTAGAAGCCAGATTCTCTGCGATTTCCATCCCTTTCTCCATGAGTGAATCTGGATTAATCACATGGTTGACGAGACCGATACGATAGGCTTCTTCTGCATCGATCATACCACCTCCCATCACCATCTCCATTGCACGGCCGTAGCCGACGAGCCAGGTAAGTCGCTGAGTCCCTCCGCCGCCGGGAATTAGGCCGAGATTAATCTCGGGAGTGCCAAACATGGAGCGGGGAGTGGCTATCCTGATGTCACAGGATACGGCCAGTTCGCTTCCGCCACCGAGAGCGTATCCATCAATGAGTGCGATAGTTGGTTTTGAGATGTTCCATACTGCTTCCCAGACATTATCTTCGAACTCAGGACGTATTGTTGCACTATCCTTGCCTTTGAAGTCGGATACATCGGCTCCAGCAACGAAGGCATTTGGTTTGGGGCGTTTCCCCTCGGGGGCTGGCCCCGGCTTCGCACCCTGAAAAATGATGACGCGAACATGGTCTGCATCATCCGCCCAAGTAGCTAGAGCTTTGATTGCCTCCTTGACTTCGTGATTTAGAGCATTCAGTTTTTCTGGACGATTCACAGTCGCGATAACGACAACTCCAGTTCCAGATGGGACCTCTTCGACCGTCAGTTCATCGATGTCAGGCTTCTTGACCATAAGGGGGTGGAAGCGCGTTCGATACATAGCATCATGGTTTGAAAAAACTGCTTCTTCGCCCTCATTCAGGAGGCGGGGGCAGGTCCATGTCGCCCGGAGGTGGAGGTAGAGGGAGCTCCCCCTCACCCGGCAAAGGTGGTGGAGGTAGACCGCCTAAATCGAGAGTAGCCTCATCTTGAGCCGCTCGGAGTCCTTCATCTAGAGGGATTCTTAGTTTGATTACACGGTTTTCATCGATTTGGATAAGGATTCGACCATAGGGGTGACCCGGCTTGGGTGATTCAGGTTCATCGATGATTTGCAACGTACTTCCTGGTTGCTTAATCAGTTCACGTAGTTCCTCGTTTCCAGTCCGAATATATCTGGATCGCAGGGTATCTCCTCGGATTTTCGCCAATTGTTTCCTCCTGCGTTTTTCTACTTCAATACGGATTTCATCTTGGGTGGTTCGACGAGTCTCGACGACTGTATCAATCTCGGTTTCAAGCATTGATTGAGCATCGATTTCGACTACATATTGCTGTGCCTCAACTACGTCCTCGACAATTGCTTGAACCTCGACAAGGGCTTCCTCCTCGTCAGAGTTTTCTTCCTGTTCCGTGACTACATCAACGCCCCTAGTGCGCTTGATGGGGGCCTCTGGTTCAACAGGGTCGGGAAAGCCCCCGTCATCGCTTTCATCATCTTCGCTTCGAGCATTAGACACGGATTTTCGTGGTCGAGGGGCGGGTTCTCCGCCCGAGAACATCAGATAGGCAAGCAAGATGAGCAGTATTCCAGCGTAAGTCATCTCGGCATTGAAGGTGAGATCAATGGAGAGTAAGCCTAGGACGCCAATGAGGAGACTTGTCCAGAGCACCAATCGGAAGAAGGATGCCATTGTTCCACCTTTTTCTAAGCCACAAGGTCACGTGTATTGAGGTTGGTGCTTCATCCTAGGTCTTCCAGCAGTGTCACTAGTCGTGCCATTGCGTGTCCACGGTGGGATAGTGCCTTCTTCTCATTGAGAGTCATTTCTGCAAATGTCCTACCATCTCCATCTTCGGGGATNAATAAGGGGTCGTAGCCAAATCCTCCAACTCCTCGNATTTCTTCCGAGATTCGGCCCCGGCAACTGCCCTGGGCTACAATTCTCTCGGATTTGACTTGGAGCACAATTGTAGATTGAAACTCAGCACCGCGTTCTTTCTGTCCACGCATTAATTGAAGGATTCCTTCGAGGCCTAGACTCTTGAGTATATGGGCAGAATATACTCCGGGGAAACTAGGGTGTGCATCGATAAAAAATCCGGCATCTTCGACCATCACGCCGTCTATTTGATGCGTATTTCCAACATAAGATTCGGCCTGCTCAATCTTGCTCAGAGCGACGGTAACTAGGTCATTGGCTTGTACTTCGACAAGCTGTACCTTGGAGGTGCCGTCTGCGAAAGATACTATTTCGTATCCTCTTGGTTCAAGGGCGTGCTTTGCTTCTCGTAACTTACCTTCGTTAGAGGTTAGGAAAAGGATTCGCTTCAACTTAACCATGATATCGTACCCGCCCTCTAATCTGGTTGAACCGTTCGATGACCTCACTTGCAGATGGTTCGCCACTGTCTTGTTGATCAGCATAACCTGTTAGAACCTCCTCGAGAGCGTATGGATGGTCTGGGTGGCTAGCACTGAGGCATTCGTTGAGGACTTGAATATCCTGGCCGAGTGCCTCGATTTCTGGTGAGAGGCGACCAAGGCCGAAATCAATTAGCCCGACCCCTTCCTTCTCATCCCACATGATGTTGTGAGTAGTTAGGTCTCCATGGGATGCACCATTGAGATGGAGTTGTCGGATGATTTCTCCAACCGAGCGCAAAACCATTTTCACAGAATTTTCGGACAAAGTCGTAGAGCGTAAGTGTTCAAACAGTGGGAGGCCGGGAATACGCGTCATGATGATAGTTCCTGAATCGATATCTGTATCGAGGATTAGTGGAGTATTCATTCCAATATGGTGCATTTGGCGAAGNATTCGCAATTCGCTGAGGATTCGTGTCTTGGTCAGCGCACTATCGAGGCTCGGATCTCGATACCCGCGTGGCCGTCTAACCTTCATCACGGCCTCTCCATCGAACCATTGTCCGAGGTGGACGAGCCCCTCTGCCCCTTCATGAATCAGGGGCCCTTTAGACCACGGCATGCCCGCTCCCATGACTCCACGGTGAAGAAGATGGATTCAAATGCACCGGGAATGACGCACGCTTGAAATGAGTGTCGGACTCCCTGTGGCATCCTGCGAATTAGATCCAGATGAAGAGAGTCATCGCCAGCGGATTATTNCGGCAAAGGCTGCCTTGAAAAATCGTGTATTGATTCTCGGGCATCATTATCAACGCGACTCAATAATCGAACATGCTGATGCTACGGGGGATTCCTTTAGCCTCTCGCGCCTTGCTGCAAATAGTACTGCGGAACATATTGTGTTCTGCGGCGTTCATTTCATGGCAGAGTCTGCAGATATACTGACTGATTCCAGCCAGATAGTGAGTATGCCTACTACGAGGGCGGGGTGCTCTATGGCAGATATGGCGAATGTACCTGATGTTGAAGAGTGCTGGGCGACTTTAATCGATGAGTTTGGTTTGTCAGATCCAGCGAATCGAGAGGATCCGGACCAGATTGCTAAGGAGGAAGATGCATTTCTCGTTCCGGTGACATACATGAACAGTTCCGCTGCTCTCAAGTCCTTCGTGGGTAGGCATGGCGGGATTGTATGTACCTCGACGAATGCGCGCGGGGTGCTTGAGTGGGCACTTGAACGAGCTGGAGGTCAAGGAAAGGTCCTCTTCTTCCCAGATCAACACCTTGGTAGGAATACTGCATTTGGTATGGGTTTTNATGAGCAAGATATGGCGGTATGGACTCCGGGAGAACTATGGGATGATGCTCGTATCCAAGCGGCNCGATTCATCCTATGGCATGGGTACTGTTCCGTGCATCAGAGATTTACTGTGGATCAAATCAATCGATTACGACAGACTCNTCCAGNTGCACAAATCGTTGTCCATCCTGAGTGTAGTCGCGAGGTTGTCGACGCCGCCGATGCTAACGGTTCCACAGACTACATCCGGAGATATTGTGATAATGCTCCTTCTGGCTCTATCATTGGCGTTGGTACAGAGGTCAATCTTGTTGAGAGATTAGATGCACAGCATCAGGATAAATCGATTATTTGCCTTGATGATTCAATATGTCCNTGTTCGACGATGTACATGATTCATCCAAGGTTCCTAGCAGAGCAACTCGAAGCAATCCTCAGAGGGGATTTCAATCGTAACGTCATCGCTGTTGATGAACGAACAGCAAAGAATGCCTCGATTGCTTTGAACAGAATGCTGGCAACTCAGTGATCAAAGTTCACCGGCCTGCTCACGCAAGCGCCAGACACAAATGTCGTATCGGCCGGAGAGTGCTCCACCGCGTTTTGTAGTCGAGACCTTCTCGATGTCCTTGTCCTTGGACAGAACATTCCCTAACTGTTGGGGCGTGGTCCCGTGTCGAGTCGTGGTGTTCACGTGCTCGAGGATTTCGGTTGTGTTGGCCTCGCCTTTTTCGGCGAGGAATCTCTTGATGCGTTCTCGTAGTCTTGTAGTTCTCATTGTTGTTCCCTCCTGTTGGTCATCCAATCGACAGAAGCCCATTCGCAGATTCTGTAGCCGGAAGAGAGCACCCCACTTCTACGTACTAGATCGACGCGGACGACCTGAGAATCAGCTCGAAGCATCTTCTCTATCTCCTCTAGGCTCGCACTATTGCCGTTGGCGTGTGCGTGCTCTGCAATCTCGGACGTATTCCGAGGTTTATTCTGAAGGTAGGATCTGATCAGAATTCTGAGATTCTCGCTCATTTCCTCGCCTCCAGGTCTCTACCGGCACAATCGTCGTAATGTACAACTCCAGCCGATGTCAGCCCCATGGTCGGGGGGGTTATCAAATGAACGCAGCCATTTCGGAAGATAGTTACACATTCGTTACAGAAAATACCTTATTTTTCTGATTCAATGCCTCGTTTATACTAACATTTGGCTTNCAAGCNGTCTTTAATGTAACAAATTGTAACTTAATCGTTTCTTAAACATGAAATATATCAAGATTGAAATATGAATGTGGCTTAGACGCTTCTGAGCACATAATGGAGAATCCGATTAAGGCCACGAGGATTCGGGGCAGACACCGTCGCCTAATTCTCATTCAACTCGCTGTTGAGTCCGGAACCGTGACTGAGATTGCCCAGCGAGCNGGCCTTCATGTCCCTCACGTCTCGACAGAACTCAAGCGGATGCGTCAGGAAGGCCTCATTGAACTAACTGATTCCCCTGGAAGTAGAGGGGCGTCCCTTGCATTGACTCCCTCTGGATTCAATANGTTGGAATCTGATGAGCTTTCGCGGCTTACTGAAGAATTGTTTGAGGGACAGAAACCAAAATCTGGTGCAGTCATATCGATTCTTGGCCGAGATGCTCTCCTCGTTATTTCCGATCGTGTCGAATCCTCAATCGTGCATATTCCATTAATCGATGGTTCATGGACAATCGCGGAAACCCGTGAAAGGAGTTCACGCCATTACAATCAGATGTTTGAGCGAATGGACGGCCATCTTGGAACCAATCCTGAAAGCTTAGAAGGTTGGTTAGACGCTCGATTTGGTCTGTTACGTATTCGATTGTTAGACGATGCAGTAATCAATCGGATTGCATTGAACCGTTGGGTGGAAATAGAGACGGGATTTTACAGCCAGGAACATCCTCTATCTTCTGATCCATCAGCGTGGCAACTAGGGCGGGTCGGTCGTGATGGCCCTCCAGCACTGTCTGTAAACTCCGTAGTCAGTCAAGTGGCTTCTGATGAGGTGTCCATGCAACTTATCCAAATTGCTAGTAATGGCGCATTCTCAATCGGTCGTCGTCGAATCCTTCAGAGGGAAAGTACACCTTTACCCATTGAGATTCTATCTGATTGGATAGAAATTGTACACCCTCGCCTCCGACCTCAGGCCCGTTCCTCTCGGCTCGTTGCGCTTCATGACCACATTCTTCGAGGTCGTACCGGTGGTAGAGCACGTAGANTTTCTGATGTGACTCTTCGTAGATTCAAAGATGACTTTGGAGGGCGAGAATTCACAGAGCAATGGATGGATGATTACGTCACGATTAATGATCTTTCAACGATTGGGATCCAGGCTCTACTTGTCTGGGCTCTAAATCGAACGATTTCGATGCCGTTAGTCCTTGATGTTCCAACTCCTTTACCAGATGTACTTTCTCGTAGAATCCATCGTTCTGAGGACTTACGACTTCTCATTGCGCCGTGGTCCACAATCCAGATGACACGTGGAGATCGTCTCGAACATCACCCTATCCATCGCCTTCCAGATCTCCGATGGATTCGTTCCGATGGAACCGAAGGTATCGTGCATATCGGATATGGTGCACCTTCTTTGTTTAGATCGCCCCCTGGATGGAGGGTTCCAGATAGTCCCGAGGTACTCGATGAGATGTCGACTGTATTCACCACATCTATGCGTCCTCCATTGAATGAGGATAATCCTGAGGAGCAAATTCTGTATGCCTGTTCCGTTCATGGAGATGGTGACGAAAAATTCGCTAATTCGATAGAACGGGTTAACCCATTGGCGGCCTGGATTGCATCGAGCGATGTGAACCGGATTGACCGTTGGCAGAGGACTCACGACCGTATTGAAAATCACTGGTCTAGCCTCCTTGCTGTAGATCAGGTTCCTCTCTCTCGTATCTCTGAGATAATCTGGATTACTTCGGATGACTGGAGGCTTGCTCTCGATCTCCATCTNAATGAAGTTCTACTCGTTGATGATGAGATGCGCAGCATCATGCGTCGAATTGCGTTGTATGCTGAGGATGAGGAAACNCGTTCNTGGGCGTCAGGGCGACTTCTATCAATCGCTCAGTGGTTGACGAATGCCGAAGCNGCTGATTTGCTTCGTTGGGGCATCGATNCTTGGAGCAAATCCCCACCAAGTCGTTGTTCAGATGCTTTGTCAGGTATTNCCTATCTGCAATCGATGTATCCTGAATCGCGTAAGGGAAGTATCGAGAAGACCTCTGAATCCCTCATTCGTAGATCCTACACTCTTCCTGTTGATCATGATTTACAGTTATGGAGGATGTTAGCGCATTGGAATGAATTTGGCTCNGCTCCAGATACAAGAGATATCATACGTATTATCCAGTATTTACCTTGGTCATGGTGGTCATCACATGCTGCTGAGGTACTCACAATCCTTACCGAGAGTGAGTCCGGTCGTTCTGCTCTGTCATTGAATCAAGCTCCTTGGCCGGCTCTCCTCTTCTTGCCTCCCGATTCTGAGGTTCCTTTGCCTTTGGCCCCCCCTGGTATTCATCCGGGTTTCCGGCCGAGTCTTTCAGATCGAATTCAGCGTCTCCTGTCATCTGCCCGATTCGATGAAGCGGTACAGGATTCTTTGACGGATGCAGCCCGAGCTATCGAGGATATGAGGGCGGACCGCCCCCCTCGTCCAGGTACCACTCATCGTCACGTAGGTTGGCTTTGTCGCCCGGTAGAGCAGTGGCCGTCTTCTCATCACCTAATCGATGCTGATGGTTCTCCTGCGATTATGCAACTACTTGGTCGAGTTTCCGCCAGAACCTCATCAGATATTGCATCGGTGACTTGATAACGGGACGGAGCCGGCGTTCGCTTACCCCGATTGCAACACCGTGCTGACGACCTCCCTCGCCGGAAGGAAGGATGACGTTCGGTACCAATTTCGGGGATTCGCCGTCGATCGAAGTTCACGGGGACCATCTGGGATGATCCGTGAGGCAAACGACGGCTGGACGGACTATGGGTCCCCGGTTGACCGAATGGGATGATTCATGGGACAACCAATCCGTCCGACAGACGTCCTGGGGCAGGGTCAGGCCCGTGAGCTACGGCGATGAAGCGGGAAGTTACGCCCCGGGACACAGACTCTGTCGGATGTTTCAATTCACTCCGACTCTACCTTAGGGCATGGGCGAACGCATCGGCCTTCTTGGNGGGACGTTCGATCGCTTCCATGTAGGCCATCATCGCCTGATTGAAGAGGTCGCCGCNCGCTGTGATTATCTCGAGATTCATATGACTTCAGACAGTATGGCTTCAGCGAAGGGAAATGAGGTCCAATCATACAATCAGCGTTTTGAATCTCTTTCTGCACATCTTGAACAGACTGGAGTTCAGGCTTCAGTCCATATGTTGGAGGACCCATTCGGACCTGCACCACATCGAGAAGATTGTGTAGTCATTGGCTGCACCTCTGAGACGCTCGATAGTTGCAAGCGAATCAATGAGATGCGTCTTGAAGGCGCATTGAAACCGTTGGAGATTGTGGTTGTGGCGCATTTCATTGATGAAGCGGGGGAGGTTCTTTCATCGTCACGAATTAGGAGTGGAATTGTTTCACCATCTGGCAATCTCTGGATTCAAGCGTCGGATTTTGATACTGTTCTTCAGATGCCTGCAGTTCTTGATGAGGAATTGAAGCAACCGTTGGGAACTTTGCACAAGGGTCCAGAGGATAATCCATCCATCGCCCTTGAATCCGCTCTTTCGACTGTGAAGGATAAATCCATGATTGTCGCTGTTGGAGACGTCACCGTTCTTTCTCTTGAAGAGAATGGCCATATTCCGCGCATCGCTGTCATCGATGGCCGTACGAAAAGGCAGGAATGGAGTCCCTCATCTCGGATTAATTTAGATGAGTCTAAACGCTTCCATGCGGTCAACCCTGCAGGAACGCTGACGCGATCTATGTACGATGCTTGTCGAGATGCCATGGCTTGGAATGGGCCCACGGTCATCGATGTTGAAGGAGAGGAGGATCTTTCTCCTATTCCTTTGATTCTAATCTGCCCTCTTGGTACAGTCATCATGTANGGCCAGCCTGGAGAGGGACTCGTCGTCCGTCGTGTGGATTTAGCNGCCAAATATAGGGCTCGCCGTTTTCTTGATGCGTTCCAGTCAACGGAGTCGAAGTGATGCTCATCACTATCACTGTATGTGCACGTGATGCTGAGGATTGGGTGGAGGATTGTCTTTCCTCGCTTTGTGCTCAGGATCATCGCCCGTTGCAGATTATAGCGGTGGATGATGGTTCAAATGATGCAACATTGGAACGGATGCAGTCATTTTTACCACCTAAAGAAAGTGATCTCGAACTTCTTGTTCGGAGTCAAGGAAGATTGGGCCTTTCTGCCGGCCGTAATCATGCGGTGAATGAGGCGGCTGGTGAATGGATTGCAATTACAGATATTGATTGCCGCCCCGATTCTAACTGGATTAGTACAATGCTTACTGGCTTGTCAGGTCTAGAAGGCGAAGAAGTAGTTGCCTTGACAGGTAGGACTGTATTTGATTCGGGATCAAGTCGCATTTCCCGCCTTCGTTCCGAGAGNATTGCAAAGAAGTATGCGAATCGCGATAAAATCGTATCACTTGCCAATGGCCCATGCTCCATGTTTCGTGCTGATATACTTCGTTCAATTGGGGGATTTTCTCCTGATTGGTTTCACGCAGAGGACATGGAGGTCAGTATTCGAATGATCCAGGGTGGGGGGACCATTCTCTACGTCCCNGAAGCGACGGTTCAACATGTAGCAGAGGAGGGACTCTTACGATTTCTCAAGAAGAGATACCGAGATGCTCGCGCTCATTTCAGAATTGTTCGACGATACGGACTCCGCGGAATTAAGACACCTGAACGTTTGACAATGAATCACGATTTCATCTCTGATGGGGCTATCGTATCCCTCCTACTTCCTATGTTGGGATTATGGTCCCTTGCCGTCAAGCTGCTTTGGTATAGCTACCCGCCTATTGCTCTATTAGGCATGTTCGTGGGAATTGCCATGTTCGTTGTACCTTGGTCACGAATTCGAATTCTCTGGAGTATTGCAATCTGGTTGGGTGTCGGACAAGGCATCATCGATGCAATTCTTGGTCGTGCTGGACACAGATAGTCAAGCATTTTCTGCGTCAGAATCGAGGTGTGGCAACATTAGACCGAATCCGATTAGGGGGATAGTAATCGCGTACACACCTGGGTCGACCCAAGTCATATTCATTCCAGACCATCCGAAATAAAAGATGAGTCCAATCAAAGTCATCCAGTTACCAATCATCTTGTTGGTTCCATTGCTGGCGTCGAAGAAAGGAGTCCAGCGGTCGGCGGTAAGGAAACTCTGCAACCATCCGACAAACCCATTTTCTTCAGTGGATTGTAAAATCATGAATCCGAGTCCAAGGCAGACGAGAGCTATGGCGGTGAACACCATGTCACCTGGACTGACAACGGTTCCATCGTGAGTTACGTGTGTGTTGTCTGCAAGGTATCCATACGTTAGGAAGCCAGCCCAGACAACTTTCTGTCCTGCAGCATATGCACCATACAGGATATTGATCACATCGACGAGCAGGGCCCAGATACCGATACTCGTCAGGATGCGCCCAAGGGTGGGCGATTCTGGAATGAAGGAGGGTTTAACCTCGTCGACCGTATCATCCGCCATGACCGTTCGACCGGAGAGGTCGTCTTAACCGTTGCCGGATAAGGCGACGTCTTATCCAAGCCTTTTCTGGAGTTTGTAGGTACCCTTGGATGCCGCTTCAAGGCCAGGATTATCTTGAGAGAGGATTTGTATTGCATCGACTCCTTTTGGAATGAGGCTATACACATGCTTCGTCCTTCCATGACGACCTAGGAAGACATTCCTCACATGTGCGAGGCCTGCAGAATCAAACTCGTTGATGATTGTGGATACACGTCGTGATGTCAATGGTCTGAAGCCCGCGCGTGAGCAGGCTTGGGTGTAGGTTTCCCAGATAGTTCCACTATTCTGGGTATGAACACCGTTTCTCTGATTGATGAGGATAGACATCAGAATCAATTTCTGGTGCTCAGGGAGGCCCTGCATGAGTGTGATGGCGCGATCCTGTTCCATCTGAGCTTGAGCACTGATCACATGTTCGATATTGATACTGTTCGCATCACTAATCTCTGCTCGTTGCGCGGACACGCGGAGAAGGTCGATTGCCCTTCTTGCATCGCCATGCTCCTTCGCTGCGAGGTCTGCACACAACCGAATCCCGGATTCATCCCAGGCACCTTCGTGGAGGCCGTCTTTTGCTCGATCAATCAGAATATCGTTGACTTGATCAGCAGTGTAGGGTGTGAACACAATATCTTCTGCTGCTAGTCGTGAACGTATGGGGCCAGCCAGTGAGTCGGTAAATGAGAAGTTGTTACTGATTCCAATGATCGAGGCTCGTGCTGTGCTCAGAAGTACGTTCAGGGTAGTTAGGTCGTAGAGCAACTGTTCCTCGGATTGTGTTGCAAGGCGGTCCATTTCGTCGAGAACAATGACGTGAACACCTGATCGGCGATCCATGCGACGAACCGTTTCCTCAAGGACTCTGTCAGCAGGCCATCCGGTGAATGGGATAGTGACATCGCCCTTCTCCCAGAGCCGGGTGGCGATACTATGTAGCACCCTATATCGGGTGTTAGTATGCTGGGCATTTACCTCATGTGATGTCACACTGCTACCAATTGCTTCTGCTCGTTCCTCGAGTTGCTGGATTACAAATCGAGCCGCTGCAGTCTTCCCTGCACCTGTTGGACCGTAGAGAATCATGTTGCCTGGGATGTGCCCTTCAAGAGCATCTGCGAGGTTGAGCACCATGGCGTGCACTTGTGCATCTCGATGACGGAGTGTCGAGGGCGAGTGACGGGGGTCAAAGACTCGACGATCAGAGAACATTGAGTTTGAACGACTCGCCGCTTCAAAGATGTTCGTCATTTCAATCACTCAAAATCCAAGCCCATGTCCACGGGTGGTCCCGGGATAGGGCAAAGGGACTTGCCTCACACCCGCGTCAATGACTTAATTGTGCCCATTAAGAAATGAAAGGAAACCATATTTTTCTGTATCTGAGGGGATTTAAATTATCACTTTTCAATCATCCAGTGTGACGTTTCCAGGTTCCAGATGATATTTCTGACCATCTTCTACTTGGATTGCGTTCGGAGGTAGAGCTGGCATCTTGAATCCAATTGGAACTCCGGCTCCAGATGCATAGCTGTGAGTGATGAGAAAGGTTCGTTTTGAATCGGCTTCGGCTACGCGAGCGATATCGGTTGGGCGGTGGTGGTGGGGGAATTCAGCTCCATCTGGGACTCCCATTTCTAGAATTACAGCATCAGCTTCAGGCCTCCTTTGATCTATGGTTTCGCAAGGGCCTGAATCACCTGTATGTAGGAGCGTGAATCCGTTACTATCTCGAAGCATGTAGCCGTGCGGTTCCGTCGCCGGCGTGTGGAATACAGGAAATCGCTCGTATGACCATTGGCCGACTTCACCAACATCGTTGACAACCCATTCCACACGTTCTTCGATGACGGGAAGTAAGGTTCCGGGGAATGCTAATTCACAGATGGACTTCATTCGCTCTACTCCACTTGCTTTCAGATGTATTCGCAGCCGTTCAACTCCATCTCTGTCGGTGATGAATCTTCGTTCAAGAAGTAAGAATGGGAGTCCAAAGACATGGTCTCCGTGCCAATGGGTAATCATCAGATCAGTAATGGCTGCCGAGGATATGCCGGCGGCGTGTAACTGAGGTAGAATTGTGGGGGGTGCATCAATCAGGACGGTTTCGTCGAGGACGACGCAGGAATGGAAGCGCCCTGGTGGGCAGAAGGCGTTGCCTGAACCGATGAATCGGAGTGAGGACGCCATACGGTTTGCTTTTCTATCCAGCATTTGATTCAACCGCTCCTACGAGATATTAGGTGAAGCCCTTCAAATACCGATAGCGGGCCCCTTCGAATCGGGTGCGATTCCATGGCAGAGTACTCAAACAAGAACCCCTATCCTTCAAAGATTAACGTGAATTACGTGCTCAACGGCGAAGGGTCGCTGAAAGAGACGCGCCATATCGTGTTTGATCTCGGTGATTCTGGTCTTGAGTACAAGGCCGGTGATGCATTGGGTGTCTTCCCGACTTGCCCTCCGGATCTCGTCGATCTCACCATTGAACGTCTTGGTTGCCCTCCGGATCAGATGGTTGTAGTCAAGGATGAGGAGATGACTCTGCGGGATGCGCTCCTCACCAAGTCCGAGATACATCGTCTCTCTAAGCGTTTCATCCAGGGTCTTTCGACACATTTCTCAGATTCAGGTGGTAGTGTAAAAATGCAGATTGTATCCCGAACTCGATTGGATTCTGATGGATTCATACTTGAGCAATGGATGAGTGATGAAGATGATGATTATCCGGAAGGATATGCTCCACTTGGGCCAGTAGATGACCCAGAGTTTGCACTATGGTCCAGCCTCGTCAACGATGATGCCGCCATGGAGGATTACATATGGTCTCGTGACTATGTTGACCTCTTCGAGGATATGCCTTCTCTCAATCTTGGGGCTCAGGAGTTCATTGATGCGGTGGATACCCTCAAACCTCGCTTGTATTCAATTGCATCAAGCCCAGATCATGAGCCTGGAACAGTCCATCTTACAGTTGGCATTGTCCGGTATTCTCACCATGGTCGGGATCGCACGGGTCTGACAACAGGCTATCTTGCGGATCGATGCCCAGAAGGTGGTTCATCAGTTCCAGTATTCATGTCTCCAACAAGGAGTTTCGTGCTTCCGGCGGATGTCTCAACGGACATTATTATGGTTGGTCCTGGAACCGGAATCGCTCCATTCCGTGCCTTCCTCCAACAAAGAGTATCTGACGGGGCCACGGGCCGTAACTGGTTGTTCTTCGGGGATTGGACCGAAGCGGGCGAATTCTACTATCGTGATGAAATCGAGGCATGGATGGAGGGTGGCGCCATTGAACGAATTGATCTTGCTTGGTCCCGTGAAGGTTCTGAGAAAGTATACGTCCAGCATTTGATGGCCAAGCATGGTGCGGAGATATGGTCCCGTATAGATGCGGGTGGCTACTTCTATGTCTGTGGAGATAAGTTACGTATGGCGAAGGATGTCCACCGTACTCTAATTTCAATTTGCGCTGAACACGGCGGCATGTCAGATGCCGACGCAGCGGCGTACGTCGAGCAGCGGATGATGAAGGACGAGAAGCGCTATCTCCGTGATGTCTACTGACCCGATTTTATCATCAACCGAATCGTCCTTCGACGAGGTATGTTCCACCGGGTCCTCGTTGCGAATCGAGGAGAAATCGCGCTTAGAATTGGGCGCGCGTTGCGAAGTCTTGGTATCGAGGTCTGTATGATTCACGGTCGCGAAGATCGCCTTTCATTGCCAGTTCGATTTGCAGATGACGCTCGTGGGATTCTTCGAGACAATCCTTTAGATTCATATCTTGATATCGAGGCAGTCATAGCCGCGGCCAAGAGTATGGGTGTGGACGCAGTTCATCCTGGCTACGGTTTTCTCGCTGAGAATGCAGATTTCGTACGCCGTTTGGAGGAGGAGGGGATCACATTCATTGGCCCTTCATCCGATGTGATACGACTTCTTGGTGACAAGATTGAGGCCCGGAAAGCGATGGAGGCCGCTGGCCTCCCTGTGGCTAAAGGTAGCAGCGAACCGGTATCGACCTCTGAGGAAGCAATCTTACTTGCAGAGGAGATAGGATACCCTGTAATCATCAAAGCAGCCGCGGGTGGCGGTGGCATTGGGATGCAGATTGTTCATGAGGCGGGCGAATTCACGTCGGCTCTCAACCTATGTCAATCACGCGCTAGGAGTGCATTTGGTGATGATCGTGTGTTTGTCGAGAAGTACATCGAGGGTGCACAACACGTCGAGTTTCAGGTTCTCGCTGACGGTAAGCGGGCAATTCACTTTGGAGAGCGATTTTGTAGCATCCAACGCCGTCATCAGAAGTTGCTTGAGGAAGGTCCATGGTTAGACGAAGAAGTCCGTGCCGATATCGGTGCTAAGGTCTGTGCTGGGGCGGAGGCAGTAGGATACAGCGGTCTCGCGACCTTTGAGTTCCTGCGGGATGCTCATGGTGATTTTTACTTCCTCGAGGTCAATCCTCGTGTGCAGGTCGAGCATACTGTCACAGAGGCCATTACTGGTCATGACCTTGTGGAATTAGGAATCCGTGTCGCATCAGGTGAGGCATTACCTTTGAGTCAGAATGAGATTGATTTCACAGGGCATGCAATCCAATTCAGGATTAATGCAGAGGACCCTCACACATTCATACCCTCTCCAGGCCGGCTTTGGGAATGTCATTTTCCTGGGGGAGTCGGTGTTCGGGTCGACACTCATGCGCATATTGGATATGATATGCCTGGATGCTTTGATTCTCTCCTTGCGAAGGTTATCGTATGGGGTGAGGATCGGAATCAAGCAATCAGGAGAAGCCGTGCTGTCCTGTCGGAGACCATCCTAGATGGTGTCGATACAGTCGTTCCATTACATCGAGCTATACTTGATGAGAGGGATTTCCTCGATCGCCGTGTAACAATCCGGTATCTTGAGGAGCATCCTAACTTATTGGGGGTTTGAGTGTTGGACCTCGTTCTTGTTGGAAGTTTTGGCTACGATACTATTTCTACATCTCATGGCACGGTGGAAGATACATTGGGCGGTGCTGCGGTGCATGCAGGTCTTGCAGCGTCACGCGTTCTTCATCAAGAGGGGCGCGTGGGTTTGGTTAGTGTGGTTGGACAGGATGTAGAACCATCTGATTTGGAGATACTCAAATCACGCAACCTCGATTTAACAGGAATCGAGACCCTTGACGGCTTGACCTTCAGATGGTCAGGGCGTTATGAAGGGACGATGGATCAGGCTGAGACACTGAACACGGATCTCAATGTTCTGCAGGTCTTCAATCCGAAGGTCCCAGAAGAATGGCGTTCTGCCCCCTATCTATTCTGTGCTAACATCCATCCTGCCATTCAGGCATCTGTAATCGACCAGATGGAATCTCCATCTCTTGTCGCTGTTGATTCAATGAATCTCTGGATTGATATTGAGCGAGAGGCGCTATCCTCGGTCCTACGACGTGCAGACATCGCATTCCTGAATGAAGCCGAAGTACGAATGTTGGCAGAGGAACCAAATTTAGTACTTGCGATGCGGTCTGTTCGCGACGGTTCAGCACTTTCAGGTGGCGCTGAAGCAGGCCGGGGTCCACCGATTCTTGTGGCGAAGAAAGGGGAGCACGGTCTTCTAATGATTGCCGATGGTTACACGATTGCAATGCCCGCCTACCCATCAAGAGATGTCATTGATCCTACTGGTTGTGGAGATACATTCGCAGGTACGGTGATGGCTTGCTTGGCCGAAAGTGGCGTGGAGAATCCATCAGAGACAGATTTCCGAGATGCACTGATTCATGCGACAGTCGCCGCCTCTTTCGTAGTGGGTGGATTTGGGACTGCTCCAATGGTCAAATTAGACCGTGGTACCTACCATGCTCGATTGGATCGCTTTCGTCGAATTATTGGGGCCTAATCATCCGAATCGACGAAGGCCAGGATACTGACTCTCCTTCCCGTCCGGGCGAGTAGGCTTCATTTCGGCCAATGTGATACTTTCTGGAGGTGCGATTTGGTTTTGGTCTAGTGTAGCATTGATGCTATCCATAGCTCTAGTCACTCCGTCATTGACCGAATGGTCAGAGCCCTCGCTTCGAATGGAATCTTGGAGGTGTTCGACGCGTTGAGCTTGATGCTCTTGGTCACTTCTAAGTCTTAGAATCGACATTGCCCTGCGTCGGACTGCACGCTGTCGAAATGGGGGTACTAATCCGAGAATCGTGCGGCTAGGACTGGGCTTTCTTGGGCGGATTAAGATACGCCCCTTCTTCTCACCGCCCTGCAGCATCCTGAGAATCATAGGCCTCTCTTCGAGTAATGGATCTGTTGTTTTATCTTCGATAATCTCCGCATCAATCACATCAATATCTTGAATTTCGATGCGTCTCGCTGAGGCAACTAATCCATCTGTTCGACATTCGTCACGCACAGCATCTGTAGAAGGTGCCGGCAGTGCCGCTGAATCAAAGGGTCCGAATTCATTCTGAGCACGGCGAATCATCTGACTACTGCTCAGTGGGCGTTCGACTGGTGTTGGGACAGGGGCTGGAAGTAGGCCTGTGTTTTGCGAAGGTGCATTCATACTGAATTCATCGTAGCTCCGTCTCGCTGAGGCAAGATCGTCTTCGATGCTCGGCCGGCTGTATTCCGGTACAGGAGTGGAGGTTGTTGCCGGCTCGTCGAAGAGTGATCCGAATATTCCTCCAGTATCTGTGTCAATGGATGCTGGAGGCGCTTCGAAAGCGGATGAGGCGGTCCTTACCTCGGATTGACTTGTCCGAAGCGCATCTGCAGCGCGATTTCGTTGTGCTTCTCCAAACATTCCGTAACTTGTTTCTTCAGAACTAGGGAGGCTGTCTCTCCAATCACTCATGAAAGATGGAGTGGAAATGCTAGGCTGATCCGAAAGAGGAGTTTGAAAATCCGAATCAGTGTTTAGGAATCCGCCTATGTTGACGTGGGCTGCGAGAGCATCAGCTAGATTTTTCTCATTGGATTGTTGCGTATCGAGATCGATGGTGAATGGTGTTGCAGTAGGGCGATCGATTCGTAATTCCTCTTGAGCTAATTCAAGCGTTGATCCATCCATCATTAGATCGAGATAACGCTTCAGTCGCTTGAGTGATTCACTGTTGCCTTGGAGTCTGTGTCGGTCACCAATCGCGGTCTCGATTACGATGGTATCCGTCCTTAACAGCATCCAGAGGCCAAGTGTGAGGACGGACCCAGCAGTCGTATAGGGCATCAACGAAGGGGGTGCAATTCGAAGTCCATACAGTAGGAGGAGAGCAGATAGCACAGCAAATCCATTTGGAACAGGTGCAATAGGAATGAGGCGAAGTGAGATTATTGATTTAATCTGGATTCGAATCCCCCTACCATCGCTCCGTTCCAAGCGTAGCGCCTCTTCGGTGAGGACTGTGCGTAACCGCCCGTCCATCCCGGTCAGACGGAAGTTGCCGAAGGATTCGGCCCCCTCTCCATCCGACCGAGCCCGCAGGGGCTCGTCTTCAGAGTGCATCCAGAGGGAAGATGTTCTCTTTGCACTTATACAATTTATCATTTTCAAGTGCGGATGTTCCCTTTTATTGGTCAACGTGTTAACGCCGTTTCACTCGGATTGGATATTGATAGCATAGCCAAGAATTCTCATTGATCCAGCATCTAACTGGCTTAAGATAAGGCGCCTCGAAGCACCAGTTCGAACGAGCATAGGTGCGTCCCAATCAACGTGAATTCGTTCACCAACGTCTTTACATCGGCCAACGACGAATTGGAGATCCATCGAGGCATGAATAACGGTGCCCTCCTCGATTGAACGTTTTTGGAATGGAGCCTTTTCTATCTGAATAGAACTACTGGAATGCACCTCGATGTGTCCAACATCTTCGGGTCTTGTCAGAATGATTCCTCGTGAAAGTGCATTCTCCTTCATATTCCGGAGAGCGACACCGACACGGTCTCCTGAATAGGCGGTATCAACATCCACATCCATGACCTGAAGGGATCGAACCACCCCAGTATCGCCCCCAGGAGCTGTCACTAAGTTGTCGTGTTTGTTGACAACTCCGGTTTGCACCGTCCCAATCGCAACGAGTCCGACTCCCTTCACACTGAAGTTCTGGTCCACAGGTATCGCGAGAGGCGCATCTGTGGAATTTTCTGAATCATTCTGTTTCTTATCGAGAGTTTCCCAAGCATGTTCTCGAATCGCGTGTACATCGACAGCCGACATAATCTGCCATCCATCAAGACCGGCTTGTTTGATGATTGTACTCAGTTGGTCGGGATCAACCCACTCACCTTCATCTGGATCGATAACCAGGGCACCATTACGGAGGCCCGCGACAGAAGTCGCGACAAGCACTTCGCCTAGTGCTGCATCAATACGCTGGACTTGAATTATGCCGGCGTCCGAGATGTCAAGAGCAGCTAGTAGGGGCCGAATTCGCTCTGGATGCTTTCGTGGTCTAAGAAAGGTCAAGGCATCCTGTTGTTCATTCCTCATTTCCTTGTGGATATAGGATTCAACGTCACGATCATCAGTCCGTTTTCCAAGGTTTCTTGCAAAGTCCTCGGTACTCACACACAGAACATTCAGGACAGCCATAGTTCGCGGGACATTCAACCCTGATTCAATGATTGCGTCAAGATGGGTTCGCCTTCATTGCATCTCGAGCAGTCTGTGCTCGATTCCAGAATTGTTTGTCTTCATCAGTTTCGGGGGTGAATTGGGGAATAGGAATTGGGCGCATCTGTGAGTCAATTGCAACCATGAAGAAGAAGCCCGCACAGATTTCCTCACGTTCCCATTCGCTGCGGTTCAATCTCTTTGCTACGACGTATACGCCTGCTGTGTGGGTGCTAGTATGCACAACTTTCGCCGTCGTCTCAATGAGGTCCCCTTGATATGCTGGTCTTTTGAATTTGAGTGCGTCTACCGATACTGTAACGAACTCACGATGGGCGAATTTACTCGATGCCATACCTGCTGCAGTGTCCATGATGCTGAGCAGACGCCCTCCGAATAGGGTGTTGTAGGCGTTCGTATGCTGTGGAAATACCTCATCCATCTTGGTCACAGGTTCAGTCGAGTATGGTTCCGACATGGAAATGCACTGTATCTTCCTCTGATTTGAATCAGTGGTTGAGTCGACATCTGAGATGAGGATTCAGCCGTATCATGTCACATTCCAGAGGGCACCGCGAACGAGTGGTGTTTTAAGCCATCCAACCGTGGATTAGCCACCCACCTTTGGGTATGTGATGGAAGATGACCAGTGAATCAATCAATCGCACCAAGAGAACTATGGCTATTGTGCTGACTATGCTAATGATGACAATGGGCCTATCACAGGCCGCATCCGTCTCTACATATTCCAATGGCCAGAGCCAAGCAATTGTTGAGTTAGATGATTCCTCTAACTATCTTGATTCGACTTCTGGTTCGATTCTTCTCCCAGAAGGGGAAACAGTCAATGCGGCGGCAATGGTTGTTGGGACACAATACCTGGAATACGATAACTATGATCGATATGATGCCCATTCTACAAGCCTCGGCTCCTATCTTTGGGATCCTCAATACAATGGGGGTTTCACTCTCTATTCAACCTCTAACGATTTTTCAGTACAGGATGAGACCCTAGCTCTCCAGAGTTTAGGTTACAACCAGGACTTTGAGTCCCCAGTACCTTTCACTTTAGGTCCTGCAATCAATGGTTTCCAAGAGAATAACTGGGAACGAGGTACGACCGAAGCGGGTTTCCCAATTCCTAAGTGTGGTTCTGGTGATTGGTGCTACGGTACGGATTTCGATTCAATGAACTACCGGAATGAAATTGGTGCCTACACTTACGAACTTACCACTGATTCCATCTATGTCTGGGCAGGTAAGTCTCAAGCTTCGTTCCAATCCTTGCATAATTTGTACTATCGAAATGCCCCTTCCTCATCTTTCTACTACGAGGATTGCGCCTATGTTATGGTTCAGTCATCAACTGATGGTTCCTCATGGGGTGCCTTTGAGTTCCTTCCATTCGATCAATCCAATACTACTGGTGTTTCAAATGGCAATGGGATGTTTACTCGTGGGACCTCTGTTAATCAGATTACGACAAAGTGTAACAAGTACTCTTTCCCAACTGGCGCGACTATGATTGGCGGAACTTCAAACAATAGTCAGACTGCTTCTAATGCAGGATGGGCAACGGTTGGACTCGACCTTTCGAGTTATGAGACGGAATACGTTCGTCTGAAGTTCGTTCTTGAGAAGAACGACATCAGTGATCCACCAGTTTCGGCAGATCTTCAAGGCTGGTATATTGATGGTCTTCGAGTTGGAGATGCGTTGCCATCTTCGGGTTCTGTTACTTTCAGAACCTTTTCTAACACCGATGCACAAGGCGGAGAATCGCCTAATGGATTCGGTTTCCTCAATATGGAAGCAGAAGTCACCGGTGATGGGCAGTTGACAGTCGACGTTCTTGAACCGGGGACGACGAACATTATCGCGGACCGCCACGGTAGTTCGATGTCTGGCCTGAGTGGTTCGATTATAGAACTCTGGGATATCGACACTGGCGACCATTCTGCAATAGATCTCAGATTCAACTTCAATTCTGGAGCTAATCAACTCAATTCACCAGAACTATTTGGATTCAATATTGGGACTCGGTATACTACTGGTTTCAACACTTCAGCAATGGTTTTCGGTGAGAATGGATACCAGCAAGCAGGTTCGTGGACAAGTAGTCCTTCAAGCCCCTCGGGTTTGGGAATTTCACCAGTATGGGTGGACGAATCCTACAATCCGCCTTCCGAGCGTTCCACATTTGCCAAACCAATTACTGCGATAAGGCCGATTATCTCCGATGATTGTCCGGCCAATACACCGTCGATGTCGCTTATCCCAAGCAATTCTGCCGCTGCGGGTGGCATGGGGATGATTAGTTTGACTCCAGGAGTTTGGAACGATCTGACTGCGATGACCAATGGTTTTGGACTCCTTGTGAACTATTCCAGTGTTCAATGTGAAGTCACCGGGGTCCATGCTGATCTCCGTTTCGCCCACCATGCTGAGGAGGTCCGCCTCGATGTAGCGGGTGATGGTGATGTTGAGTGGGGTATCATCGAGCCTGCCTTTGGTGCACTGGGTGAGCAGACCCAATACCGTACAGGATCGGTAGGCGGTGTATCCATTGGTTCTGATACCTCTACAGTCAGCGTCACTGCGGGAGGCGTCGGCCAAGGTGCTACCTTCATGCTTCCGAGAGGTGCTGATGTTACAAATGCTCAAATCGGGTTCATGCAGAATCAAATGTCTGATGTTGAAATCTATGTGGCTGCAGCTGCTCAAGAGGAGTTGCTGAATACGATTGACGATTTACCTCAACTCAGTCCACAGATTATTTCAGATCCTCTCAGTGATTTTGCGGATGCACTTAACACGCTCCTTGATTACGATTCATCGGTCGTTCCAACTTCCGATGTTGACGAGTTTGGTAATGAATGGATTCAGTTCAGGATGAAGGTATCAAGTCAAAATGCCACACCTGGTCAGTCGATTACTTTCACTGATCTCGTTGTAAACTACGATTGGAACCGCGTCATTACGGATGGGAACTATCTGGCCCGTGAATTATCACAGGGTGTTGCTATGGGCACTGCAACCACAGGAAATGTGAATGTTCCATTGACATTCACCTCCTCTACAGGGGGTTCGATCTTACTTGACACCCTTAGTATTACGACAAGTATGGGTCATTCGAGTACTATTTCTCTGACAAATGGTTTCACTGGACTATACGATGACGGAAACATCTACGAGATTGTAACAACTCATTCTGTATCTGCCCAAGGGCAGTCTATTGCTGGTGCTTCTCTGTTGATGGAATCTCCACGAGGGAATATCGAGTTACAATATACTCTGTCGAATGATACATTCTGGGAAGTTAGCGATCCTGTTGACGGTATTGATCTATCTGTGAGCGTAATGAGTGCAACGACACCCATGCAGGTCAACTGGCGCTTCCGTGTCTCATCTGATTGGGATGATACGGCGTCAGTCATGATTTACGCATCCTCGATTAGTGACTCCGGAGTCATCGGTCTACCTGCTGCTGCGTCCCTATCCCCTACAGAGGGGAATGCTGTAGAGAATGATGCAGGGATCACTGATTTTAGTGTCTATAATCAGGCTGGCGTTGAGCAGACAGATTTGATGGATGTAAAGAGTAGCCAGAGCCTAGTATTGACCGGTAAGGTTCGCTTTGAAGATCTCACGATAGCCCCAGATCCAGCAAGCTACGCCCTTGTCCTTGAGGAACTCAATACCTCTAATCTTGAATCTGAGGAGTGGGATGAAGTCGATCGTCGAAACGGATTCGTTGATGGTGATTTCACTTGGACACCATCCTTGCCTACTCAGACGGCAGGCGCTCGCACCTATCGCTTCATGATTGCCAATTTTACTGGTGGCGATACAGTGTGCCCTCCTTCGGAGTTGAGTCCTGATTCTGACTGTGCAATCCGCATGCAGGTTTCGATGGACCCATTGCCTCCACAACTAGTGAACATCAGTGTGATGGATGGGGCGAACTGGCGTGAACTCACAGATAACACATGGATTCCAGCAAGTTCATGCCAGACCTTCCGTGTAATCGCTCGAGATAACCCAATTGCTCCAGAAACTCTCACGCTCAACTACTGGGTCGAGAAAGATCATGACACTAATCTCGATCGAGTTGCAGATGTTGGCGAGTATGCGCAGGTTCCTTTGGTTCGTACTAATGTGTTGAACGAGTCAGAATACACAATTGACAATCAAGGTGCTGCGTGTATCAGCGATATTGCGAACCAGGGGCTAATGAATAGTCCATTGGTGAGCCTCTTCGTCTCTGGCACCGACGTCGGTGGAAACTCTGTCAACGGTGCGGGTGGGCCCGGCATCTCATTTGATCTGGTGACCTATCAGGCAATGGAAAGTAGCCAACCTAGTGTGACCTCCATCCGTATTCAGGATGATTTCGGAACTAGCCTAACCAGTGCGAACACTACGATGTACGCTGGTAATACCTACCACTTGCGCGTTCAAGGGGCCGATCCAAACGGTTGGGGAGATATTGCAGAGGTCCGCATTAATCTCAACCCGATTAATGCAGGTGACATGGTAATCCATTACACTCCATCTAATGACACTGCATGGACTGATAGCGATTGGATCAAGGTCCTCGATTTAGTTGAGGATGGGCAGGGTGCAGAAATGCGTCGCTTAGATGGTGGCATCCTTCTCGATCCATTTGAAACACAATTCATCCTCGACATTCCGATTGTGTTTGAGTGGTCTGTTACCACATTGAATGGAGTTCGGACGCCTGTTGTAGAAGTCACTGACTTTGACCCTAACAATGGTGGTTGGACTACAACATCTGGTGGAGCAGGAAACTATGTCCAGAAGGTGTCCTATTCGGACGACTTCAAGTTGGATCGCTCGTCCTTCTCCGTTGAAGATACAATTGGCTACATCACGCCGAGTGTCGGGAACCGGGAATCAGGATTCGTTTATCCAGGGGATATGCTGCGCATCTCCGGCCAGTATGCGTTTTCTCAGCGTCTTTCTGATGGCATTGTGATTAACCCACAGGTGCCGTTGACGCTACGTATCGAGCAACAGCAGGCAGACCCTGACAACGTCAAGGGATTCATTTTCGCTCCGTCTCAGATTTACGAATATCCATTCGAGAACGGGACATTCGACATTCAACACCCTGCACCTACACAGACGAATGAGTTCACTTTCACCTTCTCACTTGTTGGCCTACCTGCTGGTGCGACGGATGGAACCCAATCCGCAGACAGTGTGTTCTACGTTAATGTGGACAGCGAAGCACCTCGTGCTACTCAACTGAGTTCATGGGAAATTACAGACGGCGACTCAGTCGAGATTCCGGCCGGTGTATTGTCGTCAACTCAGTTTGAATGCGTGTCAGTCAAGGCCTTTATTGAGGAGCGTCAGCGACTCATTGAAGGAGACATCCACCTAAACTGGATGTACTTCAAGGATGGCGGTAACTGGACTGAGTTCTACCAAGCATTCCCTGAGATGTCTCACTTCTCTGTTCCTATGACCTTCAGTGGTAACAACCCAATCCGTGCTTCAGTTAATTGTGTGAATCTGTGGAATGCCACATTGCCAGCAGATCTTTCTGGTGTTGAACTTCGATTCTGGGTTTCAGGAACGGATTCTGCAGGTAATGCTTTGATTGGAGGTGGGACCTATGAGAACGCCTTCGATGGTGGGGCCTTCAACATCGTTTACGAGGCCGCATCGTTTGAGATTCAAAACGTCCTTCTCTCCGATTCGACGCCAGCAGTAGGTGAAGCAATGGAAATCATTGTTACAATTCAGAATACAGGGAACAAGCCCGGCTCATTTTCTGGCAAGGTGGTTACTGTGGTTAGTGGAACCACTCAGTCTACCACTCCTGTGAACTCACCAGTTATTCAGCCTGATGAGCTGCTGGAATGGCGTATCAAAATGGGCGACTTCCCTGCACCTTTGGTCAACGTCCAATATCAGTTGGTGGACAATGAGACCGGAGATGTCCTTGATGAATCCACGACTTTCGTGGTCTCTTCGGAATCCGATGATCAGAGTGGATTCAGTGGTGCTATGATTGGGCTAGTCGCGCTCTTGGCTCTCATACTAATCGGCATCGTGGTCGCTGTTGTTGTGCTCTCCGGGCGCGGTGATGATGATGATGATTACGTTGAGGATGACGACTTCTTGCCTCAGGGCGAAGCAGTCGAGCCACTGAAGTCCCGCGGCCCACCGAGTCGTGGTCCTCCAGGCCGTGGGCCTCCTGCGGCTGAGTTGACCGAGATGGAGCGTGCTCTACAGGAGTTCACTTTCTGGGATGAGAATACAATCCAAGGATACTTTGACATGGGTTGGTCTATCGATCAGTTGCGCGACTGGCTCGCAGAGCAGAATCAGTGAGAGCCGATTCCCATGGAGCCAGCCTCCCTGCTTACTTGGGAGGTGGTCGACTGGAAAGACCCCAACGGTGGTACCATCCGCCTCCTTCCGTATTGCCCCCTCGTGAATTATGCAGGTGAGGTGGAATGGAATGGGTTGGCTCTCATCGCCTCAACCGAGGACCTTGCCCTATGGAGTGATCAGCGTAGGGAGGAATCAGATTCTCCAGGCATTGTCCGAGATGCCATGATTGCGAACCTAGGTCCATCCGGCCGCGTTGTCAAAGAGATGTTCATTCTGGATGATCCGGATATTGCTTGCTTCCCTGATCCAGTGCCCTACAACCTCCTTCAGTATGCGAGGTCTAATGGGCGACGTATATGGTGCATTGAACCTAATTTTGATGATCCAAGATGGGTGGATTTGACCTTACTGATTGCTGACTCAAGAACCCGCGCCAGAAGCCTCCTCCGAGCGATTGGGGCAAATCGTCGAGTGATGAAGGTGGCGAAGTCGATTGCAATGGAGCCTCCGTCTACAGACCGTATTTCATTCCACATCGCCGCATCTTTGCAAGCGGCATGGTGGCGTAATGAGATGGAATCTGTACCGAAGGCGATTTTGGATGCCCTCCATGAACGCCTCGCGGCTCGACTTAGGGGTGCGTTGAGTCAATTGAGGGCCGATTTGGATGGACAGGTTGATGATGGAGACGAGAAGGTCATGCTTGTCCCGGTCCCTCAGGTGAGGCTCCCGGAGGTCCTCGAGGCCTTGGGCGGCTTGCCAGAGTCCGAGGACTTTACCATGGAGGAGGAATGATGGCCGGACCTACAATTACTGTTGAGAACCAAGTGTTCCGATATCGCACCTCTGTTGTATTGGATGATGAGAGATTGGTCAAGGAGACAAGAGCAGTGTTGTCGGGCAATCTTCTAGTTAAGCAGATGAGTCAGCCACCCTACATTCTTCTGATTGACTCATCGGAGGGCACAATCACAGTTCATGGAGCTGTCAAAGAGGATCTTGCCCGGATGGCTGTTTCGGAGTTCCTACTTGGTATTGGAGAATCTGATGGGGGCCTTCGCACCGAGTTCGGACCAATGACTGCCAGTTGCGATATGCCGGCAGGGGTCAATCTCGAGAAGGCAGTCAAGAGCATCTCAGAAGCACGCTATGAGGCTCGCCTCGATGCAATTCGCATCGCAGATATGGATCACGAGGTCGAAATTCTCGTCTTCCGTAACGGTCGGACCATATTCCTTGACTCCCTCAGTCGTCGCATCGCTGAACGAGCTGCTGAGTTCTGGGCGCGCCGATTTGAACGCTCTCGTCTCTATTCCTGAGTGGACTATATGTCAGCAGAAGGCATTCAGAACCCTGAGCAATTCTGGTCAGGGGTAGAATGGACGGGCCCAATCACAGATGGCCATCTTCATCTCGATCGGTCAGGCCGATTCCTCGATGCTGCTCGTGATTTCCATCGTTCAGGGGGTACGCGGATGATTCTAGTCCATAAGCCGAACTTCGAATACTTGCCGACCACTATCGATTCTATCCATTCAGCGTATCTCGATACTCTTGCGATGGCGGACGAAGTACGCGATTCTATCGGCCTTAAGGTGCAGGTAGTGCTCGGTCCACATCCTGTAACTTGGGTGCATCAGATACCTTCGATGGGAATAGAAGCGGCGACTAAAATTCATCTTGATGCCGTAGATGTCGCTCTTGATTACTTTGAGTCCGGAGATTGTGTTGCAGTAGGTGAGGTGGGGCGGCCTCATTTCCCTGTTGAAGATGAGGTTTGGGAGGCAGTAAATCTGATGCTTCACGAGGTTCTCCATAGGTGTTCAAAACGATCGTGTCCTGTTCAACTCCACGTGGAGGACCGGGCAGATCATACCTTTGCTGAGATTAATCAGATTCGCCATTCAGCAGGCCTTCCCGTTGAGTACACTCTCCGACATTACGCTCCATCAAATGTAACAGAGTCGTTCCGTTCTGGTCTGCCAGTTACAGTCAGTATGGGCAAGGAATCTATCCAAGGTATTGTATTGAGTATAATTGAGGAAGGATTGGCTATACAGGATATGACTCCATTCCTCATGGAGACAGATTATCTCGATGATCCACGTCGACCTGGAGCAGTCCTTGGTCCGAAAACGCTTCCTAAAAGGACCAATGAGTTGGGCCGTCATCTACAGATGCCTATTTCGGAAGGCGGTTTGGGTTGGGATCGATCTGCTGTTGCAGACCTTTTGTGGATGTTGCACAGAGTTTGGCCCGATACACTCTATGGCGAATGTCGGTGATTGCCTACCCAACCGTCGGCAACGGTCATATGGCTTCGGTACTCCCTGTGGTGAAATTGGGGGGTGTCGTTCGATTCCATGTTGGAACTAGAGGGTAAGACAGCACTTGTGTTCGGGGTCGCATCCGAGGATTCTATCGCTTGGGCAATTTGCCAGCGACTCGCAGAAGCGGGGTGTAGGCTTATTCTAGGATTCCAGCCGCGTTATAGGAGTCGTCTTTTCCAGTTAAAAGATCAACTTGATGCCATCGAGGCATTCTATCCTTGCGATGTTGCCAGTGATGAGCAGACGAAGGAGTTCTTCGATGAGTGGCAGAAGGAATCACCAGGTGCGAAGGCCGATATCTTAGTTCATGCAATCGGATTCGCTCCAAGGGACACCTTTGACCGTCACATGTTGTTTAACGAGATGGATTCGATTGATCTTGCAATGAGAGTGAGTGCACATTCTCTCCAGCGCCTGATGCGTCATGCTGTTCCATACCTGAATCCAGATTCCTCTACAATCACTCTAACTTATGCTGCAAGTACCCGTTATGTTCCCAATTATGGAGTAATGAGTATCGCAAAGGCTGCTCTAGAATCTTGGGTCAGAGAACTCGCAGCTCGCCTTGGGGAGGATGGTCATCGCGTCAATGCGATTTCTGCCGGGCCGATTCGAACTTTAGCCGCTGGAGGGATTCCTGGCTTCGACCGTATCCTCGATCACGTAGAACGAAACTCACCATTGCGTAGGAATACCACTCAACAGGATGTAGCTGGAGCCGCCGTATGGCTAGCAAGCCCGTTGAGTGGCGCCGTCACAGGACAGATTTTGCATGTAGACTGTGGTTACAGTATCACTATGGTGCCGGAGAGCATCAACGATTGAGGTGCGGATATGTCTCTCGATGAATCTCCTCAGGATCCATTTGAGCCAATCGCAATCATTGGAGTGGGCGCAATCCTGCCCGATGCGCCCGATGCTGAGACATTCTGGCAGAACGTTATCGATACACATGTGTCTATTCGAGAAGTTCCTGAGCATCGCTGGGTAGTTGCAGATCATTGGGTTGAGGGTGGGCCAAAGGATATCCCCGAAGGCAAGACATATTCCAAGATCGGCGGATTTGTTGAGGGTTTTGAGTTCGATTGGCGACGATGGCGTGTTCCCCCCGGTTCATTGACTCAGATTGATCTCAGTCAACAGTGGGCAGTCAGTGTCTCCGCTGCAGCTCTAGAGGATGCGGGCTATCTTGGAGAGAACCCCCGTTCTGAGATACCGAAGGCGCGCACGGGAGTGATATTTGCTAATGCGCTAGGGGGGGAGAATCGTAATTTGTCTAATCATCGAGTATGGGCCGATTCATTCGCACGGAAGGCGGTTGAGGCAGGAATGCCTCCGGAATCCGTTGATTCATTCAAGGAAGCAATCTCTGAGGGGACGCCTCATGTTGATGAGGATACGATGCCCGGAGAACTCGCGAATGTTGTCGCAGGGCGAGTTGCGAACCTCCTCGATCTTCAAGGTCCGAATTATGCTACTGACGCTGCTTGTGCAAGCACATTTGCAGCAATCCTCGACGCATCTCGCCTCCTTCAAGCACGCCAAGTGGACCTGATGGTTGCAGGTGCATCTGACCGAACCATGGATCCTGCAACATACTCTAAATTCAGTGCAATTGGTGCTCTTTCAGCAAGTCATTCGACGCCATTCGATGCAGGTGCAAACGGGTTTGTGATGGGCGAGGGGGCAGGTGCATTCATCCTGAAGCGCCTTGACGATGCTATTTCCGATGGCGATCGAATCTATGCTGTAATCCGTGGGCTTGGAGGAAGTAGTGATGGCCGAGGTAAGGGGATTACGGCACCAAGTACTCGTGGCCAGGTACAGGCATTGGCTCGGACATACCAACAGGCAGGCTACGGCCCTGAGACAGTAGAAATGATCGAAGCTCACGGTACATCGACAATTGTTGGGGACGCCACTGAACTGAATTCACTTACTGAGTTGTATGGAGGGGATGCGAAGGCCGGTTCGGTCGGGGTTGGCTCAATCAAGAGCCAGATTGGACACCTAAAGGCTGCAGCTGGTGCAGCAGGCCTTCTCAAGGCGACCTTTGCTCTTCACCACCGGACACTGCCTCCCTCTGCCGGGTTCGTGAATCCGAATACGAGTCTAGATTGGTCTTCTATCCCCTTTTTCGTCCCTACAGAAGCGAGAGATTGGCCTTCTCCAAAGAGCCATCCTCGTCGTGCCTCAATCAGTGCCTTTGGTTTTGGTGGGACGAACTTCCATTGTGCTTTAGAGCAATTTGATCCTGAGTTCCACGCGAATCTTGCTGCAGAGTGGAGAATGAGGCGAGATGCCTACCTGATGAAACCCTCCGCAGGCTTTTCTGACAGTGTACTTGCAAGCGTGATGAAGCGTTATGGGATAAAGAATCGGGATGAGTTCTTGTCTCACGCTTCTGCCTTTGATAACGACGGGAATGATTACCTAAATCGGAAGGAACTCACGGCGGCGGCAGAGGCCTTTGGCGAGGAATCTGCGTCGATGACCTGGGAGGAGATTCAGGCCATTGAAGGCGGCCTCCTTCTATTGAGCGCTAGCGATATTGAAGCAATGGCGGCCCTCCTCATTGAGGTGCGGAGTAATATCTTCGACGGCAGCCCCACTTTCGATGATTCCCCTGAAGGCCGCCGTCTTTCAGCCATCTTGCCTCAGATATCGGAAGGGTATGTTGCAGAAGGCGTTCGCGTGGGCCTTGTTGCTGATTCATGGGCAACCTTGGAGAAGCGTTTTACGATGCTTGAATCCTCATTAGATGATCGTTCAAAGTGGGATTTCCTCGCTAAGCAGTTCATCTTCGTATCAGATTCTCCTCCTTTTACAGACAACCAACTTCTTGCACACATGTATCCCGGTCAGGGTAGCCAGTATGTCGGAATGACCCATGACCTCTCGATGCGGTATGGTATCATTGGAAGCACTTGGAAAGAAGCCGATTTAGTAATGGAGGAGATTATCGGTGAACCTCTTTCGGATTTCGTTTTGAGAACTGGACTTAGTAAACAAGAGATAGCGGTTGCAGAGGAGAAACTCAAGCAGACGGAGTACACGCAGCCTGCGATGTTGACAGCCGACCTTGCG
Source organism: Methanobacteriota archaeon (assembly GCA_002713585.1). Taxonomy (GTDB): domain Archaea; phylum Thermoplasmatota; class Poseidoniia; order Poseidoniales; family Thalassarchaeaceae; genus MGIIb-N2. The sequence goes on from PATD01000003.1 coordinate 141,550, forward strand.
CTGGAGCGTTTACTCAATCAGCATGGTATCCGTCCAGACATGGTTGCTGGACATAGTCTAGGTGAATATGCTGCGCTGATGGTATCAGGAATTCTCCGATTTGAGGACGCACTCAGGGCTGCGGCGGCACGAGGTACCGAGATGGGCAGCGTGGATGTTCCCGACCGAGGTATCATGGCATCGATCAATGCCCCCTTTGATGCCATAGAATCAGTACTCAGTTCTCTTGATGGATACGTTATCGCAGCGAACAAGAATTCCCCTACGATGACGGTAATCGCTGGTGAAACTGAACCAATGCGTGAGGCGATGCGCCTCTTTGAAGAGGGCGGTGCGACGGTTGTCCAACTCCAAACTAGCCATGCATTCCACAGCCGCATCGTAGCTCCNGCTAACGTGCCGCTCCGCCGTTTCCTCGAANANCTNGAGATTTCCCTCCCTTCAATTCCTGTTTCGGCAAACGTGGATGGCACATTCTATCCAAATGTAGTCCAACCTGGTCAGGATGCGAAAGATGCTATCTTAGAGAAACTCGCACCTCAGATGTCTTCGGCAGTGGAATGGACTTCCCAGGTCCGTTCTATGCATGAGGCTGGTGCCCGCATTTATCTCGAGGTTGGGCCGAAGCGTGCTCTCGCCTTGTTTGCCAGTCAGATTATCGATGACGATGACTGCTTAGTTAACATCACTAATCATCCAAAGGCGGGCGGGATTACGTCTTTCCTCGGTGCTCTTGCTATGCTGGCCGTAGCGGGCCGTATTCCCGAGATTCATGGTCTTGAATCATCGATTCATACTCCTGAGTTCCAAGCCGGACCAAAAGGAACGAATGGGCCGCAGGNAGGTACCCTCTCTTCTGCTGAGGCNGAAGCCCTCCGTCTTCGGGCGAGACCCCTTCCTCAAAGTAGTGTTACATCTGTTTCGCCAACCACATTTGAGCCATCTACNTCTTCGGCTGTAACCTCTACTGGTTTGATGGAAGATGAATTCCAAGCTCAACGAAGAGTAGCGGCATCAATTGGCAAAATCATCGCCAAACATGTTTCCTATCCCGAAGCTGTCCTTGTTGGACAAGTATCCTTTGATGAGATTGGTTTGACACCACAGGCAATCGCCATGATTGCCGACGAGNCTCGTCAGATTCATGAGGTATCAGATGTAGATCCTGCGACATTCAGTACCATCCAAGAATTGGTAGATTGGGTAGTCGTTCAACCTATCATTCGACCTGTTGATGGTGGTGTAATTACATCATCTGNGNCAGAGGATCCTCAACGAGGTAATCCTGTTGTGTCGGGAGTATCGCTTGGCTTACCCGGTCTTGACGAGGTCTTCGACGAGGGAGGATGGGATGCAATTCTGAGTGGTCATAATTTGATTTCAGAACTTTCTCCAGAGATGAAGCAGCGCTTATTGGACAAGCGCATTGTTCGTCTGGTGAAGGAGGAGGATGGCACAGCGAATTTGGTNCCTGCCGATACTCTTGATACAATCCCGCAGCTTGCAGGCCAAGGCGGGCACTTCGATCTTGCNGAACAGTATGGCATTGACCCACATCTTGTCGACGCGTTTGATATCGCGACNTCTCTTGCATTCGCAGCCGGTCTTGAGGCACTTGCAGATGCTGGTTTACCGCTCATGCCTGTGGAGCAGGTTAACGGGGTCGGAAAGCGTATGATTCGACGCTGGTCTTTGCCCGAAGCGGAACGGGATCGAACCGGTGTNATCTTTGCATCCGTATTTCCCGGCTTGCAGAAGGTGATTGAGCACGCTCTGAACAATGGCCAGGTCGAAGGGGGCCATTTTGATCGTAANTATCTCCTCCAAGTTCTCTCAATGGGTCACAGCCAGTTTGCTAATTGGATAGGTGCTCGTGGNCCAAATCTTGCGATTAACAACGCTTGTGCATCTACTCCCGCAGCTTTCGCTATCGCAGAGGATTGGATGGCTACCGNCCGATGCGATCGTGTAATCATTGTCAGTGGCGATGATTCAACCAGTGATATCTTGATGCCTTGGATAGGTGCTGGATTTGCTGCAGCCGGTGCTCATGCAATGGGTTCGGAAGTGAGTGAGGTTGCTCTCCCATTCGATGCGAGACGACANGGCATGCTTCTCGGNATGGGAGGGGCTGCCTTCGTNATCGAGAGGNCTGATGATTCTCTTGAGAGAGGAGTTACTCCATACGTCGAAGTTCTTGGAGCAGAAATCGCAAACAGCGCATATCATCCGACTCGTCTTGACACCGAACATGCGGCGATGGTCATGGAACGATTTGTTGCGAGGATGGAGGTAAGACATGGGCTCAATCGAGCAGATCTTGTCGATGATATGACTTTCATGTCGCACGAACCATACACACCTCCTCGTGGTGGTTCAGCCTCTGCAGAGGTTGCATCTTTACGCTCTGTCTTTGGCGAGGGGGCCTCCCGAATTCTAATCACGAACGGGAAGGGCTACACTGGACACCCAATGGGTGTTGGATTAGAAGATGCGATTGTAATACGCGGCCTAGCCGCAGGGCGGCTTCCTCCTATTGCGAACTTCCGTGACGTGGATTCTACTCTGGGTGAACTAAATCTCTGTATGGGTGGCCAGCATGATGTTCGATACGCCTTGCGGCACGGGGCTGGTTTTGGTAGCCAGATAGCGCTAACCTTCCTACGCCGGATTGCAAATTCAGACACTGCTAGATTCACTCCGGGCAGGATTGATTCCTGGGTCAAAGCGCATTCCGGTGCTTCCAATATTCATCTTCGTATTCTTGATCGTAAGTTCGTTGCCTATCTTGATCCTGATGACAATCTCATTGGGGGAGTGCAAGGAGATACTCCCCTTTTCGAAGCCTCTGAGAGTTCAATATCTGATGTCTTATTACCTGTTCCAGCAACTTCTCATCCCGTAGAAACCACCTCTGATCCGGTACCTGATCCAGTTGTTCCAGCGGAGGCATCTACTCCACCTGAGTCAACTCTGTCCTCAACTACACCTCCATCAAACATGGACATTCAATCTGGAGTCCTTTCTGTGGTNGCGGAAGCGACGGGATACCCGTCTGAGTTCCTTGAGTTGGATGCAGACATGGAGGGCGAGCTTGGAATCGATTCAATCAAGCAAGCAGAGATTATGGCGGAACTACGCGGAATGTTCTCCCTCCCTGTGGACGATTCCTTCCAACTTCGAGAACATCCAACACTTGGTCATGTAATCGGTTACATTGCATCCTTCGACAGTGTCTCTTCTACGGAATTAGAACCAACGTTGGNGGATTCTGATGATTTGGACGATGAGGAGGAAATTACATCTTCAGAGGAATCAATATCTGTTGCGAATGATTCCGAGGAAAAGGCCGTAACTACTCCAGTTTCAGTATCCACAGATGCTGTGGATGAAGAGGTCATTCAAGTTGTGGTGGNACATACCGGATATCCAGCAGAGTTCCTTGAGATGGATGCGGATATGGAAGGGGAACTAGGCATTGATTCNATTAAGCAAGCAGAGATTATGGCTGATCTCCGCTCGAAGTTCGGCCTGTCTGTAGATGAGTCCTTCCAACTGCGTGACCATCCTACTCTCGGTCATGTCATTCAGTACATCCGTTCTGAGATTGAAGGTGGTGATGTGGTAACTCCTGCCNTCGTTTCACCTCTAGAAACTGAAGAGGTTGCTGTGATTGAAACACCTTCTACNGTCGAAGAAAATGAAATGGCCCTAGATGAGATTGAAGATACTACTTCTGAACCGGAGCCGAAGAANGGTCCTGTTGAGTCCCGTCGCTTCCAAGTTGAAGTAGAAACATGTTCCTGGGGCGACTCTGTTCCGATTGATTTAGCCGGGCGTTCTCTTGTCGTAACTGATGATGCATGGGGCATTGCAGGGACACTCTGCTCGTTGCTTGAAGATCGTGGTATCGAAGCAGTCCGTGTCTTCTTTGATGCAAGTGTGTCCTCTGGCCCAATTCGAGAGCGTGATGGGGAGGTGGATATCCTTAGAGCGGATCCATCCAATGCTGATCAGATGCTTGAGGTTGCACGTATTGTTCGTGAGATTGCACCACCTGCGGGCATAGTCCACCTCGCACCCGTACGTCTTGCAGGCGTGCCTTGGGAGGATGTGACTACAAATGCCCATCTCGACCAATCTATCTCAGGTCTGTTCAGTATACTGAAGGGATTGGATGAGGATCTCCGTGATGTGGAGAATGGGCTTGTAGCATCTGTTTCAGCTCTTGATGGTCGTCATGGGATTGGGGGTGATCGGTTCAACGCGATTGCAGCAGGTGCTCATGGTGGAATCAAGAGTTATGGGCGTGAACGCCCCCATCTCCGGTCACGTGCAGTCGACCTCGACCCTGGATTATTGGAAGAGCCTGATACTCTTGCTGAAATGCTCCTAAGTGAATTACTCGAACAAAGTGGACCACGTGAAGTTGCAGTAGAGAGGGATGGAACTCGATACCGGCTAAGCCTCTATGAGGAGGCACTGGAAACGGAATCAACCCCTTTACTCGATGACGATGTTTGGGTTGTCTCAGGTGGTGGTGCGGGTGTCACCGCCCGTAGCATCATTGAGGTCGCCCGTCGTTCTCAAGGAGTCGGTGCTCGTTTCGTCCTGCTCGGAAGGTCTTCATTAGATCTCGATCAGGAACGTTTCCTTGATCTTGGAGATGAAGAGTTGGAAGCAGAGCGTATGTCTCTACGTGAGAAGATGATAGAGGAGAGCGACGATGGCAGTGTCTCACTTAAACAGTGGAACGATTCTTGGAATCGTTGGTTGCGTGGCCTTGAGATTCATAGTACACTCAAGGCCATCGGAGCAACTGGAAATCGAGCAAACTACGTAAGCGTGGATGTCACAGACCGTGAATCCACTTGTTCGGCACTCCATAGTGTCAGTGAGGAATGGGGCCCTGTCACGGGAATCGTACATGGAGCCGGAATCGAGGATTCTACGCCCTTTGAACGTAAGGATCCGGAGATATTCCAACGGGTTCTCCAAGTGAAGATTCAGGGATGGCGTAATCTTGCCTCTGCTTTGGAGAACGATCTTCCAAACATGCGCTTCCTTTCTGTATTCACTAGTATTGCTGGTCGTCAAGGAAATGCGATGCAATTTGGTTACTGTGCAGCTAACCAGGTACTCGATGTAGAGATGGCACGGATTGCCGCTCATGGAGAGGCCCCGCGAGCAATCGCAATCGCATGGGCTCCTTGGGCTGATGTCGGGATGGCAACACGGGGTTCGCTTGAATCCGTGTTCGACCACGCTGGCATCGATATGATATCGGCAGATGACGGCGCCTCTAGATTTGCTGATGAGGCTCTTTGTTCTGGAAAGCGCATGGTCATGATTGCTGGCCGACTCGGTCAACTTGATGATGAGGATTCCATCCGCCCGCCGCCACAACGACTCCCACAGAATGTGGCAAACCTTCTTGCAGATCCGATGCGGTTCCCGTTAATCGGTCACATTGAGGAACTTGCCCCCTATACTTCTGTGGTCTTTTCCACGGTGATAGATTCCGAGCGACACCCCCATTTGAAGGATCACGCTATCGATGGAGTCCCATATATGCCTGGAGTTATGGCTCTCGAGGCCTTTGCAGAAAGTGCTGTTCTATTGTGGCCACTTTGTGCCGTGGACGGCTTTGATGATGTCGAATTCGGACTTCCAGTCAAGGTAACAAAGGATAGCAAATCGATTCGAGTTAAGGCAGAATTCGATCGACAGGATGATGATCATATCTGGATTCGTTGTCATCTAGAGACTGATCTCACAAATTCTTCGGGCGAGATATTTGGTGAACCAACTATACATCATCGAGGAGTTGTCCGATTACTGAAGTCAGGTGGTTCTGCCGAGCAGGTGGGGAATCATAACCTCGGTCAAGTGACCATGTCGTCAGCAATTCATGGTCCGAGTTTTGTCTATGAACGGATGTTCCATGGCCCTAGATTCCAGGTCCACGGAGGGGTTATCGGCGGTGTAGATGTGGATGGAGATCGAGGCCTTGATGGGCACATCCTCCGCCGTGATGAACTTCCAAATCAAGAATTGTTTGCAGGAGAGTCTCGAGTCCATCGCATGCATCTTGAGTTCCTCCCTATGGTTGTGGAAGGGTGCCTACAGAATGCAGGTTTAGTATCCATGGAGGTAGATGGATTGGAATCTCTACCTGTAGGCATCGGTCATCTAGACATGGATGTGACCTCCTTCTCCGGGTCCTTGAGGGTGAGGACTGTTCGCCGTAGTATCGATGATCAAGGCATGACAATTCATGACGCGGTTGTGGTTAACGAGGATAATGCTGTGGTGATGCATATTTTGGGTCTACGGCTCAAGGGCATGGCTCCAATCCTAGAGGGTGAGAGATTCACCTTCTCTGATGCATGATAGGGGATGATAATCTGCGGGATGGGCCGCGTCAGATTGAATCGGGCATGGCATCGGTACATGTCTGTTGGATGAAGGTTGATTCTGAATCGGCCGTAGATATCGATGGGTTGCCATTGACCAATCCGTCACAGATTGCTCGAATGGTCCCAAAGCGGCGGAATCAGCACATTGCTGGACGTTTGTGTCTCATAGATTTACTTCGAAGGCAGGGTTTGAATCCATCATCCGGAGAGTTGAATCTGACTTCAGACGGACTACGGTTTTGTGATGGGGAATCCGACATTGCGGTTAGTATAGCACATAGTGAATCCCTAGCTGTGGCTGCATTGTTTGTTGGGGGAAAAAGAATCGGTATCGACTGTGAGCCTAAGTTTCGAGACCTTTCCAAAGGGGCATTGCAGGAGTTTTGTACACCGGAGGAGGTGCAATCATTGTTGTCTGCAGATCCTTCAGTGCGGCTGTATCACTGGATGGTTAAGGAGGCCGTAGGGAAGGCAATTGGGGAGGGGATGGCTGCATCTCGCCGCATTCATGTTACCTCTACAGAAGCCACGTTGGATGGGATTAGATATAGCGTTCAAAGTATTCCAGAGACAATATTGAATCACAGATTTGTAATTGCTATTCTTCATTCAGATTCGTGATAAGCGACGTATTTCTGCTGACGAGTGGGTGTCATCAGGAGTACTGCCCCTAGGATGAATAGGAGAATCATGTAGCATGCGATATTTCCGGGCACTCGACCCGTAGCGTCTTCACCACCGAGCAGGCTCAGATAGAGTCCCGTGTTCAATGGGAGGAATACGAAGACCATGATGAGGCCGAGAATTTGCCTTGGTCGCATAATCCTGCGAGTTCATGGCTTACTCATGAATACGTGGTTTGACTCTTGTGAGTTACACCTGTTGCCAATCTGTACCATTCCACCACATAACAGTTCCATCATCCATTGAACGCCAAGTATGCCCGGCTTCATCAGTCCATTGTTGGACTGCAGTAGGTTCTGTAACTACTTGTGGGGCGTTATCTGCCACTTTAGGATCAAAACCATCCTCAAGTTCTGCTGCTCGTTCATGTGTGATATTCAGAGCATCTGCTGTAGCAAGAAGGATTCTACGCTCAGCCTCAGTTATCACTCCATCTGCCCCAGAGGCAGAGTAGGCTTGCAAGTATGCGTTTTCTACATCGTCTAATGCTGTTGGAATGATTTTGTTGCTAAAACGATCTAGAGAAGAAATGATTGGTTTACGAACAATTAGGATACCCGCTCCAAGGAATACTCCTCCTAAGGCTCCGAATCCGATTAATGACTCCATTAATTCACTTCCAACTAGGAATGATATAGCTCCTAAACCGGTGAAAATCGAATTGCGAAATGTCTTCCTCAACTTGGAATCGATACCTAATACGGTGTCTTTCATCGCCGCATATGCAAACATCATTCCTTCAAATGCAAATGGTAAAGGCATCATGAGGCCAGTAAATACCCATGCGTATTCATACAATATATCCGTAAATCCTCGAGAGTTAGCTAAGTCCTTAACAAGCATTTCACCGAATGATGGTGCATTTCCAAAACCACCACCTAACATTGGAATGACAATGAAAAGTGTAGTGAAGAATAGCATATTTCCGATTACCTTGCCAAGGAATCCAATGTATAGGGATCGAGAAGTTAAACGATTACTACTGTCGTGGTGTTCTTCAACTTCGAATTGTTTCATTGAAGTCCGCATGATTAACAGTGCAATAATCGATACGAATGGGGAAAAAGCAACCATAAAGAAACCAAATATTGGTACATCCTCAAACGCCCATTCGCCAATTCCTGGACAAGTTCCGATTGAATCGAGCGTTTCTTGCATCGATGCACTGACGACTCCAACTTGCATTTCGTACGTAGGTAGTGCACCTACTTCTGAACAAATTATCCACCCATTATTTTCGTATACCCAGAGATCAGCTGCAATAATCATGAAAACTATCGTCAATAGTGGCATTACGTACCATACATGCCTTTGGAGTAATGGCTTGTAGAGAAATGAAAGTTGCTTGACTTTGTAATAGATTGGAAAACAGAGATACATTGCTACTGAACAAACATGCGCTGAAATGAAGAACGTAGTATTGAAGTTCCACAGATATTGATCAATAAACCACCATTCATGCCCATTTGGTGTGAGATTCTTCATGTGATAAGCGGCCTTGAATCCTTCACAAGCAATCAGGACAGCCATGAAACGATTCTCTGAAGCGCTTGAATTAGCACGAATTATTAGAAATGAGAGACTAAGCAACCATATCAAAACAATTAGGCTGAGCCAATTCGATATCATTCCAATACCGAATTGGTTGTCTGCTGTGAATGCCTCAGCATAGTACTCGCCAATAGGTTTCACATTCCGCAGATAGGGGCTGGACATAACACTCTTCCGAATAGGGAGTTTCCTTGCTTAATCCGGATTTGTACAGTGTTTTTACCCACCCGCTTCCGCCTTTATCTAAGCGAGTTTGAAAAGTGCGCCCGCCGGGGTGGGTGAAACTTTGACTCTATCTATCGTTTCTTGAGAATTATTTACTCCAAAATGAGCAGGATGAGGTTTAAGAAAGACACCCAACGATCCTTAGTTTCAATGATTATGTCAATTGCGGACGTTACCAGGATAATTCCGACTGCCTACTTGGATG
>PATD01000004.1 GCA_002713585.1 Methanobacteriota archaeon
ACCACTAAACAAACTGCCCCATTCCCTCTTGTCCTTCTCGGAGCAAATGGCCAGAGACGAACTAATCGACGTTCAATAATCTCGGCACCTTCCGCCTCGATAAATTTGGCAAGAATATGAGATGACCAAGTCGTACATCCGCCGTTGGGATGATCAGTATCATCGATTCCGATGAAGAGGAGCATCTATCTCAATCCATCAAAATGGAATCCATTGCATCTACGACTCCCAAGGCTCCATCAACCTGAATGCCACGAACTCCGAAAGCGCAAGCAGCCTCCATATCGACGCTTCGGTCCCCTACCATCACACTAGAAGCCTCATCGAAATCAGACGTTGCGTAAGCTTCTGCATCCATGAACGATTCATCATCGAGTTGTTGACCTCTCTCCGCTGCCTCTACCAATTGTCGACCTGCTTCCAACATCCCAGGATTCCCCTTGCGAGCATGAGCTCCCAACCATGGAGCATACGGGCTATATAGAATCAAATCTAAATGAGCATCCTCATCCTCAGAAAGAAGTTTGTCTTGGATATAATCATGAATCTCAGCTAATGTCTCATGATCCCACCAACCACGACCGATTGGAGATTGGTTTGTGCAAATTACAATCCTGAATCCTGCTCGGCGAAGTTCGCCAATCGCCTGGCCTGCACCTCTCAACATCTCTACCTCGCTAACATTATTGACGTAGGTCTCCTTCCCGACGTTGATTACTCCATCACGATCCAAGTAGGCTATGCGACCGGCCCATTCAACCGGAAGATCAGGTAAGTCAAGGGGATCTAGTAACGATGCACGATGACGATGCGCTCTCATTCAGACATCACTCCAAGGCGTCCATCGCTTTGATGGATTCCTTCACAATGTGATTCAGTACAAGTTGTAGATCCTCGATACGCTCCATTGATTCCGTCTCGAAGTGCACAAGGTGGTCCACATATTCCGTAATCCGACCTGCTCCGGCACCGTTCAAATTACCCGTAACGCCAACTGTTCGGCCACCATTCGCCCTCGCATACTCAAGACCGTTGATTACGTTGGGCGAGTTGCCACTCCCACTAAATCCGATTACTAGATCACCGGGCCTAAGGAAGGTGCGAAGAGAACCAATGAAAATCTGATCATATCCATGGTCATTGGCAAACGCTGTCATCATCGCAGTATTATCTGTGTGAGCAATCGTTCGAACGCCGATTTCCTTCGACCAATCTCCTGCACTATGAGATGGAGTTGCAGCACTACCACCATTGCCTAGGAAGTGGATGCTACCATCAGTAGAGCGAGTGTCCAAAACCATTCTGAGCAAGGTAGCCACAGTATCCTCATCAATTGCATCAAGAGCGCTCTTGAGATCTAAGATGTATGAGTGAAGGAAGCCTGCACCGTCAAAGGAGGTGTTCTCGTCCATCATCCTTCGCTGTCATCGCTGCTTATTTACAGGTTGGGGAAAACGCACAGTTGTGGAAGACCCGATTATCGAGACCCTCCGTAGCCTCGCCTCCGCGTTAGCCATCGAGGATTCGGAACTCAAACTCCTGTTTGGTGTGCTTGGAGTTATTCTACTTGGTTTCGGGCATTTCCGAGCCTCATCAAAAGGTAGTATATTTGCGATCATAGGTTGGCCTATGATTGGATTGCACTTTTACATGGACGTCCCACATTACGTCGAAATCCAAGACCCAGTACTAATCCTGATGACTGCAGCGGGTCTTCCCCTCACAATCGCTGTGGCCGTATGGGACGGACGCAACATATCTCGGGGAATTGAAGATGAAGCCCTGATATGGGCCAGGGGAGCCATCGCTTTGGCAACAGGGCCATATCTAATCATGGCTCATGTACCAATTTTCAATGTGATAGCCGTATGGATTACAGCATGGAGCGCAAACTCATTCCTTGCATTTTCTGGGCACGATGGATATGTCATCGGGTCCATGTTAGTAGATACAGGTACAGCTGATGTACTATGGTCCGAGTGGGACGGGAATCGTTGGATTCTTACTCAACAACTCGGCGAGGCTGGATTCCATACACCCTTGTTGGATCAAACATCAGGTCAACCTACAGTTAGTTTCGTAATGGCCTGTTCTGCAGCCCAATCGATGGCTGTTTTCATTGGCGCTCTATTCGCAATTCGGACTGCCCCCTGGCAACGTAGAATGCGGGCGCTTCTCGTAACTGTCCCCACTATCTTTGTCCTGAACACATTCCGGAATGCAGGTATCGTCTGGCTCCATATCACGTATCCTCACTGGGACCTCTTGGGTGTGACCATGTTTGATTTCGCCCACTCATACGCGGCTAAGGCCGGTTCCTTGTTTGCAATGTTCCTAATGGCACTGGTCCTTTTCGATCTCCTTCCGGAGATGCACCGACATATCATGCGACTAATCAAGCCCATCAGCGACTTGCGATCCGCGACTTGAGTTTCTCAAACATACGCCCAACAAGAGGCATGTTGTGTTCCCATGCGAACTCTTTCATCACCCGCAGTACCTGTCTCTCAGTATCTGGATCACCGTTGAAGTCCGTGATATCGAACACATCGTCCCGAGTGTTCGCCTTGAAAGCAGCAACTGCATCCTCCTTATGGAAGACGATATAAGCAGAACCGAAACCAAATCTCTCTCTAAGCATCCCACTGAAGTAAGGCAGAAGAGGGTCTGAAGGAGGCATGACGAAATCCCGCATCGGATCGAGTGATTCACCCTCTTCAATTAAGTCAGGCTGGCCCCACTGAATCTCCGCAGAATCAACTGTAAGGAATCCTTTGACGAGCTCTCCTGTATCCTCCATATCATGGAGTACTTGGGCAATTTCCTCCGGCTTGAATGATGCCCCTACCAAGCGTTCCATCTGCTTCATGGAAACTACAGGGTATTTCAGAATCTGATCCTTGAGATAGGATTTCTTTTCTTCCCATACATCGTATTCTGGTTTGGTATGGACGACTTTGAATCCCCCACGATAGTCCTGCACCATGTAACCCGAACGTAACAGAGGTTGAATCAACTTACGGAATTCCGCTCTTTTCATCGCATATCGCTCCATGTAAGCACGTGGATCCGTATTCTCTGTGAAGGCATCAAGAACGTCCTGAAGTTCCTCAGGAGCCGGCATATTCCGTATCATTAACAATCGTTGGAAATGGTCGTAGGATGACCAAACAAGGTGACGACGAAGATTTGTTCCCTGATGCAACTGATTCGCTGCAGCCATGGCATCAAGGTCAGCCCTCATAACCTCACAACGACCTCGTAAGGCGATAGTGTCCCTAACCTCATCCATTTCCATGACTGCTTTCATCTCATTCTCTTTTCGAGTCACCTGATGCAAATTATGAATCTTGAACAATGAACGGTGAATGATACTCTTCTCACGCGTCGCAACCACACCTCCACGGATGTACCTATTACGCTGGTCGTTCATCGGGATGAATCCAAGAGTTTCTACGAGTTTCTGAATCTCAGGAGGGGCCTCTGGAATCGTTTGGCCGTTGAAGTTATGGAGGACTGAAACATCGATTAGTTGATCCCTAAAGTTTTCCAAAAGTCGATTGAACTCAATACCAAACTCATCTAAGTAGGCATGAGGCACCTGAATATCCTTGATTTCTAGATAATCATTGACCTTGTACATCAGAATCCGACCTATTGGATCGACGCCTTTGAACACAGGTCGGTACCAACCGTCCCGAAGTACGAAACGTATCTCCTGGATGAAGCGACTGCAATATGGGTCACTCTGTGTGAGAATACGGAGAGTGCGATCTTCTTCCCGGTAACCTCGCAAGCGACGTGCATCCTCTGGCGATGCATAGAACTCGATAGGGTCTGGTTGCAAAGTGATGACTTTCTCGATCACACCCTTGTCTTCGAGGGCACGTAAGGTTTCAGCAATCTCCTCGACGGCCCTTGTGACGTTATTTCGAATCGTATAGAGACGAATGGGGCCCATACGATTGACGTATACCCCTAATGCTTCTTCGAAAGACATGGGCTCGTAAACGTCACTTACTCGATGGAACAATGACAACGAACGCTTCCTGTTAGGTACCACTTTGTACTGCTTGGCTACACTAAGCGAACGATCTAGATTGCCAATTGCATTCCGGAAGTCTCGCTTACCCTTTTCAGCTTGCTCTGAACCATACGACCTAAGGAAGGATACTTCGAGTTCCTTACGCTCCACATTACGATCCTTTGGCACCATCTCAAGCAGACGTTCCTCATTGGAACCACGCCATGGCGGGGGTCGAAGCCCCAAAATCAACGGAATCTCCTCCTTCAGAGTGTAGCCAATACGGTTGTTCAACAACCGACCCATGACAACGTCGGAATCGTGTTTTATGTCGGCCCAATCTCCGAATCGATAGTCTGTTGAACGGTACAGTAGTTCCTCTTGCTTCGAAAGCATGATGTGATTACGCATCACGTCAAGTGGGTCTTCACGGTTTGAGAATGACTTGTCCAATAGGAGGTTCTGAATCGTTCGTGCTTCTATGACGTCTTCCTTACCTCCTGTGATTTTGTATTCATCTACCCGTAGAATGTATTCTCCATCCTTCGTCTGCTTGTAGAAGCCTACTGAAAGTAAGTTGCGGACCTCGAGTTCATGGAGTATAACCTCAATCTGTCTCTTTGGAAATGGAAGTCTTTCAACGAGAACTTCGGCCGGCTTTGGACCCTCTGAACCGAGGAGGTCGAGAATCTTCACACGAAGGCACTCATGAGGATCACTAAGGCCCACATCTTCCCAACCTGAATCAGAAATACTCGAAGTCGCCTGGAAGAACAGGTTACCAGTATACAACTCCCGGACGTTGTCCATGTCTGAGGCACCGGCAGTGGCTAGACAACCGAGTGTTCCATGAACTCCAGCCATGGACTTTGAGAACCATTTGCCATCAATCTGATCACTACCTGTCCCTCGAATCCTCATGATTCGTCCCGCTTCAGCAAGTTCCTCGACCCAACTCCGCAGAGTGGTTGAAGAAACAGAACTCAGTTTTTCTACATACAGAGGATGATCCGAATTCTCCTGAAGACCGCCACCTACGTCCATCAATCGTAACAGGTCATCTGGACTCGTTGGAGCAGGTACCTTGTCAGTATAGTACTGATCGATACGCTCAGGATTGAGATCCGTATGCAATGATCGCTTTCCAAGGAGGCGACGGAGAATAACTGGATCAATATCTTTGACTAAGAAGGCCTTGGTCCTCATTGAGAGGAGATCTTGGAAGGCAGAGATGTACAGATTCATCCCAAGAGGAGATGGAAGTTTAACTCTAGAGTGAGACATTGTGACATTATCGTCAGCCATATCTTGGATGAATTCCTCAAGTGCAGGCAAGTCAAGATCGCTATGGTAAATTTCATTCTCTGCCTCCTTGATTAGCAATGAATCGCCTGAATCCATCTGTCGATGTTTCCGTAGGAGGCCTTCTGCCTTCTGTTGGAACTGTTGAGGACTAACCTCATCCGCACCAATCCGGCGTGGAATAATCATACTTCTAGAAGCAACCTCTCGAAAGCGTTTCTGGAATAATTGTGAATCAATGAGGAATTTACGGATAATCTCGCGGCCATTCCCTTCACGTAGAAGGCCGGGGACAAGACCTATGTTGACCTCTTTAGTAAGCTTGAGAAGGAAGCCGTTTTCATCAAACGAGGCTTCAATGACTTTGATTTCATCAGCCTCGGCTAGGGCGGCAAAGAGATTTCCAAGCGCCATGTTGAACGCTCTACCCCGACAAGTTGTGACAACATATGTGGGCATACTACCTTCAATTTCCTCGACAAGGATTCGATTCGGAGTAGGTACGAGGAATGTCTCACGGAGATGTTCCTCAAGGAACTCTGCGAGGCTGTTTGAAACTGGCGAACTCAATCTGTAGATTTGTTCAAACACTTGCCGTGGGTCCTTCTGGATTCGAACTACTCGAGCGACTTGATCAAGAACTTCAAGGACGGCATCTGAAAGTTCCCGTGTCCGACTCATAGCCTCCCCAGTCCATGATGGGACAGTAGGACGATGCCCTGTGACTGGGCTCACATTTACTCGTGTTGAGTTGATTGCATGGACGCGATAGGTTTGCCCACCAAGAAGGAAAACATCGCCACCCCGGAGGTTCTGAACGAAAGATGACGAAAGTTGGCCAACCAGAGTACCATCCTGAGTGAAAACTAGGTAGTTATTATCTGCAGAAATAGTCCCGATGTTGGTGTAGTAAATCATCTGACTGAATCCACGCTTTGAGTAAATATTCTCCTCCCAATCTACCCAAATACGTCGCTCTTCATGGAGCATGTCAAGTACCTCGATAAAATCGTCATAACCAAGTTCTCTGTAAGGCCATGAAGAGACGACGAGTTCGTATGCCTCATCGATATCCCACTCTTGTTGAATAACGAGTCCAATGAGGAACTGGGCTACCACATCGAGACAACGTTCAGGGAAACGAAGTTGATCCATTCGACCGGTAAGAATAGCATTCTGTAGAGCTACCAATTCAAGGAGATCGTGTGGACTCGTAGGTAGCATTCGTGCTCTTGGTACTCCCCCTACCTGGTGGCCTGCACGGCCGACCCTCTGCAAAGCGGTTGCGATACTTCCTGGAGAACCAACTTGGACTACCATATCGACAGAACCAATGTCTATTCCCATCTCAAGGCTGGACGAAGACACAACACAACGAAGTTCGCCGCGTTTCAGGCGCTGCTCCACATCCAAGCGAATCTTCTTGTCCATTGAACCATGGTGGCCTTCGACACCTTGGACGCCAGCCACCCTCAACTTCTGAACGATTACCTCAGTCATCTTCCTCGTGTTTGCAAATACAAGAGTGGTATTGTGGGCTTCAACCAAAGTCCGAATGTGAGGGATATTCAAGTCCAGAATCTCCTTCAGAGGCCGGACATTGAAATCTCGTGCTGGTAGAATAATGTCTAAATCGAGTTTTCTCGATCCTGAAACGTGAGCAATCTGGACCGNGCGAGTNTCGATGGAACTACNCGATGANACNAGGAAATCTGCGACTGTAGACAGCGGTTCCATAGTCGCAGAGATGCCGATTCTCTGCACAGGCTTGGAAATCGTATGGTCCAAATGGGCGAGAGTGAGAGCGAGATGAGTACCCCTCTTTGTTGGAACCATGGAATGCATCTCATCAACAACCATGTACCTCAAATTCTGAAGAATCGGTCTGAATCGCTTAGAGCCGACTGCTAGCGCAAGTGATTCAGGAGTGGTAATGAGGATATGAGGGGGGTGTCTGAGCATCTTCTGACGTTCCGACTGCGGAGTATCTCCAGTTCTGAGACCGACTACTATGTCCTGTGCCCTATTGGGGAGGTAGGTCTCCTTAATCTCCCGTAGAGGATCGATCAAATTACGTTGGATATCATTTGCCAACGCCTTGATTGGTGAAATGTAAACACAATGGATTGCTTTCTCAAGAGTCCCTTCCATTGAACGTCGGACGAGATCATCGATTATGCTCAAGAAGGCTGTCAGAGTCTTTCCACTTCCAGTTGGAGAACAGAGAAGAAGATGATCTCCTCGCTGAAGAGCTGGAATTGCCAACTTCTGAGGTTCCGTAAAATCAGGAAATTTGTCCTTAAACCAGTTCCTCACGGGGGGACAGAGTGAATCCAGTAAATCCTGCGTTTCCGCTGGCTCTGTGGCATATACAGGTTCCATCGTAGATTCCTTTCCTAAATCGGTGTTCGGACGGCACCCGAACGAGGTTATAACGCTATCCAAACAGATTGCACTTTACCCACATATTGAATCTGATAATTTGAGTAGCAAGTTATGTCAAATCTATTACGAATCCAAAGGAGTGTTCTTGAGGGCATTTCAGTGCGAAGGATTGAGAAGCGGCGTGCTAAGCGATAGATAATCATGAGTGTGAACGAGGACAGGGTCCAGACCCTGATGGCGATGTTCAAGCGACGAGGTGTCGTTAGACCTGCATTCGAACTATACGGGGGAGTTGCTGGCCTATTCGATTACGGGCCCGTGGGGGGCCGTATTCTCAGGCGGACCCAAGAGATTTGGTTACACCACTGGCTCCGACTAGGAAATATTGTCGAGATTAACAGTCCAACTGTGACGCCTCACCTAGTGCTTGAAGCGAGTGGACACGTGGGTGCATTCAATGATCATGCGGTTCAATGTCTATCTTGTGAAGCCGTGGAACGGGCAGACCAACTGCTTGAGGGCCACGTGAACAATCCGGATGCCTTAGATGCGGCTCAACTTGATGCTGCTCTATCAGAACATGCCATTGAATGTCCATCCTGTTCTACCACTGATTGGGCTGGTAGCGCCCCAATGAACCTCATGTTCCCCACCTCTATCGGACCAGTTGGGACAGGGCGTAGTGCCTTTCTCCGCCCCGAAACGGCCCAAGGGATGTTTACCAACTATCCTTCGATTTATCGGCACTTCAAGCAACGATTACCCTTTGGAGCAGTACAAGTTGGGAAGGGATATCGTAACGAGATTAGTCCACGACAGGGAATGATTCGACAACGTGAATTCAATATGGCCGAACTTGAGTATTTCATTGACCCCGAAGCAGAGGTAAATCTCGCAGAAGTTGCTAGAAACGATGTCCCCCTCAACCTTGTCCCTGATCCAAAGGGTGCTCACGCTGAATCATTATCTTCTGAAATGATTCCTGCTTTAGAAGCGGGAATAGTTCGACATCCAGTTGTAGGCCATTTTATGCTGGAAACATATCGACTAATGATTCAACTCGGTATTGACCCAAACCGGATGCGGTTCAGACAACATGAGCAGGATGAAATGGCACACTACGCTTCCGATTGCTGGGATCTTGAAATTCATGGCTGTTACGGCTGGATTGAATGTGTAGGAATCGCCCATCGTGGATGTTACGACCTAGAAGCACATGCTTTAGCCTCAGGAAGTATGGAATTACGAGCCTGGAGGGAACATCCAGAGCCCATACACGTCGATAAGACTGCTTGGGTCCCTGTACAAGCTAAAATTGGCCCAGCATTCAGAGGTGATGCAAAGATGGTCATACAATCTCTTGAAGCGATCGATGACGCACCTAAATCCACACCGTTTCCCTTGACATTAACAAACGGAAGCGTAGTTACAATTGAAGAGGACATGGTCGAATCAAGGCGAGTTAGATACACCATCAACGGTGAATGGTTCACCCCTCATGTTATCGAACCAGCCTTCGGTATTGATCGAATTATCTGGCATATGATGGATCATTCATTCAATCAAATCGAAAAGGAAGGGGAGTCCTATGATATCATGCGTCTACCCGAAGATGTTGCACCCTACGATGCCGTGGTTTTGCCACTCTTCAACAAGGATGGAATGTCAGAAAAGGCTGAATCATTATTCAGGGACATATGTTCAATTCCTGGACTTGTTCCAACCATCGATGCCTTTGGAAAGTCGATTGGGCGGCGCTATGCAAGAGCTGATGAGATTGGAATTCCATGGGCCATCACAGTTGACCATCAGACTATGGAAGACGGGACCGTCACTGTAAGGAGTAGAGATGACCAACGCCAGATTCGAATCACTATCGATAATCTCTTGGAACAACTACGATTCCGGACTCTCGCAGACCATTTCAACTGACCAATGTTCAAGGCCATCCTATGGCAACAAGGGACGATGGAGAACATGTCCGAGGATTGGAGCGAGAGGCATCGCCCCGACCGGATGGCAGCACTCGTCGGGAATGACGGGCCGAGAAAACGTATCGAAACATGGCTTCGTTCTTGGTCGAACGGTATACCGGAGCGTAAAGGACTCTTACTAGTCGGACCCCCAGGTATTGGAAAGACAACAATCGCACTCGCAACGGCAATTGAATTCGGATGGAACGTTGTCGAACTCAATGCATCTGAGCAGCGCAACGCCGCAGTTCTACGACGTGCTGCAATGAGTGGAGCGGTTCATTCCTCGTTAGACAGTTGGTCATCGACCGGTCAGAACAACAGCCGNACACTCATTCTCCTAGACGAAGTAGATCACCTAGGAGGATCNTTCAGGAAGGCGTCAGAAAAACGAATAGAACGAACCTTCGACACTGAGAAGGAAGGTGGNCTCAAAGGAGACAGTGGNGGAAAGGCNGAACTTCTTCGCATCCTAGAAGAAACCCAACAACCGGTCATCATGACCTGTAATGANAAAATGCGACTTTATGGCCGTTCAGATTGGCGTACGAACGAAACAAGAATACGAAAATTAGCAGACATCATCGAATTTCGGCGTGTGTCCAAAATAGATCTAGAAACCATTGCACTGCGCGTCCTCAAGGAGGAGGGAGTTAGTATCGATGGGCCCGCTCTCGATGCAATGGTACGAAACAACTCAGGCGATATTCGTGCTCTCATCAATGATTTACAATGCGCTTTTGAAAATGGCCACATCAACCTCCAATCAGCATTAGATCAGATTGAGATCGGTCGGCGTGATGCACACGTCGAAGTATTCGAAGGTGTGAAACGGATGTTTGAGGCACCGACCAATCGTGACGCTGCAACAGTTGCTCGTGAACTTGATAGGAGCCCATCTGAACTACGTACTTGGCTCTCTTGGACTACTACCATCAATCGAACNGAACATGAAGACCTTGCCATGGCTGTCCGCGCACTGAAGCGTGCAGAATGGTCNCATCGACAGACCTTCGCATCAACTGCATACCGTGCGTGGTATTGGACCTATGAACTCATGGGAGCTGCAGCACGAGCCCCGGGCCTGAAATCCAGACCCGACGTTAGTTACCCTGATACTCTCCGCAGAGGGCGTGAAGGGTGGACGACTGGTTCTGCTAACCAACTTCTCTCCGAAGCCGTTGGTACTAGTCATGCAGCCGGTCGGGAAAGCCTCTACCCCATCCTTCTCGCAATGCATGAAGATCGCATGGGCAGCAATCCAGAGGACATCGGGCTATCACAAAGAATCGGACTAATGGCGGAAGACCATCTTGCGCTCCACGGGATTCGACGAACTTCTCCTTTAGGAAAGAAAATCCTTGAACAGTTTTCATTAGAACCTGAACCTGACGCGGTTCCAGAAACTGAGCCTATGCAAGAACCTATTGAGATAGTTAGCGAAGAAAGTCAGAACGAAGAAGTTACGGGAACTCAGTTCCGTCTCGATTCCTTCTGATATCTCACAATCGCCAAGCACGTGGATTGAAAACGACGAGTACGGTTAGAATCTCAAGCCGACCAAGCCACATCATCAAGGTAGTAATCAACA
Source organism: Methanobacteriota archaeon (assembly GCA_002713585.1). Lineage (GTDB taxonomy): Archaea > Thermoplasmatota > Poseidoniia > Poseidoniales > Thalassarchaeaceae > MGIIb-N2. The sequence goes on from PATD01000004.1 coordinate 11,276, forward strand.
TGGTAGGGGCATTCATCGAAGCCCATGTAGCAGTTGGCCCATAAGTACCCAGAGCCGGCCCCGTATTTCCAAGACATGAAAGAGACAGGCTCAGGACGGATTCAAGATCAAGGTTCGGTTCGAATATTGCAATTAGAGTAGTACCTACCACTGCACTTACAGCCCAGGCTGATAGCATACCAAGGACTACCTGAACCTTACTCAATGGGACCACTTCACCGTTCATCCGTATTGAACGAACAGAACGGGGTTGGACAATTCGGCCGATCTCCTGGCGAACAATCTCGTATGCTATTTTCAATCGGAGGATTTTGAGACCACCCGAAGTAGAACCCGCAGATGCCCCCACAATCATCAGGAATAAGAGAATTAAGAGTGAGAGACTTGGCCATACAGCATAATCTGCAGATGCATAACCCGTAGATGTTCCAATAGATGCTGTTTGGAACATCGCGTATCGAGCAGATTCCAATAAACCATGATCCCCTTTACTCGATAGGCTGAACACCATACCAAGCCATGCGAGGAAGAGCACACCGAGATAAATTCGAAGTTCCTCATCCTTGAGTGCCTCCTTCACACCACCACGGAAGGCGATGTGGAATAGGCTATAGTTGACACCTGTAAGAATCATGAACGCCGTAATGATTAATTCAATCTTAACTGAATCAAAATGCATGATTCCCGCATCATGTGTACTGAATCCTCCGGACGCCATCGTAGTAAAAGCATGATTCAATGAATCGAACCAATCCATTTCCGTTAGCAAAAAAAGCAAAATCCATTCAAGTATAGTAAGAAGACAGTAAATTCCCCAGAGGATTTGAGCAGTGTGCTGAAGCTTAGGACCAAGCCTTGAGAGACTCGGGCCCGTGAGTTCAGCTGTAGCAGCAGAAAGACCCCCTCCAATCCAACGTCCAAGAATCAAGATACTAAGCATAATGACACCCATACCCCCTAGCCACTGCGTCAAACTACGCCAAAGAAGGATGCTACGCCTCTGACTAGCAATACAATCCTCACCAACTACGCAAATTGGGCTTGTCATGGGATCTATCATTGTCGCACCTGTGGTCGTAAATCCAGACATTGATTCAAACCAAGAATGTAAGAGTCCAAGCGCAACATCCCAGAATCCCGCACTCCCTTCAACGAGGTGTAATGGCCCGTTAAACGTGCCACCAAACCAATATGGCAACCCTCCAAAGAATATAACCACGAGCCACCCTAATGCAACAGCAGTCACTGCCTCACGATCACGGACCCCATCTTCCTGGTCATATCGTCGATTGAATATACGTATCAGTAGAATCCCCGTGGCAGCGGAAACCACTGTTGGCCCGATGAAGGCTTGGAAAATGAAGGTGAAATCCCCACTCTCAAGACCAATAGCGGCTAAACCCACAGCAAAAAGAGGGAGAGATACTACCGTCAAGGTCCATCCCATCAAGTGAAGAATTGGAGCGGCGCGCATTGGTCATGACCTCAGCTTGGCTTCCACCTGCTGAATCGAATCCCGCAAGCCGACGATGACAATACGATCCTCCACTTCGAGAACCATTTCACCATCGGGAGGGAATGTAATCAGGCCACGGTCAGGAACAACTCGTTCCAGTGCGACAATCTTCGCATCAGACTTCAGTTTACCCTGGACTTTATCCAACGACCAGCCAGTGTATTTGTGACCCTCCGACATCATAACAGTCATCGCAACGAATTCCTTCGCATGTCGAATAATCTGGAAACGGCCCTCTACATAGGAGTGAACATGTTCTAACACTGCGCCAACAGTGACTTCTCTTCGAGATACTGCACGGGTAAGCCCAATTCTACGAACTGTATCGACTAGGGTCGAGTCATCCACAATGAGCCCCGCTCTCTCGATGCCTTCGTCAACAGCACGCATGGCAATAGCAATCGCACCATTGTCATCGTCCATTGTACTAATCGCGATATCGTGGTTAGCAATTCCAATGTCTTTCAGAAGTTCCACATCATCCGGCTCCCCATGAATTACGTCTAGTCGGCGATGATTTCCTACCTCTGATCCAACTAAGTCATTGGCAGAGATGAGATCAGGCTCTACGACCGTGACATTCGAATCCTTAGCGAGGTAATGTTGAGCTAGGTCCTTGCCCACAGGTGTAGCTCCGAAGATAATGACCCTCGGATGATCAACCATAGGCTTTGAAACGAAGCCGCAAGCACTTGTAATCCGCGTCTGAACATGAGAACCGGTTGCAGCGAATAGGAGAAGGTCGCCCATCTCCGCCTCTGTCGCCTCATTAACGATGGATGATCGACTACCACTTCCGACGATACCAATTGGAGGAGGAAGCCCGTCAATAGCATCTGCATTCTGTAACAGAGGACCCCCTATCAGATTGCTTCCTTCTGCCACTCTTGAGACACAGATTAGCGTCCCATTACCCATCGGAACAGTATGGAGAATCTGTGGCGAAACCAGGCCAGCAGTTAGTTCCTCAACAATCACCTTATCCGCATTAGCAATATGATCTATACCAGTCCAATCTGTATAATCAGAACTATCCATCTCACGAAATAACGGCATCCTGTTGACTCGGGCGATTGCCACCATACTCCCTGTATTGCCTCCGCGCATCTCGAAAACACGCTTCGCAAAGGTGCAAGCGAGAATGTTTCTCTCATCTGAATCTGTCACGGCAATAAACATCTCACAGTTCAGAATCCCTACGAGATCCATCGCCTTATCAGTGAGGATATCACCCGAGATTAACAGACATTCAAGTGTGGATGCCTGCTTAAGAGCATCCGGATTTGGATCGACTAAAATGACATTCTTACGCTCGTAAATTAGTGCCTGAGCAATGCCTCGACCGACCTCACCGGCCCCAGCAATAACGAAGTTGCGCATTGTCGCCTCTCAAATGTCTGCCCGCGGGGGGGGTCTTGAGTGTTATTCTCCTTCTACCCACGCTAGAGTGAATGTCCCCTCTGGCACCGTAGGCGTTCCGACTACCGAATACCCTACTTCAAAAGAGCGAAGATTGGTATCGTAACTGATTCTCATATAGACACTATCTACGTCATCCCCTGTATGATCCCATTCTTGGACGAAATTGGAGTACACTGTAGGAGTGTATAGCAGCCACTTGTTGTTCACAACATCGACGACAGCAGTGACATAGCAAGAAGTTGGATTAATATCGCGAGATGCACATACTTCATCGCTTAATGGAAGCGCAATGTTAGACCAACCATGTGATTCCCAATCACTGAAATCACCTGACCCCAAAACACCCATCTCATACCATGTAGGAATCTGCTTCGTTCGAAGTATGGACATCCAAGCGTTTGACTGTTCATCACAATCGCCTATACCTGCACTAATGCATGCAGGGCCACTACGTGGATTTTCCAAACCCTGAGCATATACGACATTGTCACGCACCCAGATGAAGGCTGCATGGCTGAATGCAAACACGTTGTCTTGGTCATCAGGTGGAAGAGATGCGAGAATGTTGTCCGCTACCGTCTGAACAATTGGTGAATTTCCATCAATTGCATAGTCACCTCCTCCGTTGAGCCGATCATAGAACTGTGCATCACCAAAACTCTGAGTGTAGAATCCAATTCCAGTGTTGTCCAAATCATCGAAGGTGCCGGATGTTGATTTAGAAATCCCGTTTCCACCAGTCATGCCTGGAACCGAAGAGGGAAGGTCCGCCTCAGTCCACCAAGTGTATGAAATCGATTCAATTTCATATTCAACGTTCAACAAAGCCCTCTCATTGGATGATGATTGAGGTATAGCTCCGGTCCAGATTAAACAACGGCCATATTGGCAATCTTCACTTCCAGTGCCTCCAGGTGCAGGCCAGAAAACCTGAGAGTAGCCATCCTCAAGAGATATTGCACTACTAGAATCACGCACAACTCCCCCTGTAAGTGGGACGTCGACAACAGCCGCACCTGACCCGACCTTCATAGATACGACGCGCTGCAACACAGGAGCAGAGATGGTACCCCCATCGGTTTTAGTCGCGAGTATATCTGAGAATCCTGCAGCGGTTCGTTCAGTCTGAGGAATCGGAAGTTTGTACATAAATCCAGAATCGGATGACGAAGGACCAAACTCATATTCGTAGGTACTCCGGAGCGTGTAAGATGCCTCAAGTGGGTGAGTTGTACTAGGTGTAACTAAATCGAGGAGGTTACCAAAGGAATCCTCAAGTCCATCTACAAGAGGATCTTGGGCAGGTGTAAACAGAATTANTGCGACAATGACCAATGCAAAGGCGGCCTTTCTCTGTTCTTTTTTACGGAGGATTAAGCGACGAGGGGCGTCATCTCCACTCAGTTGCCGTAGAGCCATTCTTCGTTGGATTTCTGCTGGAGGAGGGGGGGCAGTCGCTTGTTTACGCCTCCCCGGAGCTGCACCCTTAATCGCCTTACGACTCGGNCGGCGNCCAGTCGGAGATCCCGCATNAGGTGCGCTCCCGGAAGGNGANATTCTCGCCTGTAGACCGCTCGTACCAGAGGTAACACGGCCACAGGTCTCGCAGATGATGAACCGGCCCGACATCGGAGCACGACAGTGAGGACAGCGGGGCATCCTTTGAAACTCAGCGAACCGATTCATGAACCTTGAGCAAGCAATCCCTAATTCTGGCTCATTCCTCTTCGATACCTGAATGNCCAAGTTTCCGATTCTTGAGCATTCGTCGTTCTACTCTAAGTTGCAATGGAGTAAGGCTACTTGGGAGCCAGCGATTGTTAGCCCGTGCATCGAGCCACAATGCAAGAGCTAAGCCAAAACCAAGAGCTATGGGGCTGACGAGTACTGCAAGATAGATGCAAAGGCGAACTGAAGCACGACCTGCACCTGTAAGGACAAGGGGTGTGAATCGTTCCTTGTGACGTGCTAGCGCACCTTGAGCACTACCAAGAGGTGCGAAGGTAAAGCCAGCAGCTACGCCAATTAAAATTGAGACAACAATTGTATCTACACCGAATCCATGAACATCTGAACCAATAGATGCAAGGGCTGGATCGAAAATCCGGACAGCAGCAACAGCGGTCGTCATTGCTGCACTACCAATACCGAATGCATAACCGGTTGTTGTCGCAGCAGAGGCAACCTTTCGCTCCGACCTTGAACAGAGATAGACACAAAGGGCGCCCTCAGCCCATCCTGCAAGCAGCAACAACGCACCCATCTCCACGAGATATATCGAGTCCTGAGCTAGATCCTCATACATACGTCGGAATACCCAGATGTCTAGAGCAGATGCGAGAATAGCCCCACCGATGAAGCCGATTATTAGGGCCTTGTAAGCTTGTGAGAGATCCTGAATCGGCGTGTAACGCCGCATGCCACGAGCCCACGCCATAGTGAATGTAATCAGTCCGATGAGCATCGCAACTTGGAACTGCCATTGTGGCAATTCCGTCACTTCCATAGTCCATCCAGTGGCTCCTCTGTGAAATATCCGCCGCATTACGTTGGTTCAAGAAGTGGGTTCCACTCGATGCGACATGGTGCGGCTCCTACTCTTCGGTGGTAAAGGCGGCGTCGGAAAGACGACTATGGCTGCTGCGACTGCTGTATGGTTGGCCGATTCAGGCCTCCGTACACTACTGATATCAAGTGATCCAGCACACTCAACTTCGGATTCCTTAGAAGTAACACTCGGCCCTAAACCCACATCCGTTCCAGGAGTACCAAATCTTGAGGGGCTCGAACTAGATCCTGAAATGGGAGCATCTGCATTGATGCCAATGCTGAATCAAGCAATGGGAGGGGCAACAGGCGGCCCACTCGGGGCGATTCTTGGCCAAGATACTGTAGATGGTATCAAGAATGAAGCAGATTCGATGGATGCTTCAGACCTAATGCTTCCAGGAATGGATGAAGCAATGGCATTTGAGACAATTCTTCGACATGTAGAGAATCCTCGACATGATGTCGTAGTTTTCGATACTGCCCCAACAGGCCACACGCTTCGATTCCTTGGACTACCTGAGATTCTAGATGGCTGGACTGACAGAATACTTAGGCTGATGCGTATGACAGGGGGAATTCGAGCTATGCTAATGGGCGGCTCAAAAGAAAAAGAAATTCGAGGAGAAATCGAAAGGTTCCAGAGGCGTGTACGACATGTTCGTAGGATTATGGCGGATGATACTGTAACCACCTTCTCTTTAGTAACTATACCAGAGAGAATGGCAGTTTCCGAGTCAATTCGTGCGGCTGATGCTCTCGCAGAGTATCGGATTCTTGTCGATCGTATCCTCGTGAACCGTTGTACACCAAACTTGGATCATCCTTTCCTTCAGAGTCGACGTGATATCGAACAAGCCTACCTTGCTGAACTGAAAGATCGCTACGAAGGGCTTAGTATCCACACTGTACCACTGGAATCCTCAGATATTCATGGCCTCGATCATCTGAGGCGTGTGGGAAGTCACCTATTGGGTGCTGCCGAACCCACCAATCCTAGTTCCACAGAGTTGCGAATTGGTACACCGATGTACTTTGAGGTCATACGTTCCGAAGTGCGGGAAGAATCTGATGATGGTACAACCTATACCCTCCACCTCCCCGGTGCCGATCGTAGTGAAATGGGTTTGAGAGGCGAAGACGGAATCTTGTATATCTCCTTGAACGGTCAAGAGAAGAGCCTGAATATTGGGAGGGATTTCGATTCTAACTCCGTCCAAGCACAGTTCAACGGTGATTTACTCTCCGTCCACATCCCACGTTAATGTGTAAGGAGAGCCGTTGGCTTCAAACCGAACCGGCTCCACGTAGACCCATGGCCCTTGAGGGACTCAGACGTGGTATCCAAGGTGCGTTGGGTCGACTTCGCGGTAAGCGGACTATCGATGAAGAAGAACTCCGTGCGATGGTCAGAGACCTCCGGAGAGCCCTTCTAGCCGCTGATTTCAACGTCCGTCAGACGAAAGAAATCACCGACCGCCTTGAACGTCGGATGAAGGAAGACGAACCTCGACCAGGCGTCACCCTACAGACCCATGCAATGAACATCATCTACATGGAACTCGTTCGAATGCTTGGTGCTCCAAAGGAGATTATCCCATTCAATCAGCGTGTACTAATGGTCGGACTTTATGGGCAAGGGAAGACTACTACCACAGCCAAAATGGCTGCATGGTGGAAACGCAAGCATAAGTTGGATATCGGTGTGATTGAGGCAGATGTACATCGACCAGGCGCTTACGCTCAACTCTGTCAACTCCTCGAACCTCATGGGATTGATGTATATGGGGAACCGGAAAACCCCAATGCTGCTTCGATAGTCAAGAATGGGATCGAATCCCTCGGCAACAAGGATGTACTAATTGTTGACACCGCAGGCCGGGACCAATTAGACGAAGACCTCCAGGCTGAACTTCTCGACATCGCTGACCTCGTGAAGGCGACCGAAACTCTGCTTGTAATCGATGCTCAAGTCGGCCAGGCAGCAGGTCCAGTCGCTGCTAAATTCCACGAGCTTGTCGGCGTCAGTGGTGTCATCGTCACGAAGATGGATGGCACCGCTCGTGGCGGTGGAGCATTGTCTGCTGTCGCAACTACCGGATCCCCTATCGTCTTTATCGGCGAAGGTGAACGCGTTGAAGATCTTGAGAAGTTTGAGGGAGATCGTTTCATCTCTCGTCTCCTTGGAATGGGTGACATTCAGGGCTTGATTGACCTCGCACCAGGAGATTTAGACCAAGAGGAGGCAATGCGCCTAACTGAAAGGCTCATGTCTGGGCGATTCTCACTGAATGATATGTCCCAACAGATGGAGATGATGTCCAAAATTGGTACTGTTGACCGTATCCTTTCGCATCTGCCATCTGGTATGTTCGGGGGCCTTGGAGCCATGGGGCGTGCACAAAAAGAGCAAATGCAAGGGAACTTGGAGCGCTTCAAAGTCATCATGGATTCCATGACATCCCATGAGAAGGACGAGCCCCAGGTTTTGAAGGCGGAGCGCATTCGGCGTATCGCAAAGGGATCGGGAGTCAACGAAAAGGATGTACGTGAGCTTCTAGCCCAATGGAATCGTAGCCGTAAAATGATGAAAGGAATTCGAGGTAATCGCCAATTGCGCAAGCAGATGAAATCTATGATGGGCGACGATACAGACTTCGAACTACCTATGTGAGGGAGTCGAATGCGTCACTTTGCTATTATCGGACATCGAGCACCATCCTCCGGCCCCATAAATCTCAACGATCTTTCGGGTTCAGGTGGACGAATGGACGTTCTCGCTCGTGCAACATCATCTGCACTCTTTCTATCACACAGTATTCGAGAAGACACCACAATTACTCTGCACCTTATGGGTGGACCTGGAGTCCCCCGGAGAATTCGATTCAATGGAGCCACTGTCAAAGGTCTACACGTCGATGAACGGGCCATTGGAGGCCGCATCAGATCTGTAATCTCCGACCCAGTACCTGCTCGTGGTCAATGGGTCAACCATGGACCGGGAATTGAGCATTCAGGAGGTGACCTAGAAACCACATTGAGTGAATGGCAAGAGGCAGACATCAAGTCCCATGTACTCTCAAAAGAAGCACATCGGCTTGTCAAAGAGGATGATTCGTGTGAATTGGGTTTTATCCTCAGCGATGATCGACCTTTCAATCCAGATGAGGAGAAAATCATGGCCAAACTCCCTCGTTGTTCATTAGGTGACCAATGGTTGCAAGGTCACATCGCCATTGCGATAGTTCATCACATTCTAGATTGAGAGGGGCCTGAATGAACGAGGATAACTCAAAGCGTATCTGGGCCTATATGCAGAAAGCGGGTGACCGGTTAGCCGGAAAACTTCCGCCCTCAAGACACCATCCAAAGGGAAGAAACCCCTATGCCCACATTGCTATGTGTGTTCGATCGAAATTTGAGATGACCTACAAGGAGATTCCAGATGAACGAATCGATGAAGTCATCGAATACATCGAACACTTGGTTCAAAATCCATCATAACCCGATCATACGCGTGAACCATTATCGGGATGAGAACTCCCAATCATCCGCATGTCTAGGCTTCAACCATCGTCCTCGGAATTTACTTTTTGAAAGATTATTTACTAACCCCTCAATTTCAGAAGATGGGACTTCAATGACACTGATTTTATCGAGAACATCAATTCGCCCAATCATATTTCCATCCAATCCGCCTTCATTGCAAATGGCACCAACTAGGTCCTTCGGGCGAACACGGTCCATCTTGCCAACAGCAAGGGCTAGGGCAGTTGAACCGGCATTCTTTGACTGACTACCATCAGTATCGTGAACTAACATTCCAATAGCTGCTAAAGCAATATCTTCTACAGTAAGATCCGTTGCTAGGGCGGCCTTTAAGGTCGATTTCGCTAATTCACTAGGCTCATTCTCAAGCATATCTTCCACTAAACGAAGAGTTTGCAGTTCTTCTGCTTCCATCGCAGTTGGGGGTGGCTCCTTGTCCAATTCTCCTGCGACTTTCTTTAGCATTCCAATTCGTCGACTTACACCCTTTGAGACCAATAAGATGCTCTTTCCGTGACGACCTGCCCTTCCCGTGCGTCCAACTCTATGGACATATACTTCAGAATTCTGAGGCATATCATCCTGAATTACTAGATCCACTGCCTCGACATCAAGTCCTCTTGCTGCAACATCTGTTGCGACAAGTAGATTGCTCATACCTTCCCGAAATCGCCTCATTACATTGTCCCGATGCTTTTGTTGATACCCTCCATGAAGTGGTTCGGCACCCATATGGGACAATTCTTTGGCTAGTTCTTCAGTTCGATTTCGAGTTTTACAGAATACAATGCATGCTTCTGGATCATACCTAATCAAAAGCCGTTCAATGGCTTGAGCACGACTTTTTTTGGGCATAATTAACACAGATTGAGTAACTGTGTCAGCAACCTTTGAACGGCCTCCACCTACACTCACTTCTACCGGATCCCGTAGAGCATTTTTGGCTAACTTCTCAACAGCTTTGGGCATTGTAGCGGCTAGAAGTAATGTTTGACGCTCTCGAGGCATAACTCTGGTAATTCGATTCAAGTCATCAGAGAATCCCATACTCAACATTTCATCGGCTTCATCAAGAACGAATATTTCGACATCATCCAGGAGCACAGTACCTTGATCGATGTGATCACATAACCTACCTGGCGTTGCTACAATATTCGATTCAGGTTTTCTTTTCAAAGACCTCTTCTGATCTCGAAATGGAGCACCTCCAATCAAGCATACAATAGGAGTAGTCCCACCGCACATCCGATCTAAATCAGATTGNACCTGTAATGCTAATTCTCTAGTAGGTGCGAGAACTAGTGAGCGCACTCCTGATTGAAGAATTGGAATTCCATATGCTGCGGTCTTTCCAGTTCCTGTTTGCGCGGTTGCCAGAATATCTCGGCCCTCAAGTGCAGGAGGGATCACTTTCTGTTGAACTGGAGTCATAATCTCAAAACCCATTTCTTCAATGGACTGAGCTATTCTGGGTTTCAAACCCAATGTGTCAAATCTATTATTTTCAACCATCCAGGTAACCTCCCGGCTCACCCGGACATCCTTTCCGCCATGCTCCTGCTATTTGGACCCCATCTAATCACACAGGCGATACTAGTCAACTTATTTGCAAATTACAATCAGACATGTACATGCGCACCCGCCGTAGTGTCGTTGAGATTGTTCCCACTCATACAGTTCGGGAAGGAGGCGGATTCAAGGTCCGTCGACCTTACAGAATGGGAAGAGTATTGAGTCCATTTCTGTTAATTGACGAAATGGGGCCTGTAAATTACGGTCCAGGTGAAGCAGTAGGAGCCCCATGGCACCCGCATCGTGGATTCGAAACAGTGACCTATCTTTTGGATGGGAGAATGAGGCATGAAGACAGTGCAGGAAACAGCGGAGAGTTGAATCCGGGTGACGTTCAGTGGATGACTGCTGGTCGAGGAATTATCCATTGCGAAGAACCACATGAAGAGTTTCAGAAAACAGGTGGACGAACGCATGGTTTCCAAATCTGGGTCAATCTTCCTGCAGAACACAAGATGATGAATCCAAGGTATCAGGAGGTTCCAGCTGCAGAATCACCTACAATCGAAGAAGGAGGGGTATGGGCACGCGTCATTGCAGGCGAATCCATGGGTACAACATCATCGATTGATACTGTGATACCAATTTCACTAATTCACATCAAGATGGAAGAAGGAACCCGATTGGTTCAGAAATTCGAACCTCACCTGAATGGGATGATCTATGTTTTTTCTGGTAAGATTACAATTGCCAATGAACTTCGTATGAAAACCCATCCTCAAACCTTTGGCCTAGGC
>PATD01000005.1 GCA_002713585.1 Methanobacteriota archaeon
AAATCCTGCAGCCGCTGCTGCTGCAGCCGCCATATCCCATGATACGAATGCATGGTCCCTAATCTCCGCTGGCAAGGTAGATCTCAACGAACCGGTCTACCTGCAAGCTATGGAGTTAGGCATGGAGGCAAGCCATCACATCCACGACATCGCAGCCGGTGGTGTAGAAGCCCTCTCCAGTGAAGACCTCAAGGCAATCCCGGTTCTCAAGCCGCCGAAGAAATCCTTCTGTCCAAAATGTGGATCCGATATTCACGCTCACACTATGCTCCAATGGAGGAAGTGGAGAGATCATTCTGGAGAAGTCGTCCAATTGCAGACTCAAGCAGGCATGGAGACTGCAATGATCCAGACTGCTGCCCACTTCATGACATCTATCCAAGCGCTTGAAACTCAGATAGGAGAGTTGCAAGCAGCCCTCGACGCTGCAGACCCTGATTCAGTCAAGGAAGCGATGGCAGAGGAATTCGACGATGAGATGCGCGCCGAAATGTCTGCTGAACTAGAAGCCGCACTTCGCGACCANATAGAAGAAGAAGTCAGGGCAGAATTCGCATCATCACGGACAATATCCAGCCGCGCGGGAGCAGTGAGTCGGCCCCGAGGTACTTCTTTCAAACCGAAGACAATGAANGAATCNAAGCCGGNCCCGAAGCCCAAGCCAAAGAAGGAAGANAAGACGGACGCGAAAACGGATGATGNAAAAGNCGAANCAAAATCCGACGATGAACCAGAGGAGAAGCCCAAGCCGGAAAAGAAGTCCGCCGCAGCTATGATGTTTGGTGGCGCTCGCAATAAGGTGACTTTTGAAGGTGAAGATGGAGACAAGGCACAGTGGTTCCTTGACAACGGACTTCACACAATATACGACCCTCATGGAACCGGCAAGGAACTCAAACCTCGTACAATCCTCGCACGGTCCTCAGATGGAAATGTTCGCGTGCAAGATGTTGTCCGTATCTACTCCGANCAAGGTATGGAAGGGCTATCTGAACTCGCCTGGACTAGTCCGCTAACACAATACATCATCGAAGCCTTCGATTCTTGTTAATCTGATGAGAAGTTCTATTCGCTCACAGGCTTAGAGACAACTATGCCAGATGTGGGTCCACTTTCCTCATACTATTGGAGAACTGTCTCCGAGATCGATTTAAGCATTGGATGGACGATGGGGCTGACACACGTCATTTCCCTTCTGGGTGTAATCACGTCGCTCGCCCTACTGTTCCTTTCTATGCTGATTATTCGAGCACGCCCNAAGGCTGCCGAGAACCGATTCATGNGCCTACTCCTTCTCGCGGAATCATGGCGAGTGCTGGCTCAATGGTACAATCTAATCCCACTAGGCCCTGAGGCGATACCATACATCCAGTACTATCGAGTTGGCTGGTACTTCTTTGGGATTCTCTGTATCCTGTTGTATCTNTCNACAGTCGCGTTCTATCCAACGAAGAGAACGGAATTTATGGCCAAGGATGTAATCAAAAACAAACTCTGGTGGATTCTTCCCGTTGCTAGTGCAGTTATTCTTGGATTATTGATCGCTTCGAACGGAGGCCTACAAGGAACCATAGGAGGTACGATGCATGTAGATTGCAGTCAGCCCATGGTTTTCGATGCGGAAGGGAACTCTCCTGCGACCCTGACATACTCTCCAGGAATGGCTGAGACGACAGGGACCTGTAATGACAAACTTTCACCCTACGTATACTTCGTTCCAGAAGCCGGTTCAGGATTGAGTACCCTTCTTCTCATCCTTCCCGTATTCTCTGCAACGATTGCTATGTTCCTAATGCGAGGGGCATGGAAGCGCCTGCAGGAGGAAGAAGGCCGCGAGGATGAAGCAAACGAGGCTAGATCCCTATTCATTGGCTTCACTGGAAAAGCGACAATCAAAGGCATGGCAGTCATTGCGATTATCGCGACAACCGTCATGTTCGGTCGATTCAATCTAGCTGACATGACNTCAATCGAGAACACAGATCAACTTGTNATCTATNTCTATTGCCTGTATGCCTTCTTATTCAGCATCCTACTGACTGGAATGTTTGAAGGATTCATGTTCACATATGCAATCCTCAAGAACGATATTCTCGGAATCGATGAGAAGCTCAGAAANGCATTCAGCGCTGCAATCTTTGCAGGCATCGGAGGCATCGCACTTCTTCTTGCTACCGAGATGATGGAGGGTTTGATCCCAGGTGGAGGACTGGTTGGCGGAGTCATTATCGGTGCCCCACTTGTGGTACTCAGAAANCCAATCTTCGTCGCCATCAACAACTTCTCCTCGATGCTGATGCCGGAAGCCTTCACAAATACTGAACTATCCTACATCGAGGCATATGAGATCGCTATGGAAGACCGCATTATCACCAATGAAGAGCGAAAGTTCCTGAAACTACAGGCGAAAACACTTGGCCTCGACGATGAACGTGTAAAATATATCGAGAACTGGTATGACGAGAACCTCGAAGGGGAAGAGGAGTGAANCGATTAGGTGCCAATTAGGCGCCTCGGTTCAGGCATCCCCTCTCTGGCTACTCCAATTGCTTCGACTTCCATCCTTGCACCGTTGAGTGTGGTGACGAATGGAATGTTGAGTTCGACTGCGAGACGACGCATCATGTTCCCATCTAGAATCGCTCCACCTGACTTCGATGGAGTATTGAGGATTAGTTGGATGTCACCCTGCCTCATAAGATCAAGCGCATCCGGGCCCTTCCTCTCAGCGATACGATACGCAGTATTGACTTCAAGGCCACCTTGGTCACGAAGCACCTGGGCTGTTCCAGGAGTAGCGTGGAGTATGAAACCCATCTCATGCAAACTAGTTGCATGAGCGATTACATCCGTCTTGTCAGAATCGCGAACTGTGATGTACACTCCCCCGGATGTTGGAACTGGGACCTCAGTTGCCATCCTAGCCTTGAGGTAGGCTGCTGCCGCAATCTCATGTGAACCCATTACCTCGCCAGTGGACTTCATCTCGGGTCCTGGAGCAGGATCAAGGCCCCGGAGTTTGATGAACGGGAATACAGGAGCCTTGACACAAACGAGGTTAGTTTCCAAACGAGGAATCTCAACCTCAGATAATTTAGCACCAAGAGCAAGAAGCGCGGCTATACGTGCAAGAGGCACTCCTGTTGACTTTGCAACAAACGGGAAGGTACGGCTTCCACGTGGATTGACTTCGAGAACATAGAGCACTTCGTCCTTAATCGCGAACTGGATATTGAAGCATCCACGAATCCCAAGACCTACTCCGATCGTCTCGGTCCACTTCTTTACCTGCTGAAGAATGTCCTCAGATACATTCTGAGTAGGAATGAAGCAAGTAGAATCACCTGAATGGATTCCAGCTTCCTCAAGATGTTCCATCACTGCACCGACAAGGACAGATTCACCGTCACATACGGAGTCCACGTCGAGTTCCATTGCTCCACCAAGATATTGGTCAACTAACAACGGCTTATCGGGCGTAATGTATGCCTCAGACATGTAAGCATCAAGTTGATTATCATCAGACAGAATCTCCATGCCCCTACCACCTAGGACGTAAGAAGGACGAATCAACACAGGGTAACCAATCTCCCCGACTGCTGCACGTACTTCTTGGGAGGTCGCCCCGGTGAGACCCACTGGCATTCTCAAGCCGTGCTTTTTCGCAAACACCTCAAACCTCTCACGATCACTCGCTTCATCAACTGCATCTGGAGATGTTCCGATGAGTTCAGTGGAAATTCCCATCGCACGTAAATGCGTGAGACGTTCATGCATAGGTAGAGCGAGGTTGATTGCGGTCTGACCTCCAAACTGTAGAAGGAGACCATCGGCATTCTCACGCAAAAGAACCTCTACAACGCATTCAAGATTCAAAGGGTCGAAGTAAAGGCGATCTGAAGTATCGAAGTCTGTCGATACGGTCTCTGGATTGTTATTGATTAGAATTGCTTCATGTCCTTCATCACGGATTGCTTGGACTGCATGTACACATCCATAATCGAACTCAATACCCTGGCCAATCCGGATTGGACCTGACCCTATGACCACATGACGGGATGCCACAGATCCATCTTCACGCGAACGACGCTCGTGAGGGACTGTATCGATTCCAGGAGGGGCACTACCACCCTCGTAAGTCGAATAGTAGTATGGTGTCACCGCTGCAAACTCTGCGGCACAAGAATCCACCATGCGATAGACCGGATGAATACCAAGTTCGTGACGATGCTCCATCACTCCAAGAGGACCATGATCGTGATCGAGTTCTCTAACACCAGATGCAGGGAAGCCTGCTAAGGCATCGGCAATATGAGCGTCAGTCATACCAGCGCCCTTCCAACGTTGAAGATCATCCGGCTCAATATCTGAGGGAGAACCTGCGTGAGCCATAACTTCCATCTCAGTAGCAGCCAAGGAAGAGAAACGATGGAGGAACCAGCGAGTAATTCCCCCACTAATCTCGCGGACGCGCTCGATTCCCCATCCTCTCCTAAAGGCCTCAATTAATGCTAACATTCGACGATCTGTTGGCACACGTAACCAATTCTCAAGTGTCTCATCGGGAAGCGGAGTTGCAGCCCTCTCGATCTGCCCTTCGCCTTCAGATTCATCCGCTAAGGTTAGTGGCCGAGGATGAGGAGCCCCCATCTCCAATGAAGCAACGGCTTTCAAGAAGGCCTCTTCGAAAGTTCGCCCAATTGCCATTACTTCGCCAGTACTCTTCATTGAAGTTCCAAGGGTCCGGTCTGCAGTACGGAACTTATCAAATGGCCAACGTGGAATCTTCACTACACAGTAGTCAAGAGTTGGCTCGAATGCAGCAGTAGTTCCTTTTCCTGTGATGGGATTTGGGAGTTCATCGAGAGTGTATCCAACAGCGATGAGAGCCCCCATCCGGGCTATGGGGTATCCGGTAGCCTTCGATGCAAGAGCGGAAGAGCGGCTTACACGAGGATTCACCTCGATTGTTCGATACTCTCCTGTTTCTTGGTTGAATGCGAACTGTACATTGCATCCGCCCTTGATATCTAAACGGCGTATGAGGCGTAAGGCTGCATCTCGAAGCATCTGATGGTCACGATCAGAGAGAGTCTGTTGGGGAGCAACAACGGTCGATTCACCTGTATGAACACCCATCGGATCGATATTCTCCATTGTGCAGACAATGATGCAGTTGTCAGCAGCGTCCCGCATAACCTCATACTCATGCTCCTGCCAACCAAGGATACTCTCCTCAATCAGTACCTGATCGATTCGACTGTGCAATATCCCTTGACTCGCAATCTCAACAAGTTGACCACGATCCCATGCAGTGCCTCCACCCAAACCGCCAAGTGTGAAAGCAGGACGGATTAGAAGTGGAAAACCGCCTATCTCTTCGGCGGCTGTAAGAACCTCGTCGATTGATGCACAAGCGATTGCTCTCGGGACGGGGAGGCCGATTTCCTCACATACTCGCTTGAATCGATCCCTGTCCTCTGCGTCATCAATGGCATCAAGTTCACAACCTATCAGTTCAACGCCAAGGGCATCGAGTGAACCATCGTGAGCAAGTGTAGAGGCGATGTTCAAGGCAGTTTGACCACCCATTCCAGCAAGTAGAGCATCTGGCTTCTCGATCTCCAGAATGCGGCGGACCACATCGGGCAGAAGGGGTTCGATGTAGATTCGATCAGCCATCGATGGGTCGTTCTGAATTGTCGCAGGGTTGCTGTTGACAAGTATGACTTCGTATCCCTCTGCCCGTAAGGCACGACAAGCTTGAGAACCAGAGAAATCGAACTCAGCAGCCTGTCCGATTCGAATTGGACCGCTTCCTAGGAGAAGAATTCGCTGGATATCAGTTCGCTTAGGCATTAGTTCTCACCGCCTAATAGTGACGGCGTTGCCACGGGGGGGAGATTCTCAGGGGCAGATGAACCAAGATGCTCGGCAACAATAGAGGAGAATCGATCGAAGAGGGGACTCGCATCATGAGGTCCGGGGCAAGCCTCAGGGTGATACTGGATGGAGAATGCAGGTCTTCCAATCACGTCAAGTCCTTCGACGGTTCTGTCGTTAGCATTCACATAACGTACTTCGACATCGGTTCCAATAGCATTTGGCGCCACATCAGAGCAGGCACCAGTAGGATGTGGCGCCAACATTCCCTGCTCGGGATCTGCAACTGCAAATCCGTGATTCTGGGAGGTAATTCTTACCGTACCATCAGCGAGGTCGACGACCGGCTGATTAGCTCCACGATGACCGTAAAGTAACTTGTAAGTCCGAAGACCTGCGGCCAACCCTAACAATTGATGGCCCAGACAAATCCCCATCGTAGGGTATCCTGCGTCAATTGCTGATGCTATTACTCTTCTAGCTGAAGTCGCTGCACCAGAATGGGCGGGATCTCCTGGACCGTTAGAACAGAAAAACGCATCTGGCTGATGGTCTTGAACCAATGTCTCGAAAGAAGAATCCGCTGGCGCCCAGATGACCTCGAATCTTCGACATAATTCACGCAAGATATTGTATTTCACACCACAATCGAGAGCGATAAGCCGAGGGAGACGGTCTCCAGAATCATTGGTAGCCCCAAGATTCAGGATGACAGTATCGTCCCTCGACACCTCATCAACGAGATCGTCAAGATCGGGACTTTTTGAAGCCTTAAGTCTCGCTAAAAGAGCATCTTCCATCTCAATTGGCCCAAATACGCAGAGTAGTGTACCATACTCCCGGACTCTTCGAGTGATTGAGCGGGTGTCGACCCCTTGGATTCCCGGAACCCCATGCGCCAGAAGTAGATCGTGGACTGAACCTACTGAGTCACGATGATCCGGTTGCTCAATGGCTTGCCTACAGACGACTCCTCGAGGCCAGACCCTGCTGGATTCGGATATCCCTGGAATCACGCCATAGTTGCCGAGAAGTGGCCAAGTGAATGTTAGCACCTGCCCCGCAAACGATGGGTCCGTCAGAGACTCCTGAAAACCAGTCATTCCAGTGGTAAAGACAAGTTCACCTTCCGCAATGGTGTCAGCGCCAAAGAGAACACCTTCGTACCGGCCGCCATCTGCGAGTAATAGGACCCCGAGGCCCGAGGCGGACGAATGCCCATGTTCGGCCCCAAGAACGAGACAATCCGCTGCATCCTCCCCGACAAAGGACTCAGATACACCAGGAACACCCCGGCCGGGACGGAAACCAACCTCGGATTCGCCCTTTGACATCAGTTCATTTCGCTATGAACGCTCCTTAATTCTTGGCGGTAAAAGGAGGGTTGTAACCTACTCAGCGACTTTTATTCGTCTTCGTTGGTTCCGACCTGATTCACATGCTTGTTAGAGGGGCTAGGGACGATATCTATCTCCCCTCCTGGAAACTCAACTGGAGATGACCCAGTGGGTAAAAGGTCACGAAGAAATACTGCAAGAGCAGCAACCTCAGAATGTGGTTGATTACCTATACCGACGTTGTATTGACAGATTCCATACACCTCACCAGGAACCTTTGCACCACCTACCACGATAGCCATTGGACGATCCCTCCGAAGCATTGGAATAACGTCGCGCCAAGGCCGACCATACATCGTCAAATGTATAGCTACACCAGGGGCTCCATCGCCTGCATCCTCGTTCGCAAACCGACGTAACCAACCCAAGGGTCGCTTCTCATGTCGTGCCTCAAAATCACCACCAAAGCGAGTCGTGACAGACTCAAGCGTCTCCAAGACATTAGGATCCTCCTCTCCCGCGAGAATGAAACAATCAGCGCCGAATGCACGTGCAGTCAGGCCTAGATGAGAAGTGATGCGCTTGTCACGTTCACGACGATGCCCCAACCGCAAGACATGGATTGGTGGCCCCGAGGACATGGACATCGGCTCTTGCCGTATGCTTTGGGGATTCCGCTCGTTTAATCCTCATCCTGAGGGGCGAGAACCACGTCAAATCCTGCTAGAACTGAACGAACCCATGTCACTAACATCGCATCTAAGAAGTGGCGAGCACTGTAATGAACAAGAACACCAAGAATCCCCAGTCGGACTGTTTGCATCAGCGAAATCATGAGATCCGAACCTTCTGTAGCAAGCATTGCGTGGCCAATCGGTTCGATTGCGAGGTAAATTACGAGAATCAAGAATACACCTCCAAGGGTCGCAGTGATTGCTCCTCCGCGCTCCCTTGAGAGTGAGACGAGGAGTGTAGCGAGGAAGACAAGGACTGGGACTAACCAAGAAATCTGGCTGAAGTTCAGATCAAACAAGATGGAACTCGGCCCAGAATTCCCCCCCCATTCATTGCCTGCAACATGAATTGCAAGGAACCAGAAAAGAGCGACAATCATGAGAAGCATTCCGGAAACAAGACCGAATCGAGTAGACATCTGCCGAAGTTCATGTGAATCGGCGGGATTCAAACGGGCGAGAATCGCTTCAGCAAGTTCAAGCTGTTCCTTGTCTGGAACGCTGAGTGTTCCACTTACTGATAGCCTCGACATCTCTGCCTCCTCACCCTTGCTAGAGAGAGCGTCCTCCGGACCCATGCTCAAGCACTCACGCCCAGCACATGATAAAGCATGCCTTGACTCGTAGGCTCGGATGCCCGACTGGTCTACGATTCTCCGTCGCCGACCTGATGGGAGGCCTCGGATAATGGGAGTCCTGAACGTGACACCTGACTCGTTCCATGCTGACTCCCGAACCAATGGAGTAGAGTCGGCCCTCAAACAGGTCGTCAAAATGCAAGGAGACGGAGCCGACTGGATCGATATCGGTGGTGAATCGACAAGACCTGGAGCAGACCCAGTGGATGTCGACGAGGAGAAAAAGCGCGTCATCCCAATCATCGAAGCAGTCAGAAGGATGCACCCTGAAATTGCAATATCTGTCGATACTCGGCGCCCACAAGTTGCACGCTTGGCTCTCGAAGCTGGTGCCAATCTAATCAACGACGTCTCCGGCCTACGTGATCCCGAGATGGCTGAACTCGTGCTCAGTATGGGTGCCGGTGTGTGCATCATGCATATGCAAGGCGACCCGCTGTCGATGCAAGACAAGCCACATTACTCTGAAGCACGTACAGATGTTGCAAACGAATTAATTGGCCGCGCTCATAGCCTAATCGAAGCAGGTCACCCCCCTGATCGAATCTGCCTCGATCCAGGAATTGGATTTGGCAAGCGATTGGAAGACAATCTAACCCTGCTCTCCGATGCTGATTGGATACGTGGCCCACATCAACTACCTGTTCTTTGGGGAGTTAGTAGGAAATCGATGTTCAGGGACCTACTCGATCGAACAGAAACAAGTGAACGTCTCGCAGGGACATTAGGAGTCGCTGCACATGCACAGAAGGTTGGTGTCGACATCTTACGTGTTCATGATGTAGCGGAACATGTGGATCTCGGCAGAACCCTCGCTGAATTGGAGGCTCGGAGATGATAGATGAGGAGGATATGACGCCACCTTCCTCGGAAGTTGTTGAAGAGAGAATCGAATCTGCTGCAGTAGTAGATATCGGCGAGGGCATCCGCCTCGTTGGAACTGCACATATTAGTCGTGCATCTGCTGAACTTGTCAAACAACAGATCGAGATTTACCAACCTGAACGAATTGCCGTTGAACTTGATGAATCACGACTTGTCGCTTTAGAGGACCCTCAGACCTTTGATGAGGAAACTCTAGGAGTTGCGATCCGGAATGGGCGTGCCCCTCTACTCCTATTCCAAGCAATGCTGGCGACTCAACAAAGGAAGATGGGGTTGGAAACGGGAGAAATGCCAGGCGTGGATTTACTCACTGCTGTAGAAGAAGCCAGAGAAAGAGAAATCCCCGTTGCACTGGTTGACCGAGATGTCCGCATCACACTCAGAAGAGCATGGGCGAAAATGGGATTAATCCAACGATTTCGGCTCCTCACGGCATTAATCGCGCCCGAGGAGGAAGAGGAGATTGATGTTGACTCGATTCCAGAAGATCTAGATCTCATCAGTAGTATGATGGAGGAACTGCGACAAATGATTCCCGCTGCTGGAGAAGTCCTAATCGATGAGAGGGATTGCTACCTTGGTGAGAGAATCCGTCAAGAGTCAACTAAAGGACGAGTGCTGGCAGTCATCGGAGCAGGGCATCTTTCAGGAGTCGAAGATGTCCTAAGGGGCGACCCTGCTTCACAAGAACATCTCAAAGAAATTGATTCGACACCCCCTCCAGGGCTAATCCGCAAGGCAATCCCATTCGCACTGCCCGCATTAATGATCGGTGTTGTAGCCTTCCTTCTGGCAAAGGGTGATACACAGGCGCTACTCGATAGTACGCTGCTATGGCTAGGAATCAATGCCGTCTGTGCAGCCATATGCGTACTAATTGTAGGAGGGCATCCCATCTCAATTCTGACGGCTGCAATAGCATCGCCTATCACATCACTAAATCCAACATTGGCAGCGGGATGGTTTGCAGGAGCGGCTCAACTGAAATTTAGTGCACCGAGGAACAAAGATCTCCAAGAGTTCCTACTGCTAGACAGCCTGCGTCTGCTTTTCACAAATCGGGCGGGTCGCGTCTTACTCGTGACCGTGATGGGTAACATCGGATCCTCAATCGGCGCATGGGTCGCTGGCCCACTAATCATTGGATCAGTACTCTGATTAGAGCAGAATCTGATTTGTTAGATCCCATGCATAGCGAGAGAGAATAATCAGGAGTAGGCCTGCAAAAATACGGAGAATAATCGGATCAGAGATGCGTAGACCTACTCGAGCTCCAATGACAGACCCTGCGATAACGCCAAGCACGAGAAAGGCCAAAGCATCGACCTGAGGCCACGGGCCAGAGTATAGCAAACCATGGACTAAGACCGCGATTGGAACGACAACCATCATCAATCCAAGGCTAGTACCAATCGCTCGCCGCGAGCCAAGACCACCGAATTGGTTCAACACTGGGATGTAAACTGCGCCTGCACCTATTGCAAGGACTGAACTAACCATTCCACCAAAGCCAACACCTGCACGTAGTGGAAGAGATTCAATCTCCCCCCCATCCTTCTCAGAACGGCCATGACGAATACGACGTGTCGTCTTGATCAATGCCCAAATAAGTACAAACATCGCGAGGGATTTGAACACTGGATCGAGAGAATTGCCCATCGCATTAACGACAAAGGCGCCAATAATTGCTCCAAGAAATGCAAACGGTGCCGTAGTTCGAATGATTTCGTCTGCCATCAGGCCTTCCTTACGATGTACAAAACCTGAACCGTAAGAGACACAACCAGTGAGAATAAGGGAGATAATGAGCACAGAAGCATCTAGAGGTAAACCGGCGACATAATGCAGAATCGGAACGAAAAGCAACCCCCCACCTAAGCCAAGGGGTGCAAACAAGAAACCAGTAAGAAAGACAAGGACCAGCACGAGGATGAGATGGTCCAACCTAGACCACCTACATGGCCTCAATGACTACGGCGATCCCTTGACCACCGCCGATACAAGCGGTTGCAACACCATAACGGCCGCCACTTCGGCGTAGTTCGAGCGCGAGAGTCAACAAGAGGCGCGTTCCGGTAGCAGCGAGAGGATGACCGAGGCCAACAGCTCCGCCGTTGACATTGACCCTCTCAAAGTCGAGGCCAAGATCGCGGACACAAGCAACAGCCTGTCCTGAAAATGCTTCATTAATTTCCCAACGATCAATGTCATCCACAGTAAGGCCGGCTTTCTCCAACGCTTTTCTGCTAGAGGGCACTGGACCATAGGCCATGATAGCAGGATCAAGGCCCACGATGCCCCAAGAGACAATGCGGGCAAGAGGTGCATCTCCATCTTCCTTGGCTTTCTCGGCCGACTTGATTATGAGAGCAGCGGCACCATCAACAACACCAGAGGCATTACCTGCAGTTACAAGGGAATCTGGGCCGAACGCGGCACGTAAACCAGCAAGAGATTCCTCGGAAGTACCACGAACAACATGATCCTCATCCTTCGGGCCGACAACACCATCCGGCGTCTTAACGGATACAATCTCCTCGTCGAAGAGTCCGGAATCAATACTTGCCGCCGTGCGACTGTGACTCATAACAGCAAATGCATCCGCATCCTCACGCTTGACTCCCTTGCGAGAACAAATCTCGTCTGAGGTTTGCGCCATGAATGAATTACACATGCTATCGAGCAGATTAGTAAAGAGATAATCCTCCATCGCCTTGGGAATTACTTCACCCTCCTGAGGAGGCCTTCCTAATCGATACGTATCCCGCATACCTCGGAGTACATGTGGGGCTTGGGAGAGATTTTCCATACCTCCAGCAACAATAGTATCTGCTTCACCAAGCATAATCATCTGAGCGCCAGTCACTACAGACTGTGCACCGCTACCACAGATACGAGATAGAGTGAGCATAGGGACTTCCTGTGGGATGCCTGCCCGTAACCCTGCGTGCCGACCCCCGAAAATTGCTTGATCAGAGGTCTGTAGAGCATAGCCCATCACAACATGGTCTACAGCACTAGGCGAAGTCCCTGTCTTCTCAAGAGCGCCGCGGATTGCAATCGCGCCAAGTTCTTCTGAACTAATATCCTTCAACAGGCCACCAGGTGCCCCGTCACCACGCTTTCCTCCCTGCCATTCACAGAATGGGGTGCGGGCACCACCGACGATTACAACATCACGGTTCATGACACGACGAATCGACGACGATTCATGAGGGTGACTGTTCAACACTGAGAAGAACTAGAGCAGAATCACTCTGAATCTTCTGCTGGATCGGATACAGTGCCCAAGTAGGNTGGGAGATCGACGCCTGCCATCTTCGCCACGTCGTGAATCGGAGGTAGCGACTTTACTAGGCTACTCACGAAGTTTGAGGTCGCGCTTCCATCGCCATTATTTCCTCCACCATCCCATACTGTGACCTTATCGATCTTCATGTTGCGAATAGCTTCAACCTGTGCATTAACCATGGATTCAATCTTCTCGACCATGAGAAGTGTCGATGCGTCACCAGTGCGGCCGCCAGCTGCGGCGATAAGTTTCTCGTAACCTGCTGCCTTAGCATCAAGAACAGCCTGCTGACCCTCAGCTTCTGCCTTGTAACGCATTAGGATAGCATCCGCTTCACCCTTTGCGACACGCCGCTGGCGTTCAGCCTCGGCCTCTGCAGCAATCTCGATTTGTTGCTTCGTAATCTGTTCACGAACAATCTCTTCTGCCTTCAAACGCTCTTCCTCTTCGATGAACTTGGCCTTCTGAATCTCAGCTTCAGCAAGATTCCTCGCAACCATTGCACGCTTGTTAGCTTCCGCTTCCTGCTCTGCAAGATCTGCATTGGAACGAGCAATGTCAGCACGTGCCGAGTTTTCACCACCCACTGCGATTGCTTCCTGCTCAGAGACATACACACGCCGATCTTGCTCTGCCTGCTTCTTCCCCTTGTCCGACATGGCGACGTTTTGTGCGACTTCGATCTCTTTTGCGCGATCTGCTTTGGACTTACCAATAGCACCGTACTGCTCCTGCTCTGCAACGTCGACACGAGCTTGTTCGACTGCAGTTGCAGCGGCCTTCTTACCGATACTGTCAATGTAATCCGATTCGTCGGTAATATCGACGATGTTCACGTTAATCAGACTGAGTCCGACCTTACGCAATTCAATGTCGACGTTGCGCTGAATCTGTGCCATGAAAGAGTCACGGTCTTGGTTAATCTCTTCAATTGTTAGAGTTGCAACAGTAAGACGTAGTTGTCCTAGGATGATATCACGAGCCATCTCCTCGATAGCCTGTGGAGTAAGGCCGAGAAGCCTCTCTGCCGCATTGGTCATGACTGTGTCCTCAGTAGACACAGCGATTGTGAAAGTACTAGGGACATTGATTCGGATGTTCTGTACAGAAAGTGCATTCCTGAGATCAATATTGATGGTCATCGGCTTAAGATCAAGGTAATCATAGTCCTGAATCAGAGGCCAAACAAGAACACCTCCGCCGTGAACTGGCTTGGAGGAGCGGTCTGCTCCTGTTCGACCATAGACAACGAGGACCTTGTCGGGCGGACAGCGACGATATCGCTGAGCGAAGAATATAATCAATGCAATAAGTAAGAGAACGATAGCAAATATGGCCACCATCAGAATCGCTGCGACGGCATCACCGTCGCCATCATCGGTTTGCGCCGAAACGAGAGGCAAAGTCGCAAGGGCAATCATCAAAGTTAGTCCGCGGACGAAGGATGGGCGGTCCATAGGGCAAAATGATTAGCCGAACATAATCAATTCTTTGATGAGTGATATCCAACGATGGAACATCATTCTGATTCATCTGAGGAACGAGCCTTCATGCCAGTAAGTGGTTCGACAATCAGAGTGGTCCCGATACGGTCCACGACTGTGATGTAGGTACCAGTCTGAATCTCCATATCACCATTCGAGGTCGCTTCGAGTGTTCGCTCATTGCCCTGGAAGGTCACAGATACCTGACCAGTTCCGGAAGCGGGTATTTTGAGGTAAACCGTACCTCGTGCTCCAATTGCCTCATCCATGCGTACATTACCAGAACTCTGCAACTTCGTGAAGCCTTGGAAAACCTTGGCTACAAGCCACATCGAGGCACCCCCCGATGCTGAGCCTCCTAAGAGTGCCAAAGTACTGTTGTTGTTAGCGGACATGATTGCGAGTCCAATTAGTCCAAACATCATTGTGAAGGCACTAATTCCTTGGAATGTCAAGGCCTTGAATGAAAGATCAGCATCTAAACCGATATCTGCTCCAAACATGTCTCCGGCGACATCACCAACTGCGCCACCCACCATCATCAAAACAAACCATACAAGGAATAAGCATCCTCCGAGAAAGGCTGCTCCAAAGAACAAGAGTTCGATGCCAACGAGGCTTTCAATTCCGAAGAATTCTAGGATTTCCGAAAACAACGACATAAACAAGGGGCGGAGATTCTTGGATATGACCGCTTCGCACAATATTCACGATTTCTCAGGGTTCTGAGGGGCATTTGATTCAGTCAACCTAATGATGAACCACTGCTCAAGAAGAAGGACTGGCCCGAGAGATCCACCCGTGATTATCGCAGCTAATACCGAGCTCCCATTGGATATATCGAAGACCAGCAGAAAAATGAGGATGAAAATCGCAGGAAGAAGCAAACGACGAAGGAACACATAGTATCCACCCATCAAGTCGTTAATGGGGCTTGTAATTGCACGATCGACCAAATCGCCGACCATGCAAATCCCTCAATCATGACTGCATGATGAACCCTAAAAGAAGTATAACTACCCAGATGATATTGAGAACTAGAGTGAATCGTGAATTCGGTGTTTTGATTGGAACCTCGTAGAGCACACCATCTTCTCCACGAATCAAGGTAGTCCGCTCTGCTTTCTTGGTTACAGCGTTAATCGGAGATGCCTTGTCCTTACGGAAAAGGAAGTAAACAGCGAGAACGATGAAACCTCCACCACTTGCGCCGAACAACTGACCTAGAAGCTGATATTCGACGGGCATGCCAGCACCGAAGAACAACTGTATCATGCCAAACATGAACCAGATCCAAGATGTCTGCCCCCTCATCAAAACATAATGAGAGACGGTAGGAATTGAATCCTTTGCCAAAAATCACCATTTGATAGAAAGCTGAGATTAGGCAAACTCATGAGGAATAGACGATTGGGAAATTTGTGCTTCAGAGACGAGGAATCAAGGCAGTCATTTCTGCTCTAGAGAATGATGAGGCAACATTGGTTCTTCTAGAAAGAGCAAACGATACACCTGAATTGGATTTGATTCGTAAATTATGCGATGAGAAGAACGTGAAAATCGAAGAAGGAAGTCAAACCGATATCTGGAGAATGGCAACTCCTGCAACGAAAGGAGAGCCAGAACATGCAATCGCCTTAGCACTAGTTGGAAGGCAACCTAATCTTCCTCTGAGTGATGTGTTCGGAAATGGGGGGCTGATCTGGTTACTTGATGGAGTCCAGTACGCCACCAATATGGGATTCTGCATTCGAACCGCGGAAGTTAGTGGTGCAAATGCGGTGCTGATAAGCAATAAAATGAATCATGCCGAAAGAAGTGCAGTAAAAGGATCCAGCATGAAAGCGACAAGATTCATCCCAGTACATTACACAGATACGGAAGAAATCCTAAAATTAGCAAGAGAAAATGGATTCAGAATCGTTGTTGCCGAAGATGTAGGCAGCATACCGCCCTGGGAAGCAAACCTTGTGGGAGATATACTGATTGTAGTTGGAGCTGAACGTGATGGAGTAAGCCAAGAAACACTCGATGCAGCCGATGAGATAGTCAGGCTCCCAATGAATGGATTCATCCCAAGTTACAACCTACAGGTCGCAATGTCTTGCTTAGCGATAGAGGCTATTCGTCAACGACAATAGGGGTTCATTCAGAGTCGTCCATATTCAGGCGCTTGGCTTGACGCTCATAGTAAGCCTCTTTCAGAGATAGGAATTGATCCATGAACTTCTGATAAGCTTCCTTCTCCTTTGCATAGAGAGGACCGCCTCGAGCCTCTCGATCGCTTCGTACGACTACCCATGCAGAGATAAGAGAAAGAGCATACAATGGGACGAGAAGAGTCAATGCATTTGTTTCCATTGTCCATGTACCATATCTTGTAGGGATCTCAAGAGCAAGAAGGAAATGAGTACCGATGG
>PATD01000006.1 GCA_002713585.1 Methanobacteriota archaeon
TACACCAACCAACATCACGTTATCCGACCCTCTACCTCCTACCTGGGACATCCAGTTCACCCTAGTGCAGGATGGCGAGGATGTCGCGCTTGAGGAGAATGATAGCATTGAGTTTGAGAATGCTTACTTGGAGGGCCTTCTGCCAATCGAAGCTAACTACAATGCTCAGACAGGCGAGTATAACATCGAACTACCACCTGGTGTGTGGACTGTAAATCACGATCTAAACGAATCGAGTCAGTTCTTTGCTGAGTTTGATCTGACTGACCCGGATGAGGATGATCGCCTTATCGTTACTCAGTTTGAGTATCTACCCAGTACGGTGGTTACAGGAACAGTCTTCGTAGACAATAACATGGACAAGCCCGAAGCGGGCGGAGATCTCCAACCTGTTGGATCTGGAATTGAGATTACGGCACGATGGGGTTCCAACGAAGTTAACGCACTAACTAACTCGAGTGGCGACTTCAGTATGCTACTGCCACTTGGGGCAGAGGTGAACTTTACGTTCGTCACAGTTGCAACCCAGTTGACACTCTCTGAGAAGCACACAATTAGTGAAGATATGCACATCAATATGACCGCTGCCTCTAGCCTACTTATCGGTGGCTCAGTCGACATGAATCGTGCTGGTAATCAGTATGATATCGGCATCGTGGACTTCCGTCCAATCGAGGTCGTCGCCACGAGTGATGATCATTCTGGGGACTTTGTCTTTGAAGTCGATCCAGATGGCCGCTTTAGTGGCAAGATTGTCCCAGGTAACTGGACTTTGACAGTACTCGATGACCGCCTAAATGCTGAGTCATTAACCGTAGATCACCAAGGCGACAACGAATCCTACGATCTCATGACTTATCCCGATAACATCACTGTGGAGGTCCGCCTCTTCACTGATCACTCGATGGATGGTAACGAATCAAATGGCACCATGCGGACACTAGATTTCCAGTTGGTTCCACTTGCAGGTGGCACTCATGGAGTCCTTGTCAATGTAAGTGCAGATGGCCCTGAGTGGACAGGTGAAGGCGTGGCGGTTATCTCTGTTGAGGCTGGCGCATACAACCTTGTCATCGATCCTCAAAACGCATCGGATTCTGCGAACGCGACAGCTTGGAACACCGTCTTCTTTGGAGATGCACCAAGTGTCGTGTATGGTCTTAGTAACGGAACGGAAATACTCTCTGCCGCACTTGCTCCTGAATGGTTAGCGCACATCAATCTGACGAACACTTCGGGCGGACAGGTCTCACAGCGGATTGTGTCGTTCATCTCAGCAGATGGTGAACTTCCTGATTTCATACGCTACGTGGATGAATTTGGCGTCTACAACGGATACATCCCCGAAGGCGACTGGATTGTTTCCATTGATCCATACATTACAGGCACGGATCCCATGGCGATTTACCGTGCCCATGTTACGGTTAACGAATCGAATGCTCCTGTTCAGATGGATATCCAGACGGTTCAGTCCGCACATTATGTGTTGAATCTCACTGATGCTTCGAATGATCAAGCTCTATCCGGGTACGTCCTTACAGCTACAAGTGGTGATGGACTTGGTGATGTCCAACTCACTTCGACAGATGAGGATGGGCTTGTGGATCTCCACCTTTATCCCGGCAATTGGTCAGTATCGATTAACCGTACAGACAGCCAGACTCGCTGGGTCGTGGACTCTTTCTCAATTGGTGAATTGACAAGTAACAATGGCAGTGAAGAGATAGATGTCGAGGCGGATCGATGGTTGCAGATAGGTGGTAATCTATTCTGGGATCTTGACAACGACGATCAGTATGATGCTAGTGAAGGTGTATCTGACGTCAATGTCACGCTGACATCTAATCAGACCGGAACTGTCTGGGATGCGGTGAGTAATCAGGATGGAACGTGGTCGATATTCGTACCAGCACAGATGAACTTCACAGTGACTTTCGACAAGGCAGGTTTCGCTGCTAATGACCAATACTTCGTGATTGACACGATACCTGTTAGCACTGACCATGAGATGGACGCAGGAGAGGTACAGGTAAGTGGTATCGTCGACATCTTGCCGTCAAGCCGTTGGGNCGAGATTGCGGCAGATACTGAGATAATTCTCTACCCCTCTATTGGGTTTGAGCGNGCATCAGTTACACCTGACAAAGTCATGGATAATGGCATCTGGACTGGTGAGTGGTCGGCAACAATTGAGCCCGGTGATTGGGTTGTCTACGTGACCTACGATGCTGGTCAAGGGAGCCTTTCTGACTCACAGGTGGGTGTCGCGGCCCTCGATGCCTCGATTTCCGANGGCGGTTCTGTGAATATCACTCTTGAGAACGCTGGAATGGCATTGATTCAGACCAAGTGGTTCGATTTCGATGGATTAGAGCATACTCTCAGTGATACCATGGTCGTAAACGCACCAATGGTTTCAACACCATCAATCAGCTTCAACATGATTTCAAAGTCGGCTGGATGGAATCTTACTGCTGATTCCAGCGGGGAGTTGAATCTCCTNTTGCCTGCGGGTTCAGTATTTATCGAGAGTGAATTCCACACGACAGAACGTGATCGTGATATGGAATACTCTGCAGGACAGGGAATCACGATTGGCGAGTCCCAAGAATCTCCTGACACGATTCTTGAATTCACCCGTCGTTCTATTCGTACTGTCAATGTAACAGTCGCATCAGTTACGGGTGTTGCNGAGGAGCTTGATGGAGCAAGTGATGTTTTGTTTGAGCAGTCAGGTNCNGAATACAATCCTGCGACTTTCACCTATGATGCAGTATTTGAGGGGACAGTAGCAGTTGAGACATACACTGTAATTGGCGATGTATCTGGAGGGGATGCAGGCGTGTGGACCGTTCAGTTCAGAAACGAATCCCAGAGTGATGAGTCCGCATCCGATGCTTGGGTGAATGAACTGAACCTAACCCTAGGTCTCGATTCTGATATGAGTCAACCCATTACATTGCGTCTAACGGCTCCAAACCAGTCCGCAGCACGTCATTATGATCTGGGCCAGGAACTCACAGTGAGATTCCAGGCATCGGATGGTTCGGTCTTCAACGAGCGAACCACTGTGCGTATCCCGCAGACCTATGCAATCGACTTCGAGGAGGGCTCGATTAAGACGGAATATGGCGTTGAGCCTGGGGAGACCACAATGCTCCAGTTTGTGATTGGTAACGATGGTAACGGAGATGATACCGTGGATGTCAATATTACATCGATGGCCCCAGAATCTTGGACAATCTTGAGTTCATCCTCTACCTCTATTGGTTCAAGTTCATCTCAGATGCACACCGTTGATGTGTCCGTTCCGTTGAACGAATCTGCTGGTTCCTACGATCTTGTTGTCGTCTTGACTTCAGAAGATGGTGTCGTGACCTCAACTGAGACGATGTCTCTACGAGTAGCTCGTCCAATCTTGACATTCCTAGATGATTGGTCAAGCGAACCAAGTCAGCCTCTCGAAGGCACCATGCACAACTACTCCGTTACGGTATTCAATACTGGATTGGTTCAAGCCAATGATGCGATAATCGAGCTTGTTCGNCTGAGTGGGACACCTGGTGCTGAGGGNACAACTCCGATGGACGATACTCGTTTGNTNGANGTTGCCTCGATTCCTGCAGGTGAGAACATGACTTTCACGTTCATGGTCGATTACACTGATGACCCAGTTGGAATCTCTCCTTGGTTTGAAGTATCAATCAACACAACAAGTTTAGTCCTAGAGAACGAGCCAGAGGTTCTGTATATCCAAGAAACTCTACGTGCGCAGGGTGTCGAAGAAACGTCAAACTGGTTGCCGCTCGTTGTGATTGTCCTCGTTGGATTCGTGCTCTATGGTGGTACGAAGATTCGTGGTGGTCGCCGACCGTTCTGAGAAAGAACACGCATCCNAGTANTCCGGCGGAGGGAATTCNGANCATGCGTCTTGATGGACGCAGGGTCGAACTCCTTCCAGAGCCGGATGAGCCAGGGATGATGACAGTCATCGATCGGGAAGCACCNGGTTACGAGCCGTATAGTTCCCCTGTGGAGACCCCTCGAGGTGTACCTCAAGGTTCACCTTTCCAAACATGGCGTTCAGGGATTATGGTAGTAGTTTTGTCCATTCTAGTCCTCAGTTATCCCCTGATGGAATCAATCCTTTTTGGACCACTCATTCCCACTTCTGAGTGGGCATTCGAAGATACTGAATTGAGGGATTTACAGAATAAAGGGTTGAATGGTACTGGTGTCCATGTATGCATGGTGGACACTGGTGTAGATCGTTCCCATCCTGCTTTCACTGATGCCGAGTTCGGCGGTTTTCTGGATTTTGTTATTCCTGAAAATGAAGATTTTGTTGATCATGGAATCGATCATCATGGGACAATGATGGCGGGTCTTCTTATCGCTGAGGGCGCTTTTCAAGGTGGCGCACCTGGAGTCACACTTTCGGTAGCAGCCGCTCTTGGACCTACTGGATATTCGATTGATGACAGCGCTGTGGGTGAAGCTATTGATTGGTGTTGGAGGGTGCAGAAAGCCGATATCATCAGCCTATCTCTTGGTGGGGAGGCTGATCCATCCATGGCGATTAGTGGTCCTACCGTTTCCGCGGTAGAGGATGCACTTGCAGCAGGCGCCTACATCGTCGCAGCCGCTGGGAATCGTGGAGAGAATTCTAGTGATGTTTCGATTCCAGGTGCCATTGAGGGTGTAATCTCTGTTGCGGCAAGCACTCGTACAGGCGACATCTGGATAGATGCATCTAGAGGTTCAGGAGAGTTTGAAGGTGAGACAAGATCAAATCCGAATCTTAAACCAGAGATTGCTTCACCTGGGCNNGATATNATCTCAACAAATAATCCTGAANTAGGCGTACCATACGCATCTAGCAGTGGGAGTTCTGTCTCCACTGTCTTNGTGACAGCNGCTCTCGCTCTTATCCTCGANGCTCATGGCGAAAAGTTGCAACNAATTCGTGACGAGCAAAGCGTGGAAGCAGCACGTGATGTATTGAAAACCTCTCTGATGCAGTCTGCNAACTCCGACTATGAGGGNCATGATGACCGC
Source organism: Methanobacteriota archaeon (assembly GCA_002713585.1). Classification (GTDB taxonomy): domain Archaea; phylum Thermoplasmatota; class Poseidoniia; order Poseidoniales; family Thalassarchaeaceae; genus MGIIb-N2. The sequence continues at coordinate 5,059 of PATD01000006.1, forward strand.
CTTGGATACGGAGTTCTGGATGCTGTAGAGTGGGAGCGTTCAGTGGGAGAATCGTTGTCCTGATACTTGTTCCATATCATTTACAAATGATATTTTTCACGTTATTTGATATATTTGATGATATTTTAGATATTTAATGATATTATTGAGTGCTAAATGATGCCTAAAACAGTGTGCATAGGTGCAATACGGTTATACAGAACTCTGAACGACAAGGGGCCATGACTTCCCAACGAACGCACAGCATCAGTATAGTTCTGATTATGTTGATCAGTAGTCTTGCTCTCCTAATTGGTCCAGTCGATCAGGTTAGCGCGGCTACAGGAGTAGGCACCATTACCTCTGATGAGGTTTGGTCGGGGACTCATTCTGTTACAGGTGACATTGTTATCGCTCCCGGAGTGAAGGTTGTCATTCAGCCGGGCACCAATATCAATCTCGTGAATGGTTCGATGATTACGGTTCGCGGAAATCTCTGTGCTGGGGACATATCATGTGGTGCAAGTGGAATGGCCTCAAACGCCTCTCGAGTTCAATTTACTTGGCAGAATCCAGGTGATGCCCAAGCGATAGGTGACTGTGCAAACGATCCAAACCAAAATCCATACTTGGATGATGACTATTACAACCGTGATCCATCNTGTGGNGANGGNATNCTTCTGAAGGATAGCATAGATGTTGGCCAGACGAAGTTCAACCATGTATCTATCATCAATGCTTTCGGGATCCCTGACAAGGTAGCCGCTGTTAACAACGATTTCAGAACAGCAGCTTTAATCCTCGATGGGGCTAGCCCTACCCTTGAGGCACTCAAATTCCAAGGTGTCAACACATCTTCTGTCCTTGTACACAATCTTGCTACACCTACCTTCCTTGGGGGCGAATTTGTCAATGGGGATGATGAAACTGAAATTGCTGGAAATGGTGTTCAAATCTATGGNGCAGGTACTACATTCACTCCCACAACTATGTCGAGTCCAGTATTTACTGGTGGTGAGAAGGGATGTGGCGAACAGGATGGGGGGCGACATGTTCTATGGGCACAGGATTCCTTTATTTTGATTCAGAATTCCGTAGTTTCATCCGGGGATTATGGATTTAGGTCTGAATCTTCATCAGGGACTATTTCGAGTGCCACGATCGCGGTTACTTGCAATGCTATTGACGTGAATGGTGCNAAGGTTGTTGGAAGTCAAAAGCGTACTCTTACTGTAACTAATTCTGATTTGAATCCAGCAGAAGGTGCGGGATTCACAGTTGCAGATGGTGCCAAGGTAGTCCTTTCAAACTCCAAGATAGAAGGTAGTTCGGAAGGTTCTGGAATTTTCGTGAAGAGTTCGGAGGCTCATATTCACGATAACGTAATTGGTCCCATTGGTGGTTGGAACGGCATCTGGCAGTTTGGTTCATTCGATACTATCATTGAAGGAAACACGATTCAGAATACGGCCCGTGAAGCAATTATCGTTGGAGATTATCACGAAGGTGAATCCGGCTTTGGTGGTGTCTTTTCATCCCCCTCACGCTCACATATTGCGAATAACACAATCAATCATGCACCCACTGCTCCATGTTCTAGTAGCCGAATTTGGGATGATTTGTTGACACGTGATTTCTTCTGTCCAGCAGTCCATGTTTACCGTAGTGCTGCTACTCTGAAGGACAACACAATCACTGTCAATGGAACTGACGAGATTGACGTGATTCGTGTTATTGGAAGTTTGGCTAATGTTCAGCGTAACACACTCTCAGGTCCAGGTACAGGTGCGCGAATCGTACACTTCAATGACGGTTCTTCTCAGTCGAATGAGCGGGGAAGTATTGCGTTCTTCTCGGAGAACCAGTGGAGTGGAGTGATGCAGGCATACAACGTCACGAAGAGTGCTCTTACGATCCAATCGGAAACTCTTCCACCTGTTCAGCCAGGTAGCAACGCTACAACTCCTGTGGGTCTATTCTGGCCAGAGGGTATGGAGGGTGATGGGAAAATCTACCCCCCACCCATGATTACTTCGTCGAAAGTGAATATGACTCCGACAGACTTCCCATTAGCGGTAGACATGCTCAACAATTCGTCAGTACTTACAATGGCGAACGTCAGTATCGATGTAGAGGATGTTTACATTGGTCAACTACCCGTTAAGTGGGCCGCTCAGGTACGTGTGGCTGAACTTGTTAGGTTTTACACATCAGTCAACAATATCCGTGTTTCAGATACAACTGTGGTGGTTAAGGACGCAGTTGGTAACGATTTGTATGATCTTGAGACCGGCCTAGATGGTTGGACTGAATGGATATCTTTGCCCAAGGATTTCCATCTGGATTACCGCGGGCTTGGTCCTAATCAGAATGATCCGGATAACTTTGCGACTGCTGCTTCCGAGAACTCCTGTAATGATGGCATCGATAATGATGGTGACGCTGTAAGGGATCAGGACGACCCTGATTGTGCGAGTGGCTCCAACACGCGCGAGCTCTCTCTCTACCGCTATACTGCCTACCGTTTCGGCAAGGGGTATCAGACCGGTTCGTTTACGATTCAGGATACTTCAAACACGATTCAAGAGGCTGTGGCTCTCGACAATCTTGCCCCTTCTCTGAATGTAACTCAGAACGATTACTACTCGTTCAAGCGTGTAGTCAATTTCACAGGCTCCGCACACGATGGTAATTTCATTGGAATTTATGGGGATAACACGCTGAGTGTTGATCAGAGGAATGCGTTGGCAAAATGGGATCAGAAGGGCGTAGTAACTCGTATCCAAGTCAAGGACCCATTTACCAATGATTGGGCTGATGCATCTTATGCAACTGACACCAGTGATGTAGATGATGTGACTTATTCTAACCACCCATTCAGTTCATGGTACTTCACTTACGATATGTCAACTCAGGCGGAAGGTGACTATACGTTCTCTTTCCGAGCGTTCGACGGCGTGGATTATGGGAATATCATCACTCGGACGATTAAGTTGAACACACAGCCACCTAGTCTCATTCTCACAACTCCTGGTGATTCTACTGAGCACAATGGTAAGGTGGGGGTAGTATTCACTGGCACAGCGAGTGATCCATACTCTGGAACTAGTGGAGTTGACATCCAGAATATCCACATCGTGATTGATCGTTTACCTGGTGATGCTTCCAACACTCGCGAGACCATCCGAAGTGTGGCTGCACCTGGCGGAGAGAGTTGGACTTGGGAGTGGAATACCTCTGGTCTTCCAAAGACACGAGAGAGTTACGAGGTCACCGTATGGGCTTCTGACTCTGACTTTTGTATCAATGAAGTTGGCGAATGTACCCCCTCGACCCGGACAATTATCGTGGATAATCGGAACAAATTACCTACGAACTTCATCTTCTCACCATCAAGCGGCCAACAGGTGTCAGCGAGTGAGACCACGGTGATTTCAGGACAAGCGACGGACCCTGACGGAGAAATCACTCGTATTGAAATCGAGGTCTTGGATCCGCAGGCGAACTTCGGTGTGCTTGATACTCTCATTGTGACGAAGGACAAGATTACGGGTGCTGGAGCGTGGCAGATTGAGTGGGATTCAACTGATCTCGTCCATCTTCAGCAGTACTACATCACCGCTCGCTCTTACGACGGTTACAACTACAGTAGTTGGTTCGAGGTTGTTATCACAGCAGATAACCCACCTGATGCTGACAACAATGCCCCAACTTATTCCTCGGTGAATTGGCCAGCTGAGATAATATTGTTCTGTGATACGGAGACACAAGCATTTGATAGGTGTACAATTGGGTCTCTGGATTTGAATCAATACTTCGATGACCCCGATGGACAAACCTTGTCCTTCTCGGCGTATAACAATCCCAATATCCTCACAGATGATCTCTTTGATCTCGTGATTCGTATGCCGGGTGGTATTGCGACCTACGATCCAATTGAGATGTTCTTCTACGATACTGACATGTCTACTTGGACGCTCGATAGTGTGATATTTATCGCGACAGATCCTTCTGGTTCTATTGCGACATCTAATCCAGTTGACTTCACAGTTATCGCGGCGACGTTCACTGCAACAACCGATTTCACAGGTATTCTAGAAGATGGAGAGGCTGTCAACTTTACAGGTATGGGTCGGCCCGGTCAGGCAGTTAATGCAAAGATTGGAGGTGTTCCAGTCGGGCAGACTGCCGTTGGAGATGACGGCACATGGTCGATGGTAGTCGAGTCCTCGCGGTATTCACCTGGTACCAATGTTGTGGAGTTCACCTATGGTGGTTCAAGCGATGCTGTGATTCTGAAGACAGTTGATAGAGCCGGTGGTGAGGAGGAAGGAATGTCGATTGGTGCGACACTGCTCCTTGGTGTTGGTTCTTTAGCGATTCTAGCTCTACTTGGAGGCGTCTTTGTTTTCTTCTTCGTTGAATTCGAGGATGATGATGAAGACGATCTCCTTGATGATGGCTCTACGCCAGAGGTAGAGGCTGATCCATACGCGTGGGCTAAGGAAAGGACGGCGGCCGAGGCCGCTGCAGCCGCACCTGTCCAGCAGACAACAGCGCAACCAGCAGTCCAACCTCAGCCTCAGGCTGCAGTCCAGCAACCTGGAGGCTATCCTGGCTGGCGCTGGGATCAGACGACTCAGCAATGGGTGCCAGATCCATCCAGTGTACAGGATCAATGATTCTCCATCAATGGGTTTGATTTGTCTCGGAAATGGAGAAGATGATTATGGCAGTAATACCGCGACCAGGAGTGCAGGATCGAATCCTCCTCCATCTGCGTGATTTCTCCGAATATTCCGAATCAATCGAGGTTCCTTTTGCTATTTCTCAAATGGGTATTGCTAATGCAGTGTCGATTGCGAGGAGCAATGTTCCAAGAGCGATTGCAGGTCTGAAGGAGGAAGGGATTCTAATTGAGCGACAAGCTCACATTTCCGGTGTTTCACGTAAGCGAAAGGCATACTTCCTGACTGATATTGGCCTCGAACATGCTGACAGAGTATACGAGGAATATGCTGCCTTTGAGTTTGAGATGATTGCATCGGGTGGTTCTAGAACAGTCACTATCGCAACCTCTCCAGACCACTTGCCGTTCCCGATGAGGGCCGTTGACATCATTCGATACATCGATGATTCCGGTGCGCTTGATGTTCGTGTCCTTACGCCTGAGATAGTAGAACGCGATTTGTCGAAGCACATCGAGAAGCAGTTGGTGAACTCTCTTTCGGATCTTCCTCGTACGGGCCGCTTCTATGGCAGGGTGACAGAGATTGCGAATTTCGCGGCAATTCTGGAACCTCAATCCGCGACACTTCTCGTTCCAGGTATTGCAGGGATTGGAAAGACCTCCATGGCGAGTCGTCTTATTGAGGAATTCACCCACAAACGGAACCTGCTTTATCACCGGTGCCAAGAGCGTGACGGTTCGCGACCTTTTCTCGAAGCTATGGGCGAATGGCTACTCCAAATAGGACATGCTGACCTTGCAGATTATCTCGATGCAGGTGGTGTTGCGCAGGTTGACGTTGCTACAGAGATGATTATTGATGGGCTCAGAAAGATTCCAGCATTGATTGTCATCGATGATCTCCACAAGGTTAGTGATGAGACTCTGATAGGAATTATTCGATCCATGACATTACGTCTTGGCAGTTGTGAGAACGTCGGGCTTGTATTGTTTTCACGGTCTTACCGAATGGTCGTCCCACAGAAGGATGCAGAGGGTAAGATTCGAACTTTCGTTACTCCTCTTGATGGACTGAACCAAGAAGCATGTCGGAATCTTCTCGACCAGATACCTGATTTGGACGCTACGATGTTTATTCATCTCTACAATCTTGCTCGAGGTCACCCTATGGTTCTCAAGTTAATCAATCAGGGTGGGGTGGGCGATACTTTCCATGAGAGTTTAGAGAACTTCGTGGAGAAGGAGATTTTTCAACGCCTCACTGGAAGTGAAAAGCGGTTGCTTGGTGCATTGGCAGTTTTTCGAGACGCCGTTCCAATCGAGGCAATTTCTGGACTCGATGTTAATATGGATTTAATGGATGATCTCGTTGAGAAGGGGCTTGCGCGGCAGATTGACTCCGAGAGCTTCGATGTCCATGACCTGATACGCGAATTCCTTCTTGTATCGATGGAGAACGATCTTCGTCAGGAACTCCACATCAATGCAGCGGCTCATTACAGAAAAGTTCGTACGACGCGTTCAGAACATCTTGAATTCCTTCACCACCTTGCCGCATCAGGTGAGGTCCTTGAATTCGCAGAAACACTCTCCACGGTTGGTAATAGCCTAGTGGCCGCTGGCCATGTTAGCCTATTGGGGATCATCGATTCTATCGATACTTCAGATCTCGCTGATGAGTATCTTGTGGATATCCTAGAGACCAAGGGTGATTTACTAATCCTGCAGAATCGTTGGGAGGATGCAGAGGATTGTCACAATGCAGCTCTCCCGATTGCGAAGAAGCTCAAGCGAGCTGATCAGGGTGCTCGTCTTCTCTCCAGTCTCGCTGATATCGAGGTTCATCATGGGCGATTAGAATCTGCTTTGAAACTACTCGACCAGAGTCTTGCTGTTTTTATCGAGACGAGAGATGTAATCGCTGCTGCTCGCACTTACCTCAATATTGGAAGTATCCACCGCCGGAGGCGTTCACCCAAACAGGCGTTGGATGCATATGAGAACGTGGAGAAGATTCTCAGCACGAGTTCAAATCCTGAGTTAGTATCTTCCCGAATCAGATTGGCTTCTGTATTGTTGGACATGAATGAGATTGATCGTGCACGTAAACATGCAATGGATGCACATGATGAGACTAAGGAATCTGAGCCGCATCTTCACGCTAGGGCGCGTATTGTTCTAGGTCGATTGTATTCAAAGACAGACGATCTTGAGCTTGCAGTTCACCATTACAGTGAGGCTTTGAGTGCTCTTGCTGAAGAGCCCGACCATCGTAATTCGGTCGAGATTAAGATGCTCATTGGAGAAGTAATGATGGATACAGGTCGACAGGAGGAGGCGATGGAATACTACCTAGATGCCCTCGCTGTTGCTGAGGCGAATGACCATCGTATGCTAATTGGGGAGATTCTTGCCCGTATGGGGAGCAGTGACCCGAACCGTACAAATCGGATGGCTCACCTTCAGCGTGCTCTAGTCGTGTTCAGAGAATTGGGGGCTAATGATCGGATGAGGGATGTCCAAGCATCGGTTCATCGTGCTTTACTTGGTTAGAATCCTGGCTGTTCTAATCCGACGGTGATTTTCCCTTGTTGCAAGGAAATCCAAACTATGTCTGCGCCTGCAAGATTAACTTCGCCCGAATGCGTTGCATCTGAAGCAGCCGAGATATCCTGGCTGAACATTTTAGCTTGTGAGGAGTCTGTTATGGTTACGGCTTCCTCTGTTAGTAGTAGAATCAAACCTAGTCCTGTGTCTGCGGAGAGTCGTAGATAGACTGGTTCAGCATAGGAGGCGTTTGAATCAATTCTCATTGCCGCATCTGCTCGTTCAACAGCCTCCGCAACCTCTCGAAGATTTTCTTCAATCGCTTCATTGGTCCATCTTTCTTCAGTTGCCTGTTGAATATCGAAGGTCCACACTGAGAAGGTGGTTAGGAACATTAGTCCTAGGAAGAATGTCAGGATATAGCCAATCTCTGTAGCTGCCGCTTCCTCATCACGTCGCTTGAAGGTCATCCGTCTATCACCATCGCGTCATGATCAATCAGGGCCATCTGGAGATTGAAGGATACTGGTCCGCCACCTGCGTGGTATATGCTCTCTGTTGAAGTCGGTGTTGGCTGTACCCAACCAACATAGTCACTCAGTAGATCCAATCGTCCCGGATAGGTCAACCAGTCTGTGGATGAATCAAGATCGATTGCATCCTGTGAGGCAATTGATGCCCCGTATGGGCCATCCCATCCCCGCCGTACTTCGTGGGAAGAAATCGATACGAGTTGGCATCTTGTGAGTAGAGTTAGAGTAGCTTTGTGATCTGATGTGCCAGTATCGAGAGACATATCGGGGATGACAACAGGTATGGTTACAGCGATTCTTGGCCCGGGGCCTTCACGACTAGGGGGTACTTCGATTGTAGTTGCAACGTATTCAGGGTGGTTGGTGCCTACGAAACCGCCACGCCATCCAATCTCAAGTCCTGATACGCTGGAACTGAAGGTGTAATCCATCCGGGGCAAGGGGATAGACCAGCCCAAAGCGACAGCCGCATGAGGGTCATCTGCATGGGGTCCTCTCATCGTAGCCAATAGTCCGATAGGGTGTTCTCCAGTAATCCATGCATCGATTACACCGCCGTCAGAGAGGAAGGATACATCAGCCCATGGGAGTATATTCTGGGTCCACCCACTTATGCGGTCATCGAGTTCAACACATCTGTCTTCGCCCATTGATCGAAGGTCGAGGAGGCCAGAATCGCCGTGCGAGATGTAGGCTCTAACCGGGCTCTCTCCTTGGTCAAATGGCCTCTCAGCAGTCATTTCGATTCTACCGCCATCTGTCGATGTCCATTCAATCGACATCCTCGGTGAACTCTCATTGATGTTGGTCGTACTTGCAGAGGATGGCGCGATGTTATCGAGATGTTCTAAGTTGATATCATGTCCAAGTCGCTGAATCATGAGTTCACTTCCATGAGGTGATCCTCCTACTATGTTGGACCATGTGCTGGCACTAGTTCGTCCGGTTGAGGTAGAATGTAGGTAGTCTAGGCTCGCTGCCCTAGATGCCCCAGTTCCATCAGCTACAAGATGGGCCTGAACAGGGCTTCCTGAGACAATCCATCCTCCTTGGCCACTCGCCATAGCGATGCGGGCTGTGTCGCGTGCCCCAACGCTGTGATACAGACCATTTATTTCAACGGAGGTTGAGAGGAGGCCTGGATTGTGAATCAATAGTTCATTGCTGCTCGATGGGAAAAGGAAAGTTGTACCTGACGTGCTCCCTGTTTGGTCCAAGAGTGCTGTGGATCCACTTGTTGATACTCCCTGTTTCAGAATCATATATGCAGGGGCCGATGTAGTCACTTCGATAGCCATCGATTCTGACAGGGACATCGTGGCCTCCACTGTTGTAATTCGGCCTTGAGTACCGTCGGGTTCTACTGTTGTCTGTGCTACTGAATCCAATGACTGAGTAGTATCTTCGGCGTTGATCGTAGCAGTAAATGTCTCAGTGGAATAGAGGAGTATAGTTACATTTCCAGCCGTTGCTGGAATTGTCCAACCTCTTCCCATACCTGTCGGCTCATGCGAATCAGGGGCGAAGGTGGTCATACCTCCCTCACCTTGGATGAACATGGTCCGCATCGGCATTGATGAGGTGGCCATTGCTGGCGAATCGTGATTGGAATCAATCTCTATGACAGTACCTGCTCGTATACGATGTGTATCTAACCCGTCATTGACGCTAACGCGTTCCAATGAAGTCTGTAGGGATGCAACAGGCGTCAGCAACATTGTTCCATTGGTTTGTGGCGATATGTGTCTATGTTCAGCATCAATGTGTGCTCGCAAGTCTGTTAGGCACATTGAGGTGAGATCTCCGCCAGGGTAGCGATGTTCAATCACAGCATCCAGATCGTTCATGCTATTGAGGCGCAAACTTTGGTCCTCNACCAGCGTTGCAGTGTACCATGTCCCTCCTCTCCGTAGATTCCAACTGACNTCTCCTGTGTGTGGCTGAATCATCATCTCGGACCGATCTCCAGGTAAGCCCGCCTCCGAGAGTCGGACCGTTTCTTGAGCTAGATCGGTAAATTGCCCTTGCATGGTTTCACGGTCAACTGCTCCTTGAAGTTCGGCCATTGTTGGGACAATCATAGCCATCATTCCAGAGATGATGCTGAGGACGATGGCGAAGAGGAGCACGGTAGCGACTGCCGCAGTTACAGCATCCTCGTTCTCTTGCCTCGGGTCGCGTCTCATGGGATCACCTTCACCCGTTGAATCATGACTTCTAGGCCGAAGGTTTCGGTATCGGAATGGAAGGTTAGGCCATCGGCACCACTGAGTGGCCCTTTTGGACCGAACCCAGAATACCCACCCAAATCACCTGTGGCAATCCGCAAGGTATGTTCCGATGTCCAGTGGTCGACATACCTTGGTTCGACAGTAGTCTGGCCGCCAACTTCGAAGTGGAGGAAAAAGTTCCTGGCGTGATTCTCGTCGAACAGATTTAGTATTCCTTGAGATGTCATGTCGAGGTTGCGATTGAGATCAGTTGCGTTTGGATCCACATCTACATCTAGGAGTACGAGTCGCACTGTATGCCCTCCATCAATGGTACTTCGATGGCTTAGTCGAGGAAAACGCTCGATTTGCACATCATCTCCAGGGAGATTTTTGATTACTGCACCATTCGACAAATCAACATCAAATGTGCCTTGGGAGAGCGGAGAGGACAGTCGTAGGCCATCGATTGAGATTTCAGCCCANCGATGGATTACTGTACCGTTCCTATCGAGAACCTCGACCTGTAGGGTAGAGGTGTAAGGGATACGCTCGTCAATTAGTGCGGGCATTGTATCCAATTGCCAGGTGCCTTGGATTACGTCATCTGCAGTAATTCTCACTGCATCTGCAGTACGGTTATCGCTTTGTATTACGATGCCCGATCCATTTCGATNGACTTCTACTCGATCATTTCCATGGATGTCGGCCCCTATTGTCCATGATTCTACATTGAATAAGACATTGATTCCTCCTCCAGGGATTCCGGTTTCATGAGCCAATCCGGTTCCGTTTGGCATGTCAGCTACAACGAGGAGTCGATTGTTCAGTTGTTCTGCGGTAACTCCNCCTGCAGCCCAAGCGCGATTGTCGTTGAGATCGATAACAAAGGGTTGCAGGAACACGACGACGGCGCTCATGATGGCGACCACCATGGCGAGCANCATTGTCACTCCGAGTATCTCACTGACCCCGGCTTCACCGGAAGAGTAGCACTCCCTTCGCATCTCCACGGGTTACATACCGTTCNTGACCTACATAGCCATTCTCAGGAAGGTAGGTTCCAGAGGGGGTTCACGCCCATCGCAGGGGCTCTGCGGCCCGCTGTCCGAGCCAATGTGTGAATTCCGGCCCTTCCTGCTTGGAAATCTGAATTTCTCCCTTGAATTCCTCATCTATCTGGCACAACACTTCTGACTCGGCTAGATGGGGGGCATTATTCTCAGAGGATAGGTGGCATAGCACAATTGAATCTAGATTATCGTGCACTAGNCGATCTAACATCATCGCTGTCTGNCGATTAGATAGGTGGCCACCTCGGCCATGGATTCGGTCCTTCAATGTCTGTGGATACTTCAGATTTCCAAATAACCGGTTGACATCGTAGTTTGCTTCGACTGAGATGTGCTGGCATCCAGACATGTGTTTGATTAGTTCCTCGGTGGGCTCGCCAAGATCAGTCATGAATCCAGCGCGTCCATCAGGGCCGTTTAGGACGAATGCCACGTTTTCTGCATCATCGTGAGGTATTGGAATAGGTAGCATGGAAAGGTCAGGGCCAAGGTCTCTCCTCTCCAGAGATTCAAACACTCGACACTGATTCACTGGATCGAGGCCGAGCCGAGCACAGGTCTCAAAGTTCGCATGGATTTCTACGTCCCATTTTTTTGCAGCAGCACGTGCACTTTTGCCATGATCTCCATGGTGGTGGGTGACAAGAATCGCATCAAGGTCTCCGGGTCTCGCATCCACCATCGCTAGGCGTCGTTCGATTTGCCTCATTGAGAATCCACAATCAATCAGAATTGTNGNCTCCTCAGTTCGCACCATAGCGGCATTGCCACGGCTTCCGGAACCGAGGTGAACAATCTCCATCCTTGAGAGCGGCGAATAGGAGGACCTTGAACGACTCGGTTGAAGACATTGTAATCTGTAGATTTTCTAGGTACTTACGTCGAGGGAGAGTGCCCCTTGTCCGAACACCGCTCCATCACCATGATAAGGCACTGAATCAGAAACCTGAGACATTGGACCACCGGAGGTGATGCACTGAGAAGACGACAGACAGCCCTACTTCTCGTTGTTCTGATGCTTAGTGGGCTCTCCTTCGCATCTCAGACNCGCCCATCCGCTGAGGTNCTCACCGTCAATCCAGGTGATACTGAGGGCGAAGGTCCACCTGTTACTGATCAGGATAAAGATGGGATACCTGATCTCCATGAGGAGCTATTTTCACCTCTGATAAATGTCTCATATCGTGGTGACATAGTCNCAATACAAGGCCTCGACCCTACCAATGGATCTGACAACATATCGGATAATGACCGGGACGGCCTGAGTGCCCTCATGGAATATTGTTGGCCTTATACATTGGATACCTGTTATAGTGAACGTAAATCTCTCACAGGGAAACCCCCCGGACTTACCGAATCTGGCCTCCGGGAGTTCCTCGATCCAAGGGTTGCTGATACGGATGGCGATGGGCTACCTGATGGTTACGAGGTTTACATGTGTTTGAATGAGGGTGTTGGATTCCAGAATGCGTCCTTTGCATGGGAATGTTCCGTATTTGATCCACTAGATCCCTCGGACGGACTTCTCGATTCAGATCGTTGTTCTGATTATGAACTTGGATGNGGCGACGGATTCGATGTAAATAGCGATGGCGTCATTGAGGATCAGGAGGCATATACAAATTCTGAGGAGTATAATTACGGAGCACCCTCCGATTGGGTGACCGAGATTGACGGTCTCCGCTGCTTCGGAGATATGGGTTCTATTGTCAATGGAGCTTGTACTGATCTCGATCGTGGTATCAAGGATATCAACAGCGGTTGGCTAGGAACTAATCCCTTGCGCAATGATTCAGATGACCACTATTGGTCGGGTGCGCAACTCCTCCCTCAGAGTCGCCGTGGGGACGGTATTATCGATGGTTGGGAGGTCTACTTTGGGCTTGACCCATTGAACAGTAGCGATGCAATCCTAGATACAGACCTAGATGGTTGGGATGTAGATCGCGATGGCCAGATTACTCCGGATACCTCGTTTGGTACAATCGCATTAGGTGAGGCATTTAGCAACCTTCAGGAGTATAGGGTGCACGACGACGACGGGTATGGAGTTCGCTCAGGCTTGAAGTCAGTTCTTCATGGCCTTGCTTTGCAACCTATTCGCATCTATGATCAGGGAACTTCTCCNGCTCTCCTCCACCATGATGTGGTCGAAGCTATCAGTGTGGAAGAGCGCCAGCAGATTATACTTGGAACGAGGTATGGTGTGTCAGTNTTGAATTTGGATTCAGATCAGACCACTTCTTTCGAACTCCCAGCAGGAGTCAACCTCAACGCGATGTATTTCTGGGATCATCCTTCAGGGGAACATTTGTTGTTGGGTACAAATGTAGGATTCCACACGCTTGGTCTTGATTCCTCAGGACTCGTCTCCGAGAATTCACTCGAATCTATCGAAATAGGTCCGATTTCAAATCTCAATCCGTTGAATCTGGGCGGTTCGATGATGTCCATGATTGGAGGTGGGTCAAATGGCGAGGTTTGGATTATTCCTGTGGAAACAACTGGTCAAATTGGATCAGTAGAACGATCCATTGAACTGGAATCCAAACTTTCCGATTTTGATGGTGCTCATCTACTCTCTGCAGCCCATGTTTCAGTCACAGGTGCCCCCCAGGTCCTCTATGTAGGTAGCAGCCATGGTCTCCTTGCTTGGAATACTAGCGATCTCCAAGGAGGTGCTGAGCCGTATTGGATATTCGATAATGTGTCTGCTGAACAGTTTGTTCGTCCAGCAGATCCATTCAACACCTCTAAATCNGCGATTGTGAATGTTCTCGAGATTGATGGACCTCGTGACGAAGATGGCCAGATTACGAACCAACAGATACTCTGGGTTGGGACCGCAGGTGGGCTTCACGCTTACGATTTAGTGGCTGGNCCGACAGATCCCTTCAACGCCTTCAATCGTGAACGGATGGAGAATATAGATCTTGATCAGGACGGAGGCAACGATATCCGTTCGATTTTGATNGCTGATGAACAGGTAATCGTGGGTTCTGCCGCCGGAACTTGGGTCTTAGAGGGGAGTCATGCAATGATTTTCGGGATTCAAGAGGGCCACACTAGGATTCCAGGACCAATCCAGAGTATCGCTCTAGGCACTGTGAACAACGTGTCTAATCTCTATGCTGGCATCAATCCAGGGCGTTTTGCAAATATCGCTCCAATAGATCCACTCTCTAACGATTCTGACGAGGACGGGATGCCAGATGGTTGGGAGTTCGCGTATGATCTTGATCCAACCGACCCATATGACCGTGATTTGGACCGTGACAATGACGGTGTTCGCTTTGATCCATCTTCCAATTACGTTGATCGTCCTTGGACCAATCTTGACGAGTACAGGTTCATTGCGACTACTGCTGAGGGATTCAACGGCACTGATCCACTCGATACAGATACCGACGGGGATGGCCTTTCCGACGGTTCAGAATATTGGGGATGGTTCTACGCAGATACCAACTTTACCTGCTTTTACCTGAACGGAGATTACCTCTGTGACGAATCTAAAGGCCAGGCTGCCGCCTCAGTGTATCTTAACGGCTGGATTTCCACCGGAAGTTCTGGCGGTACCGATTTGCCTACCGATCCGAGTAATACAGACACAGATGGCGACGGTATGCCTGATGGTTGGGAAATCCAAAATCGCCGATGGATTGGCGCCGACTTCACCGGAGGAAATGACTGGTCCCTCGACCCCTTCGATGCAACTGACGCAGATGAGGACGCCGATGGGGATGGTTTGACGAATCTCTGCGAATACAACTGGCAGATTATCCTCGATCAGATACGTCTCGAGGGTGATCCTCTACGCGGGGAAACTGCTGAGGCAGCGGCCAACTGGACTGCAGTCGATCCGAATGATATTGATTCGGATGGGGATGGATTACCAGATGGTTGGGAAGCTCGTTACAGTTGCCAATGGATCCCGAGCAACGCGGGTATCAACCCAATGAACGGCTCTGATGCATTGAACAATCCTGATGGTGACGGATATGATGTGAATCGCGATGGAATTATTGGACCTGATGAGGCCCTAAATAATTGGATGGAATACCATATCATTGATCGAATAATGCTTGCTAATGCGAGTACTGATGGTCAACCACATCCAGACGGTTTCGTAACTGCTTTGTTTGATTCTAGTTGGGCTTCAGGGCCAACGATATCCTTCGGACAGCAATCCTCAGAAGACGTTCAGTCACTGGTGCCAGTGGTACAGGATCAAGGTTCCTTGGATCCCTTACTCTCGGACTCTGATAACGATGGCATGCCCGATGGTTGGGAGGTCTGGTTCTCACGATGGGATTCTTTCAGTGAGGAATGGACACTGAATCCCGCCAATGAAGGAGATGCAGCAGGCGACCCCGATGGAGATGGTCTAACCAATTGGGAGGAGTATGCAAGTATCAAAAATGAGGATAACGAAGTTAGCACTATCGTATCATCTCCACAGTTTTACCTCCTAGTTACACCGTCTGTGACTACCCCTCAGGCTTGGAGTAGTGCAGGCGGAAATCTCTCTTTTGGATCGTTCATGTCCACTGAACAGTACAACCTTACTGGGCCAACAACAGATCCGAACAATGCGGATACTGATGGTGATGGACTTCTAGATGGTATCGAACTCCTGTTCACTGCTTGGAATGAGACAAATGAGGAGTGGACCTTGAATCCACTTGTTGCTGGAGATGGTGGATATGATGGGGATCAAGATGCTGTAACAGATTTAGAGGAACTGAATCTCACTTATGCTAACCCTGTGAATGGAGGTCTAGCCCCACCTGATGCTCCAAAGATGTGGGAAGAGGCCGCGATTGTGGATCCAAACGAAGCCACGAGTCGGATTTATCGGATTCTGTTTAGCAAGGAGGGTCGCGCATCAATCGCAATATCGCAATATAATGACTGGCAGACTAGTGGATTCGCTCCACCTCTACTCGCAACCTTACTGGGGATTACTGACCCCAACGATCCTGACACCGATGATGATGGCATGTTGGATGGGTATGAGTATTGGTTTACCGAGTGGGATCTTGATGCTAATATTTGGAGTATGAATCCCTTGACAGGTACGGATATAGATGCGGACTCTGATGAGGATTCTTACGACTGTAATGGCAATGGCGGGATCGATGACGAAGAACGTTTTACCAATCTGCGCGAGTATGAATCACGCAGCTACGGAAAATTCTCAGAAATTAACAATATCGATGCAGGTGTCACGTTGAGGACCTTCGGCGAGGATGCACTTGATGCGATGATGCAGGAGGGTGGAATGACTGAGGGGCAGGCCACTCAGGCTCTGTACACTGCCTTCGTTTCAAAGGACATCAAATCGTCCGAACGTGTTCAGAGAATCAACACAGCTTATGCGGATAATTTCAATCTCAGTCTTTTGGGGATTTCGGATCCAACTCATCCGGACTCTGACGGCGACGGTTTACCTGATGGTTGGGAATTCTGTTATGCGCTGTATCGGAACACTATGCCAGCCAATGACTACAGGTGGACAACGAACCCGGTAAATCCTCTCGATGTTGATTATGATGCAGATGAAGATGGTTGGTTTGACCGAGATAGTACAAAGCCAGTCGCTGCTCAGGGTTCTTGGCAAGGCCGTATCTTTACCGAAGGGCCTGTCGAGGATCAAATATCTTCAGGTAATTCCTACCTCTGGTTCACTAATGCGATGGAGTACCGTAACCAGACAAATCCAATTCTCTCGGATTCTGATGGAGACGACCGCCGGCGGATCTTCATGGATGTCGATGGAAACCAAATCTACGAATTTGACGGAAACCTCTCGGATGGTCGTGAGGTGTTCAAGTATGGTAGTAATCCGAAAGACAATGATACGGATGGTGACATGTTACCTGATTGGTATGAGTATGCTCATGGTTGGAATGAAACCAACAGTAACTGGTCTTCATATCTGCAAGTCAGCGTAATCTGGCAAGAGATAGGCCAAGACAACTGGAAGCCATTGACGGTATCTACTGATTCTCAAGGTAATCAATCAATTCAGAGGGCAACTTTGGATTGGACTTGGGTTAGTATGGATCCGACCAATCCTGATGATGCGACGGAAGATCCGGACAATGATGGAGGGTGGGACTGTAGTGGTGCAGTATGCCTGTACGTTCGTTACAATAATTTCCAGGAATTCTTCGGAATCACTAACGCCAGCCTCTCTAATGCAAATCTAGTTCGACAGACTCCACTGCTTGATTGTGATGGATCTCCTATCGAGGAATGGTGGCAGTTTAGGGAGTATCTTTTGGGCTTTTGTCTACAGAATCCAGTCAATATAAATTACATGCGGATGAATAAGGTCAATTCAACTGACCAACTCTATGCTCATATCGTATTGGATAACGATCCAGATTACATGGAGCAGACTTACGAGGACAATATCCATCTTGTCTTTGGGGAGTGGACTGACCCTTGGAATCGAACCTTTGGTGATGAGAACCATCTTCCGAATCTAGGTAATGGGGAGTTTGTTTGGGGCTGGTATATCTTGGATATCGACGGAGACCAAGTAGCGGACGGTACACATCCGTTCAACTATGATACGGATGGCGATTGGTTGAATGATCACTTCGAGATTGAGGATGATCTTCTCGATGGTATCAGAGGTAATGGCGGTTCACCCATTAGATACGACGACCGTGCAACGAACTGACTGTCCTGGCACGGTGATATTCAAAGTGCATGAGGCTCATCGAGTAGTATGAGTGGGAACTCTGGATGGAGTGTCGGCCGGGGGCGCATAAGCGCCATCAGCCTCGTCTGTCTTTTTGTTCTTGCATCGATGGTGCCACTGTTAGGTGCCACAGCCGAAGTTAGCGCCGATCCTGCAGCCCGTCATATCTACACCTTTTCGGATGGTACTGCGAGCACTATTGCTCTCGCATCACCCGGCTCACCTGCACGTAATATCATGGTGACTTTGCCGAACGGTGCTGAGGTTCTCGATGCTGAGGTCACACTTTCAGGTGCATCCTCTACAGGCTGGAATCAGGTTATTTCACAGAATCGTGCTGACTGGGCGGAAGGCACATCAAATGGTGTTGACCCGAGAGCGGATGATCTTGCTCTGGGTATGGCCTCTCCAGATATGGAATTCGATGGTTATGGTCTAGATTCAATGACTACCTCCACGGTCTCCTCCGCTTGGTCAGACAATGCTTCATTCACCATACGTCAGCCCCATTCTTCCAATGCTACTGAATCTAGATTCTCTCAGCAGAGATCAGTCAGTGCTGCTACTGCCGGGACTTATGCAGGCGCGTCATTCACCTATCGTGACTGGATTGTTTCATCTGATCTTCGCGCGTCTAATATCAACTCGATGTTACGACTCTTGCATGCTAACAACGGTACTCAAGTACAGGGCGCTTCGATGAACAACGGCCTAATATCACTCGATTTTAGTGGGTGCTCTCTTCCTAGCTTGCCTTTCACTTGGTCTGGTTATGGGATTCGTGACTGGGCTATCAGTGATGATGAACGTGCTTTCGGTCTTCTTACTACCTATTACTCCTCTACTTCATCGCAATATCATCGAATTGTTGAATTCGATATCCGCTACCCAACGACTTGGACTTGTCTCGCAGTTCACGATCCATCCACGAACAACCATGGAGATTATTCAGGGATTTCCTATGACCGCACTCGGGATGTAGTATGGGTAAACCACAATCTGCTAAACCGTGTGGTTGCTTATCACGCAGAGGATGGGGATTTTGAGCGAAATTCGACACTTTACTACAATTATTTCAGTACATCTGGGACGCCGCGTGGTATGGTAGTCAATGGTTCCTTCATCTATTTCCGCAGTTATGCATCTTGGCAACAGGATCGTTTGGAGGCTTATGCGATAACTGGAAATCTTGGTTCTACCTTGACTAAGCAGCAGGGCACCACGTCGATTAGTGCGAATGGATACGGATTGTATTACAATGGTCAACGCCTTGTCACGCAGGACTACTACGCTTGGTCCACTAGCCCAATGTATCGTGAATACGGTTCAGGATGGTCCTACGAAATTACACCGATGCCAGGGACCTCTTCATGGGTTAGTCTTCCGATGGATGTAGGTGAGACGATTCTCTCTGCTAATATGGAGGTATCATGGAGTGCAACTGCCGCCGGTGATCGAGTTGATTATTGGGTTTCGGCGGACAATGGGACTCATTGGGAACAGGTCACAAACAATCAGACCATTCATTTTACTCACACTGGAGAGGTTCTCCGATGGAAGTTACAACTTGTTGGGTCAACAGCGGTTGCATGGTGGTCTCAAGTCCAATACTCGACCGAGTATGAGGTCTCAGGCGACTGGTCCAGTGAACTGGTTCAAACTGGGACCGAGATAGGTCGTATTCGTGCGACTTGGCTCTCGGATGAGCCAGCTGGTACCTCGGTGGAGGTCCATGTTTCAGCGGATAACGGCACTAATTGGTTGACAGTCCAGAATAATGTGGAGGTGCAGTTTGACAACAGTACCTTCGATGGATCAGGTAACCGCCTGAAGTACCGGACCCTGATGACAACTACTGATTCTACGGTAACTCCTGTAATCCAGAATTTGGTAATCAATTACGAGGAAGGCTGGCCGGCAAGTGTTCGCTTAGATATTGGTAATGATGGGGATATGGAGTATACACATGTTGGAGTATTGACCGACCCCTTAGTTGCTAGTAATCAGGCGATGGTCACGGCTCTCAATACTCATGCAGTCCAGAATGGGGATGGTGGAACCGACATTATCTTCGCCATCCACGCGGGTTCAGCGGGCCGTGTGATGTTGAGTAATCTTGACATCACATATCGCTACATGTCTCGCGTTATCGAAGCGACGATGGAGGGTGGGACGATTGTTCCAGATGGTGAACACCGCAACCTGATTGTTCGCGCTGCCTCTGGAGATGTTGCGACCTCACTCCTACGACTCGACGTAGACCTTCTTTCTACTCAGGGTTCGACACCACGATTGACTTGGGAATCCGGGAACGTTTGTTCAATTTCAAACGATCCATCGGGGCTTGTTTCTTTCGATGCAGCGAACTGTTCCTCTCAGGAAGTAGGAGGTGTCACCTCAATTCGCCTTCCTATTATGCCTAATTGGGCTTGGGACGACGAGTCCGGTGTTGAGGTCCGCGTTGATCTTGAAGATGACCTAGGGCTTGCCGTCGATGCACATGAGACAACCGATCTCAATCTACGTATCGAGAATGACATTGTTCTCGGCGATCTTGAGGTGACTGACGAGGAGGGCAGGGTCCTACTCCCTTCCGATTGGATGCGTGGTGGTCGTAATGCCACGTTCTCCGGAACCATCGCTTTCGAGGATACAGCACGGTATCCGAAGCCAGGCGAGTTTGGCATACGTGTTGTAGGTCAGAACTTGACACTTGATGGCCAACCACTTGAGGAGACAAAGTCCTTTGTGAATCAGACAAATCCTTCCTATGGGCTCTACTCGATGTCATTCCAGACACCTTTCCAGTCATCGCCTGGAGGCATGCTTTTCCAAGTGGAAACCTTCTCGATGCAGAACGGTTCGACTTACGTCAACTCAAACCAGAACACTGTGAAGTTGGTGCTCGATGGCGTTAGTCCATTGGTCATTGGTGCGACGCCATCTGAAGGCTCTGAGATGCATGCAGGGAGTCAACCGATTTCAATCATGATTCAGGATTCGGTGGATCCACCCGAGGAAATCACGGTGCATTATTGGATTGAGAATCAATCTGACTTGAACTACAACAAGGTCCCTGATCCATCCGAGTATTCTCAGATGTTGTTCCGTTCGCCGGAGATACAAGCTGGTGGAATCAACATATTCAATGGAATCATAGATGATTCTTGGAATGTTCACAAGGAGCGAGTATCGATTTATGTTACTGGACAAGACACTAGTGGGAACTCTATCGCACTTGGGGGCGAAGCAGTTTGCCCGGAGCCTCCATCACCGTGTAACAAGGATCGTTCAGGAGTNTCAGACTGGACTGAAGATTTGACGTCTTACATCACTCGTGAGGAGTTTGAGCCTCGGTTGATATCTGAGAACAGTACTATCATTGGTCACGATGATGAGACTCCTCTACATCCAGGGATTCAGTACACTGCTCGACTTCGTATTCAAGATGGGAATGGTTGGAATGATATTCGGACAATCCAACTCGCTTTGGCAGGCGATCTAAATGATCCGAGACAATCAATCTATGGCAATGTGACCTTAGATGCGAATGGTATCACTACAATAGACTTTGAATCAGGAGGCGATGGTCTCGCAGTATCCAACCTTTACACCTCTTATGGCCCCGATCCATTTGACACATCAGATGATCCATCCACATTATTTGTTGATCTCAGATTCCAACTTACTTGGTGGTTCCCTGAGGAGTTCGACACCGATGGGTCTCAGACTTTNATNCCGGTAGTGGAAGTCACAGATTGGCCCTGTAACGAGGGTGAAGTTGTNCCTTGTCACGATGATCGTGGTGGTCTTGGCTTTGATGAATGGAGCCTCGACAACGATCTNCGTTTCGATATGGAGCCCGGCCATTTGACCGCAGTTGATCTAGCAACTGGTCGCAATGTGTTTGTTAGTGAAGGGGGCGAACCTGCTCTTATTGCAGCTGGTCAGGTTGTTCGTATTGAGGGTCGCCTATTGTTTAGTGAGGATCAGATTCCTGCACCTGGGGGCGCCTGTGATATTGTAGTCGCGGACCTTGAGAACACATGGTCTGCTGTGCCTCGAGATGATGGTCACTTCACCCTTGACATTCTTGTTCCTAACCTCCAGTCGGGTTACCTCGATGCGTCGATGATTCTTGAGGCCCTTCCAGGGCTTGCAACTGACGAGACATCTACTACACCACGCCTCCAACTTTCTGTTGATGGTACACCTCCTGAGATTGATTCGATATCTCCTAATGGTGATGTGAGAATTGATCAGGCAAATCAGGTTAATGTGAACCTATTCACAACGGATTCGAGCGGTTTCGATGATTCGATTATGACAGTCCTCCATTATCGTGTCCGTGCAGGTTCGAGTGAGATCAGTCGAGGTAGTGCACCGTTGTCTGACTTGACAATTATTCAGAGCAATGCGATGTGGAGTGGGAAGATAGATTTCACTGATGGTGGCGCAACACCTCTCCTTCCAGGATATATCGTTGATGTGTGGGTGACTGGAGCGGACCGTGCAGGTAACCCTTACGAGAATATCGCGAACTCAGAGTTACAACCCTTCGATTCTTGGAGGCTTGTCCGGATTGGCCCGTCCATCGATCTTCCAACCTCGGTCATCCGTTGGTCTGAGCCTTCGCCTGTTGGTGGTGAAAATGTGACTCTTAGCATAGAGGGATTGAATGATATCGGCGAGGAGGGAATGGTTCTTTTCCAGATTCAGCAGGAGATCNCCCCAGGCATATGGGNGGACGTTGATGGCGCTTCAACAGAACTCCGTATTATGGGTAATTCCACCTACAATGCAGCGATTGATATGTCCACGAGAACGGTTCAGGAGCCGGAGGTAGAGCGCTTCCGTCTTGTTGCTCGAGATGGCCATATCGATGTGGATATGATGACACTTGAGTCCCTTCAAATCCAGCCATATCAGGCCCGTGATGGAGCGGCGCTCGCGGAGCAAATTGAGGAATCACAAGTGACCTTCCTGCTTTACCTCGCCGCCCTGTTCGGCTTAATATTCGGTACTATCATGCTTGTTCTCTATCGCCAAGAGATGAATTCTGAAGGTGAAGATGATTCAGATGGTGTCCAAGGAGAGGAACAGACGGCTCTTGTTGAAGCGGAAAGCTCAGGAAAGTCCCGCTCCCCACCACCNCCTCCAGGAATTTCTACATCGCCTCCACCTCCACCGCCTGGCCTGAGTCAACCGGCTTCTCCGCCACCTCCTGCCGTTGCAAATCCTGCTCCAGTCGCAGCAGCACCGAGTCAACCCGCTCCACTCCAGTGGACGGATGAGCAGCTTGTTGCGCAGGGTTGGTCGCCTCAACAGATTGCTACCTGGCGAGTACAGCAAGCTCAGGCAGCCTATTCCCAAGGTTCCACTTCCACAGAAGTCACTGGCGGAAACACTGCAGCCCGGTTCTCCGAGCGTGTTGTTGATCACGTAATGCGGCAGCATGGAATTACGGATCGTAACGCATTCCTTGCTGCTGCCGAGTTCTTCGATTCTGATGGTAACCGTTACCTTACGACTGCGGAACTATCTAAGGCAGCAGAAGCATTAGGCGAAATCCGTTGAGAGGCGAGCCAATGTCCCAGGACAGGATTCCCACTGAGGATTCTCCAAGCACGGAGAAGATGCTTTTCCTTCAGGAGAACATGGTGCATCTCGTTAATCAGATGTCCATGCCTGTTATTGAGGTCAGCCTCGTTCTCTCAAAGTATCTCAACCGCATGGTAGATGAATTGGAGAATAAGGCGGCAATATCTGATGAGGTCCTTCCAGAAAATGTACTCAATCCATGGCCGATTGAAGCTACTGGGGATTTAGAAACAGGAGGTGGTATGCCCCTTGAACGAATTCTAGAGATTGTCGATCAGGACCGGATGGATATCCTCGACACACTGATTAGAACCGTCATCAATACGACTGAACTACCCTTCATGGATGCAGTACTTGCTCTCCGACGTTGGGAACAACTCGCTCGAACTCAACTTTCTTTTGCTTCAGGTGTTGGGCAACTTTTCTCTCCAATGGATCTTCCTGAGGAGTTTTGATACTCATACAGTCGCGGTTTTGGTTGCTTCAGCGGCCCGTTCGTTAGCAAGCCACCATGCGTCCACAATCGAGTAGATGTAGAGTAGTGGCCAGAGTAGAATAGAGAGAAGAAGTGGGACTTGGAGTAGTGTCCAATCTCTGGCTTTTGCATGTTGGCGGTTGAAGTGTTGTCCTAAGAACAGGAATGGAATTAATGCAAGTCCTATGGCAATTAATGGTCGCAGAGCGCCCCAAGGGCCGACACCTCCCGAGAACTCGTACCAGATGATCCGCAGGACATTCACCGGCGTCCGTGCTCTACCTCTGAGTTCTTCGACGATGTCAATTCCCACATCGCCTTCGTCCATGAGGTCACATGACCGGTGTCTTTTGTGAAGTTCTCCCTCGGTTGGGCCTCCACATCCAGTTCTGGGGGGAATCTCTTCATCCTCCGTTCCATGGTGAGGGGCATGGAGGTCCGGCGTATCCTATTGACTGGCTTCGATGCGTTTGGAGGATTATCGGAGAACATCAGTTGGCAAGTTGCTGAATATCTTGGTAATACCTCGTCAGTCGTTGACCTTGGCCCCCGGGAATCAGGTAGTGGTCAACCTCTCCATCGATCAATATGTATCGAATGGGTTGCCCAACGGTTGAGTGTCGACGAGGCCGGAAGTCGCGCTGTTGCCGAGATGATTGGTAATGGGGCGTTGGACGGATTCTCAGCGATTATTCACCTTGGTCTTGCTCGTCACGCAAAGGTGCCCAGAATTGAATCGCAGGGAATCAATCTGAATAGGTTCAGAGAGGCGGACAATTCCGGTCGCATATCAAATGGGAAGATTGTTGTGAATGGCCCGGATTTAATCCCCTGTTCCGTTGATTCAGAATATGTTCTCCAAGATGGTTTGTCCACGGGCCTTGAAGTAAGTCATGATGCAGGTGGATATGTCTGTAATGAGACCCTCTACAGGACACTGTATGCTTTGGATACGGATGTGGATAGGAGGGTGCCTTGTACTTTCATCCACCTACCTCCTTCAGAGGAGATGGATTTCAAAGCACAATTAAATCTGGTGAAACGAGTCTCAGCAATTGTGGTTCAACCTCCTCATATTGAGGTAGCAGGGGCATTGTTCAGAAACGGGAATCAATGGATGGCAAGTCGGCGTTCTTCTGGACTACATGAAGGCCTTTGGGAGTTCCCTGGCGGTAAGTTGGAACCGGGTGAATCTGTATTAGATGCCTTAATCCGAGAATGTGATGAAGAATTAGGTTGGAGCATCCGACCTATTCAGTTATTCGAACGCGTTGACCATGTTTACTCTCATGCAAGTGTGGAACTGGAGTTCTGGATATGTGCGTATGAGGGGGATAATCCCCCTGCACTTCGGAGTCATACTGAGCATCGTTGGGTCGCGAAGGAAGATTTGGGAAAACTCGATTGGTTGGAGGCAGATATCCCACTAATCAAACGGATTCAATCCCTTGATTGAGATCTTTCTTCAGCCCATTCCCTTGGACTTCCGTCCATCTCCATACCTTGTTCATCTCCGATTTTACGTGGCACATTTCGTCGACCTGGGTGGTCAGTAGCAGTTTCAATCCAATGTTGAATGTCATCTTGCTCTAACAATATGCGAAGGTCGCCCCCGAGCGAAGAATCCCCCTCAAGCACAAATCCAACCTTCCCAGCTAGGGCTGCCTGTCGAGAAATCCTGAACATTGAGGATTTCTCGGTGATGTCCATACTCATTGCATCCATTGCCGTATCCAGAATTCTCTGATCCCGTAGTTTCTGGAGGAATGATGACAAATCATTCGCTGGCCCCTGTATTGTAACCCATGGTTGGCTTCGTGGGTAATCCCCAATCTCAATTTCTGAATCAGGTTGGAAGTCCGGAAAGAGTATGTGGATAGATTCCATAATTTTCTCAGGGTCCTCGTGAGCCCCAACCCGTGTCTCAATCCACACAGTTGGGTCGGCCATGACTCATTCTTGTTGAATCCGGGTCATGGCTCTTGTGCCGTAGAAACATGTCTGGTTCTGTTTCGGTTGGGGAAGATTGACGCCCAGATGATGGTGCATCAGGGCATGGCGGAACCTTCGGTGTTGACCGTCATCCCGGTGCTGAATGAGGAATTACATCTGGACCGGTGTCTTAGATCTATTCGTTCGCAGACTCTGCCTAGTGACCAGCATCGCGTATTGGTGCTGGATGGGGGCTCGACCGATGGTACCCGTGACATTGTTTTGCAACATGTGAATGAAAGCATGTCAGATGATGGTCCAACCGTTGAATTGCTCGATAATCCTGGCATTCATGTTCCTCATGCTAGGAACCTTGCTCTCAAGCAGGTAGATGGAGAGTCCCATATGTTCGAGATTATTGGACACGCTTGGGTTCCACCTGAACATCTGGAGAATAGGTTGGCAGACCTCCAAGAAGCGGAGTCTGAACTAGGCCAGTTAATCGGATCGATGGGGACGAGAATCATTCCAGAGGGTTCCGGCGGGCCATGGGAAGAAGCAAGTATCGAGGCACTTCTCTCCTCATCCCTTGGCGGAAGTGGCCAGTTTGCCCGATTCAAAGGGCGTTCTGCTGCTGAATCTCCGGCTTTCTGTCTACATCGTGTTGAAGCCGTTCAAGACGTCAACGGTTGGGATGAGCGTTGGATAGCCGGCCAAGATCGCGATCTGAATCTTCGCNTTGCAAATGCTGGTTGGCCAGTGCTGCGGTCTGATGCATCGTATCTTCATATGGCAAAGCGGAGAAGTTTCTCTTCGTTATGGGGGATGGGCCATCGTTATGGCTACTGGCGGGCCAGGCAGGCAAGTGTTTCCGTCTCCCGACTCCGTGTCAGGGAATTCTTGCCATGNATCGGACTTCTCGCAGTAATTTGTGGATTCGCCATATCAAGCGAGGTCGATGGTTCAAGTCAGTTTTCTCTCCTTCTAATCGTGGCTTATACCTCAGTTGCAATTCTGGTTGGTTTATTGGAGGCGATACGCTTCCGTCGTTTTTCTCTCATTATAGGGGTCCCCCTAGGGTTGATGATTCTACACGTCTCATTCAGTTTGGGACTTCTCCGTGGTGGTTTGAAACAGCATCCTCCAGCGAATGAGCGAGTCAAGAGCGCGAATCATTGAAGCGGGATTGTCACAACACAGGCTCATGGAGGAAAAGAATCGTTGGACTTCAGTCGTCCTCTTCCTCTCTGCCCCGTTCATCTTTCTCATTATCTCAAATCAGGGTCCTCCTGCTGTAGGGCTACTTCTGAATGAGGCCTCATGGGCGCCGTTTGCTTACTATGGTGTATCCTTCGGAATTGGTTACTTGCTCTTCCGCCGTTCTCGTGTCGTGAAGGACATGGAATGGCATCGCTCGAAGAATATTCAGCGTCTCGACAAGGTCTACCGTGCTGAGGATAGAGGCGTGTGGCTTCGTGCTGATGCTGCTGACGAGCGATTGACGGTTGAGGCACAACGTCGCCCGGTTGACTCTCGACCCAAGGTTGCAGCGCGCCTTCAAGGGTCTATTGCGGATGTTAATCGAGAGGGCGAGCCGGAAGAAATTGAATCCTCAACTGAGGATGTAGAGAATGTCGAATTATTTCTTGAACAGGAGCATGTGGTTCGTAGCACTGAGCGTGTCACAGGAAAGAGTGGCCCCGTAGAGAGTGTGAAAGGAATCACGAAGGATGCGCCTCCGCAAGAGGCCAATGGCTTGGTCAAGGGCGCTCTCTCTAAATTGGCGAGGGCACGAGAGAGAGCGGCGATGGAGCGGGTTGAATCTATGTCCAAATCTGAAGGTAAGACACGTTCTGCCCCCGTCGTTGAATCTACGGGATCAGCTCCACAAGTGAACGTCGTCCGTGGCCAAGATTACGACCCATCGCCTTCAAACCTTAATGCACAGGCTGATGCTAACCCCGTTCTAAACAATGAGCCAGTGCGTGCGTTAAGGCGTTGTGTCGAGTGTGGTTCGGCAATGGTGGACGACGATGCCTATTGCCCAAAGTGTGGTGCATTCGCTCTTTGAGTCCGGGAACGGTTGAAAGGGGGGGCCTTCACCTCGTTGCACGGGGAGTGCTTCATGTCTGAGAAGAGGGATTACTACGAAGTCCTCGGTGTTGACAAGAAAGCAACGGATCAGGAACTAAAGAAGGCGTTCCGTTCGCTTGCGAGGAAGTACCATCCTGACAAGAATCCGGATGATGAAGAGGCTGAGGCGAAATTNAAGGAAGTTCAGGAGGCTTATGCAATCCTATCCAATTCCGAGCAGCGTCGGCAGTACGACACATTTGGCCATAATCGTCCAGGAGGGGACCCTTTCAGTGGCGGATTCCAAGGTGTGAATATCAACTTCGAGGACATCTTTGGCGATGGTCTTGACTCGATTTTCACTCAGTTCTTCGGTGGAGGTCGGCAGAGGCGTAGGGAGCCGAAGGGTAGTGATTTACTTGTTCGACATCGCATCTCTTTCGAAGCGATGTTCAACGGTTCAGAAGAGGAGGCAACAATCGAATCTCTCGTTACTTGTGAACCTTGTATGGGTAGTGGTTCAGCTGATTCATCATCGATTTCTCGTTGTTCAACATGTGAGGGTAGAGGGAGAATAACTCAGACACAGAGGATTGGCCCCTTTCTCCAAGAGACAGTCGTAGATTGCCCTAATTGTTCCGGCTCCGGGCGAGTCATCAAGGATCCCTGTAGNTCCTGCAATGGGGATGGCCGCGTTCGTAAGGAGCGAACAATCCGATTCAATGTACCTGCAGGCGTCCCTGAGGGTACACGCCTGAGGATGCAAGGGCAAGGGGAGCCACCTGCTAATGGTATAGGCACGAATGGTCACCTTTACATTGAGATCTCTGTGACTAATCATCCTTGGTTTGAAAGATCAGATGCGGACTTGTTGATGGCTCTTCCAGTTGGTTTCGGCGATCTCGTCCAAGGACGAACATTTCTGATTCCTCATCTTGATGGTAAGGACCTTGAAATCGTAATTAGGCCATCTACTAGGCCAGGCGATTAAATCGATATCCCTGGGCGAGGAATTACTCGTGCTAGAGGTCGAGGGCGCGGAGATGTTACTGTTTTGATTAAGTTACATGTGCCGAAGAATCTTGGTCGTTCAGACCTATCGGCTCTCAAATCCCTCTCAGACGTGTTGAATCTCCCTGATGATGGAGTAGTCGATTCTATTCGTTCGGAAGCGGACGATCGACGTAATGATCGTGGCTGATTATTCCTCTTCTGTGTCGACAGCTCTCGGCGGCATCGCAGTCACTTGTTCGCCATTGATTGTGCCGTTGAGAATTATGTCCATCTTCTTTGGTCCAACCTCATGGCAGATTCGGAGGAATAGAAGTTCGCCGATAGGAAGTCTGTCAATGGCAATCTCATCTTCAAAATGAATCCTCTTGGGATTTACATCGTTAATCTCGATACGTTCTCCTGATTGAACTGAGAGGCGAAGGCCAGCATGACTCCATTCCTTTATTGGACGTAGGCCTACAAGGAGTGTGGCTTCCATATCAATCGGCTTCCATGCAGCAATCTCAATGTCTTCGGTTCGATAGCGGAGGAGCGGCTCCCCCCATTCGTCCACAATTGCATCCCATTCGGAATCACCTAGTGAGTTAAGTGCAGCATCGATATCCTCGTCATGTTGGGAATCAAGTCCTATTCCAGACAACCGTTCCCTTAGCCGACTTAATCTGCGGCGTTCATGGCGTTCAACCCGAATCGTTCCTCGTTCCTTCCATTGCCAGTAGGCAATTGGTAGCAGGGGCGATAGGAATAGGAATCCTGCAAGGAGGTAGAATGTCATGAATTCATCCGATCTATCCACGTATACCGCGGGCCCATCTAATGGAGTCTCGGTGACTGTAAACGAGTAATATGGGTTCCAAACACCAGTCCAGTTAGGATTCTTACTTACTCTGATGGCGTGAGTGCCTTTCGATAGATTCTGCTCGGTTGTGAATCCTCCAAGTGTGCCGTTGTCACCTACATTTAGAATCTGAATCAAACAGCAGTTTGTAGATTCCACTGAGGGATTGATTTTCACATTTGATCCATTTTCCGTTTCGATTTTAAACAGCCAGATATCAATATCTTCAGGAGAAGAAAGGTGCCCTTGTCTCTGTACACCATCATGTACAATAGTTGGCCATGCCGCAGAATTATCACCTTCCTCAAACATTCGATTTGGTGCGTCACCCAAGGTTTCTCCATCTCTAGGTCCCACGACCGTATGGCTGACAGAGTAGGTGACTGCATCTTCTGAGGTGACTCGGAGAATAACGACTACAGTTGTGGCACCAACGTCCTCGATGACAAATAGGTTGGGATTTTGCTCACTCGATTCGGTTAGATTCTCGTTCGAATCGCCGTTGATTCGTTCGATATCCATAGCGGATAGATCTGATGAATGGATAGCAATCCTTACTTCGCTAGATGCTCCCACTTGTAGGCTAATCAGGTCTCCACTTGTATCGGATGGCCCGATACTCCCTTGCCATTCAGCCAGAGGTGGAATTGGATCGCTTATTTCCTCTANATCAGTATGGATTTGCATTTCAAATCGATACGGATTGTCNTCTGATCCNCCACTTGCTCGAACCTTGAGATCTAATCCTTCATCCGATGGTGATTCGACCACTAGGTTACCTCCATCGGTATTTCCAATCAAGGAAGGCGGTTGAGTCGATTTGTCATATACGTCGATACTGAGGTTAGTACGAGATGCTTCAAGATTAAGGGTGATGATGTCCCCTTTTCCTGATGGGATATGAATTGCATCAACATCGTTCTCCACGAGTAATCCTGTATTCTGTCCCTCGTTGGCATCTTGGACATCAGGATCACTCATTGATTCAGGATGATCTCCTACTTCGTGTCCCTCGGATGTAGGAATCACGTAGTGAACATTCCAGTAGCTAGAGTTGTGCTGCGGAGGAAGATGTATGGATACTGTGCCTTCTCCACCATCTAACCATGTTTCTGCTGAATTACTTGCATCTGCATCTAACTCGTGAACCTCTCCGTCGGAATCTATGACTCGGATTGAGGCAGTATTACATGCGCCACTGTTAGGGGTGTCGCAGCTTAATCGAACCCATCCGATGTCACCATTGGATTCTACCTCGATTGTTTCCTCGCTGCCTGTTTCTGCTGTAACGGTGAGTGGATTGCAAANAGTGAGAATCAGGAGGATTACGGCGGCACCTGCGGTCGCGAATCCCCTGCCCATGGTACAATCTGCCTAGAAGGGGCACTTAGACCCACGCGAGGGTCTCAACCCAATCTAGCAGAAACATCCTGTAGGGTATCCGGATGGATTAGAATCATTCAAGCGAGCCATTAGGATGGGCGTAGTATGAGGGCACTCGGTCGGACNGTTCTCGCTAGGAACCGTCATGCTCGAATCCTTGGACTTGGAGACCGTCGTTCTCCTTCGTCTGAAACCCCTGCAATGGTTATGATTCAGGGTGACCCTGAATCGTTCCGCACTCATTGTGCATTTCGTTTCGAACGTGATCCTACCTGTTCACCTGCTTTGCTTTCAATGGAGACCTTGAATCCAGATTTCGATGTATCTGGGGAGCCCTCGATTATCCAGTGGAAGGTGGAGGAAGGCCTACACTTGCCACCATCTCTGAACGATGCGGATTCTGGCCGTTCGGGGGGTGATTCAGAATTGCTTTTGCTTTCTTGGCAGAGTCTTCATCATGATTCACGTCTCTCTAATCCTGATCTNCGGCCTGATATCGTGATTCTTGTCGATGCCCCACAACTCACTTCATCTGGTACAGATCTCATTCGTGCAATTCGAACGTTGAGAGAGCGATTTCCTGCCGCTCTTCTCTGGACTCCTGGCTTGGGAGGTCCCGACAATGCGGCCCTCTTATCCTGGATGGGTGTCGACCTTTTCGATTCATCTCGTGCCAGATTTGCGGCCAGTCACGGNCATCTGATCTCAATGTTAGGCCCCCGTCCTCTCCATGAGAGCGAACTGGAAGATCGTTGGATTCAGGAGTGGATAGATGTTTCACATTCAATCAGATCTGCAATCCGAAGTGGTACTTTACGTGAATTAGTTGAGATGCAGGCACTCAATAGTGCGAGTAGTGTCGAGCATCTTCGTAGATTCGATGCTTTACTTCGAGAGGAAGAAGCCCCTCTCAATCGATTTGTTCCCTCTTCACGTAAATTCCGATTTAACGCAGTCACGACTCGACAGGATCCTTTAGTTCACGATTGGCGGTACCGCGTAAGTGAGAATTACACCCCCCCTAGTCATTCCTCACGCATTCTCCTACTCCTTCCCTGCAGTCAACGGAAACCTTACCGTGAATCGCAAAGTCACAGAAGGTTCGCCCGGCATATCCAATCTAATGGGGTAGATCAGGTGATGGTTACTTCTCCTCTCGGGCTGGTTCCACGTGCACTTGANGACCTTTGGCCGGCAGCACACTATGATATCCCTGTTACCGGTGACTGGGATCTCGATGAACTAGACATGATTCATTCGATGCTTGCCCGGCTTGTTGAGAGGGTCGGTTACGAGAAGGTCATCGATCATTCAGGAATGAATCTAGCATCTTATTTCCCTGATCTAGACATCATCGACTCCCGAGAAGGCCGCACCGCGGGGAATCAAGAATCTCTTGAGCGTATGGAATCCATCATCAACGAATTAGTTTCAGAACTCGGAATTCGGGCGCCTAAGGGGCACCGGCACAGAATCGAGAGTTATCGGGCGTTGTCGCGGTTTCAGTATGGGGTAGACACATGGCTTGAAGACGTCCGTATCGAGGGCAGGCCTCCTAAGTGGCGGCTCCAGAAGAACAACATACAGATTGCCCAATGGCACCCTGATGCCGGACGTTTCGCTTTCTCAAAGGCGGCTCTTCCGATCCTTCACGAGACAAAGACACTTCCAGAGATTGAGCTTCGAGCAGATATTGATTGGAGAGGCGACATTTTCTCCACTATCCTCTCATCATACCCTACAGGTATCAGGGTAGGTGATGATTTGCTCGTTATGCAAAATGGAAAATTGATTGGTTCGGCACGAGCAACGGCCCCACATTGGGAATGGGCCGGGTCACCTGGTCGTCTCGCTCGTTCACACCATCGCCTTGGTTGAACACATGCTTCTTGTGACGGAGCGGTTAAAGAGGGGGAGCAAGTCGCGATGCTGCTGAGGGGTCATTAATGTCGAGGATGCACGCACCTGGTCGAGGCAAGAGTGGGTCTACTCGCCCTCATATTGATTCGGCTCCCGCGTGGTCTAACACCGACAAGGCTCAGATTGAGGAAACAATTGTTGATCTTGCTAAGAAAGGCAACACTACCGCTCAGATTGGAATTATCCTACGTGATCAGCATGCTGTCCCAAGTGTTCGCCTCGTCATGGGTGAGCGTATTGGACAAATTCTTGCCCGCAATGACATCTCTCCTTCAATCCCTGAGGATTTGATGGACCTCATGCGCAAGGCTCTCCGGATGCTCGACCATCTAACCGAGAATCGCAAAGATCTCCACAATCGACGACAACTCCAACTTGTTGAATCCAAGATTCGCCGTCTTGCCCGGTATCACAAGGGCTCAGGTGCACTCGATTCGGATTGGACTTACAAGCGTGAACAACTTCGTCTTGCAGTGAACTGATTCCTTTGTTCACAACGCAGGGGTCTTGAACTACCGACTCTGTGGCTCTTAACAGTGACATCGCTGCTTGAGATGGAGGCCTTCGCAGGGCCAGTTGATGCTATCGAAGCAGCAGTGTTGAGCATTGATGCAGACACAGCGTCTTCATTGACATTAATCGCTCCATTGACACTTACTGGCGCATTTTCTCATGCGATGGTTGAGGCGGCTTTAGTCGATAGAGGGATGACCTATAATCGCCGCTTTCACCCTCATGATTCAGAATTCCGTGGTACTACGATTCTTATTGAGGATCAAGATGAGGGGCCTACGGTTTGGGATTCTCAATCTTTGATTTTAACAATCAGACCAGCGACAGTATTAGCCCTCGAAGGTCATCGAGGAGATGGTCGACATGGTCGGCTTTCACCTGTAGCAATCGCAGCAGCTCTAGCAGAACGTATCGCGCCCAGAGGTGATCGAACGTCACGCCTCCGTCCCTTCGCGCTTGCTGGAAACTGGTTGCATGATGCACTTGATCAAGCCTATGATCCCGTATATACTCGGTTACGTGATCATCTCCAGGATACTGGATGCATCGATGTACGCGCCCTCCCTGAGATTCCTGATCCAGAGGTGTCAATGCTCCCAGGTGTTGACGCATTTGCTTTGGAGGGCCTACACCTTACATGGTCGTCTATGGATCAGGAAGACAGAGCACGTGCTCTGTCGAATCTTCTTCTCCCATTGATCCCTCTTGATCTCCCATCGACACCAAGGATCGAGGAGCTTGGATGGCACCGAATTATCGCTCCCTCATGGTCGAGGGATATGGCTTCACAGATTCATGATATTGGGCAGTCATTCCATTCTTCTGAAAATGACCGCCTCTTTTTGAGTCGACTAATTGACAGTCTAGTTCGAGATGGGATGCACGTCTAATCATTCGATTAAGAGCGTCCTTCCACAACCACCACACTTTAGTCGAAGTGGCCGTTCATCGGATGGCACGGGATTCGATTGATTGCACTTAGGGCAATCGATGATGGCAATATCGCGATCAGGGACATCAGAGAGATGATTTGAACGGTTTTTTGGGCTGGCGAAGACGATGAGTAGGCCCATGATGAAGGTGCCCCCTTCGGCTCCAAAGAGAAGGTTCATCTGAATCCCATAGATGTACAAAATTGAGACCGCGGCCCCCATCACTGTAAGCCATATGGCTACAGGGATTCGCATCCGATTCTTCGTAATCCTGAACATAAGCATGAAGGTAAGTGCCATACCAATAAGGAGGAGTATCAGACCTACTAGAGGTGCATCTGTGATTGAGTTAGCCGGTGTAATTGTTACTCGAAAATCTTCGTTACGATCATCTTCCCCAAAGGTGACGTATACATTTTCGGAGATGCCGTATCGCAGGTAACTGTAATCGATACCATCCCCATAGACTCCAGCGATTCCTTGGGTGGGGTTTGTTGAAAGGCGGGCATCAAGGGTCACACCTGTCCAGTAAGTCTTCGATTGAGAGCGGATGAATGTCTCAATCATCGTGATTTCTCCACCCTCGAGTATGGTCGCAGTCTGGATGCGGATTTGTAGAGGGCTAGATTTCACTTCGTAAGAATCTCTCAGATCGATATCGACATTGATAGCCCCTTCGATATCGAACGGTGTTGCCCCAAGAATCGCAGTAGAATCCAACGCTAATCCTCGGTCTAGGAAGTCGGCTAGATTCTGTGGGCTTGAGATGAGATGGTTCTCCAATACTTGGATCTCAGCATCACTGATTTCTCCGTCTTGGATTTCAGAGTTGATCAGGCTCGATTGACCAGCGCTAATCTCTCTCCACCATGAGGTTGAGTCCAGAGTATCATTCCCGATGTTATCCAAGCCCCATCGCATCCATACTGTCACCGCTCCATCGATGGTTAACGTGCTACTTCGTTCCAGCCGATCTCCTGATTGTCGAAGTTCCAATTCGAGGTCGAGTGTGCTTCCACCTGTTCTTACAGGTTCAGTTCCAAAGTTCCATCCGCCTCCATCTCCGCTACCTTCTCCAAGTTCGATCTGGTGTTCTAGTTGTGCTTGAATGGTAACACCATCTTGTGGATTGAGTGTGAAATTCATTGAGTAAGTTCCACTAGAACTACCTACAGGGACGCTCCATGGGTATACGATCTCAACTCCAGATGTGGTTGTACTTATGAATGGGACATCTTCGGTAATGACCCCATTAATCCTGGCTTCCATGTTCTGGAGATCTGCCAAGTCAGCAGCATAATCAGAGTGGAGCCTAATCGGAAAATATACAACATCGCCATCTGGATTAGCATCTTGCATATCGATTGTTACAAGAGGCGAATTCATAGTTAGTCCAGCATCCGACTCAGGTCCACCCCAGGTTAGATACAATTCAGAGTTATCATCAGGTGAATTCCAAATCACTCCACCTTCAAGGTAGAAAATGAGTTTCAATGTGTCACCTTGGTTTACTTGTATCTCATCAATCTCGACTGGAAAATCATAGCTTCCTCCTCTTCCGCCGAAAGCAAATTCCCCACTCAGGAATGAGGTGCCACCTATGATGATCTCAGTAGACCAATTTCCTCCAACATTTGATGCACCCTCGACAACGTAGTTGATGCGATGTGTCCAGGTGCCACTCGGGATTGTACCATCTGCTCCGATTGTTTGTTCGAAAACGTACAACTCTGTTCTTGAGGCTGCTCCTTCAGATGTTGCTTCGAGTTCTTGTAGGTCCGTCAAGAGTGTTTTCGAAGGGGTGAATGATCCGGTTGTTGCATCAGCATCGCCGATGAAAAATAGTGTGTGTTCAACAGCTCCCTGATGCATAGTGCCGCTGGCGGCAGAACTATTTCCGATACCATTGTAAGGAACCATCATCAGACAGATTATGGCGAGAATCGTCATAGATGTCCGCCGCATACCCATCCCAAGTTCCTCCTATCCTTCAACAGTCCGGCAATTATCTAATCATGAAGATATGTGAATACTAGTGTGCCATCTTCTTGAATTTCTGTAACGATGGCAAACCCCACTCTTTCAAGTTGTACGACTTTGCCTAGCTCGAGATCAACATTTTCAAGTCGTCCGGGATGTCGCTTAATCTGATTCTCCTCCACGATAAGAAGAACGGCATCACGGGAGTGATGTTCGAGTACCCAATGGATAATTTGGCGTCGATCAGAACGGTCGAAGTCCTCTACTATTGCAGCATCTTCGGATACTGTGACATTCGCGAATTCCTTTAGCCGCAGACTCGCGCTAAAATCAGTTGCTTGTATGAGGATGGAATCCCCATCCTTGGGTGCCGGCCATTGTCGGTTACCCATCGAAGCATTCTCTGGATGAGAGGGTATATTGAAGCAGTTTGATGGCCATGTTTCATGCATCCCTAATCTTCGTGATAATGGATCTTGGACAAACGAGTATCGAGGGGTAGTAGATTCAATGGCCTTGACATTATGTGATTCGATGGTTTTCATCGACACAGCGATATCTTTCTGCGTTAGCCCTTGCTCTAGCCAGAAGGAACGGATTGCTTCTGGTGCGTATCCCTTTGAACGGAATGCAGCGATGGTAGGGAGGCGGGGATCGTCCCACCCAGAATAGGTGCCTGCTTCGATATCTGTTCGCATTGCGCTGGTGGAGAAACTGCCGAACTCATGGACCTTAACTCGGCCCCAGTACAATGTATCGGGATATTTCCATCCTCTCATATCATAGAGGAGTGTCTGCTTACGAGTGGAATCCATGAGGTCCTTTCCTCGAACTATATGGGTTACACCTTGGAGGTGATCTTCGATAGCTGATTGGTAGTCAAGAAGTGGCCAGACACGATAGGCATCTCCTACCTTGGGATGTGGCGCGGTTTGGATTCTTAGTGCTGGCCAATCACGCAGGGCGGGATTCGGTAGGGTCAGGTCAGTTCGGATGCGAACTACTGCGTCTCCATCCTGCCATCCCCCTTTCGGGTCGTTCATCCTCTCCCATCTTTCCACATGCTCGGTTGTGGCTAGGCTTCGACAGGGGCAGGTCTTCTTGGCATCTCTAAGCTCTTTGAAATCGCCAGCAGCACAAGTGCACACATAGGCCCGCTCTGCTTCGATGTCCTCAATGACATGTGCGAGATAGAGTGGCATTCTCTCCGAGGCGGTAACAATTCGATCAGGAGCACGGCCAGTGAGCCATTCGAACTCTTTTGCAATGGTGTCGTAGGCTTCGATTGAAGGTGGTTTTCTCTTTGTATCGGTATCATCGAATCTCAGGATGACTTCGCCTTCATGCATTCTGGCAAATTCACTGTTGATCACAACGCCCCGACTATGCCCTAGAGACATAGGTCCATTCGGATTAGGTGCGAATCTGAGTACCACTCCTGTTGGTTCTCCATCGAGAGGACGGAGGCCTTCACGCCTTTCTTTAACTCTCTTTTCCAATGCTTCCGGGGCCTCTTCTTCGAGAAGAATTCGGACATGTTCGAGACCTTGTTCGTTAGCTAGTTTGTTCGCTTCATCAACAGCATTCTGGATTAGACCAACAAGGTCTCGTGCATGTTTCTTGAGATTGGGGTGCGCACCGAACATTCTACCGAGAACAGATTTCATCTCACCGGCTCCATCATACTCAAGTGCATTCTGGAGAGCAAACTTCCGAATTGCCTTCGCGACTTCAGGGTCGTCAAGATCAGAAGTCATCGCTATCATCCCTCGATGTGTCGGCTTCGCTCTTGACGCTTGCCAAAGACCATTGGTCGATTCGCGATTGTCGGCGCCCCTCAATGAAATCCGAACGTTTTGGGGGGGGGCCTCTGCCCGATTCTGACCAATGTTTCTCCACCGTCTTCCAGCCCCACCGTAGATCAAGATCGGGCTGCTCCTATGAGAGGAGTCTAGGTAGTGCAGATCGAGTATTGGGGTCAGACGGGTAGCCTGAACCAACATTGAATCCTCGATCTTTAGCGATGGATTGGATAACTTTGTCTCGGTGTACCTTGGCCACAATTGACGCGGCACCAACTACAGGATTTTCTGCGTCTGCTCCATGTTTGGAAATGACCGTTTCCACTATTTTTCCACTAGAGATTTTCGAAGCGACATTCCGTCCGAATCGGGCCTCATTTGTGTCGCAGGCATCGAGGATTAGTTCTTCGATGCGTTCTACCTCCAAACTATCGATTGCTTCGCCAAAGAGGTCGACTTCTAGGTCGTTGAGAGTTTTCTTTTCCATGGTTACATCGATTCTTTCAGGAGAACATTCGATGATAGAAACCTGCCAAGTGGGTTCTTGATGTATTATCTGATTCAGTTCTTCTCGTTTCTTAGGTGACAGGGCCTTTGAATCATCTACACCCAGGTCGATTAGCCGCTGTAGGTCAGTAGCTGGGATAGCGACAGCAGCGACTACTAGGGGGCCCAGGACCGGGCCACGTCCAGCTTCATCAGCGCCCACGATCATGAGCATGGTTCATAGGTCAAGGTCGAAGACCGTGTCGGTGCTTTCGTCCTCATCTAAGAGTTCTAGCACAAGGTTGTCCGCTACGGCGATATTCTCTTCCTCCTCATGCCGGTCTAGGATGTCGCTGGCCTGCGATAGTTTCCCTTGGTCTACCATCTTAGGAGATTCTACAGAACGTTTGGATTTTGAGCGAAAGGATTCGACAAAGGCATCTGACTTCACTGCAGGTGAAATGACGTTTTCTTGTGCCCCTGTGCTCCGCTCTGAGAAGCGTTTTGTCCAATCAGAAACTGTTTCCACGGATTCTGTTTCAGGGGCATTTTCACGCTTCATCCTCTCAAGGTCCTTCTGTCGGCGAACAAGAGCCTGGTTTAGTAGGATGGATCCAATAGCAACGACAACCACTGTCATGACGAGCCCATTCCATTCGAGCAAGAAAATTAGTGATTTTTCGAATGCTACAGCGATTGCAGATGTCCCCTCTTTCTCGGTGGGGTTCTGAATCACAGCCGTGTAATCGATGTTTGTCGAAGTAGAGAAATTTTGTTGCGGGTCTCGAATACTCTGGACGGTCAACTCTAGTGTCGCGGTTCCATTTCCAGTGAAACCTTCAGGGACACTAGAATAGGCCTGAAATGTCATGTTCATTCCTTCATCAACATCTCTACATTCGAAGTAGCGGATATGCTCTGCTTCGGAATGAAGGGCATCTTCTGGAGGAATAAGGCCGAAAACAGCATCCACGTCCATGTCTAATGCGACCATGACTCCATCGAAATCATTCCCCTCGTTACGAATCGTAATTGATATGATGACGTTATCTCCATCCCTTCCATCCTGTGTTGCGATTAGAGCCCAATCAATTACGGGAGCTACCTGGATATCACGTGTGACGGCGTCGTGTGTGACTCCCCCTGATCGAACCTCGATTTCTAGGCTTCCAGTTTGTAGGGCATCTGACCCTTCATCGATTGTAATCATAATCGGAATCGCTGTCTGAGTATCAGATTCACTCACAGTGTATACTTCAGAAGATGTTGTTACACTGGCCCATGATGGGGATTCTGTGACATGTATTGTGAATGAGTCCTCCAAGTTTCCAAGATTCTCCAAATCCATTCTCGTGACACAGGTCTGTCCTGGCTCGACGCGTTCACAGGCGGAAGAATCCTCTTCTGTCAATGATGCGTCTCTGATTCTCAAAATTCGAACAGTTTGATTCTCTTCGAGGATAGTAAAGGGGTCATCTAATCCTTGAGCAAGAACTCGAATGTGGATTTCTCCCTCAGCATCAAACGGCGCCGCATACTCAAGAATGGCGACGCCACTTTCATTTGGTGCAAGATTAGCAATCTTGTATTCATCGAAGACGCCAACTGCCCAGCCACCAGAGTAGAGGAAGTGAGTTGGTAGTGTGTCGGTTAACGGGGTGCCTTGCGCATCAGTGGCCTGAATGTCCAGATGGATACTTACTGGGCGGTTACCAAGATTCCGTACCTCAACTGGGAGTCGAAGTTTGTGTCCTGGGTCAATAGTGGCATCTGCATCAATGCTCACGATTTCGATACCAGATACAGGTTCAACTTCTATCGTGAAGTTCCATTTTTCCATTGACTCTCCGGATGATGGTAGGGCTATTACGGAGATATTGTGGCGACTTCCTGCGAGTGGCATGCCGTTTACAACCTCTGGTACATGCACTCTGAATTCAATCCAGATCAGCTCGTCTGCCTCCATGTTTTCATCTATTCCAATCTCAGGGGTTCCGTTTCTAGTCCAATCAATACTCCACCCTGAAGCTGATTCTATGCTGATATTTACGAGTTCAGATTCGTTGCCTTCGTTAGTCAGATTGACAAGGATTGTCACAGATGTACCCGGGGCTATTAGGAAGTTCGAACCATCTTGACTTCCGAAACGAAGCGTGCTCTCATTGGCAGCACCTTCCTCTCGGGGTGCCACATGCTCTACGCTCTCTGTGGGCATCATTGATTCTGACGCAGGGATGGCAGTCAAGAGCAGGAGAAGGAGTACGGTGATGCATCCTCCTCTCAAGGTGTGCATATGCTGGGGTCTAGTTCGAGCGGTTTAACCCGTTCCTATCTTTGCGTAGTTGCCCATTGATTCAGAGTAGTGGATCAGGGATTGCTGAGGCAAGTGCTTCCACATCGAATTCTCCGGCTTGAATTGGAACTTTAAGTCCGAATTTTTCGGATACTTTTGGGTCTATTTCTCCAAACTCACCGACGAAAATCTCTCCTACCTTTACCTTGGCCCCTCTCCCTGGAATCCAAGGGCCTACTCCATCATCAATGGCATGGAAACTGACCTCGTCTCTTGCGCCAAGATCTCTCATTAGGGCCTGTGCGATACCTTTAGCACCGGTAAATCCTGTTCCGATTTCTGCACATGCCCAAGATACTCGCCATCTATTAGAGTGATCACGGACTACTTCGCCACATTCCTGAACCCGTTGGGGGAGTTCATGATGTTGATTTGCTGAGAGTAGTGAGAGGAGAGAAGGGAGGACACTTTGACGTAGAATAGTATGGTCATTCGTAATTGGATTAGCAATCCGAGTTACTGCATTATCTGGCATCCATCGCATCCGTCCAAACTGAACTTCATCGTTAGATAGGGTTAGGCTCTGGACTTGTTGGATGCCTTGGGACGACAAGCTCTCATTGATTCGGCGGACAAGGGCTGAACGTGCGAGAGGCTTCCCTTCAAGAGCAAGGGTGGAAGTAGCCTCACCGAGGCTCTCGTAGCCGATTCCAGTTGCAACTTCCTCAACGAGATCAATTGGATGGAGTAGGTCGAAGCGCCATCTGGGCATTTCGATTACATGAATAAGATCTCCAATTGCTGCATCTGCCCACCGTTCGGCTTTGCGGGGCCCTTCCGTTGCTGTGCGAGACTCGACGAGGCGGCCACCCATGCGTTCGAGAGCACTGGCAATTCTAGACGAGTCAATGTGACCTCCAAGGATCCGCTCAAGTAATCCTGCTGGGAGGTGATGACGTCGGGCACTACCATCCGGACTCTGGAATATCTTTCCAGACGCAGATGTCATTCGTACACTCTCTACAGTGCCCCCTCGCTCGTGTAGTGCGAGACAGATGAGAAGCAGAGATGCTTCACAAGCCCTCGGGTCCCAGCCTGTGACGTCAATCAGGAAGTCAGTTGTAGATTCAACTACGGTAGTATGGCTTCCGTTGATGATTGGTGGAAACGAGAGCACACGGCCGACAGCATCCTCGATTACGGGGACAGAGTCCATTCCTTCAAGCAGATGCGCATATTCCATTCCCTTTGGATGCCTTTCTAGAATCTCGTCAATGCTCATTGCCTCTTCCATGGCCAAGGGTACGAAACGATGGTCACGGCCAACTGCTCGGACCTTGAACGGTGGAGCGAGGCTGTTGAGGTCATGGACGCCAATTGAAGCGAGACGGCGGCGGCGCCCCAATGTGAGGTGTAGTTTTTCTTGATGATCCATCAGGCTCTGGATGAAAGCGTCTCTTTCCTCAGCAGTGGTTCCAGTGTCAACGCCACGTACGGCCGCAGCAAGGATTACGGGGCGAATTGAAGCAATGTCGTTTTCGACCTCCATCGTCATTTCTCCATCCCTTACATCCAGGATAGGAGGCTGCACCCGTTGGTGCAGGAAGGAGCGAGCAGCCCGAGTCATGGTTTCGACAGAGAGGAGATCTGCACGGTCGGGAAACACTTCGATTTCTATCTCTTCTTCGTTTGAACCTTCGACTACGCACCCTATATTGGATAGCTGCGATTCCCAAAGATCAGGGTCGTGGACGACGCCATACCGGGAGAGAAGCCCCCTGATGGTTGCATGTTCGTAGGTCACGGTCGGCATTGTGATCCCATTCCGGGCTGTCTACTCTCCGGTTTGACCTCTTCGCTCATTTCCTAGACCACATCGGGAGTGGTTGTCGGTACCCTTCTAATCTCAGACCGGACATCGCTGCGGATTCATAGGAATTAGCCCTAAGGTGGTGGCGTTTGAGTTCACTCAGACTCACCGTCCCCATCTGCTGTAGCCACCCTCGCATCTCTTTTTCCCTAGATTGTATATCTGCATCTAGAGTAGTTGCAATTTTCTTCACAGTAGTTGGTGGTGTTTCTTCTCCGATGAATGGCTCGGCAAGAATACCATGCATGCCAGCGGCGACTACTGTGAGGATGTCAGCCGCAGTTGGCGTCCAATCAATTCGCAGTAATACGGACATCTCGACCTTCTGCTTTGAGAGCACTATACCCACAGTCGGAAGTGCAGCTATGGCAGGGGCGGATCCGAGTGTCCTTACATCGACAATCGCACCAGCGAGCCCAAGCTCAGCCGTCATACGTAGGAGTCTCTCGGTATGATCTACGTCATCCATCAAGAGGACCGGTGCACGTGCAGGAAGGAAGCCAGATGCGACCACTGCAAGCCCATGGATTAC
The DNA here is from genome assembly GCA_002713585.1 of Methanobacteriota archaeon. Taxonomy (GTDB): domain Archaea; phylum Thermoplasmatota; class Poseidoniia; order Poseidoniales; family Thalassarchaeaceae; genus MGIIb-N2. The sequence goes on from PATD01000006.1 coordinate 48,447, forward strand.
TGATTCAGACAAGTTCGGGAAACCACCTAGGTCGATTACTGCCCCTCCGGCTTCGGATAATTCCTCTCGTAGGGTCGAGTAGTTTTCTTCGCTGATATGTACTAAATCGATTGACCTAGGGGATGTATTAGTCATGCAAGGTTGACTATCAATTCCATTCCCGCCTTTGGATGGCCCCTTTGTAAGGATTGGAATCCATGGGCTCCGTAGGTCAAGTCCTGTGGAGGCTGTCGGCATCTTCACTGAGGAATCAATTGTCACCATACGTGATGCAGAGAGGGAGTTTCCATGTGCGCATAAGCGGATGCCATCGAATCGACCAGATGACCCCTTCTGAGGTGCTAAGATTTGAGTTCCTCCCTCCGGATCAGTTTCGATTACTGTAGCGTCCATTGTCAACTTGAAACTATGAGGGGATAGTAAATCGTTGATTTCGACAAGTTCTTCGGTTTCAATCGATCTTGATTTGGCACCCTTGCCTAGAGATCCAATCCGTCCGTCGACCACTATGCGGCCGCCGGTCATACATTCTCCGATGTGTTCGCCTGCATTTGACATCAGGACTATTGTACCGTCGTTCATTGCGGCACCAACACGGTTTCCCGCCTTACCTCGAATAACGAGCAATCCTCCGGACATGGATTCACCAGCTGCGGCTCCTGCATCCGAACGCAAAATCACAGTCCCACCAGTCATTCCAAGTCCAACATTGTCGCCAGCTTGCTTCGTGATTGTACACTTGCCGTCTTGGTGATAGGCACATGCCATGTGGCCAACGGTGCCAACTACCTCAAAGAGAGCGCCATTATTGGCACTGCCTACGAGGTCACCCATATCTCCTAACAAGCGGAGTTTGAGTTTAGGAGGCAGATGTGTCATCACACCTGTTTCCTGTTTCTTCGGTTTCTCGTCCCCATCCCTGCCCCATCCAATCTTGACGGCGCGGTCCAATTGGATAGCCTGGTCAAGCATCTTGGATAGGTCTCGTTTCAACCGCACGCTACGCTGCGTGATCTCTGAACGGGACTCCATGGGCAACCCGGGGATCAAGGCCGTCCTTGACCCCTTCGGCTAGATTCAGCCTGAGAATGGTTGATAGAAGGCCCGCGGGGGCGACGGGGTGAGGAAGTCACATGAGTATCAAAGTGGCCATCAATGGATTCGGAACGATTGGGAAGCGTGTAGCAGATGCAGTAGACGCGCAGGATGACATGGAAATCGTGGGCGTCACAAAGACTGGGCCTTCGTTTGGTTGTGGACTGGCGGAGAAAAAGGGGTTCCCTCTCTACTGCACATTCGATGATGCCGACCGTATATCCTCTTTCGCTGAATCGGGCTACAAGTGTCAAGGGGGACTTTCTGATTTGCTTGCTGTCGCAGATATTGTCATCGACTGTGCGCCTGGAAAGATGGGTGCCGACAATCTTGCGAAGTACAAGGCCGCAGGTGTCAAGCACATCTTCCAAGGAGGTGAGAAGCACACGCTCACGGGGCGGTCCTACACTTCTAGTGCGAACCATGCGGACAATCTTGGTGTTGATGGTGCCCGTGTGGTATCTTGCAACACTACTGGATTGTCCCGTACACTTGTCCCTCTCTACGAGCACTGTGGCTCTCTCAAGGTTGAATGCACAATGATTCGGCGTGCCGCCGATCCTGGTGACTCCAAGAAGGGTCCAATCAACGCCATCGCACCAGTACTGAAGGTTCCGAGTCATCACGGCCCAGATGTCATGACTGTTAAGCCCGAGATTGAGATCAATTCCCTTGCTGTTGCTGTTCCTACAACAATCATGCACGTCCACGCGATAGTCGCCGATTTACCAGAGGGCCATGGCTTGACCACCGAATCCGTCCTTGAGATG
>PATD01000048.1 GCA_002713585.1 Methanobacteriota archaeon
GGGTAAATCAATAGATCGAACCGCCTTCACCAGTTTCCAAGGTGGAAACACCCGTACCTCTTTCAGATGCAGATCTCTTCTTCCGGCTTTCAGATAGGCAATCGGTTCACCTGCTGAATTTCGTCCACCGCGTAATTTGGGCAACATCACTTCACGTTTCCATTCAGCGCGGACGATTGCACCCAAACTGAGGATGATGAAACCCAACCCCATTAGCGTTGAAACACGATGTCCTGTTTCTGTGGGGCCATTGTCTGCAATTGGTACAGACATGGCGAGTAAAGCATGATTCTGTTCGGTCATGAAATTAGATAACAGCACAATCAATTGAAGTCGATGTGCATCATCAATGCTCAATCCATCTCCAAGTTCCAATTCCCGATGAATAGTACCATTCCCTTCGCCTATAGGAGTGGGGTCGTATAGGCGGACAACGGCGTTTTGGTTTGGCGTCCGACCAAACATCTCAATCTCATCTTCGATTACGATTAGACGCAGAATACCATTTTCTATTTCAGTCGTCAGATTGACTTCAACCGTGATATTGAGGCTTGATTCAGTAGACCACTGAACTGAGGTGTGTAGCAACGCAGATGATGGTTCTGAGGTGTGATCTACGATTGAATTCTCACCGAGTTCCACATATCGATCATTGGTTTTGAAAGAACCTAAATCACTCTCTTCAGGATGCCAAGACATTCGGATGACCCCATCATTCGGGATGTCATCATCTGTATCCAATGGAAAATGTTCGACAAAGCGGGGAATGTATTCTCCAGAATTGGCTTCTAGAGTCTGCTGATCTTCTGGAATAAACCACAAACCCCACGCCGATAATGACAGGAGTATGATTGCGACAAAGATGGGGGCCCAAGAACCCACTTCATCTTCGTCCATGCTTCACGGAATAATCGATGGCGCATGAATGTCGTGACTAAAGGTTCAGTTTCCAACGAATCATTTGTTTGTCCGAATCATTCATCATCAGACTGAGCCTTCCTGCAATCCAAGCCGGAAGAAAATGACCATCATGCACGAGTAGAACACCACCATCGCGAATCTGTTGAAATTCAGAACCTAGAGTGGACCGCCCTGGCTCTTCACCAGCCAACAAACTTTGAGCCAACTCACCATCAATTTCGATTCTATGGTTTCCAACCCGATGGGCCATACCATGTAATCCAGCTGAGACCAAACGATTGTGCTCGTTCCGAACTTTCCAAACAGGTTGTCCTGCTTGCAACACCAAAACTGGTTGCCAGTGACCCCCTGGATAGAGTTGATTTTTCCCTGTCAAACGTGGTGCATTCCACATCCAATCAAAAATTTCCATGTTACTGATGTGTACATGTTGCCCCCTTCTCCACATTGCCAGTCCTTCTGAATCCACACCCCATTCATCCAACAAATCGAGGTCTTTTTGATCAGGCATTTTCAAATCATTGCTCCTCAGTGGTTTTGGCTCGATTGGAATTGGTTCTTTTCCTTCATCACGAGGATGAGATCGTGTAGCACGTGCAGAAAGATGATCTGGTTCGGTTTGTGTAAATATTGCAATGAAAAATCCAGAACCGTCATTCTCATCGTTCCAAACCCGGATGCAGGGGTGTGTCAATTCCGTCATCCCGGGTCGCGTCTTCAATCCAGGGAAGGTTGACTTCGAATCGATTTCAACGAGAGACAACCATGGAAATCTTTCCAGAATACTTTCGACTACATTCTCATTTTCTTGTGGATCGATCGAACAGGTTGAGTAAACCATTTTTCCACCCGGGCGTAAGAGTAAAGCTCCTCTCGACAGAATCGCCATTTGCAACCGAGACATTTGTTCTCCATGCAGCGGTTTCCATTTGGACCAGACATCCGTATTTTTCCGAGTTGTACCGCTACCGGTACAGGGGGCATCGACGAGAACGCGATCAAACCCGGGTTCGGCCACCCTTGGAAAATTACGCCCATCTTCCCGAACAACAACCATGTTCAGGTGCCCAGCGCGCTGGACATTCGATACCAAATGATTCGCGCGTCCAGGTTTGGGTTCACTCACCACTACCAAACCTTCACCACATAGATTTTCTGCGATTTGAGTCGATTTCGAGCCCGGTGCAGCACACATGTCTAGGACACGCATTCCAGGTTGTACATCTAGAGCTTGAACCGGCATCATCGATGCCGCTTCTTGCTGAGTAATACGGCCAGTAGCGTGTAAGATTTGAACCTGCTTTCGAATATTTTTGTCGGGGCATTTTGATTTGTCCCATGGCATCGTGTATGCACCCCCTGATCCTGTGAACCATTCTATTGGGATCGCCCCCATCTGTTGCAATTTTTCTTGGGTCCAAGAGACATCTTCACGGCAGGGGTTGACCCGAACGGTTTCGGGCAATCTTGGCGTTGCCGAGTCGAGCCAAAGGTCGAGTTCTCCGGGCCGTAATCGTTCAACCAATTTGGCCAATTCACTGGCCTCAGCATGAGCGCGCCAATCAGAGATCATCTCGCCCATGTCGACTGCGAAGTGATACCCAACTTCAGCGCATCGGCTACGCCCAACCTTCAACGGCTGTGGATGTATGCCCTCCCTTATGGCGAACGTCACGACACAGTTGTTGACCGTCGCCCTNTTGGTCNTACCAGTTCTTTTGTTGGCGCGGGATTGGATGCCGAAATGGGTTCACAGAGTCCCATTCNCAATCATATCTCTGACCGTAATGATTCGCATTTTGGCATTTTGGACCATTGATTTGTCCGATGCCCAGGTTGTCGGCTATCTTCCATCCGATGTTTCGGGTTTGGCTGCGATCACCCATATTTTCGATGGACCTGATGGCCTCATGCTCGGATTGGTGTTTGGTTTCTCAGCGGGGATCTTTTGGATGAACCCAGCTTCTAGCGAATGCCGCTGGATTACACTTTGCTGGATTCTTCTAATCGGTTGGGGTATTGATTCAGAAGGCTTTGCAACCATCCCTGAAACAGCGCTTACAGCACAACCTGCAACTTTGGCTTGGCTGGGTCTAATTTATCCACTGGTCGGTTTGGGTTTATCGATGATAGTAATCCCCACACTCGTAGATATTGAGAATACGAGTAACCTCCAACTCATCTCCACATTTTGCATCATTATCGTGTTCCTTGATTTTTCTTCCAGTCCGGTAGCCTGGATGCTACTGGGTTTGGTTTCTCATCGTATTACGGCATTGAGAATCCATTCATATCGAGGGGTGGCAACACAACATCGGTGGGCCGGTTTGCTACTGACATTCACCCTTTCTTCTATTTTCATCATCATTGGATTGTCGTGGCTAGCGTCGTCACAAGAGCCTCTCAACGTATTGTGGCCATCTCGGTTTACCATCGGTTGGATTCTNCTATGTGGAATTGTNGGGGCATTGACTCCAACAATGGGTTATGACGCGTTTCCCCGCCCAGAAGCATGGGGTTTTCATTCAGGATTGATTCTTGCTCCGGCACTGCTACCCAATCTTGCATGGGTAGAGTACGCTCAATATCCAATATTCATCATTGGNATCATCATCCCAATTCTTGCAACACTTCCTGAATNCCGNCCTCAAATGAATATGAAGAGACGCATATTCGAAGGTTCATTGCTGGTTTCAATACTGCCAATTTTTCTCTATTTGTGTACCTATATTCCTCTCTCCTTACTTGTCATCATTGCTATCGTACCAGTACTGATTAGATTCCAAGAGTCGGTTGATGAAGAGGAGTAAAGAAACCTACATTTTGACCCCAAGTTCATCCCGAACGGTTATACATGAACCGTCTCCGATGAAGGGAATGTAACCAATGGTTACAGGATGGGATTCAAAATGACAACACAGCGAAAGCCGGCTCGCAGGTATGCATCTGAGAGCGAAACAAAGAGAACGAACGCAGTTGAAACTGCAGCGAAATTGACACAACTGACAGACCGTGCCCGCCGCACTGGAGCGGCCCAAGGTCCGCTTGTTCCAGTTGAAGCCCTCATGACGATAGAGTCAGATGCTTGGATTTGGCAAACTGTCGATCGCAAGGTGCTTGAACAACTCAGTCACCGTTTGGTTCTTCAGACCGAAGACGGACGACGTAGAGAGCTCTTCATGACCAATGGAATCGATTCAGCAATGGACGCTGCAAGTCGCATAGTCGAATTCAACAATGGCGTCGTATTGATCGAGACTCTAGACCCCTGAAAGGGGTCATTTTCCGATACTATTCGATTCGGCGTCTTGAAATATGAAAGGCGGGTCGGCGAATCGCATGGCTGTAAAGAAGTCGAAGAAGAAGGGCGGNCCCAACATCCAGCAGGCCGCNGGTCTNATTCGCTATTTCGATGAGGAGAGCGAGGACGCAATCCAGATTTCAAAAGGCGCTCTTTACTTCGCTTGTATTTCCGTCAGCATCGTGATTTATCTTCTCAACCACGGTGTCCTACAGTGGGCATGGGCACAGTTGACTGGCTTCTGATTACTCCTCTTCGGAGAGATCGACAAATGGAATGTCTTCGTTTGCGATAGCGTCATGCGTTCTCACCGCATCATCAGGCAATTCCTCAAATTCCAGAATTGTCTCATTAAGGTCAACATCATCCGCTTCAATCGCAGCCATTTCCTCCAATATATCTCCACCTGAATATTGGGCGGCTACTTCTGTTCTCGGGTCAGCTTCGATTAGATGAGATTCTGCACGAGATAGTGCACGCTCAACCCCTGCTGCTGAACGATCGTGCAATGCATCACTAGCAACGTCACACTCCGCTAAAGCCGCTCCGATTTCTTCCAGAGCGAGATCACCATCCCATCCATCTGGGGCAACTTCTGCAAGTGAAGGCAATTCTTTCTCAAGATCATGCGCCTTTGACCGAACCGCATCGATTGAATCGTTCAGATCTGCTTGTCCGCGTTCGATTAGAGATTCCCATGTATGCTTTTCATCACCGGTAGGAATCTTGGTGGATTTTACAAATCGCCCCGTCCATTTTGCCTCCCAAGGATTTCTGCCGAGTGAGGCACATAGATCGAAGATTAATCTTGCACGACGATTGAGTGGGCCGACCATATGGATCGAATTTAGAAAACAAGATGAAAATAGTCCAAATCCCCAATAGGGACGACTTTCAATGGTGACACACAATTCTACATCTGAAATGACGACACGCCAAATTTGTTGATCAAATCCAGGGATTTCAGTGACACGTGGAGGTTCGTGCACCCCGAAACACCGCAGAAGTGCATCGCCAACATCACCGAGATATAGACTTCCTTCAGCTCCGGGAAAATTTGCATGACGCAGTCTTCCGTCTGCATCAATTTTCATCTCAGGATCGCCGGAACGAACCTGGGCATGTAGAAGACTTTCTTTGGAATTCAGCCCCATTTCTTTCGTAATCCTCGACACCCCCTACTGTCCGTCCTTTACCATGCGAGAAGAAGAACAACTTCAATACGTTCGACGGTTTGTACGATACGGAGCGGGAATCATGGCGAAGAAGAAGTCCTCGGGTGACGACAAAGCAATTGCAAATTTACAAGCAGTACCAGGCGTTGGTAAATCAACTGCAAAGAAGTTGGTGGATTCGGGTATCCGAACGGCCAATCAGTTGGCAAAAGCAAGCACGAAGAAGTTGCTTACAGCAGGTTTGTCATCAGGAATGGCGACGAAATTGGTCGCTGCTGCGGCCAAGAGTACAGGGAAGAAAGTCGCTGCGAAAGCAAAGGCTACTCCAAAGAAGGCTGCAGCCAAGGCAAAGACGATTGCAATATCAGCCAAAACCGCTGCTGCAAAGGGTAAGGCGAAGGCCAAGAAAGCCATGCCCACCAAGAAGAAATCCCCCTCAAAAAAGAAGACTTCTGTGACCAAGAAGAATGACAAAACCGTCGAGGTTAGAAGCAAGACACTCGCCACACCTTCGTTGAAGGATATGCTGAAGAGAATCAAGAAACGAGATTGAATTACTCTTCTTCCCTTCTCGCTTGTTGAGCGCGATGATAAATTTCTCGAAGACTTTGGTCTCCAATTTCTAGGTAAACACGCGTTGTCGATATATTCGCATGTCCGAGCAATCTTTGAATGCTGACAAGATCAACTCCACCTTCAAGCAGTCCTGTGGCAAAATTGTGCCTCAAAGTGTGCGGACTTAGTTTTGAGCGTGGAATATCTGAGGCATCTGCGAGTGCATCCATTAATTTCTGAACAGCACGGGGAGTCAACCTCCTTCCACGACGATTTAGAATCAGAGCATCCCTATGGCTATCTGAAGGAACATGCCGCGAAACGATTTGATCACGAACCATTCCATAGGCCTCAATCGCTTCAACGGTTGATTCGGTGAAGAGCACCAGACGATCCTTCCCACCTTTCCCTTCACGTACTGTAGCCGACAAATCATCGATATCCACTGAAGATCGATCTAGAGCGCAAAGCTCAGAAACACGCATCCCTGTATCGAGGAATAACGTAATGACGACATTGGCAAATGGGTTTTCGCTGGTGGCTGCGGCTTCCTTCAATCGATCGACTTCTCGATGTGTGAGAGTTTTGGGTAAACTGCGACCTTTTTGTGGGCGAGTAACCCAATCGGGAACCCGGTGTCCGACCCAGTTCAATAGATGACTAACCGAGGCCAAACGAGCATTGATAGTCGCCGCTGCTAAATGAGAAATTGACTGTACCCAAAGGTCGAGTCGTCCATTGTTTGGATCGACCCATCGGGCAATATCCTTCACGGGAATTGCTTGCAAAGCATCCCATGACGGAGGAAGTTCTCCAGGTAGCACAGTGGTGAGGAATTGTTTGGTTGCAGTTCGGTAGGATCGCAGGGTATGCTTACTTTTCTTTTCACTCGCCAATTGCATTTCATAGCAACCATGCCACGGCATGTCTGCCAAACGTGTCAGCCGACTCGGTAGGCCAAATGGTATGCCCAAATCTTCTTCTGAAAATGGGGTGGCAAAACGCCCATTTATTGTCGATTCCGACCAACTTTTTTGTGTATCTCTTCTTTGATTTCCATTGTGCATGCTTCTACCGTCCTAGGACCCGAAGGCCCCTGCAATCCCATCCCCGAAGGGATACCGCAGTCAGGGGGTGAGGGTATCAATGCTACGCAAAGCGTTCGAGATTATCCGCCCCAATGGTGCGTGTTTTGAAAATGCCGGGCCTTCAGCGGCGTCGATATCGCCAATGATGTTCGGGCGCCTTTGCTGCCCACGCTGCCTCGTGTTCAGACGGGGGCTCTACATTCCATGGCTGGGGTTTTTCAGGTGCTGTGAATCGAGCATCGATGGTTTGTTGAATCAGTGGACGAATACGCTGATGCAAGACATCAATTTCACCGTAGAATATGAGTTCATCTGCTTCCCGAAGAACAAGATCCTCCGAAGGGTTCCAGATATGTGCTCCTGCACGACCGATGGCAGCGATGGTCCCATCATCATCAAACGTCATCAAATCGCCGAGACGTCGGCCGACGAGTTCGGGATATTTTCGTACTTTCAATGAGAGTGTTCCGTGTCCTTCTTTATTGGAAAGTAACTGATTCAAATCTAAGGGTGTAAAGGCGTGGGATTCCACAACATGTGACATGATATGTCCTGCTACGTTGATTCCCGTTGCCTTCTCGATTCCTTCAAGTCCTGGACTTGAATTGACTTCAAGGAGCAAAGGTCCTCTAGAGGATTCAAGTAAATCTACACCTGCGACATCGAGACCCAGTAGGCGAGCTGCTTTACAAGCAATTCGTGCGTAGTCATCTGGTAAATCAATATCTTCAACACTGCCACCCAAGTGGAAGTTCGATCTGAATTCTCGTCCATGGGCACGACGGCGCATCGATGCGACAACTTTGCCCCCAACCACGAGCACTCGCACGTCACGACCATGACTTTCCTGAATGTATTCTTGGACGAGAACCCGCTCAGCGTTTTCAAGCACCTTCCAAGCAATTTCACTCGCTTCTCGTTCTGTGTGTGCTAGGTACACACCAGTTCCTTGTGTACCTTCGGGTGCCTTGATGACACAGGGTACACCTCCAACTTGGCGAATGGCCCTGTCAACGTCACGCCAATCACGAACCAGCGCAGTTGTAGGTACAGGAATATGATTTGCCGATAGAACTTGAGTCGCGTGTAACTTATCCCTGCTGTTTTGGATTCCGCTGCTACTGTTTGCAACATATGTTCCCATACGCTCAAATTGTCGAGCAATGGTCACACCATGACCTGTAATTGAATATCCAATTCTGGGTACAACTGCATCAACCTCGACATTCCATCCTTCATGCAGAATGCGTCGACCATCATTTCCAACGGTCACAGAGAGCTTCATTGGATCTAGAATATCCACTGAACATCCGAGGGCATTTGCTTCATCCACAAGGCGTCTTGTAGAGTATAGCCGGGGCCCCCGAGATAGGATGGCTACGCGCAGTGTCATCAAACCGTGGCGGAACCGCTTCCGTTTTGAGTCCTACGCAAGAAAACCGCGTGACCGCGCGCTCGCTCGCACACTCGCGCGTGCGCGTGCGAGGAGCGAGGCTTTGAAGTGGCGTCCGGCACTCGACAATTCATGCAGCCCACGCCTGGACCCACTGGTCCACCCGTTGCTGGCCCTTCTGGAGCCCCCGATATTGCAGGTCCTACCGGCCCCCCAGTGGCCGGTCCTAGCGGTCCACCCGCGGATGTAAATCCTGCTCAATTTGACCCTCTTGCTGAGATTGAGGATGCGCGCGCACGCCGTCAGGGACGTGAAGATCGTCTTGAGATGTTAGAGAAAAAGCGGAATAGCGCTAGAATCAATGTTTACCTCTTCTTGGCAGTGACAGTCATTTTGGGTATTTTCTCATTCTTCCCAGGTCCAATTCATGGTGATGTATCAGACAACCCTCAGGCACAAATGAGTCCCAATGAAGCCGAAACATGGGTGCGTGAAGGTGGAGACAACGGTGATTATCGTGACAAAATCTGGGACGGTTCAACCAATGCGAGTTCAGCCCACATGAACATCTACATTCCACCACCATTGCCAGATATGGGCTCAACTTCGGCTGTTCGAGTCGAAGTCACGTTCGTTTCCTATCGTAACTCAGGTTCCACGGATTTCAAAGCAGGAATGTTCGATGGAGATTGTGACCAACCTCATCCACCCCATGAAGCCCTACATGCAGACTCTTGGCATTTGAGTGAAGAGGACCTTCCACCTGGTGAGCAGGTAGAATTCACTCTCTACACCCAACCCGGTCAGAAATGTATCCTCGTGGAATGGGTAGAACCTGTATCCAATCCAGGAACTCTTGCAACCATGGATGTTGAGGTTGCAGTCTACTGGCCACGCATGTTCACCGTTCCTGTGGGCCTCATTACTTTCTTGATGGCTGGCTTCGCATTCATCGGTGCTCAGAAGACTGGTAAATCATACAAGGAACTGAAGTATCCAGAAGGCCAACCAGAGAAGAAGATCGAAGAAGAGGTTCTTGAAGCAGCAGAATCCGAACACCGCGGAGAACAATTGGGTGTGCCTGATGTTGAAACCCCAGAAGATACTGATACGCCAGAAATTGGAGGTCCAAACCTTGCAGAGGCTGCTGCAAGCCCTGAGCAAGATGATGTAATTTCAGAAGACACAGAGGCGGTTGTTGAAGAATCAACAGAATCGGGAGGCTCTGCATCTGAATGGACCGATGAACAATTGCTCGGAGCAGGTTGGACGCAAGAGCAAATCGATTCCATGCGAAATAGCTGAAACGGCTCAGAATGCATTGTTGGTTCTCACGTTAAGCGAAGAGGTTGAAAGCGGTAGGCATTGCCATCCTCTCTGAGGATGGCCTATGGATGAGGATGAACTCTCTGCGATGACGGTTGCAGAGTTGAAGAAACGCCTCAAAGAATTGAGCTTAACCACCAGTGGGAAAAAGGCCGATTTAATCACACGTTTGCTCGAGTCAGAAGACGATGAGGATGTACTTATCCTCGATGACGACGATGATGAAGAAATCACCATATCTCACGAATTTGAAGATGATGAGATTCTAGAAGCAGAAGTCTTTGAAGCCGAAATTATTGATGAAATAATCATCGAATCAGAATCGCCAATTCGCACAACTCGTAATCTAAATCCAATCGAGAAATCACCTCAAATATCTGGAGTTCAGTGGTACAAAGACGGAACTGCAATCGCCACCATCTTGGTCGTAGTATTACTGGCTGGTGTCGGTGGTTGGTGGTATCTTAGCAACCAATCTTCGGATTACCAAGCCGCTCCGTCTCGATATGGAGAAGATTTACGATTCACGGTGAGCAATGGTCTACTTCTTGCGGATGGTGATGAAATGGTTGGCATGTTGCGAGACGCAATATCTCCAGGTTTGGATGATGTTTGCGACGAACTTAAAATCGAGTTTGACGGTACTGGTTCATCATCGATTACCAATGGGGAATTGAGTGATCTCATCAATCCAAGTGACACAGATTTGAAGGGCGCAGTCATGGCTCAAGATGCCTATGGAAGAACATGGAATGCGGTACAATCAAATCTCAACTATGATCTCAATGCAGATCTTTCAGGATATACTTGGTCGGCAATAAACGAAGACAGTTGCAGCAGTTCGATAAAATGGAATCTTCAGAACAATGAGTTGGATATTGGGGTCACCCAGTGGCATGAAATTACAGAACGGAGCTTACTTCGTTCCGAGGTTTCAATTAATTTTGCTGATGGTGAAGGCCAATCGTTCAGTTCGGACGCCACTACATTCGACGGACTCATTGGCTCAGACACAGTTTCCGAACTAATCGGTGCCGCTGTAATGCCGATGCATCCCGTTAACCTATACGACCACTTTGGCTTGATGGAACTTAAACAAGGAATGACTGGGGAATCGGATGATGGTTACTGGAGTTGGGAAGTAGGTTCCACAGGCACCATTGGTGGACAAGATGCGATCCAAATTAGAATGGAGCATATCAAAATCGGCGAATGCCTAGGTCATGCATACATGGTCCTGTGGGCGATTCCCGGACAACCACTGGCTGCCAAACAAACAGTCGATGTTCAAATTGACAAATCCAAAACAGAATCCGGTTGTTCCTTTACCGAATCTGAAGCGATTGACCTGACTTTCCCAGAGGGTGAATTCGTTGTTAGATACACCTTAGAACAGACTTCTTTCAAATCAGGGGAGGAGTTGGTTATTTGGCAACAATACTACGATGGCCGACCCGACAGTTCAGACGGAAAACCTTCGACAACGCAGCGAGTATCGTGGGCAAACCACATGCCTGATAATTCCTCAACAAGGTTCAACCTTGAGCAAGCTGTTGCTTGTGTAATGACGGATGCAGAAGAATTTGGAGGTGCGAACACGGCTCTCAATGGCGATGGCTATGTGTTCGCAGCCAAAGATGACCGGACCGGCAGTTCTCCAGTATGGAATCTATCTTGGGTTAGTTCAGTGGAATCTGGATGGGTCCGAGTTACATGGCCCGGTGGTGAAAACTGTATCAATTCTGGCGATGGTCAGTTAATCGGGGATGATAAACCGGAGCATTCCCGCGATCAAATTCCTCAAACACATAGGTTATCCCAACTAGAAAGCAGAATGGTTTCATCCACTTACTATCCAAACTTACACCCTCAAATTACAACAAATGGAGACATCCGTGATGATGTCCAAATCGGCTACGCTTTGGTTGTACCTGAGGAAAATGCTCTCTCCGAGTGGCTGGATGAGTTCGACATCATGGGTGGCAAAGTCACCACGTATCTTGAACGCACATGGACCTCAGGAGATACTGAATACAGTCTTCGGGTTGGAATGGATGCTGAAAACGGACGAATGGCCGGTTGGCTTCTGACTTCGAGCCCAGCCTGATTGCCAAGAAATCACCATTTTACAACCAATTTGGCCCGTCAGCCTCAAGAGTATATCGAGAGCGGACGCAAGTGGGATGCACTATGGATGAAGAGGATATACTGCCCGAGGCGGTTGCAGCACCCTTGGTCGTTGAGTTCACTGAGGAAGAGATTGAACGACCTGAATCCGATCCTTTGAGTTCTGCTGAACCCCGTACTGAAATAGATCTTCCACGGGCAGGACCCACTCCTGCAAATCGAGGTCGTGTAGTCACAATCATGAATCAGAAAGGAGGTGTTGGAAAAACGACTACTGTGATCAATGTCGCCACCCACCTCGCCTTGCATGGTGTGCGAGTATTGGTTGTCGATTGTGATCAACAAGGGAATTGTGCAACAGGGTTGGGCATTGACAAGAGCCGTGTCCTTCATACTACTCGAACCCTCTTTACCGAACCAGAACAGGCAGCATCATGCCGTCATGCAACCGCAATACCAGGTCTTCACCTCGTGGTTGGGGAACGGTCCTTGGTTGGTCTAGAACAAGAACTCTCGACCCGCCTTGGACGGGAACGGTGTCTATCAGAGGGCCTTCAGACATTATTGCCCCACTACGATATCATCCTTCTCGACACAGCTCCAAGTCTCGGTTTGGTCACCATCAATGCCTTGGTTGCAAGCGACGCGGTACTCGTTCCGGTTCAAACTGAATTTTTTGCCTTGGAAGGGGTGGCCATGCTATCCGCCACCATTCGTGAAGTCCGCCGCCGTCTTAATCCAGAACTTGGATTTGATGGAGTGATGATGACTATGCATGCTCCAACATTGCTCAATAGCCAAGTGATGAGTCAATTAAAGGAAACATTCGGCGATTTGGTCGTTGAGCCACCCATCCGCCGTAACATCAAACTCGCTGAAGCACCTAGTGAGGGGATTCCAATACACATTCATGCCCCCCAATCAAACGGTGGGAAGGATTATCGCGACCTTGCGGTCAATCTTGCTCAACGGTGGAACCTCACCCTGGAGTGACCCTCATGTCGAAAAAGCGCGTTTTGGGCAGAGGTCTTGACGATTTACTCGCACAGCATGATCAAGATCTCCCCTTCCTCGATGCTTACGGCCCCTCGATTGGGGAAACAGAAGGTCTCCCTCCAGGCACCGGTTCTGATGCAGTCGAACAGTTGATGGAAGCCATCTCTCGGTTGCTACTTGCAGAAGGCCATCAGGGCACCCAACTAATCACAACAGAAGCCAAAGAGAATGGCGTTCACCTATCATTCCAAAGTGGTGGCGATAAATTACCATTGGTCCCCTCAGATTTGGGCGCCCCAGGTTTTGAAGATGGGAACTTATCTTCCGATCGTAGTCAGGCCACTGTAACCATCGTCCAATGGGGAATTCCTGCTAGGCGTCTCATCGAACGTCTCTGTGAGCATTGGTCTGGGTGAGTGATTGAGTCTCCGCAGTCGTTTGATTTCACTACCTCTTCGAATCAACAAATTGTTGGCCCGAGTTTTTCCACTCTCACCCAAAGTTATCCGTTGGACTGTGCATCCACAAACATGGTTCTTCGCAAAATTAACTCCCGCATTTGGTGTGAAAACACATCGCTCAACATTTGGTGGTGTCCCTGGTGTAAGTTTTGTACCAAAGAAGCAAACCCAACCAGACACGAAAATTGTGTATCTACATGGTGGTGGGTACTGTATTGGTTCTTCATTGACAACCCATCGAATTGGCTTGAGGAATCTTGCTAAAATAACAGGGAGTATTTGTCATTCGATCGATTATCGACTGGCCCCCGAAAATCCCCATCCTGCTGCCCTTGACGATGCGCTTTCCGCTTGGTTGGATATCGCTGAGAAAAATCCTGAATCAACACTCATACTCAGTGGTGATTCCGCTGGAGGCGGACTGAGTCTTGCCCTCATGATGCGTCTTCGAGATGAAGGCCACAAACTCCCTGATGGGGCAGTTTTATTCTCGCCATGGACGAATTTGACATGCGATTCAGAAACCTATGTGACCTTGGCCAAGGCAGATCCTATGATATCCGCTAGAATGGCAATCCGATGTGCTGATTTTTATGCCCCATCTCCCAGTAAAAAAAATAATCCTTACATTTCTCCGATTTTTGGAGATTTCAAGGACTTGCCGCGCACGTTAATTCTGGTAGGTGGGCAAGAAATATTGCTTGATGATAGCCGAATCGTTGGAGAACATGCTAAAACTGCAGGAGCGAATTTCGAAGTCGACATTTGGCCAAACATGTTCCATGATTGGTGGTTGTTCGGTTCATTGATTCCAGAATCCAAACAGTGTTTGATGAAAGTTGCAGACTGGATTCACTCACGCTAGTGAACCCATCGGGTCCCAAGCCTCGAGTACAACAGGCTCTGTTTCCAGAGACGCCTGCATTTTTTCCGTAAGGTAATCTTTGGGTGCTGCAATCTCAAACATGTATTCATCAAACCAAGAGTCATTCATGGTGTAGTACCCTTTCTGTCCGGTATCGCCACCCCAAGAATTCTCGACACGCCATCTTCGCGGCTTTCCATCCACAACATCGACTCCAGTGAATAGCATCGCATGCGTCATCATGGTTTGTCCATGACGCAATCGGTTTTCTTTGTTCATTCCATATTCGACACCATATAGTTCGCTAACATTGAACAAATTGGCATCCCAATAGCCACCTTTGCGATCCATTTCCTTACCGACGTCACAACCCATCCAAACCGGCACACCATCTTCGAGTAATTTCTGCGTGATGTCCTTCATCTCATCATTTGGGACATTGAGGTAAACGACGGGAGGCCCACCCGCGACATTCTGTAGATAATCGACAGTGTATGTTTGGTAGTATTCATTGCGAGGGTCGTTGACAATGCACACATAGTTTCTCCAATCGACATCCACATATTCATCTGCAAACTCTTGTGGAGTCATCGAACCTTTACGATGGAATTCGTTGTCTTTATCTCGCCATTGCCAATCAAAGGTAGTCGGCGGTGTTCCAAGATGAATACACAACATGTTCCAGATGTCTGAAACCCTCTTCTCCTTGTGTGCTCTTGCATCATCTTCACTACCGCCATTTTCTAGAATGGTGCGAATTTCACATGCAGAACTTCTGAGGATATTCTTCAATTCCGTATTCATCCATCGAGTTGCACTACTGGTATTCGATTCCGGATAAGCTGATTTTGGAACCAATCCATGTTTTTCGATGAGATTCATCGCCATGTTCCATTGCCCACCGTCTCCGATGGGATCTGAAAGCAGGAAGTGAATGGTTCGATCATCCACTGGGCGATCAGCCGTATCGATGATCGCTTCTAGAAAATGATTCGAACGCTCAAATTTATCCCAAAAATGGATATGAGCTTGACTGAATTCGAAATCTTTGACATTCATTTTTTTCATCGCCCCAACCCGGAAAAGATTCAGAGCAGCAAACAGCCAACAACGACCACTTCTCTTCTGTGAGGTAACCTTCCACTCATCCAATTTGACACTGAACGTGTTGTCTATTTCCTGAACAACATCTCTGTTTAGAGTTAAATCTGGTAATTGAACACCGGTTACAGCATTCTGTGCTACTTTGTTTGACGGATTTTCATCAAATGCCTTACGAAGTTTCGAAATCTGTTCATTCGTGATTGTCATTCCCATGGGCTCACCTTAGGTGAGCCATTCCCATCATCGACGACGCTTAGTCATCTCGCTTGGCGATCAAGGCAGCGGATAGACCAACGATGATTGTGGTAACCAATGCGGGTGCTGGCAACGGGTCATCGGGTAGAACTGCTACAGCGGGGCAGTTGTTACCACCATTGTCTTCACCGGAAACCCAGCAATCAGACCATACCTTACCCCCATTAGAGAATCCACTCTCTGGAAATTTCTCATCTTCTCCATCTGCATAGGTTAGTACGATGTCATAATTGACATATGAATGAGTTTCTACAGGGGTAATGGTACTGGTCCAATTGGCATCAGAACCATTCATTGCAATTTTTTCAGGAGGATTGCAAACGCCACTATTGATGCATTGTTGAACAGTCCATTCAACAGTCGTTCCATTCTCCGCAGCTTCACTGGATAGCGTTACGTTAATCGTAAAATCAACACCATCGGTTGATACCTCCGGC
>PATD01000007.1 GCA_002713585.1 Methanobacteriota archaeon
GAAGGGTCACCCGTTGTCTGATGAGCGGCCAGCATGCAGTCAATCGGTCGGCGCGACCGGCCCTATATCTCGTGATGGTGATGCTTCTTGCCCTTGTCCCGGTTTCATCTCCCGGGGGCGCTTTTGCGTTGCAGGAGATCCCTACTCCAAATCGTGTTAGTGCTCAGATGTATGATTACCAAATCTTTGTTGCATCCCCGAATTCAACCGCCGGCGGAGATGGCTTCCTGACCACGGATGAGCCACAGAGTGGCGGGCAAAGAGACATCGTTGTTAGTGAGCAGACAGCTCAGTTCAAGTCCCCTCGAATGCTTACTGACCTCTTTGTGGAGGGGTATAACGGCCTAGTTCGCATCAAGATGTTCCACACTGTGGAAGCATCGAATCCAGGGGTTAACGCGACTTACACTTTCACTCTAGTGAGTGGGGGGAGTTCGTGGTCTGACACGGTACGGATTGAAGCATGTGAGCGAACCTTGCTCAGTGGTTGCCCCGTCCTAGAAGCGAGTGCTGAAATCAGTGTTCCTGCGGATGGATTCGACATTGATGAGGATGAACAACTGGTCTTGGAGATCTCTGCGGACATGGAGGGTTGCCAAGACCAGAATCCTGGCAATGGTTTGCCCAGTACAGATTGCACTGCAACCATATTTTTCAATGACATCGAGGGCACTAGCGACCATACGAAGCTTGAGTTCAAGTCGAATGCTTTGTCCGAAAGTTTACTCATTGTTCAGCGCGATGGTGCAGAACTCATTGATGGATCTCAGTTGGAGTGGTATCCAAACGATTCCCCCGATAATCGAATCATGCAGTTCCGATTCCAGGTCGAGAGTTCCTTCGGGCGTTTCGATATCAATTCTGTCCGGCTCAGCTTAGTGGATCCGAGCGGGATCATGAAGGTTGACCAGGCACTCAGTGATTCTCTTGAGGGGGTGGATGACACCAATTGGGCGATATCTGGGATATACGATTGGGAGTATTCACGTGGTTCAATGACGCCGGGCGAATATTTCGTTTCACTCGAGGTTACTGATATTCAGGGCCATACTATAGTAATCGAACACGAAGATCTTGTCATGAAGCAGTTTGGAGTGTCTCTCCTTCATGGGGATGGTGTTGAACGTTCAGTGGAATATATCGCTCCCTCTCAAATAACTGTGATTCCATTACAACTCCAGCACAGGGGGTCTTCAGGACAGTTGGATATTGACCTTCAGGTAATTACGAATTTTAACAGCAATTGGAACGTCAGTTTCGATGCCCCTGGGGGTTATATTCTCAATGAGGGGGGTGCCATCGTAAACCCGATTCTAACTATTGAATCACCACAGGATCTTCGAAATGCTCCTCCGCAGTTGGTGATTCGTGCTGTAGGTGAAGCTATTGTGGACGGTTCGCCAGAGATTGTTGCGACAGAAACGTTGTACCTTGACCTTGAGAAGGTCGATACCTACGCGTCTCCATTCACGAGTATTTGGAATGAGAATCGTACACAGCAGTTCGATAACAGTTCTCGCCACGATTCATTCGATACGAGCACCCCTCGTTTCGTGGAGGATGGGGAGTTTACGGTTTTCATTATGGAGATTTGGAACAATGGATTCGATGAGGATGAGTTCCGAATTGATATTCTTGAACGCTCTAAGGCGATTATCCAGATTGTAGATAATGACACAGGAGTTGTCATCGTCGAAGACCTCAATGACGGGACATACCACACTGACTCCATTAATCGACATATGACGGAGGTCTTGCAGATTCGTGTTAAGCCGTCCGGAGACCGTGATGATTCTGATCAGGGTCTAATCCGTTTCGAAGTCGCTAGCGAGGGTAATTCAAGCAAGATTTCAGAGGTTGAGTTCACAATTCAAAGGACATTTGGAGTTCGGGCTGAACCCGTATTTGATTGCGACAGTGTGCCCCTTGGTACCGTCAATCAAACATCCTGCTCGGATGGTATGTCGATGCGAATCCGTGTTACTAACAGCATTAGTGATTCCTCGACTAGTACCAATTGGCGTCTTATCAATCCGGCAGACCTACAGCGCAATATCGACTCCGACGAGACCTATTCTCAGTGGGAGTTCAAGATTGTAGACAACAGCGGTGACAGTATACCCTACCTCACTCTCGCGCCTCAACAGTCTGGCGAGGTTACGCTAGAGATTGATCCCCCTGATCAAGTCGAGATGGACAGTCATATCCTCTATCTTCGAATAATCGAAGCAGATGTCGAAGATGATCCCGCCTATTTCGATATGCAATTCATCGTTGAAATTGGCCCTGGGAATGTACAACTTGAGATTGTCCAAGTATCTGCGGACGCTCCGATTAACGCGGGCGAAGAGCGCGATCTCGTGTTTCGTGTCAAGAATCTCGGGAACCAACCTCAATTCGTCTATGTGGATGTTGACTGCTCTTCCAGTTCCACTGTTTGCACTGGTTGGGATTCAGATATCCGCGGTACTGGAAACCTCTTGACGATAGAGGCATACGGTCAAGAGGACTTCACAGTAGAGATTAGTTCACCTTCCAATGCTCGTTCTGGTGAACGAGTTGAATTCACCGTAGTCGCTGAACCACAAACCCTTGCAGGTCAGGGTTCCGTTGATGATGAGCAAATCTCCTCTGCTAACTTGGTAGTTACGATGACTGTTGAAATCCCAGATATCATTACAGCTCTGATGAATGAGATAGTAAATCCAAGTCCAACCATGCTTCTTGTCTTCATAGTGGCTCTGGTGACTATCGTTCTAGGTGTTCAGAATCGGAGAAATCGTCGCCGGCTCGCTAACCTAGCATACGAGGAGATGGAGGATGAGGGCGATGAAGATGACGATCAAGAGGTTGACGAGTTTGATTTCGAATTGCCTGCAGCTCTTGGTTCTGAAGAGGATTCTTCAGGGGATGAATTCGAAATTGAATTCGACGATGATGACATCGAACTCCTTGAATGAAAAATCGCTTCACTCGTGCAGGCGTATGAACTACGCTCCATTTCCCTTAAGTCCCTACGTGAGCCCCTGAGGGGTGGTTAAGGTCATGTCTGGTGCTCAGTTCGTCGTTAGAAATCCGGAATCTCGCGCAAAGGCTCGCTCGGTTTTCCTTGTGATGTTGATGATTATTTCTAGCCTCGCTGCCTTTGAGTTCGCTGCATGGGAAGCACATGCATCATCGGATGCAGACGGAGATGGTTTGACTTACGGCCTTGAGTTCCTATTGAATACACAACCTCAAGATTGGGACAGTGACAACGATGAACTCCCTGATGGATGGGAGTTCTTCCATGGTTTGAATCCGCTTGATGCATCAAGCCTTACCGTGAATGGTTCTCTTGGTGATCCTGATGGGGATAGCCTGTCTAATAAGGACGAGTATCTCTACGGTATCCCATCTGGTTGGGATAATCCAAACACTCCTAACGTCCTTGACAATGGTGTCTGGTGGAATGGCACAGTCCCAACAAGGAATTGGGATGAAGAATCAGCTATGCAGGCTAACCAGGGAGCTGGTTCGGATGGTGCTGATGAGGACCCGATGGGTAACATCTGTGCAGATGGCATGGACAATGATCGGGATGGAGCAGTTGACTCAGCAGACAGCGATGGTGATGGTGATGCAGATTGTTCGTCAGACGATGATGATGGTGACGGGAGCATCGATGAAGATCCTGACGGCTATGATACCGATAATGATGGCATGAATGACGGCTGGGAGGTCGCCAACGGTCTTGATCCAACGGTTCGAACTGGTGTTGATGGCCCTAATGGCGACCCTGATGGCGACGGTCTCGTGAATCTTTACGAATACGTGAATCCAACTTGGACAACACAGAATTCCGGAACTCCTTACTTCATGCCAGGCGCTCCCGGTCAGCAGAGGACTGAGACGGAGTCTCCTTGTAATCCAGTACTAGGGATTGGTCCGGGCGGCTGTGCGACATCAACTGCTGAGGTTGATGGTGTCACCTCAACTAACCCACAGAGCCCTGATACAGATGGCGACGGCCTCAATGATAGTTACGAGGCACTTACACTTCTCACGGACCCAACAGACTCTGACACCGACGGAGATGGTATTCTCGATGGGACGGAGGTCAATGGGCAGTATGGAAACCCCGCACAGGCCTCAGATCCTAGAGATAACAACACTGACGATGATCCCTTCGATGATGGGGACGAGGATACGAACGGCAATGGTTTTGTTGACAGTAATGAGACTGACCCGACCCGTGCAGAGGATTCGGGGGACTTCGATGGAGATGGTATCGAGAATTGGGAGGAGAACTTGACTTGCACCATGTGGGATGTGGCAGATACTGATTTTGGAGGTGCTGCGGATGGTTTTGAGATTCTTGCAGGAGTCAACACTGACCCTTGCCGTTCAACCTTCGATTTCGTAACAGTATATTCGAACTATGATGCCAGCTCTCAGGTCCTTCAAGTTGCTAATGCCACTGGTTTTGGCGCCGGATTTTTCGAGTGGCGGCCAACCGCTCCGGCCCGGACAGCGTTCTATAATCTGAGTAATGGTTCTCTTGTCCCATTCACATTCACGGGGGCGGATGATACCTCGAATCCCAATCGTCTGGTAGGAGTCAGTGTGACTCCACCACCTACGACTCAGACTGTGATACACAAGAATGGGTCATGGTGCTGGGATGCATCAATCCAACCCGGCAATAACGACGCATGGTGTGATGACGATTATGCTGACACCGATGGGGATGGTTTGGCAGATTGGGAGGAATCATTCGGATTTTGGGGTTATCAGTCCGACCCATATGATACCGATTCTGATAACGATACAGTGAATGATCTTGATGAAATTATCAATGGTACTGATCCACAAGAGCCTTGTGATAACAATCGTGACGATGATGGTGACGGTCTCAACAACTACTTCGAGAATACCACTGGTTGCCCTCTCTTCTACATTCCCGGTATGGGTGGCAATGGTTCTCTAGACACCTACTTGACCAATTACCAACAAGCAGACTCGGATGTTGGTGGCGTTTGGGATGGACAGGAATATCTCGATGGTACCAACCCACAGAACGATCCCGCTGATGATTTGAATCCTGCTGACACGGATGGCGACGGCATCCCTGATGCTATTGAGAACAATACAGGAACTAACTGGCTGGATCCGGATACTGATGGGGGAGGTCTAACCGACTATCAGGAGTGTCCGCCGCAGTTCTGGTCCACTCTTTGTGCGGGTTCTGGACAAGATCCATTAGATCCTACTGACGATATTATTCAGAATCAGGTCGCTTTCTGGGCAAACAATACTACGGTTAACGTAGATCCCGCTTTGACACACTATTGGAGGGTAAATACCTACGATTCCTACACCGGTGTGGATTACGGTGTGAACTCATCTCTGATAGTTCTCAACCCTATGACGCCCGGTTTCTCAGACAACAACTGGGTTGCATCCTCACAGTTTCATAACAATTCCACCACATGGGAGTACACTTTCCCTCAGCCAATCAACCTCAATTCCAATCTCCCTGGTCATTGGAGTATGACCGATTATTCCTCATGGTCGGATCCAGGGGCGGGTCTGAATCACACTAACTACACTCACGATATTCGAGTCACTGATGCTCCAATCGATTTTTACTTCGGTAATGCCCCTGAAATCTGGTTTTCCGATTCCGTTCGTGGAAACAGCACCGCTTACCAATCAAGTTCCTATGCTACGGATGTTCCAGATTACTTCACAGACATGACTATGCTTGAATCAGAGGTTAACAATATCACGCAGTCGATTTTGACATCAAGCGGTGCATTAAGTGCATACGAGAAGATGGAGGCACTGGCGGATTTCATCGAGAATGGTAACGGTACGTTCACGCCTCGGTTGAACTACGACGGTAGCGGATATCCACAAGGCGGAGGTCCTGATTTTACGCATTTCCTCCTAGTGGATAGTAAGGAAGGAACCTGCGACGAGTGGTCCACAGTCCTCACAAGTATGGCACGTCTTTCTGGCCTCCCTGCTCGAAAGGTCACAGGTTTCGTCGAAGGGAGCTGGCATGGAACCGGTTACGAGGTCTTCGGATTCAACAGTGCATCGTGGGTCGAAGTTCACATGCAGACAAATTCGGCTCTAGGTAATGCTGACATGGGTTGGGTTCCTTTCGATGCCTGTCCTCCGGCCGAGGATGTAGAGATACTCAATGCGACTTTTGGCCCATTGATTGTGGACCGTAATGGAACAAGTCCGCAACTTTTCCTGAATGGGACTATGGTCTACTCTGCGAATCAGACCGTGGTTCCAAACCTCGTTGTCGATCTCTATCTCGTACCACTATCTGAGGTCGGAGCCGTCCCGGGTGCTGCTTCACAATCCAGTCGTCTTGTTGGTACGGCAATTACAGATGTCAACGGTAACTTCTCTGCGAAGGGAATACCTCCCGAGTTTATTGTGCCTGGTTACGGGGGATTAGTTCTTCAGACGGTACCTTCAGGATATGTCGGTTCGAATGGCCTATTCGATAACTACATCGTAAATGTCTCCGATAATGTCACTTTCATAGTCGAAGCTCCTCTTCCAGTCACTGAACCTGTCTTTGGTGCTGGTTCCAATACTACGATGAGTGGTCGCGTCGAATTGACATCCCCTCCTGCAGGTGATTTGTCCTTGATTGATGGATGGGACATCGACGGTGATGGCGCTATTGATGGCTTCAGTCAAATATACTTCAACTGGACTTCTTCAGTTAATGGGGCTCAGGTCCTTACGGCTTCGATAGGTCCAAACGGTTTCTTCGAGATTACCATACCTGTGGACGAGAATGAATCACAGGGCTTGCTTAATGCTACACTGGAGTTCCCCGGATGGCATGAAGATGATCTGAACAATGGTTCATCCCCACTTTATCACATTCGTCCAACGACACAGGTTGTGAGTATGAACATCACACCGTCGCCTAACCTTGATATTGTTCTTCAGGGGCCTTCTTCAAATAACACCCTTCTGGAGATTAATGATAACATCACAATGAACGGGACGGTTCTCAGTCGTGGTCTCAATCCAGTTCCTATGGAGGGTACTCTCTTTCTCCAAATGCGCGTGAATGGTTCTGGTACTCCGTTCGTAGACATTGCGAACTGGGAACTTAATTCCACTACCTGGTCGGGTAATCCCGGGAATTTCTCAATTACGTGGTTCATGGATCCAGCTCAGGTTCCAATTACTCCGGGATACGTCGACGTTCGCTTTATCTTCGATTCTGCAACCTTGGAAGCCAATGATGAGGTACTTATGCCACCTGGATACGGGCTGAAGAGTTACATCACCTTCGACTACTTCCTAGATGCGATTGCGCGGGATCAAATCGGGTTTATCTCAATCTCAATGTTCGACCATATGGGTACTTTTGACCAGCCGTTCAATGGTACTTATGTGACCGAAATTGATGGTGTTCTAGTGAACACTACAGTTGATCCAGTGGATGGTGGATTTGGTTTTGAGTACACTCCTCCAATCGTCCCTGCTGGAGATTATCCGCTTTGGGTCAACTATTCGGGTTCCCAATGGTACTATCCTGCGACCAATAACTCCACGATTCGTATCCAAGGTTTAGCCTCAGTATCTGCTGTTTTAGGCCAGAGTTGGACTCACATTGGAGGAACAAACTACGTTACAGGCGAGGTCCGAGATTCGAATCTCTCAGGCTCTCCTCTCGTACTAGGGAATAACTCCTCGATTTCAGCCATACTTGAGATTCCTGGAACCGGTCCTTCAGGTCCAATGGGTGAACCTCCTGCTCCTGAATTAATCCCGTTAGGTGGAACTTGGTTGGATGTGAATAATGGAACCTACAATCTGTCATTCACGATTCCAACTTTTGTTGGAGCCGGGGTCTATTCACTTAACGTGGAGGCAGATTTTAATTCAGCGGCTCTGGCCGGAGGTGCGTATTTCTACACTGAAGAGGGTTCTTCAATCGATATCGGAGTCGAGTCTGAAGCAGTCCTTGTTGCCATTGACCCGCCGTCGACAGTCACAGCAGGCGATATTCTCGTGGTCAATGCGAGTGTGCGAGATGTTGCGGATGGAAGCAACCTAACTGGTGCAGCAGTCCAATTCATTTGGGATTGGGACGGGCCTAACAACCAATCCTTGCAATCAGTTACCACTGGTTCTCCAGATGGTATTGCACGTTTCAATCCGGCAATCCCGGCTTCAGCGGAACCCGGGTACTACACGGTTCGAATCCTCATGGCGGATGATGTGACGGATCCTCTCTCCACAGGTTCTGCTCGTTGGATTGGAAACCATACGGATCTGAATATCACTGTCCTCGTTCCAACTATCATCTCGAATCTCGTGATTACTCCGCCAACCTTCCTCACAGCAGGATCCAACTTCCAATTAGAGGGGCAAGTTGAGGATGCGATTGATCCTAATCGGAATTTCTCAGGTCCAATTGATATCACGATTTTCTTTGAGGGTAATTCCAGTGAGGTCTTGATTTCCTCGTTCACGACAGCCGTAAACGGTAGCTTCAATCTCACTGTGCCTACGGATCCTGCCGGCGATGGGCTATCCAGTGGGAACAAAACTCTGGTCGTTGGTGTCCTGGAAGGGTCTAGTCCATTCTATCTCCCAAGTAACCTCACTCAGAATGTACTCGTTAAGGGAGTAACTGACTTTACGCAGACGACCCCATTGATCCCTATAGTCGTAAATCGGGGTGATTCCATTGATTTCGGTGCGACACTTGTCGAGGCTAGCGAT
Organism: Methanobacteriota archaeon; assembly: GCA_002713585.1. Classification (GTDB taxonomy): domain Archaea; phylum Thermoplasmatota; class Poseidoniia; order Poseidoniales; family Thalassarchaeaceae; genus MGIIb-N2. Next base: position 8,758 of record PATD01000007.1, read on the forward strand.
AACAATAGGGCTCTCGGAAATCAGACAATCGGTGCATTATTCCACGATACTTCGCTTCCAAGCGAGGTCACGAATGATACTGGTGTCGTCCGCTTCAACTTCAGTATTCCAGATACACATCCGCTTGGTTTGGTTGATATGACGCTATCTTACGCGGGCAATTTCACTCTACTTGGGGCGAATCGAACGTTTAGCACTGTGACCGTCCGGACAATCACAATTCTCGTTGTTGATCCGATTGTAGCGAATCCAGCTGCTGGTGAGACATTCAATGTCACAGGTACACTGACTTCAGAGAATGGCTCAGGCATCATCGATCGCAACGGTAACTCACTCTTGCCATCGTTAGTCATCACAATCGATGGATTCTCGGATACCTTCACAGCCACGAATGGAACTGTATACGATGGTAACTGGAGTGCTACGATTACACTTGATCAGACGTTCCCCCGAGGAACTCACACTCTCAATGCTTCTTTCACACCGACAGTGAACTATTTCCTCGGTTCGAATAATGGTACCACATTCGATAGTCGTGGATACACAATACTCGACTTCGCTGATCCGCTTGATCTTGATCCCGATCGGCGCACAGTCCGTGGTAACAATATGACCGTCGGTCTAAGCCTCTTCGACAACGCAGGAGATGCGGTGGAAAATGCAACTGTCAATATTTCGATTGATGGTTTGACTTCATTCGACATCATGACGGATTCAAGTGGCTTCGCTGTGGGTAACTTCAGCATACCTTCGACTTGGCCGGTTGGTTTCATGACAATCAACGCGAGTTATGTCGGGCTCGCAGGGACGACAGGTGTAGCAGGAGATGCAACCTTCACTCGTGTCGTGATTCTTGCACCAACAGTTCTCACAGTTGATTCAGTGGAAGGCGATCTTATCGCCGGTCAGATGATTTACATTAATGGCACACTGCTTGATGAAAATGGAGCCGTACTTCTGAATCAAACCGGTGCTCCTGTAGGTGGATTGATTCACCTTGCGATGGATGGTATCGACACTGGTGCATCCACAATTGTGCAATCTGATCCAAGCACCGGTTCATGGAGCATAGCATACACTCTGCCCCTTGATACCACACCTGGCATCCACAATGTCTCCTCCACCTTCCTTGGTGGATTCCTTTGGGTGGACCCCATGGGTGAAGGCGACTCGTTGAATCCAGAGTTCTATCTTGGTTCATTTGCGAGTTTTGAATTCGAGGTATCGGTGCCTACAGAAGTTCGCCTATTTGGAGGCGGTACAGAGGTTGTTCGAGAAGATCTCCTCAGTCTTGTGGGTGTTCTCTTCGATGTTGTCGAACGTCCAGTTCCGGGTCAGAATCTGACAGTATGGATGAACGGTCAGTTCCTGACTAACGTTACCACTGATGCTGAAGGTTCGTTCTCAATCCTATACCCGGTTCCATTGGATATGGATCTCGGAACTCAGACAGTTGAGGTTCGATTTGCAGGTGCTCCACTCTATCTCCCATCTACAAGCACCACTTCCTTCGAGGTATTTGCTCCGACGGTTCTCACAGTTGATGCCTTGGATACTGCTGCTGTAGGCGACGAGGTAGTGATTACAGGCACAATACGAGACAATCTCCCCGACAGTTGGATTGCAGGACACTTTGTCACAGTGCGTGTGGATAACAGCATCATTGGAACTGCTACGACTGAATCTGACGGTTCCTGGAATCTAAGTTGGATTGTTGGTCCGGCGTTTACTATTGGGGATCATCTCATTCTCGCCTACGCAGAGCCTCAGGGTTACTACCTAGGAGGGGAGGCGAATACAACGATTACCATCAAGCACAATGCGATTTTCACTGCCGTAAATCTCGATAATAGTGGATTTGCTACTCGTGGTGAAACTTGGAACCTTTCGGGTTCGTTAGTAGATGGGGATACGAGCCCTCAGATTCCAATTGACGGTGCAACTGTGATTATCGAGGTTGATGGTCAGCAGATTACAACTGCTCTCACCGATGAGAATGGTAGGTTTAGTGTAGAGATTCCTGTTGAGTTCTCATCTGATCGTGGTGCACATACTATTCGTGTGAGTTATGATGGTAATGACCAGTTCATTGGCGATGATGCCGAGGTTACTGCATACACATGGGCTGACATCACCATCGAGATTCTTGGCGTCTCGGAGAACAATATCCGTTCCAATGCATCGCACCCAATTGAGATTACAGGCCGTATACTCGAAGTGGGCGGGACTGGAAATGTCGTTTCAGGGGCTTCCCTAGTACTCCTGTGGGAGGGTTCTCCAGAGACAACCGCCGTTGTCTCATGGGATAACGCCACAGGTCAGTTCACGATTACCATTGTTGGGCGAGCCCCAATGCAGGCTGATATCCAGTTTGATGTCCAGGTGGCGCAGGACGATGTCCGTTGGTTCAATCCTGGTGAAGAAATCGCTATTGATGCCTTCCTAATGATTCCTGCATCGTTCTCTGCTGACCCAGTGACTGTTCAATTGGACTCAAGAGAGATTGTTGGTATCGTTCGTGTGGTAGCCGATGACAACGGTTTACCTCTAGCCAATATATCGATTTCAGCCATATTGTCCAATCAATCTTCTGAATTAACACAGTTTGGTAAGCTCACAGATGAGTTCGGTATATTCGAGTACGTCTTCGTCAGCCAGGAGCCTCTGCCACCGTTCTCTGATCAAGCGCATTGGGGCCAGTTCAACATCACACTGGATAGCACATCTGATGTGATTGCACCCATTGATCGCGGCGATTTACTCAACCTCAAGGTTGATCTACAGTATGAGCAGTTAGAAGAGGTCTCTTCGGGCCTTTCGACTACTACCATTGCCTTCCTAGTCATTCTGCTAATTAGTGCCTCAGTTGTTGGTTTCAGGCTAAGGAATCGTAAGACGTCTATTGAGGAGATGCAAGACATATTTTCCTATACTGCAGAGTTGTTGGCGGCTGGCGATTCAATTCGTGAAGCGATTTTCAATTGCTATGAGGACCTCTGTCTCGTTCTGATGCAGAGTGGATTCCTGCGTCGTGACTTTGAGACAGTCCGTGAATTCGAAGTTGCTATCCGGCAGGCTCTCCCAATACGTGAGTCCGCTCTGGAGGCCCTCGACACAGTATTCGAAGAAGCTCGCTACTCAGCCCATGAGATGGGGGAGCAACACACTGCCGCGGCACAGCAGGCATTGGCAAATGTAGTCAGTGAGATTCAGAGTATTGAGGAAGTCCCTGGACGTTAATCGTCATCATTCGAGGCGGATGTCTAGTCCGCCATCGGTGAATCGAGCGTTAGCGATAGAGACCCCACTTGGTAATGGAGTCACGATGGATTCCAGGCCTTCTCGGTCGATTCGGATGAATTCAGTGGTATCAACGTAGCCGGTGAATATCTCGATTCCATTCACAGGGACTCCCTTCATGTGAATGTGGACTCCATCATGCATTGGTGTGGCATCTAGAGAGGCTCCAGAGAGTTCGCTTGCTAGGATACGTGCTCCTGCTTCACGTGTCATTTCGACAAGTTCGCCAGTATGGCGGACGAAGGCATCGGCTTGAATGGCTGCATCAAGTGACCCAGGATCACGGCGGATGAATCGCTGGTGAAGTGCTGATGCATCTATCTCAAGACCAGCAGGAGTGTCCTCTTCATTATCTGAATCCGGAACAACTGGAGTCCACTCAACCTTCTCCATAGGACACGCTGGGGTCGCCGAAGGTCATCAACCCGTCGTCTCATTCAGTATTTCGTGCTGGCTCGGGATGTCGTCGAAAGAATCGTCGAACAAGCCTCTCAGTGGCTTCTGGTTCCCCTGTATGGAACATATTCAGACCCGTTGGGAGACATGCTTTGTACCCCCTGTCACCAACTCGACGCTCTAAAACAAGTACAACTGCGCGGTCCTTCGCTTTTCGAATAGCCCTCCCCATCGCTTGGAGGATAGCATTCATCGCGGGTTGTGCCGCTGAGTACTTCCAAGCGTTTCGTTCCCCGAATCGATCTGAAATGTAGTCTCGGAGTGCTTGGTTCGATGCAGTAGGAGGCGCCATCGGAATGCCGACACATATGACTGCATCGAGGATGTTGCCTTCGTAGTCAACGCCCTCCGAGAGCCGAGCATTGTAGACGCCTGCGAGAAGACATCGTTGCCCCGAGTTTCTTGAACGATGCAGGCGATCGAGCACATCCTGTACCCTACTCTTGGACCAAGTTCTATCTTCCACAATTAGGTGCCGTCCAGGCCAAGAACCGTCTTCGATAATCTCTTCCAACATACTGTAGGATGGGAGGAAGACAGCGACGTGCCCAGGAGTCTGTCGGAGCAATCCGTGGATATGTTCGCGGATTTTACGAGTATTCGCTGCACTACGGTCCTTGTAACGTGTAGTTACGTCCGTAGCAAGGATAACTGGTCTCCTATCGCTTTCGAAGGGACTAGAGTACTCTTTGTAGGCAACTGGCCGTTGCTCTGGCATCCCCAAGATGTCACCATACATTGAGGGTGGGAATAAGGTTCCTGACATCAAAATCCCTCCTGCAGCCTCCTTGAGTAGAGGTCTTGCAACAACGCCGGGGTCAAGGAGGTGTGTGGTGATTCTACCTTCCTCTCCCAATATGTCAAAGACAGTAGCAAGGGCTGAATCTCCTTGACGTGTATAGAGGATATTGAGCAATTCCGCTAGGCGATGACATGCTATTTCCGGGTCGGTGTCAAGTGCTTCATCAATCTCGATCCTAACTGATTCTAAAGTGCGGATAAATCGAGCCATAGTGATTGGTTCATCTAATGTCTCTTCAAGTGAAGCTTGGAATATTCCTAGCAATTCTTCAGGGTTAGTCATTAGTTCGCTATCTTCTCCAAGGACTTGTTTGAGATTGAGGAGATGCTTCCCAACTTCTCCTCGTATTCTCATAAGTGCTTTTTCTGCTAGTGCTGCCTCTTCGGCATCTCCAGTCCAAGCTTCGGCTCCTTCTTTTTCCACTGCTTTTACTACTGCCTCGTCCTCTTTGCCACGGTGCTCTTGCATCTCACTAACGCAGTCACGAAGCACCTTCGCGGTCAAGCGTCTTTCGAGACCCCTTCGAATTCTATCAGGGAGGTTGTGTGCTTCATCAACAATCAGTATTGAATTTGACAGTTCCACTCCCATTGAGTCAAGTGATGCCTCTCTTACCTTGTCAATGAATACATGGTTGTAATCTAGAACAATGAGATCACATTCTTTCGCACATTGTCTAGCACATGTCCAAGAGCAGACCTTTCTTTCCTTCCCTTGTTTTATTACATCATCAACATGTCTGGGTGCCTCGAGAATGTATCTCTTGAGCCCCTCTCTTGCATCGTGTAGGATGCTATCATTAACTCCGAATTCACAGTTGCATCTCCCGGTGAATCGATCCACATCTACACACATTGATTCTCTCCCAATTAGGTCCACAAGGCGGACTTTTTGTCCTTCCATACGAGCGTTAATCTTTCGAACAGTATCTACCACAATCCGATGTTGACTTTGACGCCCAGTCATGAATAGAACGGTCTTCCTTCCGTTTGGATGATTGTTGGCTCTAGCTAGGGTTGCGCTTAGTGCCGCCGCCGTTTTTCCAATTCCAGTTGGTGCGGCGGCAAACAGGTAACCATTTTCGTTGAGAGTCGACAACGCATCCTCTATCATCTCACGTTGGCTATCCCTCAGGACATCGTGAGCAACGAAGGAGAATGAGGTCGCCACGAGCACCATCCTCACGCGGCCCTTCAAGAAGATTCGCTGAGGAGCCTTCCGGCTGACCCAGTTGGGGTGCCCCGCCGAAGCGGGGCGGGTGTGTGGGTGATTATCTGGTAGAAAGAGTCCGCAAGGCGCGTATTCTCAATCCGGAAAAGTTCCTTGGCATGTAGGGTGATTGATCAAATCCTTGGAGTTCAGTGGATGCATCAAGTGCTCGGTCTCGAATCTCATCCATTGGTTCGCTGTTGAATATGCGTCGGATGGGTTCTGACTTGGTTGCCTTCGCCAAGAGTCGGTTGCGTAGGGCACTGCGCAGAGCAACATGAGTGAAGACATTGGTCGCAGGGGGGCGCTGAGGCCCCCCTGCATTGGTTGAGTTCCCATCCCCTACCATGTCCATCTGCCCTCCATTCAGGCTGTGTGATCTTCATTTTGCCGACTCTTGTCGTGTAACTCCTTGAGGCGGAGTTCCATTTTCGTCTGCAGTGTCTCGCTTTGATTCATGACCGTGTTCATGTGGTCTCTTAGAGCATAACGTGTCACCGTCTCAGGCGTGTCTCCATTAATTTGGCAGAACATGTCGAGTTTTTCTGTCAAGTCGGGCCCTAGGTCGACTTTTACAGTCCCTCCTACAGCTCGGGAGGGGCCGGATTCTAACAGGAGTCGAACTGCGTGGCGGATGACATCAGAACGATTACGCATCCCATCGAAGCCGACTAACTGCTCGAGCATCATCAGATGATCTTCTGGGATTCGAAGCGAAACCATCGGACTCTTGCTGGCCATGCCCCTGTGCTCTCCGACCTCCCTGTTAGGGCGGCGTCATATCAATGTATTGCAAATGAAATACAATTGTATTACAAGCATTTTCTACTCGGATTCGGCATACTTGTCCCCTTTTTCGTTCCACCATCTCCAAATGATCAGTCCAATTAACGTTGAACTTGCATGGCCAATTGAAATGGCTATATCTGTACCGTAACTAGTGTAATTCCAAACCTCAAATAAGAATACAAGTATCAAAGGAAATTGTGGTTTCTTAGCATGATAAGCAAGTGCCCCCAAAGCCCCAAACATTCCAATCGATCCACCTCTGAATGATCTGCTCATGACGTAAGAAAACAGTTCAATATCGGGATTTAAGATGAAACCAACATTGTAAAAAATCGCCATAAATATTGATGTTAATGCACTTGTTCCGATGAAAATTATTACAGCACTTTTCCAATTATTATGTGCTTCAAACGATTGTAAAAAGAACATTATTCCCGCCGTAACATACATTGCGTGTACTGTATCCCAATGTGCGAAGGGTGAAATGAGTAATGAGAATAAGAAAATAAGAGGATTAGATGTTAATTCATTTGGGTCCATCCTAGCGATTTTCTCACTTGCTACTTTCAGATTGTAAAATGCATCACCTTGTAATGCATCTTCGATTAGTAGGACATAGCTCCAAACTAATACAAGATAGAATATTGTAAACCGCCTGGTTTGAATAATCTCCAGAGGGTTCAGTATCTTTCCAGAAGTATCTTTCCATGGCGCAACAAATCCGAGTAAGTTTCTGGACGTGTGTTGCGTCCCTGATGGAGAGGAAATCTGGCCACCCACATATTATTGCCATTTTTTTTATTCATTTGAAACCTCTCCTAAGTATCGAATTAACGTTTTATCCAGTTATTCAGATCATAGGAATGGCAGTATTATCGCACCCGCGATGACAAACATCACACATGCAATTCCCATATCGATGAATTTCCAAGCTTCTGGCTTTTCGAGAACAGAAGATAGCCTTCTTGCTCCGTAACCAAGGGTGAAGAAGAATAGGAATGAGGCTAGCGAAGCACCAACCGCAAACGTGAATCTCTCGTCAGTAGAGTACCTGCTGGAGGCTCCTCCGATTAGAAGGACAGTATCAAGGTAAACGTGAGGGTTGAGAAATGTGAACGCGAGCAAGGTCAAAATTGTGGCCCCTAGTCCCTGTGCACTATCATCACTAATCGACATCCCTGCCGGATTCATCGAAGACCTCACCCTCAGTACGCCATAGCCTGTGATGAAAAGAGCCGCTGCAACAGAAATCAGGAGGTCCGCCCCCTCGATACTCGCAAGGATTGATCCGAGTCCTAGCACGCCTACGACAATCAGGAGGGCATCAGACAAGGAGCAGATGAGACATACGACGAAGATATGTGCTCTCAGTAGGCCCTGTCTAACTACGAAGATGTTCTGTGGACCAATCGCGAGTATCAGACCCATGCTGAGGGCGAACCCCTCGATGCCTGGAGACCAGAGACCCATGGTCTCAGAGTAAAGCCCACCTCCTTGAACTTCATTGGCATTGTGAATGGATGATATACGGGGACCGAATCCTGCGACTATGGGCGCAACGAGTGGAGACCGCGGACGATACATCCTGCTTCGTATTGTCGAGGTCGCGATGGAGGATGAGATTCTCACTGACGACGAGTCTGCAATATTGGACGTAATCGCATATGTAATGGGGCTAGAGTCGTCGGATGTTCAAGATTCGTTAGCAATCGCTAGCGGTTCAATGTCCTCTCCTCATAATGACGATGATATCCGTGCACACAATCGTCGTCATCTTGGCGATATGGCTCTGTATCAGAATGTTCTCATTACTGCACTCGATGATGAGGTTATCACCGAAGATGAGATGGCAATGCTAGATGTCCTTCGCCGAGTTCTCCGGCTTCAGAGTGATGAGCATGCTATGATGGTGGAGCAAATCCGCCTCCTTGCATCCCGATCTGAAGGTTCTGAGCGCTTGACTGAACGGATGAATCGTTACTTTGTCCTGCATCCATTTGCTTGAATTTTAGTTACACTCGCAAACGAATGCACTATATCTCCGAAATGGTCTCATTTGTTTGATGAGACGTATTGCTGCGGCCCTATTGGTTTCCTTATTCCTTGTGCATTTGATTTCCGCGTCAGTATTGAATCCTGACGAAGAGACGAATCCAATCCCTCTTGAGGAGATATCATTGATTTCGTATGTTAGTAGTAGTCAGTATCTATGGCATCAGAACGTAGGTGGAAGTAACTCCGATAATGTCCGAGGGATGGACGTGGATGATCAGGGAAATATCTACGTTTGTGGCAACTATCATCAAATCGCAAACTTCGGTCAGCTTAGTACTCCTTCATCATCCAGTAGTAGTTCAGACATCTTCGTCGCAAAGTTATCTTCGACAGGGGATTGGCTCTGGGTCAAAACTGCCGGGTCTACCAGTTCGGACTACTGCTATGACATCGATGTGGATGCCGGAGGTAATGTGAGTATCACGGGTATTTTCTTGAACTCGATTTCGTTTGGAAGCACCTCATTCTCATCGTCCGGATCTTACGATGCCTATGTTGCCGTTCTCGATACTATGGGGAATTGGCTCTGGGCACAGAAGATTGGTGCAAGTAGTAGCGATTATGCTCATGGCGTCGCTATCGCAGATTCGGGTAATGTTTACGTCACTGGGTACTGGAGTTCAGGTACACTATCCTTTGGTTCTGCAGGGTCATTATCTTGCAGCAGTTGTTACTCGGATGCTTACATTGCTAGCTTAGATTCGCAAGGAAATTGGCGTTGGTCACAAGGGATAGGTGGTAGTTACTACGAGCGTGGACGTGGTGTTGCAGTGGATGCCCAGGAACGCGTATACGTGACAGGTGAGTTCTCTTATCAGGTTGACTTCGGATCTAGCAGCCAGTATAACTACTACTCATATGATTACTGGGGTTTCATTGCTCAATATTCCTCTACAGGTGTATACAGTTGGTCTGAGAAGTTTGGTTACAGTTCGTACGAGACTTACCCCGAGGCAATCGATGTTGACGATGGTGGGAATGCGACTATTTGTGGCCGGTTTTACTACTACACTGAGTTCTCATCCAACCGGTTGAACGCCTACGGAGGTAGTGGATGGGATATGTTCGTAGCCCAAATTTCTCCAACCGGGAACTGGAATTGGCAGCAACAGGGCGGCGGTAGCAGTACGGACTACTGTTACGATGTAGACGTTGAAGATGCTACAGGAGAAATTGCAGTCACGGGTTACTACAACGGCGCATCTTGGTTCGGCCAATATGGTGTCAATTCGATTGGAAGTAATGACGTGTTTATGGGTACACTATCATCAAACGGTGCTTGGAACTGGGTCAATACCCACGGTTCAACATCTAGTGACACTGGATATGGAGCCGCGATTCTTGGAGACGAGACCTATTTCGCATTCAATTTCCCAACTGGATTGACAATTAATGGGCATGCAGTTCCACATTACGGGAGCCAAGATTTCGCTATTGTCGTGCACGGCGTTGATACAGATGGGGACAAGGTTGGCGACCGGACGGATCGTTTCCCTCTTGATCCAACTCAGTGGTCGGATCTTGATGGGGATGGCTACGGTGACAACTGGGCTGACTCATCTCTAAATGCAAGCCGGATGGGTGGTCCTGGAATCTACGTGGATTTCGCAACCATGCCCGATCATTGCCCAGTTGTAGCTGGAAACAGTACACGTGACGTATATGGTTGTCCGGATTCGGATAGTGATGGCCAATCCGATTCTAATGATGACTTCCCGAATAATGGAACTCAATGGTCAGACAATGATGGCGATGGTTTTGGGGACAACCCTGATGGTGATGCTTACGACGATTGCCCTAATGTTTGGGGCACTTCATGGAAGGATACCTTTGGTTGCACCGATTTAGATGCAGATGGTTGGTCTGATCTTGCTGATGATTTCTTCAACAAGCCATCTCAGTGGAATGACACCGATGGGGATGGCCTTGGAGATAATTGGAGGATTGATTCATGGAACTCTTCCAGATTGAGTCACTGGCCAGGTCAATGGATTGCAGGAGCCTATCTTGCTGATCCGAGTCCACTTGATCGTGACAATGACGGATATGAGGACGTCGAGTTAGATACTTCGATTGGGCCGTTCGACGATTGTCCTGATCAGCCGGGTGACTCGTTCCGAGACCTCTATGGGTGCGTTGATACGGATGGCGATGGCTGGTCTGATTCTTTTGACGATATGCCGGAAAATCCGGATCAATATGCTGATTCTGATGGCGATGGGTATGGCGATGCACCCGGTTTTTCCGATTCTGATGATTGTCCAACACGATTGGGCACTTCCACGATTGATGCAATTGGTTGCCCTGACAATGATGGTGATGGGCTCTCCAACGATGGGGACGAATGCCCTACTGTGTTTGCAGATACGATGAACGGTTGCCCTGACACTGATGGTGACGGTTACCCAGACACTGCTGAATCAGGACTCATTGATGACTGCCCTCAGGATGCAGGGACCTCGACACTCGATCTCATCGGCTGTCCTGATGCGGATGGAGACGGGTGGTCTGACACTGAAGATGCCTACCCTGCCGATGCCACTCAGTGGAGCGATGTTGATGGGGATGGCTATGGGGATAACGAGAATGGAACCGATGCGGACGATTGTCCCGGGAAATCGGGAACCTCCACGGAGGGTGGTCTAGTCGGTTGTGAGGACAGCGATTCGGACGGATATGCCGACATCATCGATGGTAACTCTACAATTCCGGGTGGCTGGGCTCTTGATGCTCGCCTTTGGTCTGACGGAGATGATGATGGCTTCGCTGATCAGCAGGGTACAGAACTGTCTGATGATTGCCCTCTTGTTCCAGGTAATTCCAGCCTATTCACATTGGGTTGTCCTGATACAGATGGCGATGGTTGGGCCGACATAGTTGATCCGGATGATGACAACGATGGTTACTATGATGTGGACGAGTTCGCAGATGGTTCTGATCCCTATGATGCCACGAGTCTGCCAGTCGATCTTGATGGAGACAATACTCCTGATCGTCTTCAGCAGGAAGCGGGGCTAGATCCGGTGATTCAGTCTGCACTTTCTGTTGCTATACTCGCGATTATTGCTATTGGAGCAGGGATGTCGGTACTTATCTGGCGCTCTTCGACAAGTCGCCGTTCTAACTACGAGAAGATTCGGACTCTATTGGATGAAGCCGAGGGCTTCGAGGGTCTCATGGAGGTAGAGAAAGACATCGAATCAATATCAGATAAGGGCGGCATTGATGCAGGTCAGACTGCTCTTCTATTCGATCGCCTTGGTGATCGTCGTTACAAGCTCGAGGAGGAGATGCGGGCGGCTCAACAGGCTGAATGGTGGGCGCAGCAGCAGGCTCATGGTCAACAGTGGGCAGAGTGGCAGCAGCAGCAACAGGGTTGGGGCCAACAGCAGCAGGGTTGGGATCAGCAGCAACAGGGTTGGGGCCAACAGCAGCAGGGTTGGGACCAACAAGGTTGAGAATCCATATTGCCCAAGCGCAGCATTGATGACGAGTGTGCAAGGCTCCACCTACAATGAAGGTCATCAATGACACCATCCACGGCTCCTTCGAAATCGATGGAGTTCGTGAGGAGCTTCTCTCTACGCCTGAGTTCAACAAACTAAGCCATATCAAGCAACTTGGACTTGCTCACCTTGTTTTTCCGGGTGCGCATCATACTCGATTTGAGCATTCCCTAGGTGTCTCGCATCTCGCCGGCCGAATGGCTTCAAGCCTTGATCTCGATCCGCATGAGCGGATGACTGTAGAAGTCGCAGGAATGCTTCATGATGTAGGACACGGCCCTTACTCGCACACTCTGGAACATATTCTTCATGAGCGCGGTGGCGCTGATCATATGCATATTACGGAGGGCATCATCACGGGAGATTACGAGGTTCTTTCGGATGAAGAGCAGCAGATTCTTGGGAAGCGTCGAGCCATTCCTGAGATTCTTGAATCGCATGGTATTGATCCAGACAAGGTGGCATCACTAATCCATGGTCCGGACGCAGGCGGTAAGGAGAGGAATTTGTTTCATTGGGGTGAAGGTGCCGAAGCCTTCGAATCCGCAGACCATACTATGGCGAATCTTGTTCATGGGCCAGTTGATTGTGACCAGATGGACTACCTACTTCGTGATGCACATTTTACAGGTGTCCGTCACGGGATTATCGACCATGACCGCCTCATCCAATGCCTCACACGCCACAGTGGAGACATCGCTGTAACCGAGGGTGGCCTCGCCGCTCTTGAGGGCATGATGACTGCCCGCGCTTTGATGTACAGCGCCGTTTACTTCCATCGTGTCACTCGGATAACCGAAGTGATGCTTTCTCGGGCAGTTGAGCGGGCGGGAGATCGTTTACCTGAGGCTAGACAGATGCAACGCATGGTCGATGCAGAGGTATGGCACGCCCTCGATCAGGCAGGTCCATTCTCGCGAGACATTCTGAAGCGTCTGAAGTATCGTCGTCTGATGAAGAATAGTGTCACACGCCGGATGGATGAATTGACATCTGAGCAGATTGACCGTTTAGTTCACCTCGCGACACATTCAGATGATCGAATCCAGATCGAGGACCAGATAGCACAGCGAGCAGGCCTCGATCCAGGTTATGTTGCGATAGATGTCCCGTCTGTCAAACTCCTTCTATCTGAACCACGTATGGCAGCAGTGGATGTTCGCGTGGTAGGTAAGGATGGCCGTACGCGTTGGTTCAAGGAACACACCCCAATCGCGGATGCACTGAGGAAGCGCCAAGTTAGTCAGCATGCGATGTCAGTCATCACTCTACCTGAAGCAGTCAAAGATGTCGCTGCGATTGCTGAGCGTATCATATACGATTGATTGTTCTTTTGCAGTTCAAATTTCAGTATTAGCACTCGTTAATAAGCCAGATATTCAGTCGCGAGGTCAACCAAGGTGAATCAGCCTAGGAGTTGAATTGATGCACAGTCATTTGAAACAAGTTTACGAGAATGTTAAGCAGAGAGATCCAGACCAACCGGAGTTCCATCAGGCTGTTCTTGAGGTGCTAGAAAGTTTGACGCCCATTGTGGATGAGCGCCCCGAATTCCTATCCGCTAACATCTACAATCGTGTAGTTGAGCCCGAGCGTCTAATTCAGTTCCGAGTCCCATGGGTCGATGATGAGGGGGACATGCAGGTGAATCGTGGTTTTCGAGTCCAGTTCAACGGTGCGATTGGGCCCTACAAGGGAGGATTTCGATTCCATCCGTCTGTCAACGCTTCGATTCTCAAGTTCCTTGGTTTTGAGCAGATTTTCAAGAATAGCTTAACCGGTCTTCCAATGGGCGGTGGAAAAGGTGGTTCAGACTTCAACCCTAAGGGGAAGTCGGATAATGAAGTCATGCGTTTTTGTCAAGCCTTTATCGGCGAGCTATGGCGTCATATCGGNCCTGACACGGATGTCCCTGCAGGCGATATTGGCGTAGGTGGTCGTGAGATTGGTTACATGTTCGGCATGTACAAGAAAATGGCTAACGAGTGGTCAGGTGTCCTTACTGGAAAGGGGCTACCTTACGGAGGTTCTCTGATTCGTCCAGAGGCAACTGGCTATGGTTGCGTTTACTTTGTTCGTGAGATGCTTGCGACGAAGGGTGAGACCATGGAGGGGAAGAGAGTCGCAATTTCTGGAAGCGGTAACGTGGCCCAGTTCGCTGCCGAGAAGGTCCTAGACCTTGGTGGAATACCAGTTACAATGTCTGATTCTAGTGGTTTCATTCATGATTCTGCAGGCATTACACGNGAGAAACTTGCATGGGTGATGGATCTCAAGAACGAGCGCCGTGGCAGAATTAAGGAATATGCCGATCACTTTGACGGTGTAGAATACCACGAGTCCAAGCCGGAGCCGGCGATGAACGGACTTTGGTCGGTTGACGTCGATGTTGCACTCCCATGTGCAACTCAGAATGAACTCAATGGTGAGGAGGCCGCAGCTCTAGTNGCCAACAGTGTCATGGCCGTGGGCGAGGGTGCTAACATGCCCTGCACCCCTGAGGCAGTCGAGGCTTTCCAGAAGGCCGGTGTTCTTTTTGCTCCCGGAAAGGCATCTAATGCTGGTGGTGTCGCCACTTCCGGACTTGAGATGTCCCAGAACTCCTTGCGAATGTCTTGGACTAGGGAAGAGGTTGACGAGAAGCTTGACGGTATCATGGTCGGGATTCACAAGGCTGCTTATGAGACAGCAGAGAAGTATGGTCGACCGCATGACTATGTGTTCGGCGCAAACGTAGCAGGCTTCCTGAAGGTTGCCGAGGCTATGCTTGCCCAGGGTTCTTGGGGCTGAATCACTCGCNTNTATCTTCGTCGACCATATTCGGACCGNCAGGTACAANCGGCGGATGCATCGCAGCAGCGAGTAGTGCACACATTACACATGAGATGATGATTGATCCACTAGTTGCGTGGATTGTCCACCCATACGGTTGAATGAATACCTCCCCATGAGCAGTGATTGCCCATTGCGAACCCTGTGATACTGTGGCAATAGCAGCCAACATCTTGGTACCTAGCATTACTATTGGTAACGNAATAGCGAATNCGATTGGTCGNTGCTTTCTCAAAAAGAAGTGGCTGAGTATCTCTACTAGAATTCCAATTATGAATCCGTAATAGATGTAAGAGGCATCGAGATTCTCCATCGCGTAATTGCTCATGCCCCAGAACAAGAAGAGAACCAGCATTGCACCTGGAGCCGGTGTCCAGCGGCGAGCGAAAGTTAGAATCAGACCAGTTGCAATGGTGGTCGGGACCATCGATGCAACAACGCCAATGGAGAGGCTATCTTCGTATCCTGGGCCACAATTGTTGCCCAAGTAGCAGTAATCTGCAATCTCAAGTTGGAAAATATCCCACTGTCCNGTGATTAGAAGGATGGGCACCCATGCTGCAGCTAGNCCGAAGATTAGNACAAGTTGACTAGTCAGTCCATCNTTGCCTGAGAGTGGATCNTGCCATCCAGAGAATANAGGTGCCATGACAGTNAGNATTAGCCCGATTAAGAGACCGAGGTGAGNGGGAGAGAGCAGNATGTCNAGCCCCCCTTCAATTCCGAAGAAGGAGTGCCAGAGCATATCTGCGAAACCAGAAANNCCNAANATTGCAATCCCNGCTACNGATGCNCCGTAACCNTTGGGNACATTNGTTGCAAATNCCCANAGNCCNGANGGNGTGANTTTTGGCGGGNCTTCNGCGAGTCGCCATAGCGCGAATAGAATGAATGCGGAATATGCAGTAGCGCCGGAGTACCATACCGCATGCCATTTTGTGAAGAAGGAGTCATCCACCTCACCATTCGTGTGGGCCCAGACATCAATGAGCAGTCCGGTCATACACCAGAGTCCGAGTCCTAGAACAACGAAATCATAACCGCGTTGACCAGGTAATGGAAGTGGATTTCTTCGATGAATAATTCCACCAATTCCAGTTGCAGGAATCAATGATCCAAAGAAGATTATTGCGAACCATCGAAGTTCTTCTGGTGTCCCAAAGAAGTCAAGCAAAGCCATAATTTCTAATCAGGGTCTACGTGATATAACCAATGCCGAGAAAATCATACAGATAACTAACGATATTGCAGAAAATCCTGGAACACGTGTGTCGTTTGTTGAATCATCCGATACAACCTCTGTAGATTCGTTTGAATCAATCACTAAGGCCTCATCACTCACCATTGCCTCAACATCGATCTTCAAAATAATATCATGACATTCTGGCATATCTACAGGACACAATAATTTAGGCCCAAGAATAATCGTCGAAGTATTTTCACCCATTGCATTAACTCCTGAAACTTCGTACCAAAAACCGCACAGATATCTTTGTTCGTTGTAGCCATTCAAGTTGTATTTTGGATCGCATACGTCAACGATTAGTGTGCGGTTTTCAACTAAATTTTCTAAACTTGAATCTTCGATTTCTGTGATGCCTTCTTTCAACAAAATGGCGGATTCAAAATTTGTTCCTAACCACGGCTCAAGGGCTGATGAAAATTTAGTACCCGGTTCAGGACCAGCTATCTCATCATCAGTGTCTACAGTATTATGAGTAATGTTTTGGATATTTTTGGTTTCAATATTAACTTCACCTTGGGTAATTATGTACATTGAAACAGGTCCTCCTGGGACTGCTACTGGATTACAAGGAGTCCAAGGGCCGGGATTCATGTTCATTGAAACACTAGGAGCAATTGATGATCCTGAATAACCTGACATCATTTGCCAAGTATTTCCAACATGTGATACGATATCACCAGTAAAATATCCTCCTAAATTGGCAGTTAATTGACTCCATGGTTGTGCATTATTACAATCACTAGGTGAGCACATACGCCAAGTGGGGATTGTGACAACCATCCACTGGAGATTTATTTCGATTGATGGCCAGTTATTGTTATTTGAGTACTCTGAAATCCATGTGTTACCGTCGGGTCCCAGAACAATATCTCCTTCTTGGTAAGTTACTGTTGAATCATATATTGTCCCCACTTCATTGCAATCACATTGAACCCATCCGACGTCAAACATAATTGGGAATATGGTAGAACCAAACCCACTTACCACTCCTCCGCTAGGAACTGTGGGGTTGTGATTCATGATAGATATCCAAATCACTCCATTTTGTGTAACCAAATCACCAATCATATAGTTGGCCGAAATTGCAGTATTTATGTCCCATTCTCCTTCTAAATTATTATTCGATGAATCACACCAATCGCATGTTCGCCAATATTGATTAGGGCCAGGAGATGCCCCTGCAGGAACTGACGAAATTGCCCAGTATACTTCGTTGTTGTATACGACTCCATCGAATTCAGAGTATGAATTCGCACTTTGATAATCAGGTAATTGGGACTTGATATCATCACAAGTACATTCGATCCATGCTAATGCTTGAACACCAAGTGGACCGGGTTCAACTGTATTTTGTGGCCTTATTGAAATATAGAATTCATTGCCGTATGATACAACATCCCCCACATCGTATGGAGGTCCTGAGACAGTCCATATTGGCCAATTATTGTTCAAAGAAGCTGCTTCTTCACATGGAGTCAATGGATTTCCACAACCATCCCAATCCGTACTAAATTCGGGACTCATTCCACCTAGAACATTTGCAACATTCGGACTCCATAGATCCCCTGAACCTGTGGGACTTTCTATGATTTCGAATTGTGAATATACTTGGGTAGAATCCCATGTTGGTTGACCATTATAATTCCAAATTTCAGTACAATTGCAGTCGATACTCCATATGTCTGGATTAGTCCCGGGATCAGCCGTCGTAAAACCTGGAGTGTGGATCGGGTTGACGATCCAAAATATTCCTGAATTAGCCGGGAATTCGTATATGTCTCCAGGATTTACAAAATTAGATGTTGAAGAATCCCAAACTGGGCCTAATATACCATTAAATTGAGCGCATTCCGTTCCTTCGCAACCCTGCCAAAATCGCCAATTATTTGGGTCATTGGGGATTTCATTCGCTGGAACATTGTCTACTGCGTGCCACAATTGATACGAACCTGCGGGATATTCTACAATATCGTACAAATCGTATGTGCCTACAACGTCCCAAACTACTGGGCTACTAGTTGAAGACCAAATCTCGTAGCATGTACAAGCTTCACTCCAAATATCTGGATTTGTTCCCGGGTCCGCATTTGAGTTAGTGGAATTAATCACTTGCCAATAGAGACCTGAGCCTTCTGGATGTTCGTAGATATCTCCTGCAACTAGGTTGTTGGTAGTACTATTGTCCCAAACCGGGCCAAGCATTCCGTTAAATTGTTCACAAGGTTCTGGATTAACGGTAGCATAATCGTCAATTAATTTTCCAAAAATTCCGTCTCTAACATGTGCTGCTCCAGATGATAAACCAGCATTTAGCGTTCCATCGGAATCCGAGTGAGACGTTGAATAAACCGAATCCCCATCAAAGCCACCCGCAAGATATGGGACGTTATCTTGATTCAATGCACAATCTCTCAAGGTCGATTGAGCGGGATCAGCACCGGAAGTAACAACCCAATCTAGTCGACCATCATTCTCGTATTTTGCAACCCACATGTCCTCTGCCCAATCATCTAGTGGAGTATTCCATTGGTCGTCATATTGCTGGTCAGAATGATGAGATGTCATTGAACCTAAATTCGTACCATATCCGCACACGAATACATCTCCTGATGGACCAGTAGTCAATTCCGCGGGATTATTGTCGTATCCAGTCACAACATCATACCACATCATCTCTCCATCCGTGTTGAATTTCGAAGTCACAACCATATGATTTGCCAAATTATTGAAGGGGCCTGAAATGATGTTGTTTGTACTACTAATTGACAAATCATTGGTTGCCCAAATGGTCGCTACAATGTTCTCCACACCCAATGCATCTTGGGTGACAACGATGTCTCTGGCGATGTCTAAATGGTCGGCCAAATTTGCGACAGGGGCTAA
>PATD01000008.1 GCA_002713585.1 Methanobacteriota archaeon
ATCGTAATGTGTGGTGTGATGATTTGCTTCGAGATAGTTCGAAGAACACGATTTGCTCGCCCACTCTTCGGTATCCGCGGGGGACAAGAAGAGGTAAATACAGTCTGGCCCTTCAATAAAATCACAAATCTTGAACTACGAATCGGACTCTCTATTGGAATGCACTTTGTCGCATTGGGCATGGTGATTGGCCTACTCATATTCCTTATCGCATCAGGATTTATTGCGGAATTATGACCTATAATCAATGGTCAATCCATCTTAGATAAGTCGAATGTGCGTTGCCTCTAGAAGACCCAAAATGCTTCAAATCCTTGTCAATAAAAATTTCCCAATTATCACTAGCATGAGGCTGGAGTAATTCGAGATGATGATTGCCCAACGCAATATCTTCCTTCGCCTGAAGAATACGAATCTCCATTGATGGAATGCCCCATTTTGGTACGCTAAAATGTGACCATTTTAGATCAGGGTCAGGCCCCCGGCGAAGATATGCCCATTGAAGATCTAATCTAGAGATATAGCGTCCAATAAGGCCCAGACCAGTAGTTCGTTGATTGAATACCATCGGGAAAGATGTCATTGGTGATTCCAGATATACTCGTTCGATTGGTTGAGGAAGTACCTCACTAAATCGATCGGCAAATCTCAATGAAACAAAACCACCCATACTATGGCCCAAGAGAACAACCGAAGTAATCTGTGTCCAATCCCATACTTTGACAATATCTTGAATCATCTCCAAGATATTTCTGCCACATTCTACTGCAGTCCATATGGCCAATCCATCAGAAGCACCATGGCCTGGAAGATCAATCAAAACTGCATGATGGCCTCGTTCAAGGAACGGACTAATACGCTTCTCTGTGGAACTTGAATCCGACTGCCAACCATGAATGGCGATGATAAGTGGCGCTGGCTCATCTGCCCATCGTTCGAAACGGGCGACTGTACAACCTTTCTCACTAGCCCATCGGTGTAGAGTGAAATTACTAGTCGGGTTTCGTTCTTTCCGGATTGGGCGAACAAAACCTGTGAATATATTGTGTGAAATGACACCTACTACCAGAATGGATGAGGATAAAATCACAAAAAGAACCTCAAGGCGAAGGATTCCAATAAAGAGACCGATGGTAGATAACGCGATGAGAATGCGTGCCATTACAGGACGGGTGACTTGTGGGTCACTAGGAGAATTACTCATGAGATGTGGAACCTTCAGGATTCATCAGTTTCCTCATCGCCTTCACCATCGACGCCCCATCCACGCTGCTCAAAGAAGTCCCCCGAAGACTCGAGGCGTTTGAGCCAGCCGCTAGATTCACCGGTGCTGATATGCTTAGTGAGCCAGACGCCTAGGAATACGGTTTCCCAGAGGCCCATTCGGTCATCCTTACGAACCCGAGAAATGATCGTGTCTGCAAGGAAGATAAGTAGAGAAACAATACAGATTACCAAGACAACAATGTTCGTCTCTTTGCTATATTCTAAAGCGAGTTGAATACCGAACAATCCGAGAAGAAGGAACGGGAAATAGAATGTCTTCATCAAGAAGAACATGAACATTGGAGGTTGTCCAGTGTGTCGGATGAACATTGTACGTGTTGTGAAGTTCCCCAACGTCCTACCGAACTGATAAGGCAGGAAAATATTGTTCAACAACATTAGAGCCAAGCCACCGATGATGAACCATGTGAAATCAGAATTGGTTCCAAGGAGGCTAAGTCCTAGGATTGGAATTGCCCAGCCGTAGTTGACAATGAAGTCAACAATTCTGCGGAAGGAAAATGCTGCCATTCCAGCGACTTCCCGATCTTCGCCAATCTTTCGGACAACGCGTTCCTTCTTCTCTCGAGGTTGACGCTCTCGTCGACCTCGGCTTCGGCGACGTGGCGCCTCATCCTCTTCAGCATCATCGACAGGAGCTTCCTCCTTTGCCTTAGCACGTCGGCCTCGACGGCTCGTCTTCTTCGCCTCGGACTTCTTGACTTCCTTGGCAGGGGCAGTCTCAATCGAAGTAGCCTCATCGGCATCGCTCGCATCATCATCCAATCGGTCTAGGAGTCCCATATCATTCACCCGTATCTTATCTTAATCCGCTTCGCCAGTTCAATATCCTGGACAAGACGATCCGTAACCGCGTCAGGAGCGGAACCAAGTTCGCGATTTATCAACTCTACAAAGGCGCGACGATTGTCCTCGCTAGCGGCTCCAGGATCGTTGAATACGGAAGAGAAGAATTCGATATCCGGCCCGGAAATGAATTTCTTCTGGAAATCCTCTGGCATTAGACCAAGGAGTTCGTTAGCCAAATCAGTGAAGGCACGGAAATCCTCATCGCCATTATCATCCTCACCTCCTGAAGCGGAATCTTCTGAAGCCTCATCCATGGCATGATCTTCATCATCTTCATCCTCAGGAGGTAGTTCACCGAGATATTCATCGATAAGATCAGTGATATCGACGAACTCCCGCTCGCCTTCAATGACTTCAATGACCATCTTACGGTCCTCGACAAGTGCCTTCAGGCGTGGTTGAATCTTGCGAATCAAGGATGTGTCTCTTTCCTTCTTAGCCCTATCAAAGCGCTTCTTAAGAGGGCGGATTGCATCCTCAATTGCAGCCTTGAGGTCCTCGACATCATCCATTTGCTCCTCAACATCTGTTGCTTCTGATTGACCACCACTGATTAGTTCAACCGTAGGATTAACCTCACGCATTGCCTGCTGTTCCTTCTTGCGCAACACGATGATCTCACGGTCAAGATCGGAACCGAAACGATTTGAGAAGCGATCGAGCAAAGTGCCGACTTGGCCAGAAGCGATGCGGTCAATATGCCCATACATCTGGTCATGATTCTGTACCAAATCATCAGCCCCCTCACGAAGACTGCGAAGATCGATGCGGTCATTGGATGACAGCGCGGGTTGAGGTTCCGGTGCAATGGGATTCTCTTGACCCAATGCGGGAGCAGGGATGGGAGCCGGAGAGGGAAGGTCAGCGTGAGGAGCGGGGGCTGCCGCAGGAGGTGGAGGAGGCATCTCAGCAGGAGGGGCGGGAGCTGCTGCTGGAGGTGGTGCAGGAGCCTCAGAAGGCGGTGGAGGTGGAGGCATTTCAGCAGGCGGAGGAGGCATTCCTGCAGGAGGTGGAGGAGGCATCATACCGCCCGGAGGTGGAGGTGGAGGCATAGCCCCTGGTGGTAAAGGTGGATTCTCTTCATCCGATGTCATCCCGGCCACCCTGTATTGGATTCAGAACGATTACGGTTTTAACATTCCCCGATGGAGGACGCCGAATCGAAGAAACCTCAAAGAGGTTCACACCACCGTTTCAAACCGAGGAATATACTCATCGCCTCTGTTACCTCGATTTCATCACCTCGATTTCCTTCGACGACCTCGTCGGCTATTCTCGCAGTAACATCATCATGCAGAATACGGACTTTCTCTGTTGTCTGCATCGAGAAAGGTACTGCCTCTGTGAGCGAATCAAAAGCATCTGAACCATCAGGGTCNAGACGTGACAAAGGGAACTCAGTGACCTGAAGTCCAGCCTTGCCATGAAGGCTCCCTACCCAACGGATTACACGTCGTATATCGACTGTGACATTGTCGTCATTCTCTGCAGCTTGATCGAGAACCACACTCTGGTCACCGAGAATTAAGGAAGTAAAGAGTTCGCCATTCTTCCCAAATTGCTTGCCCATNTTATTGAGGGAATTCTTGAGTCGCCTCCGACGATCAGCATCGACAGACATTCCTGCCAACATTTCCATAGCTTTCTCACTCATTGTAGGCCTCCTTGACATATTCGCTGAACCTAAGACCGCAGTAGACCGAAGTTCCCTATACATACGGTTACGTTCGGTATTGGAGGACTCGTGGTAACGTTCCAACCTATCAAGTACAGAATCAACCCCACGAGCAACACGCCTCCCCCAGCCGACCCGTGGACCTGTAAGAGCCATCTCAATATTCAGATTCGCACCCGAGATGTGTGAAACAATTTCCTGACGAGCCTTTGAATCCAGATGCAAGATACTAGGGTGACGATAGTGGATATGGAATCCGCGGTGCCCCGAGAAACTGAAAGTCGCGTATTTCTCCTTGAATCCGAAATCAGGNTCTAGGAAATCGTTCCAGAGCCGATATGCCTGCTCCTGAATAGTAGTGAGCATCGCAGGAAAATTGAGTGCATCGACCCCTGGAAGATGGTCACCATCCAAATCGAAAATTAGATCGGCACCTCGCCAACCCTTGTCTGCCATCTTCCATTCAGACGGGCGGTCGTAGTATGCAGTACTGTGAAAGCATGAATGCGGGGGGCTTGAACGTGTCAGTACCTGATGCAAATCTTCAGCACTAGAATACCCCAANTGGCGNCGAGGAGGGCGGTCNTCCCAACCCATAAACATCCATTCTCGACTTCGAAGNCGAGGAGGAAGATAGAGATCAGAAGGGGCAAGGTTCCGATAGAACTCCGAGAAACGGAACTGATGCCTTGCTGTACTCACACCCGTAGACAGGGCACGACGCTAAATCAATCCATCCGGAGACCGGATACTTCCTTTGGCTCGGAGGCGCTAGATGCGCCAGTGACCTTCTCGTAGCAAGAAAAACAATGGTACTCCGAATCAATGACCAAAGCCTCAGCGAANATTAGAGGAGATTCACATGAGGCACACTTAGGTCCAAGTTGACCACGAGCAATGCTGAGTTTCTCCGCGTCGACCATAACCTGTCACAACCGAACGAGGCATTTCAAGACAGCGGCCAAAGGAACCTAAAGTGTCACACATTCGTTTTTACACCGAACCTCCCGGTCAGGTTACATGACGTCAGGGGGACCCCATACTATTCGCATCGGCCACTCTCCGGATCCAGACGATGCGTTCATGTTTCATGCCATGACTACCGGTCGTTTCGACACAGGCCCGTACTTGTACAAACACGAACTGCTCGATATTGAGACTCTTAATCAAAAAGCATTGAATTGTGAATTCGAGGTTTCCGCTGTTTCAATCCACGCACTTCCCGATGTTCTCGACGATTATGCTCTGATGAACTGCGGTGCCTCGATGGGTGAGGGATATGGTCCAAGAATAGTCACACTTGGTGAGAAAAGCATCGACGAGATACTTACTGGAAAAATCGCGATACCTGGAGTAAAGACATCTGCCCATCTCGCACTGAGAATCATGGTAGGCGATTTGGATACAGTTGTCGTCCCATTTGACAAAATCATGGATGAAGTCAAGGCAGGCAATGTTGATGCCGGACTCATCATTCACGAGGGACAACTAACTTGGAAGGATGAAGGCCTCCACCTTGTCGCAGATCTTGGCGAAATGTGGGCTGATAGAACCGGAGGCCTACCACTCCCTCTTGGCGGTAATGTCGTCCGACGAGATCTTGGAACTGAAGCATGTGACATCATCACGGAACATGTCCGACTCTCAATAGCACATGCGATTGCTGACCCTGAAGAAGGTCTTGCATTCGCAATCGAATGGGGGCGAGGAATTGACGAAGAGACAAACGAAGAATTTGTTCAGATGTATGTCAACGAACGAACAATCGACTACGGCCCTGAAGGTCGAGAAGCAGTACGGCGTTTCCTCAAGGAAGGTCAACAAATCGGGATGATTCGGCCTGATCTTGACGTGGATGCGCTTGAGTTCATCGGAGCGGAGGAATAGACTTGGACGGACGGCCAGAACGATCAGAATTCGATTCTGTCGACCCTGCACCGCCCAGTGATGAGAATGATATATCGTCACTAAGAACTACGCTCTGCGATGAATCTGCTAGAATGTTTCTGCGGATGCGTGCTCTATTCTCACTTCGAAACATCGGCGGAAAAGAAGCAGTAGATGCGTTAGCTGCAGCATTCGAATCAGATTCTGCATTACTCAAGCATGAGATTGCATATGTCATGGGGCAGATGCAGGATTCTGCAGCAGTCCCACACCTAATCGATCGATTAGCAGATGGAGACGAGGATGTCATGGTGCGGCATGAAGCTGCAGAAGCGTTAGGAGCAATTGGTGACAGAACGGCTCTTGCAACCCTAGAAGAATTCGTGGATGACGATGCTGTTGTAGTAGCTGAATCCTGTGAAGTTGCCCTCGATTTACTAGAGTATGTCTCATCAAAACGTCTCAATTACACTGATTGAGACCATACGGATATAACAGGCGTATCCTTGCTATTCGCATGCAGGCTCGCGTTCTAAGCGGATGTCTTGTCCTGCTGCTGCTCCTGCCTGTCGTCGTAGCCGACATCCCCGAGCCTGTTCATGTGCTCGATGATAGCCTACACATGAATCGACTTGATGGTAAATTAGCCACCGACATCATCGATGTTGAGCACTCTCCAGATGGCTCAATGTTCGCCTCCGCAGACATGGTCTACGTGAATGTCTGGAGAACCGATGGAGAACTCCTCTTCTCCACCGCGATGGGTGAATTTAGCGGGCATGAGATCATCGATATCACTTGGACAAGTGATTCATCTCAGCTGATTGTAGCCCAAGTTCAACCAATGTCAGGACTCCCATCCGTGACTGCTCTCAAAATCTCGGATTACACCGACAAGAGAACCCATACAGAAGAACCTGTAGAGGGAATCCAAGTCCAAGCTGTTAATTCCACACAGATACTCTTCTCGACGGCTGATGAAAACCTAGTAGTCTACAATATCCTCGAAAGTGGCCTCCAGTTAGAGGCATCTGTTGACCTAGGTGGGGAAATCGGATGCACTGCAGTGAATAATGCAACTTCGCGCGTGATAGTAGGATTAACTGATGAAACCGACCATTTCGTAACTCTTCTCAATCTGGACGACCTTTCTATCCTCCATTCTTGGTCAGTGGATGGGCCAATATCTGACTGCACATTCCGCCACAATGGTGCTGAAGTACTATGGTCAATTAATGATGCAATAGTCCAACGACAGGCTACTGATCCCTACGCGTTCATATCAATCATTCAAACTGAATCCCCAGTCATCCAATTTGAGGAGATCTTTCTCGATGACGAGATTATCTCTTTGACCGGAACAATCGGTGAACAACAATGGTTGGAATCCTGGAACACAATCAATCAACAACTCAATTGGAGAATGCAACTCGGCATGCAGACCCATGTATTTTCAATATCTACAGATGCCTCCGATATTGCCTTCGCAACCAATACAGGAGTCATCCCGGTACATCGTTCCATACCTCACGAAACCGGAGCCGTCGCTGATGGAGTAGACACAGATGGGGATGGCATTCCCGACTCATTGGACACTGATGATGACGGCGACATGATTCCAGACTCATTCGACAACACCTGCGAAGAGGGTTCAGATTGCAGTATGAATGCCAACTTGGACAATATACGGCGAATCGAACTAGACCTTTCTCCGAATGGTACGCTTACTATCAAAGAGACGATTACATTGCCGTTGGATCTTTCAAGAGATATCCGCACCATATCTGCTGTCCTCCTTACTGACGATACAACTACTTCCTTCCCGGAAGCAGGAATGATGGCACGCCAATTGTGTGGCCCTACAGATTTAGATTCCATCGCACAAGAATGGATTGACATCGTGAGAATCAATGGTAGTGTCCCTTGGGGAGCAGAGACAATTTGTGAACACAGCGAGGGCTTGATTGGAACTTCAACACTTCAGAACGGCATCGGTTGGTTGAGTCACGTTAGGATTACTTGGACTACAACATTGAAGATTGATCCGACGCGTATGGTGGAACCCTATGATGTAAGGATACTCCAAGGACTCGAATCAAGGGAAGGAAGTATTCTACAGAGCATCGATAGTAGACCTGCAATCGTCCACATCATGGTAGAGGGGGAATTGAAGAACAGCTCCGCTGTTTGGCTCATGACTGATGTATTGGAACTCAAGGTACTTCCTCCAGAAGTCCCTGAGCCCACAATTGTAGGAAATTTTCTTGATACACTCCTACAACCGTTGGTAATTACTCCTCTCACCATCGCTGTCTGTCTAATTATATTCCAAATTTTGAAACGCCGCATGAGCTTCGAGTATGAACTTGAGGAGATTTGTGAGGTCTGTGGTTCGATGAACCCTCCGAATTCTTTACTCTGCGGTGACTGTGGTGCTCTCTTTGTCTATGATCAAGTAATGGAAAAACTCGAGGCATGGATGATAGAAAATGCAATGTCCGTCAAGGATCTCTTTGATCGCTTTGACGAAGACGGTAACGGCACACTAGAATCTGATGAACTGGTCGCTGGACTTCGTTCACTCAAGATTGCTGCGTTACCAGTAGCACAACTAGAGGCACTCGTAGAGAACTTGGACGTGGACGGAAATGGAGTCATTGATTTCGAAGAATTCGAAATGGCAATTGGCAGCGTACAAACAATGCAAGACTACGAGGATTTCGATGAGGAATTAGAAATCTGGAATGAAGAGGAAGCGACCCAGAAGGCTGCACCTCGTCGTCCACCTGACCAACGACAAAAAACAAACCAGGAACCTGTCCAAAAGAAAGCCCCTCGTGCACCCCCTAACCAGAGACAGGAAGTAAGCGAATACTCTGAATCAGAACCAGGAGCACCCGAACCTACCCGTCGCCGGCGAGTAAGCCGATCATCCAAGCGAAAAGTCACAAAACGTGTCACTCGAGATTCAACTATGGACGAGATTCTTGAAGCAAGTGATGTAGAACTGGATAACTCCGAAGTCAGCAATTCAGAAGATGACGAAGATTACGATGCTGCATTACGACGATTGACTGGATCAGATTGATTTCCAGCCCACCAAGGGACTTCGCCTTCAAGGCCGCAAACTTCGGTCGCAAATCGTTGCATGCTCGTACGATCTTTAGGTGTCAATCGATTCCTTACCTCGGAGCCGAAATACGTCTCCATCCTATCAACACTAAACCGCGTAACCTTTGCAGATTTTGCGATAACCTCCTGTCTAAACATAGGCTCATTCTCAAATCTAGATAGGGCGCTCTCAAGATCGGAAATAGCACGGCTCACCGCTGTAGTGTCCGCATCTTGTCGGGCGCAGAATACACCGAATACCATTGGCATCTCAGTTATGTCCAACCATTCATCTCCGAGATCCATTCGGACGAGTTTTGGCTGGAGGTGCGCGTGATGGATTGCACGATCACCAATCAATAGTGCTCCATCACATCGTTCAAGCATGGATTCTAGATTCGGCCCCATCTCTATGAGACGAGGTCGGAATCCGCGCTCAGATAGAAGCCATGGAAGTAGAGTCCTCGAAGTGGAGGAATCTGTAGGCACAGCAATATCCCTCATTTCCTCAACAGGACAATCACCAAACAGGAGCACAGAACCTACCCCCCCATCGGAGGCAATCCCAATGGAATCAATTGCACAAAGAGTGTCAGCATTTCTAGCTAGATCAGCCATTGGAATAGGTGCAATTAGACATTCACCACGTAGAAGATGCCCCGTCAACCACGAGGGAGGTGCGGGCAAAACCTTCCATTTAGAGTCGAGACCATGGAACAAAGGATCACAATTAGCGAATGATACACGACCTATGACATCTGTACGCATACTCTCACACTCCTTCAGCAACCGGCAATGCAACCCAACGATCATCGTCAGAAGGTGGCCTCCGGATATATCTTTGAAATCGATTGTATATTGTGGAACGACGAATTGGAATCCCTCCTGCATCCTCAATGATTCGTGAAAGACGGTCAAGATCATCCTCAACAGAGGTCATACTCCCCGCTTCATGCATAATCTCCTCATGTCCGACTGTACCATCCACATCATCTGCGCCAGAGTTCAGAGCTATTGCTGCAAGTTTGTCTCCAATGTTCATCCTATACGCCTTGATGTGAGGTATATTGTCAAGCATAATTCTCGAAATTGCAATCATTCGAATTGTCTCTGAACCAGTAGATAACTGGGCCTGAGGTAGTCGGGACCGATCAGGAAGGAATGGGTAAGGCACAAAGCACTGGAATCCCCCGGTATCGTCCTGAAGTTGGCGCAGTCTATCCAAGTGCTGAATTCTATGCTCAGCACGTTCCACAGTCCCGAATAACATAGTACAGTTCGTAGGTAAACCAAGGTGATGTGCTGTTCGATGAATTTCGAGGTACTCTTCACTCGATTCCTTGCC
Source organism: Methanobacteriota archaeon (assembly GCA_002713585.1). Taxonomy (GTDB): domain Archaea; phylum Thermoplasmatota; class Poseidoniia; order Poseidoniales; family Thalassarchaeaceae; genus MGIIb-N2. Next base: position 10,155 of record PATD01000008.1, read on the forward strand.
ATTACAAATGATGCCACGAATCTCATCATCGAGAATCTCTGCTCCACCACCGGGTAAAGAAGTCAAACCGGCCTCCTTCAATGTTGAGAGAACCTCGGCGAATGTCATTTTGCTCATCGAAGAAAGATGCTTGACTTCGACAGCAGTTAAGCACTTCATGGAAAGATGAGGGTGTGCTTCCTTTGCAGAACGAATTAATTCCGCATAATGCTCAACTGTCCAATCCGGATGGAGGCCTCCGACGGAATGTACCTCGTCGATACGGCTTGAAAAAGGCCTGATACGCGAGAGATATTCTTCGACAGATAACGCGTATGCATCCGCCGCCTTCCGTCCTCTACGAAATGCGCAGAAACGACAAGCAAGAACACAGATGTTAGTGGGATTAACATGCAGATTCGAATTGAAATAGACCTCATCCTCAAAGCGAGCCATTTTGATCGCCTTGCCCAGAATTCGAAGGTCGGTCAAATCTGATTCCAAAAGCAACTTGATACCCATATCGTTGCTTACTCGACCTTTTGACTCTAATTCTCGCGCCGCCTCAATAACGAGTGCGTCATCGATACCACCTAGTTCCTCGACGACGGTTGGAAATCGTCGACGCCAATCTGAGTGACCCTTTGCACCTAGCATTAGTAACAGTCATGGGTCGAGGCTGTGACTCATGAATCCTCGCTCATGCCTTTGGTTTTGGCCAGAAGAGTTTCCGTAGTTCCTCAGCGATAAACACAGAGGATGCTACCAAGAATACCACTAACCAATCAATGCCAGACAAAGGTACTGTCGCTACCATCTCCCCGACTCTGAATCCAGCCAACGGAGGAGACTGGACCATGAAAAGTAGCATCAGTGTAGAAATTCCAAAACTGACCGTAATCCACCTATTCGATGTTAATCCAAGACGGAATGCTGACACCTCGTTCGAACGGCAGTTCATGACGTTCATCAACTGGAAGAAGATGAATACTGCAAAGGCACTCGTTCTTGCAGATGCAAAACGATCCTCTGCATGATGAGTCCACCCTTCCTCATCACAATCACCCACCACTCCGAAGGCTGATTCTCCGAGTGGACCGGGTGAGCAAGGTGCATTCGTAATCATATCTCCACCTGCGAAGTAGAATACGCTAGCAGTTCCAATGACCATGATGAATCCAAGGAAAAGAATCAGGAAAATGTCAGGTGGTGTGGGTAGAGTCTCATCAATGGGTCTCGGCGGCTCTTTCATCACATCTTTTGTCTGTTCCTCAATGCCTAGAGCGACCGCTGGAGGCCCATCCATTAGGATATTGATGACAAGCAATTGAGTCGGAGTAAGGATGAGCCATTCTCCAGTCCAACCAAAGAATATTCCCGTAAATATGAGAAGCGTCACTGCGGCAACATTTGTACTGATTTGATAACGAACGAAATTTCGAATGTTCTGATAGATTCTGCGTCCTTGGTCCACAGCACTCACAATGGAAGAGAAGTCATCGTCCTGGAGTACCATATCCGAGGCATCGCGGGCAACATCGGTACCGCCTCTGCCCATTGAGATTCCAATATTGGATTTTGAAAGGGCGGGTGCATCATTATCTCCGTCTCCTGTCATCGCAACGACATGACCCTGCTTCTGAAGACGGTCGACAATTCTGAGTTTCTGATCGGGTGTGGTCCTTGAGAAGATTGCCACACGATCAAGAAGAGCATCCAACTCATCATCAGACATATCGCGGAGTTCGGACCCGTGAATGGATAGATCATCTCCCGAGAAGATTCCTATCTCTGCCCCTATTGCTTCGGCGGTTGACTTGTGATCCCCAGTAATCATGATGACACGAATCCCAGCTTCATGACAAGTTGCAATAGCCTGAGGAACCTCAATTCGCGGAGGATCGGAAATACCGACTATACCTAGCAAGATAAGACCCTTCTCTACTTCGTTGACATCATCGATTTCCTCGCCGTCATGAATCTCACGTGTCGCGAAACCAAGAATCCGCAATGCATCACCAGCATACTCCTCGTTAGCTTCACGGAAGCGTTGTAGCCTCTCTTCGGTCAAAGGAACAATTTCCCCATTCTCAACCGTCCGATCGCAAATCTTGGCAAGATTCCCTGCGGCTCCCTTCACAAAGAGACGGCGCTTGCCCTCAAACTCGTGAATTGTAGACATTCGCTTTCGGCTACGGTCAAACGGGAACTCTCGGAAGCGAGGATGCATTTTCCTGAAATCATCTACTGATGAATGCAGCTTCCAACCGAGAACTGCACATGCAGTGTCCGTCGGATCACCCACACCCTGCCAAACGGACCCTACCTGTCGCACGTTACTGTTCTGGGCAAGTAAAGCACTACCCATCATCCATCGGAACGCGGGTAGAGATGTCAGTTCAGCACGATCGGCCTCAGACACCTTTTCCCCGTTAATGTGGAGACTCCCATCATTAGGATTGAAACCACGACCTGTGACTTCATAGGAGATTCCGTTGAAGTGAAAACGACGTGCCGTCATCTCACCTGTAGTAAGAGTACCTGTCTTATCTGAACAAATGACAGTCGTGCTACCAAGTGTCTCGACAGCCTTCATCTTCCGAATAATGGCTCGATGTCGAGCCATGTTCCTCATACCGATTGACAAGGTGATAACAAGAATGATGGGGAGTCCTTCGGGTACGATTGCCACAAAAATTGCCACTGCAACAAGGAACTGTTCAGAAAGAACTGCGTAAAGATCATCTCCTCGCATCCCATTAATCAGGTAAGCTTTCCCAAGACTCAGCGTCACAATTAGCAATGCTGCGAAGATTGCGACGTATCCTAGGAATCGTCCAAGAGTTTCGAGCTTGATTTCGAGAGGTGTCTTAGGTGCTTCAACCTCAGCAAGATCTGCCGCAAGACGTCCTAGTTGAGTATTCATCCCTGTGCCAACTACAACGCCGCAGCCACGTCCAGAGGAAACCACAGTTCCCATGTGAGCCATATTCTTGCGATCTGCCAGCATCACGTCCTCGGAAAAGGATGAAATGACCTTTGCAACAGGATTTGACTCGCCAGTCAATGTTGCTTCATCGATAGCTAGATTGTGGGACTCAATAATGCGTACATCTGCAGGGATATTCATGCCTTCATCAAGGAATACCACATCTCCTGGAACGAGTTCCTCCGTAGTGACACGAACGTCCTTACCGTCCCTAAGAACCACACAGGACCCGACTAACATCTCCTTCAGACTGTCCATTGCCCTCTCGGCCTTCGCCTCCTGCATATAGCCGAAAATTCCATTCAAACTGAGAGCGATTACAATGAAAATCGGCGTACCCTTGTCCTCAGGGTCGAATATGAAGGCGATTGCAGCCGCAGCAAGAAGAAGGTAAACCATCGGATCACGGTATTGATCAATGAGTTTCCATATCCAGTGAGTAGGAGATTCTTCGTCAAGTTTGTTGGGGCCGATTTCAGCTGCTCTTCGAAGGGCTTCGGAATCACTGAGGCCTTCCGGATTTGTGTCAAGCACTTCCAGTACCTCGTCGACACTCATCACATGCCAATTAGAGGGAGTGTCGGGAGCCATATCATGCTCCAAATCCTCGCCCATTAACCGCCCTAATCATATGGAGTATATCATTCTCCCCAAATCAAAATGATACGTAGATATCTTGAGGAGAATAGTATTCGGAGAAACATGGGGGACGGTCGAATCATCGAATTCGGCAATGATGGGAGTACTGTTCACGAACTCACCCTTCGAGCATTACTTATCGGTATAGTCCTCGGCGCCCTTTTGACTGCAGCGAATACATATCTAGGATTACAGTTAGGTATGACGGTTAGCGCTTCGATTCCAGCGGCTGTTCTGTCAATGATTATCCTACGTTCAATGCGCCTCAAGGACGTCTCGATTCTTGAAAATAATCTCGTTCAAACCATGGCAAGTGCCGGTGAATCATTAGCTGCTGGAGTGATATTCACTGTTCCTGCACTCCTAGTGATGGGTATGGAGATGCGTCTACTTGAGACATTCATCATCGCAGTCCTAGGTGGCGTTCTAGGCACCATGTTCACAATCACTCTTAGGCGTATTTTCATCGTCGAGGAGGCTCTACCATACCCAGAAGGCGTTGCCTGCAGAGAAGTTCTTGCCGCCGGTGAACGCGGTGGTTCTGGAATGACTGCAATCATCTACGCTCTCGGCCTTGGAGCAATGTATGGCTGGGTAACAAAGGGATTCAAGATCATCGGTAAGCACGGTGAACCACACCTTTCTGGTGCGATGGATTTCCTCGGAACACGCCTCTACATTGGATTTGAGATGAGCCTTGCACTTGTATCCGTGGGATACATCGTTGGAATCCGTATCGCGTCCTTCATCTTCCTTGGAGGTGTCATCGGCTTCGGCATCCTAGTACCAATTCTCGGAATCCTACAGGGATGGCCAGTTGGTATGGACCCTGCTGATGCCTTCATGGCACTATGGTCTCAACACATCCGCTTCGTTGGTGTCGGAGCAATGGTTGTGGGAGGCATCTACACTCTCTGGTCAATGCGTTCCACTATCGCATCTGGCGTCTCCAAAGCAATCAAAGGGGCAACCGACGATTCAGATTCGGTTGTTCGTAGAGAGGACCAAGACATCGACATTCGCACCACATTCTATGTCGCTGGTGTAATTGCAGTACTTACCTTCCTATTCTATTGGTACAGCATCGGTAGTATCATCCTCGCCTTTGTTGGCGCTCTATTCCTTACCGTCGCGGCGTTCTTCTTCAGTGCCGTTGCAGGTTACATTGCAGGTGTTGTTGGGTCCTCCAACTCACCCGTATCAGGGATGACAATCGCGACATTGATGGCTACATCACTCATTGTTTGGGTAGTTGGAGATTTAGCTCTAGGGCTTGAGACAGAGGAATTGATGTATGCTACCTTACTAATCGCATCTGTTGTCGCTGTGAACGCAGCAATTGCTGGCGACGTGATGCAAGATCTGAAGACTGGGCATCTTGTAGGTGCAACACCATGGAAACAACAGATTGGCGAAGTTGTAGGGGTTCTAGTCGGAGCAATGGTTGCACCCTTCACAGTGGTCCTCCTACACAGGGCATTCAGAATCACGAAGACGGCATGTTACGCTGACCCTCCAGCTATCGATGGTGTAATTCCGACCGATCCGAATTTAATTGTTGAAGCATGTAGTGGAGCACTACTCGCCCCTCAAGCAGAGCTCATCGGAGCAATCATCCAAGGTGTATTCGGAGG
>PATD01000009.1 GCA_002713585.1 Methanobacteriota archaeon
ACTCATTACCAGAGTTCCATAATCCGTGCCATCGTAAGGCCTGACCTCAAACTTCCACTTATCTCCAATCGATGTCCCCGCTGCGGGAATACTAGTAAATCCATCATAGCCGATTTCCAGTGAGCCATTATGGTGCCAACGAATTTCAGTTCCCGTTTCTGGATCGCCGTCTGCATCACTATACGTGTACTGAGCGATAAGATCCACTCCCACTCCTGCAGTTGGATTGGGTGAAATTGCGACGTTGGAGGCTGAAGGTGGGCTGTTAGGACTTGCGGCTTCTGCGATATATACAGAGGTCGTGGACCATCCATCACCGTAGGTACCACCGTCACCATTCACAGTATTTACCGCGATACCACCAGATATGGTTCCAGTACCAGCAGAAGGTGCCGTCCAATCAAATGTCCAAGTCCTTGCATTAGAGTTAGAATGGGTCGGGGAATTCGATACAATCTTCGTGTTTGCACCAGCATTTGAAAAGGTACCAGCATTCATTGTAGCTGAAAAACCACCTTTAGTTCCACTAACTCCACCACTAGAAACTGCAATAGTAATGCTGTAGGTCTGTCCAGGTGTATAGTCAGAGGGATAATTATGCGTGAAATAAGGGCTAGCCTGAGAACCATGACAATTACAACCGTTTGAACTGTTAGATTTACCAGAAGCATTACCATCTACTGCTGGAACTGCAATCATTACCAAGAACGTGAAGATTACCAAAATGGCTCGGTAAGAGACCTGCATAAACACAAATTTGGTCTCATCATATTCAATGCAATTGGTTCATTGTTTTGGCAAACTGGAAATCACGGGTCGGTGAATCAATTTGAGTGATACAACAAAGATAACCATTGAGAGTAAAAGCAAACCAATCGCTTGTTCTAGCCCGATTGCTGGTGCTACATCCATAACGAACTTGAATGGTAAGAGATCGAGAGCAGATTCTCCTCGTCCAAGTTGTCCACCAAGAGAGCCGAGCAGAACAACGGTCCCAAAGCCAGCAATGGCAATCCCTCCTTGTAAAGCAGCAAGACCGCGATGTTCCCAAAGCCTAGAACCACACATTCTACGACCGGAAATCAGAGAAGACCAGAATCCAATGCAGAGTCCACTGAGGAGCATTTTGTTCACAGACATGGCACCCAAGGAATTCATTGATTCAGACGTCGTGTAACCTGTGATAATCGCCGCAGGGATGGTGAACATTCCAAAGATTGCAGCGAAATATGCTGCTGAATCAAGAGTTGAACCAAATCTCGATTTTAGACGTAATGAAAGACCAGGGAGTATTGAAAACGCAGAACAAATCAAGGTCCCTAGAGTTGACACTGCAAACGAACCAATGAGAAGTTCAGTGGAGATTACATGGAAGACAGCAGGAGAAACCATCACAAATCACCTCCAATGGAATCTCCTGACGGATACTCGGGAATTTCAGAATCTACCAAAGATGCAGCTAATCGACGTTGAATTCCAATGAGAAGGCCAGCAGTGGACATAGCTAATGCAATCATCAGAATTCGAGCTGGATTCACGTCAATTGAGGAGGTGTCCTCTGCGCTGAGAGTCATCCACGCCGTTGTAGTCTCGTGATCTTCGTTAGAGAGAAGCCAGCGGTATTCGATTATCACCTGACCCAAAGCAGCAGGAAGTGTGGCATTCCAAACATTGCCTTCTTCCGTAGCCTCGATGACATTGGCCTGTAATGATCCAGATACTCTCCATTCGAGTCGAGCATTTGTGACATTCAGGAGTATTGTTTCAATCATCGTCTCCTCGCCTAATCCACGTATAGTAGGAGGTTGCCATGATGCATCTACTTGGGGGAAGTTCTCGGGTATTGGACCCACCTCAATGTCGATTCCACCAGATGCCTCGGTAGAAGCAAGACGTGCTATTCCATCGCCTCCATGATGTACACCGATGTGGAAAGTATGGCTGGATTCATCCATAGGAGCAGACAAGGCCCAAGATACCTCAACTCCCCTATTAGCATCCAGTACGTGTCTCTCGATGTAATTCGACGTTCCACCATTCGGATCCGATGCGATGACCCAACCGGCATGATCTGGACTATCATCAGCACCAAAAGTGGCTACTGTAAGAAATACTCCGACCAGCCTTGAATCGGAGAGTTCCATCCCAGTAATGGTCGCCGTCACCGTGAGTGGACCTCCGACGAAGGTTTCGTTACGATCTGCGACAAGTACAATTTGAGCAGAGGAAGGAGCTGACTGGTCTGGATCGGCATGGCAGGCACCACCACAAGCAAAGTCACGAGTAGAATCTCCATTTCCACCAGGATTAGCTTCGAAAATAGGTACCATCAAAAGACCAAGAAGTAAAATCACAGTGAAAACACGAATGAATCTCATTATCACGGCCTCCTTGGGAAGATAAACGAAAATCCAGTTATGAGTAATGAGATAGTAATCCAGCTGACAACAAGGGCAGATACAAGATTACTGGTTTCATCCTGATTCAGAATGACATCTTGTGTCGTAAGTTGTAACGAATCGGAATTTGAAGATACTATCCGTTGATTCTCTACACCTGCAATATCTACTGTGACCGTGTAGTAATAATCGCCTGCTAATTGGAAGGGGTCAAGGTACGTTGTTTCGTTTGTGGTCACGATTAGTACTGCCGACGCGAAATCTTGACGATCTTGAATCATCTTCGAAGAACGCCAAACATGAAATTCCGTGGGTTCGCCAGACCATCCCCATTCTAACTGGATTGATTCAGCACCTTTAGTCACAGATAGGTCGATGATTGTCGCTCCAAGAGTAGCTTGGACAACCCTCTCAATCGATGACTGACCTCCATCTGAATCCAACACAGTGAGGTTGACTGATGTTGGTTCAGAATCGAAGACGTATACCATTTCTTTACCCGCATAAGTATTTTCTCCGATGGTCCAGAACCATGCGACAATATCGCCATCCGAATCAATAGAATCCGATGCATCGAGAATCGTGATGGAATCGACCAATGCGTTCTCGTCTCCGGAGAATGATGCTATTGGGGGAAGATTACCAATCACCAATTCGGGTGTGACCATCTCGACTACTTCGCCCTGACCATCATCTGCAATCACAATGACTACCCAACTTTGACCTACAGTGAGCCATTGAATCGGAACTAATGACTCATTGTCAAGGGAACTCACACGGAAACCGTCCCTAATCCAAGAAATACTTGCTACCACTAAATCTCCGTCAGAGTCCTCCATCTCAAGATTGAGTTCCAATGGATTAAGAGCATCTGGTTGACCGATTGCTGATGATGAGAGGTTGAGATCTACGCTAGGTAGTGCGTTTCCGATAGTCAATATATTCGAGCGATGATTAGGAGCAGGTGCAGCATGATTTGTGCTTGTTGCCCCATCGGAATCCTCGAGCACGATCTCAGCCTGCCAATCCTGGCCACGCGAAGTGTGAGCTGAAGCAATTGTCGGCAGATCTTCGTGATCAATGATACGCTCGCCATCGAGGAACCAATGGACGTGAACAGCACCAAGGGGATCTTGGTCGGGATCTGACCAAGTATATTCCACCTCAAGTTGAGAGCTTGTAGTTGCATCCTCTGGTCCAAGTGAGAAACTCAGCAGTTCTGGTGGAGCGTTCATGATGGTACGTGGAGATGAATCCGTCCAAGGAGATTCATCGATACCATCCGTTGCTCGGACTCGCACTGTCCATATTTCTCCTTTTGATGTGTGGGATGCATTGATTGTCATGGAATCGTCATGCTCTGGTGTATGCACACCATCGATACTCCATTCAATCTCGACAGAGGAAATGGCGTCTCCATCTACATCGTTGTAGATGTAGGTAAGGTGCAGATCTACAGTGGAGATGGGAGATACTGGATCTAATGTCAGTGAATCGATTGATGGTGCAGAATTCAATGATCCTATCTCCACGGTCACGTTTGAGGATGGACCGAGTGTGAGGCCATCAGAAGGAACCACAGATGCAGTCCATAGGTCCCCAGTCCGAGTATACAACCGAGATACTGTCGAAGAATTATCCAGTTCAGGGATATGAACTCCATCCAAATGCCAACTAATGATTGTCCCCGATTCAGAATCAAGGTCTGCATCGTCAAATGTATACTGCACGCTTAGATTGTCACTTTGGGACGGAGAACTTGGAATGATAACTGCAGAGTCTGCCGTAGGAGCAGCATTGCTAATGATAATTGAACCAAGGTTCTGCGGATTACCCTGATTTGTCCCATCGGATGGGGTCACGGTGACGCTCCATGTTTCTCCACGAGACAGAAAAGATCCAGATACTGTAAGTGAATCTGCAACCTCGGGGGCAGATACTCCATCACGGAACCATTCAATCGAGGTCCCTGATTCAGAATCACCCTCCGTATCATCATATGTGTAAATCAGAGTGAGACCTGTGAGAACAGTTGGTATAGCAGGTGTGACCTGCAGATTCGATGCTGTAGGAGCTAAATTCTGCGAGGTTGCTTCAGGGATTTGGATGCTGTAAGAGTTCCATGCATCGCCTGAATTGGCACTGTTTCCATTGGCAGCATTGCCGGTTCCGCTGATGGTGACAGTGCCCGTACCTGCAACCGGAGCAGTCCAATCAACACTCCAATTTCGCACAGAGATAGTGGAATGTGTGACCTTTCCTGAATCGAGTTTCGCATTAAGACCGGGATTGGAGAAGGCCCCCGCAGTCGAACGCATAGAGAATCCACCCTTGTCACCGGAAACCGTGGTCGAAGAAACAGTGATTGACAAGGAGTATGTGGAACCTGGAATGTACGAAGTCGGTTGACCTATGACCGAAACTGTGGTCGAAGAATCCTGACCACCATGGCATCCACAGGTAGTTCCGGTGTTCCCATTTTGTTGACTATTCGTTACAGGTACGAATACTACAAGCAGCAAGAGAAGGGTGGTAACCATCGCTGCTGTGCGATTCATCAAATGATTTTCAGTGCCGGAGGTTATCATCATTCGTCCAAGTTGGCAGGTTAGAACCTAATCCTCATCGAGCCGTTGCATTCATGGACGGTTCGCAACAGCGCAGAGCCATGAGTGCACCTATCGAGAAGGTGGCCGTCGTCGGCGCCGGCAACATGGGAAGTGGGATTGCCCAAAAGACTGCTCAGGAACAATTCGATGTCCAAATGGTGGATCGAGAAGCTCAGTGGGTCGAACGAGGTCAGAGTATTATCGCGAACTTTCTCAAGGAGGCTGTTGAACGCCGCATTTTCTCAGAAGCGCAAGTCGAAGATATCAAGGGAAGAATCACCGGAGTTATTGGCGTTGAGAACGTCGCTCATGACACCGATCTCGTGATTGAAGCAGTGTTTGAGGACTTCGATATTAAGTCAGCCGTATTCCATACCCTCGATGCAAGTTGTGGTGAGGATACCATTCTCGCATCCAACACATCATCCCTTAGTGTCAACGATTTATCTAGCGCAACTGCTCGGCCGGATCGCTTTGTTGGACTCCACTTCTTCTACCACCCTGCCAAGAATCGATTGGTTGAAGTCATCCCATCTAAGGACACATCTGAAGACACTATTTCCCGTGTAGTACAGTATTGTAAACAACTTGGTAAGGTCGTTATCGTCTGCAAAGACCGTCCAGGATTTGTCGTGAATCGATTCTTTGTCCCTTGGCTTAACGAAGCTTGTCTTCTGATGGAGGAAGGTATTGGTACGCCTGCCCAAATCGATACGGTGGCACGTGATGCATTCAATATCGGCATGGGTCCGTTTGCGCTCATGAATCTCACTGGCCCGCCAATCGCTCTCCATTCTACAGATTACCTCGCAGAACAGTTGGATACTCCACGCTACAATGGCGCTGGAAATCTACGCGATCTGGTCAAATCAGAATCTATGTGGGATATTGGTGACGACGGATCCTGTGACACTCAAACATCCACCACTATCCGAGAGCGCCTCCTTGGTACAGTGTTTGCAATTGCCGCTCAGATTGTCGAAGAAGAAATCTGCACGATGGAGGATGTAGATCGAGGCGCTAAGGTTGGATTGCGATGGGCTGCTGGCCCTTTTGAGCTCATGAATGAAGTTGGCGTTTCCGAAGCACATAGAATGGCAACTGATTACACTGCACTACACACGAATGGAGATGGATTCACGCTTCCTGATTTCCTTCAGATGAAGGCAGAAATGGGCAATCCATGGATCTTCGAGTTTGTAGATGCAGAAATTCGTGGCACAATTGCTACTGTAAACATCAACCGGCCCGAAGCCATGAATGCGCTCAATGAGACGGTTGTTGAGCAACTTGGCGCTGTTATGGATGCACTGAATCAAGATGATTCAGTGGACACTATCGTACTCGAAGGTGCAGGAAAGGCATTCGTTGCAGGAGCGGATGTGAAGTTCTTCGTCGACCGCCTAGATGAGGATGCTTTCCCAAAGATCTACGATTTCACTGCCGAAGGGCATGCAGTTTTTGACAAGATTGAGAATAGTCCGAAGACTACGATTGCACTCACCACAGGTCTTGCTCTTGGCGGAGGATTGGAACTTGCCCTCGCTTGTGACTATCGTGTTGGTACGAGGAGGACTCAATTCCGATTCCCTGAGACCAGTATCGGAATCTATCCCGGCCTCGGCGGAACACAGAGAACCGCCAAAATATGTGGGCTTCCTGCGGCTCGATGGGCAGTTCTAGCAGGCAATTGGATAGGTCCACAGGATGCTGCAGATCTCGGACTATTGACTCATTTCGTAAGCCCATCAGACGTTGATACTACTGTCGAAGAGATTGCTGAAATAGGGAAGCCGGAAATGAAGTATGCTGGTCAGCCCACTCGATTATCAGACACAATCAAGTCCGCTGTTGCCTTCTACTGCGATGAGAACGTGAGGGCTATTCTCGAAGGAAAAGACCCCCCTGCCCCCGTCGACGAAGCCTATGCTGGGCGTCAGTTGAAGCAAATCTCCCGTACCGCTCCTATCGCTCTTCGAATGGCAAGCGAACTCATCGATATTGCCGGATCGAATGATCTCACAGATGGATTGGATAAGGAGCTTGAACATCTAGAGGCTATCTTCTCCACGAAGGATGCCTACGAAGGACTCTCTGCCCTAATTCAGGGCCGAAGACCGTCCTACACCAACGAATGATGAGGGCATGCCCTCAATCAACGGGTCACTACCTCGGAGGAGTTGCATACCAGGGCGCGCGCCAGTTTGTTACAGCACGAATCATGAATTCCTTCACCGCTGACATACATTCACCACCACTTGAGAAGGCGATCAAACAAGCGCCCTTCTTGCTTTTCCTTAGCGGTCATCTTAGTACTCCAATCATCCATCCAATTTTCCATGTATCGGTCCATCTGTATCACTTCTGAAATCTGCTTCCAGTTTCACACTATACTTGTATCCGGTACTATATGAATCTATGACTAAACGCAATACTAGTAGGGTGCAATTTATACACCAAGTTCCTCTGGTTGCATCATGGTTCAACCATCAATGAGTATAAAATCGGATGATTTAGCATCCATTAACACCACTATCGGACAAGTTAGAAACCATGGTAGTGATATTCGATCAACACTAGAGAAATACAGTGATGATGAGATTCACAACATCGCTTGGGAGGTTCAAGCTGGTGTCGAGGCACTCGGGGGGTTCGGATCACGGTGGACTATTGAGATTCTTGCTGCCCTTTACATCGCGGGAGAGCGTCGTTTCAATGAATTACGTCACCTTCTCAATGGCATCAGCAGTCGTACCCTATCAGACAAGCTCCGCGCCTGCAAAGAAGCCGGTCTAATCGATCGTATCGTGATTGAAGGGCCCCCAGTCCGCGTATCCTACAAGCTTACAGAACATGGGACTCATTGTGGCAAACTCCTCAGTCCACTAGTTGCATACATGAAAATCCGCAACGGTGCAATTATCGAAGAAGATGTCTGAACATCGAACCAATGGCTTGAAGTCCGTTCGGATAGAAACGTAACACATGCCCCTGCTTCGTCAATGGCATCAACGCCATCCATGGGTCCTCGGTGGAATCATCGGTGTAGCAAGCGGTATCGCAGGATTGGGAGCAAATCTTACGGGATTTGGAGCCACTGGCGCCATAAGTTCACCCAATGACCACTGGGAACATCCACTACGCAAGAGAGTCCTATCTCTCCTTGAACGAAAGCCTGGCCTCCCATACAGGGAACTGCAGCGTGAACTCAATGCGGCCAATGGTACACTTCGTCATCATCTCGACGTCCTGATTGCTGAACAATCTGTCACCGTTGTCCACGTCAATGGGCGATCCTGCCACTATGCAGGTGCACCTGCCCAGATGGAAATCCTATCAGGAATCACAGTAGGGGATGACGAACGAGCGGCTGCAATGATGCCCGTCGGCCTCTCCACAGTCCAACGTCTTGTAGTGGCTCATCTTTGCAGAGATGAGTTGCCTCGATCTCAGGCGCAACTTGCCCGAAACCTTGGACGTTCACGCGCATCGGTCCATTCGGCAATAACTGTCCTCCGGAGACGAGGAATCATGCACAGTAGCGACCTCCAACTTGCACCTCATCTTGCAGGGCTGAGAAATGGCAACATCGAATATGATTGGCTGGATGAATCCATTCGGGTCTGAATCAATGGCTATTCGTACATCTTCGTCCGAATCCTATTGAGCCTGAACCAGAGAACAAGGCCTGTGTTCATCCTGAAGCTTGAGGAACATCCGATGCCTATTGGCACAGATGACCCCGATGTACACCTAGCTTGGATTCTCGATTCTCTCGGACTTATCCGTCGACGGGGGCAGGGTGACTCTGTCGAAGATTCTCGTGGCGCCCTACATCGATTGATGCGAGATCAATTCCTTACAGAACCACGAAGAGGGTGGGACAGTCGGACTCTCCAAGAAGCTGCTGGAATGAGTTCCACTGCTCTACATCATCAACTGGTTAAGTTGAGGTCTGCCGGAATCTTGAGTGTGATTACTGAAGATAGATGGAAGCACCATGTTCTCCGAAATGGGTCGTTACCTAACACCATCGAGCTAATTGCAAATCAAGCACGTACCATTCTGAAGCAGCGCCTTACAGCATTCGACAATCGTATTGTAGAATCCAATGATCGGATGACACTTGAAGCACTGCAGCAAGGAACTGAAGATCTCTCATTCCGCATTTCTATCGCTGAAGCCGGCCCAATGGAAGAGGGAGATGATGAGTTACATCATCTAATGAGGGACCTAGGATACTGTGGTTCTCGAGGACGCATTGAAGACGATCTTGCCTTGAGAACTTTTGATGTTCTAGCCAACTCACTACGTCCAATAACTACAGATGTGCTCATGGATAAGACATCTGAGACTCGCACCCGTATTCTTGGTGTCCTCGACCGTTTTCGAGCCAGCCACATGGTTGAACGTGTTCTCCTGAGTGACCGGATTCCGCATGACGTCTTCGTAGGCCTGACCCACCAGTGGGCAAGCCGAGGGGAACGGTGGTTACTGGGACGTGGAGGCCTAGGACGACTTGATGAGGGGGTTGCGACTACTCTTATCGACGCTCTGAAGCAGGGCCGATTGACAACAGAAAGTGTTGAAGATGTTCTCAAGGACGTCGATCTTGAAGCTCGCTGCCTCCTAGTGAATACCCTCGGCGGACGGGTACCATATGGATACCGACTTGCAGGGAAGGATGCGGCAACGGTGAAACGTAAGATTGAGGATCGTGTTGATCGGTTACTCCGAAGATTAGAGATGATTACTGAGAAGTACGTAGACCTCATACAATGATACTACTACCTCGCATAGAGGTCTCAAGGAACTCGTCAACTGTATGCATTAGGTCCTTTGCAGCAAGGGTTCTATGGAGGCGAATGCGCATCTTACTTGCACCAGCAATACCCTTCGTGAATGAGATTGCATGTCGCTTAAGGTGCGTGTTTCGCCTGTCACCGTATGCCTCCTCTGCCAATTCACAGTAGCGCCGCCAAGCCCAGAGCTTGATTGCTGCACGTTCGCAACCAGGTGCAGCTTGAGCTTCGAGATCCACCCACGGAGCCAGGCTAGTAGACCAACCCAACCCCGATTTAATCCGGCGGAAAATGTCTGGGTTACCGATAGCTGCACGGCCAATCATCAAACCTGCCGCATTCGTAACCTCTAGGCACTTCTTCGCCGAATCTGCATCGATGACATCACCGTTGGCAATTACTGGAATCGACAAAGCATCTACCATCTCCCTAATCTGATGCCAATCAGCATCTCCAGAGTACCTCTGGCGCAGTGTTCTGCCGTGAACTGCTATTCGCAAGATCCCTTCAGCTTCGAGACGCTGAGCGATATTGAGTGCCGTGTTTGGCCCCGAACCAGTACCAAGTCTAACCTTGACGCTAACAGGAACATCGCTTGCTGCAATACATGCTCGGACCATCGAGACAAGACGATCAGGGTCACCAAGAAGAGCAGCCCCTGCTGAGTTCCTGCAGACCTTTGGAGCCGGGCAACCAAAGTTGAGATCGATTACATCAGCAACAGAGGACAGAGCTCGTGTAGTACCAACCATCTCCTCCTCGACACCCCCAAAAATCTGTGGAATAAACGGAGATTCCCGTGGATCAGATTCTAGGCGCCGCCAACTTCGTGCATCATCTCGGTTCAGACCTGCTGCTGCTGTGAACTCAGTCACCGTGATATCAGCACCACATTCTCGGGCAAGAAGCCGGAATGGAAGATCCGTGACTCCTGCCATAGGAGCCAGGAACAACGGGACAGGGTCCATAGCCGCGGGGAGGGGCATGAGGTCTTGACAGTGACGAATAATCAGAAGGAGGACTCCCAGTCCTCAATCTGCTCGGCCTTTGCCCAATCAGAGTCAGAGACGCGCCCCTGTGCCTTGACTACCTCGCGGGCGAGGAGCCAGTAAACTAGAGCAAGACTACGGCGACCCTTGTTATTAGCTGGAAGAACCAAGTCGACAAAGCGGAGCGTGTTGTTAGCATCACAGATACCGACTACTGGAAGTCCAGTATTGACTGCCTCGGAAAGTGCTTGCTGGTCAGCCTGAGGATCTGTCACGATAATGACCTCGGGCTCGATGTAACTGCGTAGACGAGGGTTGGTAAGAGTACCGGGGATGAAACGCCCGACGATATGCCGAGCACCAATCGCCTGAGCGAAACGGCGTGCAGGACGCTGGCCATACTGGCGAGCACTGACGACTAGAATGTTCTCTGGCTTGAAGCGGCTTAGGAAGTTAGCAACCGTGAAGAAACGGCTGTTTGTCTGCTCAAGATCAATCAAGTAGAGTCCTGTACCTTCCTGCTTCTCAGACTCAAGGAAGGGTGTCATATGTGCACTACTTTGTTGGGTTCCAATATGCACGAAATGCTGTTCATACATGTCGCGGGGAATGAGGTAATCGACTTCCATCATGTGACTCAGCAACGCGCCCACTTTCCGCCCATTCATAACCACTTCGCTGCGCCACCCATCTTCAATTACCTCGTGATTCGTACAAAGACCTTAGATGTATGAACTTAAAATTACCATCGTGAACCTGTCTGAATCGCTTCGCCTTCCTCTCATGGAAGGTCGTAAAGGCGACCAAGGTTTTTGGGTAGATTCTGACGGAAAACCAATTCACGTCTCGGCATCAGACGTAGAGCGCTTCGTATACTGTCCAATGAGTTGGAGATTGTCCCAAGAGGGTGTCTCGGCCAAAGGAGAAGAAGTTCGCCGTGGTATCGAGGAGCATGAAAAACTCCACACAATGATTGTAGAAAGAAACTTGGCGCGGGAACGGTTCACCAAGAACCTCGTCATCTGGTCTTGGTGGTTCTCAGTAGTACTCACTCTGGCCGCAGATACGGCTGCTTTCTATTTCGTTCAGGACGGAACGATTGATGACCAAATTGCCAAATCCATCGGAGGGTATCTCGTACTGCTTGCTCTTGTTTGGCTTCTAGTTGCTATCGCCCTACTTTTCCTTCCTTGGAGGACGTGGATCGGTTGGGACGAAGAGATTGTTGATGCCCCAAAGGCCCTCTCTGAAATCGGAGATCGTCTCCATCCACTATCGAAGCCATGGCGCCTTTCCCAGGATGGATGGTTTACCTTCGGTCGACCAGAAGCATTGATTCTGTTCGCAGCAGTGGCCTTGAGCCTTCACGGAATCGCCTTAAATTTCGCAGATAATCGAAGCGTCGCGACCTTTGCTTTGCTTGTAATTGCTCTTGTTTGGACGTTGCTCGCCAACACACGATTGCAAGCTGCACTACGAGCAAATCAGAATATCGAAGAAACGGACGAAAAAATTGGAATGGACGGATTAGGGGATATTCGATACAGCGATGGAGGAGGGGCACTTCTCCTTGAGGATCCTGAATCAGGCCTTCGGGGTCGACCAGATCAGATTACTAAAATTGGAGAGGACATGATTCCAGTTGAGTTCAAGTCCGGTAGAACTCCGAAAAATCCACACAAAAGTCATCGTTTCCAGGTATTGGCATACCTGCAATTAATCACTGCCGTAACAGGAAAATCTCCACCCTTCGGACTTCTTCGCTACGGGTCTGAATCCGTCCATTCAATTGAATGGACTATGTCTGCCAAGAACGAGATGAAGAATATGCTGATTGATATTCAACGAACTATGGTTGAAGGTGGAGCAAAACGTGACCACGAACGACCAGGGAAATGTGCCCATTGTTCACGACGAGAGGATTGTCCTGACCGGCTTATCACTCAAGCAGAATGAGATCTGTACACTCGCCGTCCTCATGTACCTCTTCGAAGTGGACACAAGGTCGAGTGACAGTGACGTAAACGGTGAACGAATCGTAGACATCTAAGATATCCACGGGAGTTTCGATTCCGATACCTTGTGCATCGATTGTGAGTTGCCAGTCCCCGGCCTCAAAGGGTGATGATGCCTCGTTCACATATCGGAAGCGTGTCTGCTCGTAGTTGGAAGTTGTTCGTTCTGTCCAGAACGGAGTTCCCGATGGATACTCTCCAGGCTCCCACAATGACGCTTCGGCATAGCGGACATCTACGAGATCTTGCACACCAGGGAAGGTGTCATTCACGGTATCCGACCAAGGGAATGTGGCATCGAAGAGAATCTCGAACTCACTTACAGTGGAATCTATTGGGACATCTGTCTGATTTGTATATTGTACAGCCTGTGTATTCTGGGTATCGAAGGTATACGCCCAACCTTCAGTGGATTGGCGATTGTAAACCTCATATTCGGCTCTCATTCCTTCCATCATCTCGCGACTTGTGACCAAGCTCAAACATCCTGGACTAAGCATCACTAGAACAATCAAAGACGCGAGGATAGAGCGGCGGTGTAGAGCGTTTTTTCGCTTCATCTCGTCCCCCCGGTATTCGCCTGTCTGCACTCATAGGGTTCGTCAACGCTACGCTCTGACCCACTCTGTCATCACTCAGGCAATCAGTGAAGAACGGCGCCCCCCATTCAATCCTGCGATTCTTCCGATTCGTCGGACTTGCCCTTTCGTCGTAAGCTCCTACGTCGCTTTGGCTTGTCCTCGGATTCCTGTGCTTGAGAATCATCAACGAGACCTTCAGTGTGGCCCGCTTCGGCAGATAATGAAGAGAAGTCACTTACACGGTCAGTATCAATCTCCTTACCGACCTGAGATGATGGATCGGAAAGTTCGTCGTAGACGACCTCTTCACCCGGCATGACACCTTGTTCCCCGGTCAAGTCATACAGATCCTGACGGATATTCGCATCGCTAGCACTCAACTCAACATCCTCATCCTTGAGTGCACGACGCTTTCCTTTGTCGTCGAGGAAAGAATCGAGATCTCGACTGGATTCAAGTTGTTGAGCCTGAAGAGCAGTTTCAACAATTTCTTGGCCCATCTCTTCATCCTCAATTACAGAGGTGATACGCTCATATTCCTCTTCGATATCGCGAATCTGCGCCTCTGCACTCTCTAGGCCATCTTCCCAATCCTCCTCAACTGCATCCTCGGATACGCCGAAGGCTTGGATTTGGTCGCCAAAGTCACTAGTGCCGAGAACAATCTCTTCCTCATCTTCCTCTTCTTCTGGCTCATCCTCAAGAACGGGGATTGTACGGCGTTCCCGCTGCTCATAGTGGTCACTAACCTCCTGACCTGCCCCACAGTATGGGCAGTTATCCATGGAAGAAGGTACTGGACTACCACAATTACCACAATCATGGAACTTTTCGAATCCTTTACGGAGTTCGAAATCACAGTACGGGCAAGCCTCCTCATCACCTTCAATCTCCCCACCACAGGCAGGACAGAGATCGAAGGTTTCACGCTCTGTATCCTCGATTACACGACGAGTTAGAATCACCGCTGCAACGAGCGCAAGGACGCCAAGTAGCCCCATGACGATGATGAGAGTGAATCCAAGTGCGCGGTTTGCTTCGTTTGGATCTATCTGCTCAGTGAGGGCCGCGACTGTCCAGACAGAGGTCTTGGATGGAACAGTTCCATTCAGAGCAATGATTGCAAGTTGCAAGTCGCCTACCTGAGTAGGTGTAACTTCACAAGATACAATGTCATTATCGCCAACTTGAGGAAGGTTCACCACAGTCGTTCCAAGATCATCTCCTGTTGACTGATCCCTGCAAATGAAGGTCTCGATACCAGATCCCTCCTGGGCAGTTACGGTGACAGAATATACCGCTGTTTCATCTGGTCGCAGAGGAGGATCGACACTCCAACTTTCATCAGAAAGGAAGCGAATCTTGAGGTCACTAACCAATTGTACGGAGCCAGTGGCAGTGTTATCCTCTGTGGAGGAATCATAGCTGTTGGTGTTTGCAATCCACGTTGCAGTGAACGGAATATCCCGGGTAATATCTCCACGGGCAACTCCACTGAACTCAATGCTAATGCTTCCCGATTCTGTTGCAGATGGTGCTGGTATTGATCGCCCAACAGGAGTGAGGGCTTCCCCATCGAAGGTTGCAGACATCTCACCAATTACTGTGAGTGAACCTACGTTTTGGACACTGACAGTAAAGGTGACTGGATCGCCATCCTTCGCCTGCTGAGGCAAGGCAATAGCCAGATCGGAAACCACGACATTAGGTTCAGGATAGAGGATTATTGAGAAGCCCTCCGTATTGTCAAAAGTGCTAATCTCCTGAAGAGTTCCAGAGGCATCGATGATTGCATCGAGCATAATCTCACCCTCTGTCTCAAGGAACATGGTGTCATCCAACGTAGCTGTCCAAACAGAGGACGATTGACCATCTGCGAACTCAACAGAAATAGAATGAACGAGCGGTCCATCATTGGCACGCTTGAACTGCAAAGGTACACTGGCGGAACCTGTACCACCCTGACGTAGTACCGTTCCCGAAAGTGTCCATGGTCCTGTAAGAGCACTACCAGGGGTATTGACAAGGACGCCAGAATCATCATGGAAGAAATTAGGAGGGCTCTGTATGACGAGTTGAGTTGTTTGCTCGTTGTCATCAATTTGAGATTCTAGCACACCATCATTCTGATTGCTGTTTACCACGACCGTTAGTTCAGAATCGGCAGTAGGAGCACTCATAGTACGGTTAATCCATACTGATTGACCAGCGGATAGGGGTGCCACCGGATATTCGCTTGGGCTCGCCTCACCAATTGCGAACGATATGCTATTTGCAGCGGCAGATGCGCCTCCAATATTGTCCACTCTTACATTTGCACTAAACGAGTCGCCGGGATAATATGGACCTGGAGGGTCAACTAGAAGAGATCCGATTACCAAATTCGGTCGATCTGCGATGCTGAAAATCTTCGACTGGCTCGCAGCAATACCCCCTGACGCAAAATCAACTGTGATGGTCATCGATCCTGCGGCAGTCAAATCCGTCACTGTCTGAGTCGTGGCTGTACCACCTGCAGCAACCGAAATGAAGGAACCTTCGTGAATCTTAGAAGATTCTTGACTGAGCTCCCACCATACAGATGCCGTAGCAGCCCCTGCATTGTGAATAGTAACTTCAACGGTAACCGATGCTCCATTCTCAAGATTACCAATAATCTGGATATCTGTCTCATCTACCGAAATATCTCCTGCTGATGATGCTACCACCATGCCTAGCACCGGACTGAAGAGGAGCATGGCTACGATGAGAGCGGGTCTCATGCTGCACGATGGGACATCGGGGCACTTCAACGCTCCCGCTGCGTTCAGCGTGAAAGGATTGAAGGGCGTGCACTTGCACATCTGGAGCGTTCCATGCAACGTATCGCCCCGTCCGTCTTCCTCGCGGCCCTGATGCTTCTGAGCATTGGTACGAGCAGTGTAGGGGCTACTGTGGCTAGAAGCGGGCAATTGGACTTCGTGGATCCTCCGGAGGTTGACGAAGTAATAGGCGGCACCCAATCAATCCAAGTTGTCAATATTGATGGATTGGATTCCGTGCTTGTCGAGATCGAAGAAAATGGTGCTTGGGCTGAAGTCGACAACCTCACAACAACACCTTGGTCGACGAATTGGGACACCTCTGGACACAATGATGGGAACTATCGACTCCGTATTACCGGACACCAAACCGACGGTAGCGCGGATGTGGTCGTAACAACCGGGATATTCGCAATTGACAATACTGCTCCTTCATCCCTCACCTTCACCGTCGATGACGCAACGGTTGGTGACGGTTCTAGCACCTCAAACCGTGCTTGGTTTGACATCGAAGCGAATAGTGTCATGACATTCCGGTGGTCGGCATCTGATGACAATCTCGAGAAAGCGGTTGTTACATCTGCTCCCGGAACTGGAAACCCCCCCTCTGATGGACCAGGTACGCTGCTGAACCTCTGGTCATGGGCTCCAGGAGATCTTGACGAAGGGGCTCACGATGTGGTCCTTACTGTTCATGATGAAGCAGGAAACACAGCGGTTAGAACATTGTATCTCGGTATCGATCGAAGTGGGCCAAGTATCGGAACGCCGGTCTTCTCCGTGCCAACTGAAACTTGGACGGACCAATCATTCGTCACCGTAGGCGGAGTATCTTCAGGAGCTACCGACTCAGGGGGAAGTGGAATCGATCATTACGAATGGCGCGCTGGAGAGGGCACGTGGTCAAATTTCGGATCAGGTGCAATTACCACGCTTCCACTAACTGAAGGACAAGTTACCATGAGTTTTCGAGCTATAGACCGTCTAGGTAACACCGGCAATACAACCGATCATGTATTCTGGACTGATCGCACAGATGCGGTTTCAGGTGGATGGTCAGTTCCAGAAATTACCTCGAGGACAATGGTTGACGTCACCGTTTCACTTCTTGCAACTGACAGTCACTCTGGCATAGATGCAGGCAATACGACTCTGCGCTATGGCTTCGACAGAGACGGAGCAGGCAGCATACCTGATATCACCAATCGCTGGCTTGATCTCGGTACTGGGATGAGTGCGACTCTTTCCTCTGGGGCGCCTTCAGGAATTGACTGGAGTACGAAAGAAGGTGATTGGCTAGCACTTTCCGCTGTGATGGTCGATATTGCAGGAAATCAGGTTATCAGCCCACCAACCTATGTACGCATAGTACCGGGAATTGACTTCACCCTTGAGGATGTCAATGTGGACCGCCTGATTATCGCTGCAAACACTGGCGACCAAATCAATGTCACAGGAACTGTCGTATCCAATCAGGTGCATACTGGGTCCCTCGTTGTACGGCTTGAGATGGCACCTAGTGACCGAACATCAGATACCAATTGGACAACCCTTGAAACTCGGACTCTTGAAGCAGGCGACCTCTATCAGATGCGAGCTGAACTCAACCCATTCAACGTCCAACTACTAGCTGCCGGCGAATATGATCTGAGGCTAGTCGTAGATCCAGATGACACTATTCCGGAGAAAGATGAGGGGAACAACGAGGAGTATCTCATGGTGAGTGGTGCACGGCCTAGAACTATCGAGGCTGTATCAGGATTCATGCCGGCATTGATTCTGGTAGTCCTCGCCGCTGGTTGGATGGCTTGGACAATGCGACTCGGTAAGGACGAGGAGTGAATCACTCTTCCTCATATTGGACATGCTCATCCTCTGCAAGTCCCATCATCTCAGAAACTGCTGCCTCATCCTCAGGATCCACTTGAATTCCTTTGAAGCGCCGCTGATTACGACGTTCACGCGCTGCTGCAAGTCCAGGAACAAGATCGTCGAATCTCGTAGATCCGGTTACTTGACGCTCCGAATGCATCGGCAACGTCTGACGCTCGATTTTCTGTCTCCGCTTCTCCTTTTCGAGGAACTTCAAAACCGTGCCATGTTCAGATCCTCCAAGAAGACGTTCGACAGCAGCAGAACCAACCGCTAGGGATTCAATATCACCAACTACGAGGATGGTAGAACGGTAAACAACAATCTCGACACCACTCAATTCCTCCACGAGTTCACGGATGCGACCTTCTCGTCCGATCACACGTCCTCGCATACGCTTGATTTGATTGGACTGGCGGCCCACCCAATCGCGGATGTCGTACATCCTCAAATGCACGTCGTCATCCAATAACTGAATAGCACGCTGTGGTGACATACCTCGCCCAATAGCACGTATTAGATCGGGCATCTTCAGACGGGTAATCGGGTCGCTATCATCATTCCAATCTGCAGATATCTCACCGCTGTCCGAATCGATGTGGAGTTGACAACGGGCTTCCTTCTCGATAGCCCGCTTAGTATCGCCACCTTTGCCAATAACGACACCAATGCGGTCCTTGGCAATCCGCGCAAGCAGTTCCATCGGTCCTGCGTCCTCCGCTAATCCACTTGAACCCGATGGGTCCTCATTCCTCTAGAACACTGAGTAAGGTTTCCTCAAAAGGTGCATCCACACCAAGGCGATTCGCCCAACGGCAAACATTTCGAACATCACGAATCAGGAACTCCTGTGCGTTCGGATGCGCGGTCTTCACCGCTTGGCCGACATCGATAATCCAAGGCTCGGCATCATGCCACAGAACATTATACTCTGAAAGATCGGCATGAACAATCTCGGCAACGTTCCAAGCTATTCGCATGAAATCTACGAGTTCATTGAACACCGCTTCTGGATTCTCAATCTGGATATCACGGATACGGGGGCTAGGACCGTGAGGTGTACCAAGGTACTCCATTACGAGTACATTTCGATACACACCATAGGCTGCAGGTACCTGCAAACCACAATTCTCCAGCCGCTTAAGATTACGATGTTCCTTACGTACCCAAATAGTTACTAGTTCACGATGGCGGCGACTTAGTCCACCAAATCGTGGATCACCCTCGATGTATTTTGTTAGGCTCTTGAAGACCGCATTAGTAGTATGGAAAATTTTCACTGCACGAGGTCCGTTCGGACTTGTTGCGTAGAATACATGCGCCTCTTTACCACTAGCAATTGGAAATTCGATTGTATCGACTTCACCTTGACGCATCAGTTTGTAGATGGCTAGAAGTGTAGATCTGTCAAACACCTGATCGAATACTCGACGGTCTACCCACTCATACTGACCTTTGCCAAGTACTCCATCAAGTCGGTGTTCGATCTCCTGAAACATCCGCTTCATCTTGGGCTGTTCCATCCACTCAGTGGCATAACCACCCTCGCCATGCATCTCCTTCGTATCAATCTCCTCGAGTTCATCCTCGAAGGAATCAGCGTCGTCCAAGACCTCACCTTATCCAAAGAAAGAGTCAATGTCCATATCGTCGTCGTCGTCATCGATGTCTGAATTATCGGGTGTGTTTGAAGGCTCAGAGGATGCTGGTTGTTCAGGTTCCTCATCTGGAACCTCTTCCTCCTCTGAATCATCATCTACTTCATCGCTATCCCCAGAATCGAAAAGAGAATCATCATCTGCACCTCCAAAGAGACCAGCATCATCATCATCATCATCACCTGAGGCAAAGATACCGCTGTCATCTCCCATATCAACGGGGTCTTCTTTGGTACCGAATACATCGACAATAGGTGGGAGTTGACCCTTACGGGAAAGATACATCGCTTGAGTCTTCGAATAACGGGTAATGACGTTCGCACGATCGTCCTGATATTCCCATGGTTGAACTACAATTAGATCCTCTTCACGAACCCACTGTCGACGGCGCATCTTACCTGGAATGCGAGCAATACGTACCTCGCCATCCTCACAAATTGCACGGACTCGCCGTCCTCCAAGCATCTGGTCAGCAATAGCGAACATCTCATTCACCTTGCGTTTTGGAAGGGGGACTCGAATGCGGCTAGTGCCTTCTCCAGACTCCATCTGGGCGAGGAGTTCCTCGTCCACCTTCTCTTCACGACGACGTCCCATCTACCTTAGGCTGCAGCCCACCCAATAAAAACAGGCACGTTCAGGAGTGGACTTCAGACACGCAGTAGTTCCTGCGCCGCCATAGTCGCCATATCAACGAGAGTTTGACTGAATGGACCGAGGCCTGCAAGCACAGTCAGGAACAAACAGAGGATTACGGCGATACGAACCATAGGTGCCTCAGGAAGAGGGCGGATTGAACGTGGAGCTTCGAAGAACATAACTTGGCCGATTCGTAGATAGTAGAATAGTGACAGAGCACTGTTGACTGCCATTGAAACAGCTAGCCAGAAGACCCAATGAACACTGGATAGCCACTCAATAGCCCCGCCTGCAGAAAGTGAACCACTCGCGGTACTGGCTGTTACAATACCATCAATCACAAGGAACTTGGATAGGAATCCGGATAGTGGAGGGACACCCGCGAGAGCGAGCATGAATACGAACATAGCTGCCGCAATAATCGGATCGCGACGACCAAGTCCGTAGAGGGACTCCATCTTGTTCGCATCGTCGCCCTTCATCTCAGTGAGTGTAAGGACGAGGAACGCTCCGGACTTGAAGAAGGCCAGAACAAGAAGGTGGAATACTATAGCTGTAACTAGAAGGCGGGAGGTCGCAGCGCCTGCCATTCCTGAACCAAGTGCTGCCAAGGCAGCGAGAAGATACCCTGCATGTGCTACACTTGAGTACGCAAGCATCCGCTTCGGATTCTCAGTGGAGAGTGCGGCGAGATTACCCCAAGTCATGGTAACCACTGAGAGGATACCCACTAAGAGGAGCCAAGCCGCTTCGGCTCCATACTCAGGCATTGCCATTACGATGAGGACACGGGTGAGAGCAGCGAAACCCATCGCTTTGGAGGCGGTCGCAAGAATCAGGGCCATCGGTGCAGAGGTTCCAGAGTAGGCATCAGGGGCGGCAAAGTGGAAGGGGACTGCACTAATCTTGAAGCCAAATCCAACGAGTACCATGCCAAAGCCGATGGCCGCCAATGGATCCACTGAATCCATCGCCTGCCAAGTCGCTGCAAGGCCATTAGGTCCCACCAGAGAAAGCGAAGCTGTAGCATAATTCGAAGCGGAACCGCTCCAAATGTAAAGCAAAGACATACCATAGAGGGTAATCGCGCTTGCAACGGAACCTGTTAGGAAATACTTTGTCGCAGCCTCGCCACTGGTTTCTTCCTCCTTCATGAACGCCACTAAGACATAGATTGCGAGAGATGCAAGCTCAAGTCCAATAAACAGAAGGAAGAGGTGTGTCGAAAGTGCAACGATGCTCATACCAAGTGCGACAAAGAGAATGAGAAGATGGAAATCGCCCTGACGACGGTTATTCAAAAGCCGACGAATTGCATGAATTCGAATTGGTCCAGTATCATCAGGATGAGGCGCCTTTGCATCAACGAAAGCGGGCATGCGATTAATCATCGCCGCTGTTCCAAGAAGAAGTGCGAAGAAGAAAATCGTCGTGAAAAGCCGACTATAGGGGTCCGAACGAAGGATGTAATCAGAACCAATACATCCCTGCTGGATCGCTCCACTAGCTGAAATACAGACATTGACGAGTTCATGGCCATCAACGAATGTCATCAAACTCGAAGCCATACTGAGCAGTAATACGAACATCGAAATCACACCTGGAATCAATGGATCACTAGTCATCGTGAATCGGCGGCCCCCGAGGAATACCGGGATTCGGAACTTTGTCATCGGAATGCGGATTGTCGCATTACCTAGGTTGGGCACCACAATCAGGAGGATTATGCCGATAAGAATCGTCATCTCAGGGCGAAGGACCTCACCTAACAGTGGACTAGCTAGAAGTGGTGATTCGATATTCATGGTGTCACCTCCAGTTGGGTCAGAGCATCGATGAGTATCTCGCTCACTAGGCCACTGCTCCAATTCGACATCATGTCAAAGAAGATAGCNGGCAAGATACCGAAGAGGATTGCAAGACCTCCAAGAATGAACATCCCGACGTTCTCATGCCAAGTGATGTCACGCGGTTCCTCACCATGCATTGTATCTGGTAGGATGCCGCGGTGTGGGTCACTACCTTCGAAGATAGTACGCTGCATGGACCAGAGATAGTATCCAGCAGTGAGGATAAGAGTCAGAGCAGGTATGAGCACCCACCAGCCAAAAGTCATCCAGAAAGCAATCATGATGGCAACNTCAGCAACGAATCCAGCAAGTAACGGTAGACCAAGACTTGCCATCCAACCAAGCATCATGTGTCCTGCCATGAATGGACTATGGTGGGCAAGTCCCCGCATTGAACCGATTTCAAGCGTGTGATAGTGATGCTTGAAAGAACCACACACGGCAAAGAGAAGTGGTGAGATTAGACCATGGGCGAACATCATGAACAAAGCACCTGCGATACCGAGCGGTTGCATTGTTGCAATTCCGAGGAAGATTAGACCCATGTGCGANACTGAGGAGTATGCAACCATTCGCTTGAGATTCGTCTGACCAAGGCANACCCATGCACCATAAAACAGGCTAGCCATCCCGAGGAATACTAGTAATGGAATCATGGTCACCGTCTCCTGAGGGAAGAACGATACTGCTATGCGGAGGAAACCATAGGCACCCATCTTTAGCATGACACCTGCAAGAAGCATCGAACCAGCCGTAGGAGCCTGAACGTGCGCATCAGGTAGCCAAGTATGGACTGGGACGCTAGGCATCTTAGTCGCGAAGCCAACCAATAAGAGGAGGAAGACAACCATTCTCAAACCAGCTGAATCGATTAACGTCGATTGTTGCATCAAAGCGNTCATGTCGAAATGATGTCCGGTTAGAGTACCTGTAAAGTTGCCAGCAGGAGCACTGTGGAAGTAGACAATCAGGATACCAATAAGCATCAGAATGCTCGCTGAGAATGTGTAAATGAAGAATTTCATTGCAGCGTATCGACGATCAGATCCGCCCCAGACAAGAATCAGGAAAAACATTGGAACAAGAGTAAGTTCCCAAAACGCGTAGAACAGGAATAAATCAAGGACAACGAAGACACCAAGCAGTGCGCCTTCCATTATCAATATCAGGCTGTGGAACTGTGCACCCTTCTCTGCATCCCACTGTACGAGCATCGAGAGTGGAATAAGGAGCGTAGTCAACCAGACCATTGGGAAAGATAGCGCATCGATACCTATGTGCCAAGTGACCCCGATACTAGAAATCAGAGAAACAGGTGTGCTCTCGAGGACGTATGCATTCTGACCACCGAAGTTTCCTGCAGCCCATGTGTCAATCCAGTCTGTCTCAAACCCGATTTGGGTTGCAAGAAGGAAGAGGATGATGGCAATACCAAGATTCGCATAACGAATCAACTCAGTTGCCTTCTCCTTGGTCTGGTTTGGAACAATCTCGTGAAGGAAGAGGAGCATAAGGCCCGCAGCAAGAGGAGTCAATGTGAGAATCTCTAGTGAATTCAAAGGTTCACCCCCAGGAGTATGAATGTGATACTCAATGCACCAACGGCAGCATACAAGATGTAGTCGCGAGCGCTTCCAGTGGTAAGTAATCGGATTCGCTGACTTGCGCCCTGAGATCCGAGTTCAACACTCTTCACAATGCCATCTATGACTCGCTTGTCGAACCAAGCGCTGAGANATGAGAACGGTATCACNGTCCTACGAATGATNTCATCGTAGAGGTCGTCGATGTANAGGCGATTTTCTAATGCCCGTGCAAGTGAGGAGGAGGCCATACGAGAAGCATCCATTCGGCTAGGCCGTCCTGAAATATTGACCAACCATCCAACAAGAGGGAAGGCATGAACACCCTCCTTCAGAGAACCACCGTGGACTCGCATCGCAAACCAAGGTCCAAGCAAGAAGGCAAGCACAATCGTCGTGTAACCGACGGCCATCATATTGGGATCCGAAGGTAAGAAAGCGTGCTCGAGGGCGTAAACAAATGCATCAATTACTGATGGATCGTAGCTATGTGAATCATACAACTTCAATTCGTCGTACTTACCACCGAGGTACTTCACTACACCAAACATCGACAACAGGAGGCCCGTGAAGGCGGTTACGATTGAGAGGGTCACGAGTGGAGTCTTGATCCATGGCGTAGTTTCGTGAACATGATCGACCACGTCGGACTTCGGTGTACCAGCGAAGGTCATCATCCACATGCGCGTCATGTAGAAGCCAGTCATACCCGCTGTCATGAGAACGAGTAATGCAGGCCCAAGCATCAAAGGTTCATTCTCAAAAAAGGCCTTCCAGGTATAGCCAANGATGCCTTCCTTAGACCAGAATCCCCCAATCAATGGAATACCAATGATTGACATTGAACCCAACATCATCGCCGTTGAAGTCACTGGAAGATGGGCTGCAAGGCCCCCCATGTTTCGCATGTCCTGCGGGTCGAAATCTTCGTGACCACCGTGAGATTCAACGCGCCCTCCAATCAAGAAATCCATCATGTAGGAATCTAATTCGATTGGATCGATCTGGCCATCATCGTTCCGATCCATTGCTGCAATCATCGCATCAACTGCAGATTCTTCTTCGACGATTCCAATGCCCATGAGGCCGGAACGGAGTTCGTCGAGGTCGAGAGTACGGCTATCGTCAACATCAAGCTTGGAAAAGAACTCTCGGAGAGTTATGCCTTCGCTTCTCAGATGTTTGACAAGAGCGACAAGGGCCTTGGGGACTTCGCTCAAATCGTCGTTGTCATCGTGACTATGGTTGTCGTGATGTAGATGATCGTGCGCGTGATGGACCTCGTGAATCACGGAGCCCGAAGCCATGAACAGCATACCTTTCGCCATTGCGTGGTTGAAAAGATGGAACAGGGAGGAACCTAGTACAACGATTCCTGCAGTATGCATGGCATCACCTTCTTGATTGAGGAACCAGAGGGCTGCGCCCAAACCAGTGAAAATGTAGGCTAGTTGACTCATCGTCGAATATGCTAGAACCTTCTTGATATCGTTCTGGACGAAAGCGATTCCCGCCGCCATGAATGCGGTAATTCCTCCCACCCATGCAATCAGGATGCCTATATTCTCGAGACCTGCCAAGCCACCATGAGCGACATCGAAGAATGGAACCATTCGTGCAACGAGGTAGAGGCCTGCGTTCACCATCGTCGCTGCGTGGATTAGAGCGGATACCGGAGTAGGGCCTTCCATTGCATCTGGCAGCCACACATGGAGTGGGAACTGAGCAGACTTACCTACTGCTCCAATGAAAAGCATGACCAGGGCCCATCCAAGGAGTTCGACATCAACAGGTAATCCATTGACGCCGGTCGATGGATCATCGAAGACGACACCGAAATTGAGTGAACCATAGATTCTGTACAAGATGAGCAAACCGACCATCAGGAAGACGTCGCCGACACGTGTAGTCATGAACGCCTTCTTAGCCGCAGATGCAGCGCTCGGTTTCCAGTAGTAGAATCCGATGAGCAGGTAGGAGCACAATCCCATAATCTCCCAGAATATGAACAACCAGAGGAAGTTGTCAGCAAGCACCATGCCGAACATACCTGCAGTGAAGAGGAGATATTCTGCGAAGAAACGGTGGTTTCTATCCTCATTGATCTCGTCCGTAGTCATGTAACCGATTGCAAACCAACAGATTAGGAAAGTCAGGAATGTAGCAACAAAGAGCAGCATCAAGGTGACTTGATCGATCCAGACACCAAAGGTGATATCCTCAAATCCGGGAACAAGCATCCATCCAGCCTCAGTATGGGCCAAAACATCGAAGGAAATCCAACTCAGTAGATTCACTGCAGTGTCTCCAGACAGTTCTGCCGGCCCACAGAGATGGTCAACGAGTACCCATATTCCAACGCCAAGTGTTACTGTCATTGTCATGAGGGCGGGAATACCGCCTTCCTTCAGTGTGTTCTTCCAAAATGTATGTCCGTTCCAAACTTGACCAACGATGAGGATGATTGGGAATGCGACCATCGGGGCTGCGATAATGAGGAATGACCACTCAGCAGATCCATCTCCGCTACCGAACGCAAGACCCAATGGAATCAACAATGCTGGCAGCAAGAATACTAGAAGACGAGATTCGTTCTGTGTTTCTCCCATCTACATCACCTCAGTGCTTCAACAAATCAACTTCATCGAGGTTGATTGTCTCCCTAGTGCTATACAACGAAAGGAAAATTGCAAGTCCGACGGCTACTTCAGCAGCAGCAATGGCAATTGCAATCGATATGAAGACCCATCCTTCTACATTACCGGTCTGCATAGAAACAGCAACAAAGTTCAGATTCACAGCATTCAGCATAATCTCGATACACATCAGAACGATGATTGCATGCTTTCGAGTGAAAGCTCCTGCAAGTCCAATGAAGAACAAAATCGTAGATAGCCCTGCGACATATCCTGGATCAATCATTCCTCCTCACCTCCAATGATATTGCGGGCTTGTTTCTCATCCGGATCAGGTTGAGTCTCTGACTCAACTTCAGCTTCCGGCTCAGTGGATTCTAAACCGAGTAGTGCAATATCGAGTTCTGGAAGATCCAATTTACCATCTCCATTCAAGTCCATCTTTGATACTAGAATATCGATGTCCCAAGGAGGAAGATTGGCAATCTCTGCCTTGGATAGGGCGAGCTGGAATTCCATCGTATCAATCTCACCAGAATCATCGAGATCAATGGAGCGGAAGAATTGGAACACCGTCTGACCTTTCTCAGCAAGGAAGTTCGCAAGCATAGCAAGTTCGTTTCCAGATACTTTGTCCATAGGCTTAGGCGGTGAACTTCTCTTACTCGGTGCAGAAGCGACCTCGATATCGCTTTCATTCCATACGAGATTTTCTAGGCGCTCGTCACGGACAAGGTATGATGCACCAATCATCGCCATAGAGAGAAGGGCGCCGAGAACCACAAGTGCAAGCGACCAATCGACCATGAGTACATCTGCAAAACGAGCTGTCGGAGAGACCATCTCAACCATTGGGGCATCCCATCGTGGAGCATCCACAAGAAGTCCCATCAAGTAGAGGCCGAGGACGATAATGCCCGCTCTAGCAGAGTTCCCTAGTGCACGCATCATTCGAAGTCACCCTCCATAATCTGACGCCGGGTAAGCATTACACCGAACTGAACAACAAGCATGACACTACCAAGGTAGACGAGAATCTGAATCGCTGAAAGGAGTTCAGCCCCCGCTAGTACAAAGACGCCTGCAACTGCGAAGAAACAGAATGTCAAGGAAAGCATAGAGTGTGCCACGCGGTTAGCATAAACACAACCAAGTGCACCTAATATTGCAATGAGGCTGAAGATTCCAAAGGTGATTAACTCACCATCGATAGCCATTCTTAGGCCTCCGCTTCAGCATTCTCCGGCGTATCTTCCGCTTGCTGCTTCGCTTTGCTAGCTTTCTTTGCAGCTCGTTCCCTCTTTGATCGCTCTTTATCTGCTCTCTTAGCAAGCTCTCTATCCACGGCTTCTTTGTGTACAACTGGAAGGACTCTTGTTCTCGATGCATCCATCCATAAGTCGTTACGTGTCATTCCAGACATGCCATCGTACTCATTTGTCATGAAGAAGGAATTGAAGGGGCACGACTCCATACAAAGACCGCAAAACATGCATCTACCCAAATCGATTCGGCCTGACACAATATCCTGTTCTGCTGGAATCATGCCCTCCAAATCAACTGACTCGATCTTACCCGTATCTTGCCAACGAACAGAAGCAGTGTTGCCACTCAAATCGATTATCTCGGCAAAATCATATTGTTGGGGGGCGGATTCATGGGCCGTCTCCAATGAAAATGTGTTTTCAATATCCTCAAAATTTTCTTTCTTTTGAGCCAGATATCCTCCTTCCATGAATTCAACCGTGCTCAATCCTAAGTTTTCATCGGATGCATCGGGCATATCCAGTACATTCACCCGGACCTCGGATTCCATGTGCAAGCAATCATTTGGACATGCTCGAACACATGCCTTGCATGCTGTACATGTTTCCCACACAACACCAATTCGACCATTGTAGTTGTTGGGAACGAATAGCCATGGCTCAAGATCTTCCAATCTCTCGTATGGGTACATTACTGTAACAGGACGAGAAAGTGATTTAACGAAATGACTGGTTTCACGATCTGCTGCATATAACTGTGAAGCTCCATCACCGCCTTTGATTCGGTTGGCTGTCTTTTCATCCAGCATTTTAGCTTCCTTTCCATGATACCCCGAAGAAAAGAACTTGGGTCCAATTACAGGGATCGTTCGGAGAGCGGCTCGTAATGTAATCCACATCGGCCGGACTACAAGATTCCGAAAATTCGGTGTTGCCCTTGGGTGATACGCCATTTTCAGTCCTCCATATTCATTCTAGCACCGGGTGAAGCCTTGTTAATCTCGCTGACATGATAGGGGCGCCGTTGCTCAGCAAGAGCGTCCTCATCTTCATCCATGACTAAGACAACGAAAAGAATGATTGAAACAATCGTGATTAGAGCAGGTACAATAAGTGGCCATGAACCACCGTCATACACTCCTAGCCTGAGCCATATACTCAATCCCAGTTGGACTACAGACAAAGGCAATAGGTATCTCCAACCAAATTCTAGAATTTGGTCTGTCCTAACACGATGTAGGGACGCACGAACCCAAATGAAGAAGCCGAAGACAAGCCATGCTTTCATCAATAGCCAAATTGAATGTGGGATTATTTGGAAAATAAACTCGAAAAGACCTCCAATAATTGGAATCGTGATTAGTGAATCCTCAAATGGGAATTCCCAGCCACCTAAGAAAAACAATGAGAACAAAAGACATGCTGCTAAGGCTCTCAGATACTCAGATGCGAATAGAAGACCCCATCTCATTCCACCATATTCTGTCCACCAGCCCTCTACCAATTCTGCCTCTGCTTCAGGCATATCGAAGGGTGTACGCTCAACTTCTGCAATCATTGTAATCAGGAATAGTGCTGCTCCGAGAGGCATTAGGAAAATATTCCAAACACTGCCTTCAGAGCTATTCATCTGGAATTCAGCAATTTCAATTATATTCAAACTGCCACTAAGAACTGCAATTCCAAGAACGGTAACAAGAAGGGGGATTTCGTAAGCTGTTAATTGTGCAGCACTACGCATTCCACCAATGAGAGTATACTTGTTGTTTGATGCCCATCCTGCGAAAAAGACACCTAATGGAGCAATGCCGAAAATTGCCATCATGTAAATCAGCGAAAGATCGGGATTAGCCGCAAATAAAGTGGGTCCATAGGGTATGAATGCGAAAACAAGCAAGGTAGTGGATATGATGATGAAAGGTGCGACTTCGTAAGTCACGGTATCTGCATCCCGGGGTGGCATGTGTTCTTTTATTGCGAATTTT
Source organism: Methanobacteriota archaeon (assembly GCA_002713585.1). Taxonomy (GTDB): domain Archaea; phylum Thermoplasmatota; class Poseidoniia; order Poseidoniales; family Thalassarchaeaceae; genus MGIIb-N2. Next base: position 29,685 of record PATD01000009.1, read on the forward strand.
GTGAAATCTGCGAAGTTGTTGATCATGCCAGGTAGAGCCCACCACCAACCAGCATAACTTCGATTTCCTACCTGTGTAACCTTAGGATTACTAGATTCATTTCCAAAATTATTCCATAGGAAACCATTGATCCAACCAATAGGTATTCCAATACCAAATGGCAGATTTTTCCACCACTGCACTCGAATGTTACCTTCTCCCGTCCACAAAGAACGTATGGCAATTGTTGAACCACGATGATCCATCAATCGCGCGATTAGTTTGCGTTCCATCCATACCGGGCCGAGAACTGAAAGCATGGTAACTACGAAGATTATAGCAGCCATTGCAAATGCAGCAGTAAAGTCACTCAACCAATACTTCTGTTCCCAGAACCTGGTCATGCCCACAGTGTAGTCCATGGTTTGTTCGGCCAACCAGGACACTGCTCCTCGAACATCGAACCAATCAGTTGCAACCATGTTATCACCGATCGGTCTCCCCAATACAAGGATCGAAACTCCCCATGATAGCAGGGACATCTGCAATTTTGTAACCTATCATGCATTTTGCAGCATATGGAATTGTAATGAACATGGGAGAACGAATGGATACACGGTATGGATTCTTGCCTCGAGCATCTCCTCCCCCCACAATGTAAAACAATGATTCGCCCCTTGGATCTTCGAAATGGTGGAAGCCAGTCTGTCCATCACTTGCCCTTGATGGAGCCTTGCCCAAGAGTGCAGGATCACCTGGTTCGTGATATGTATCGGCACCTCCTGGGATTCCATCTAGCGCTTGGAGAACAAGACTAGCAGAAGTTTTCATTTCATCGAGCCTTACACGATAACGGTCGTAACAATCAGCACCCTTTACCGATGAACGCTCTACTGACGGGGTCCAATCTAGCTCATCATAAACTGAGTAAGGGTGTGCCCACCTGACGTCGTAATTTACTCCACCAGCTCTAAGATTCGGACCAGTAACTCCGTGATTCACCATCTCTTCGGGTTTTGCATATCCAACCCCTTGGGTTCTAATCAAAAATATCGTAGACTCATCGAGAAGTGCTTCATACTCGTGTATTCTTTCCAAGAAAAGCTTCACTTTTGCGCGGCAACGCATAGCAAAACCATGGGGGAGATCGCGTTTGACGCCGCCTATTCTTGGGAAGTTATAGTGCATCCTTGAACCTCCCAATTCCTGAAGAAGATCAAGCATCATCTCACGCTCACGAAGGCAATATACGAATGCAGTAAGATTTCCGATATCTGGACAGTAAGCACCTAGCCACATAAGATGGCTCGCTATCCTCTGTAATTCGACTGCAATGAGACGAATATACTCTGCACGTTCTGGAACTTCCACTTCGAGTAGATTTTCTGCCGCATAGACGTAAGAATGAGACCAGGTATTGGCACTAGCATAACATAAACGATCACAATACGGAGTAATTTGGGTAAAATCGCGAGCCTCGCAAATCTTCTCTACTCCACGGTGAATGTAGCCTAAATCAGGTATCGTATCAACGATGGTTTCGCCATCAATCTTTACTTTGAGGGTCCAAAGACCATGAGTCATAGGATGCTGTGGACCCATAGAAATCCACATTTCTGCCATACAAATCACTCCTTACTTGACCTTGCCAATATCGTCGGATTTACGCATGAATCCTTGGGCATCATCGTACATCTCATTGAACTCATGATATCGCAACTTGTGTTGCTTCTGAAGAGGATGGAATCCTGCTGGAGTCTCATGTGGTTGTAGGACTCGCCTCATTTCCTTATGTCCATCGAAATCAATACCCACGAGGTCCCATGTCTCTTTCTCATTCCAATCCGCACCTACCCAGATATGCTGGACAGATGGTATAGAAGGGGTTCTTGTTTCTGGAATTGCTATGCTTATCTCTAATTCCAAAGGCATCGTAGCGCCTTGAACAATAGATGCATCTGTTATCGTAGGAATCAACATTCCATCCTTTGATTTAGGATTTTGAATACTCATTCTCATCAAATGAACTACTACTTGCCATTCCATTTCCGGTACTTTTTCCGGCCAATGAATCCCAGTAATCATCGAACAATAATCTACACCATGTACCTCAGAGAGAGTTTCTGCTACAATTAACCAGATTTCTGGAGGGCATTCAATGAATACATAGGGCCTCTTCTGTTTCCCGCCGGCATGAAATCGCAATTCACAAGTCACGCCTTCATCAGTAAATTCTGCTTGAATGGCGCTAATCAGATCATTGGATGCAGCGACCTGCTTATCATTATCCACTTTCATGCCCATTCAATCATCCCCAACAACGACTGAGCTCGGAGGATCTTCTGAAAGCATTTCAGGACTGACGCCATTCAGGAGGATACGTTGCCGAAGTAGGTCAAAACCATCAATGAGGGCTTCGGGACGAGGAGGGCAACCGGGAATATAGACGTCAACTGGGATTACTGTATCCACACCTTCGAGCACATTGTATGATTGGAAGTATGGGCCACCCGAGATTGCGCATTCACCCATTGCAATACACCACTTTGGCTCTGGCATCTGTTCCCAAAGTCGTACAATCGGATCTGCAAACTTCTTCGATATCGGCCCGTTGACGAGAAGTACATCGCATTGTCTGGGGCTGCTTCGGAAGAAAAGTCCGAATCTTTGAGCATCGAATCGGGGGCCGCCAGCTGCAGCCATCTCTAGGGCACAACACTTGATTCCGAGGTGTAACGGGAAAAACGACTTTCTGGATGCCCAATTGAAGAGCCTGCCTCCAATTATTCCAATTATTTCTTTCAGTTTACTTGCCTTCAAGGCCTCATCAGTGACATCGCCAACGACATCAATCAACAATCTACTGTTAAAGATGGAGTAGTTTTGCCCGTCGTCAGTCATTATGTCACCTCAGATGTAGATCCTGCCCCGCTTACGGAAAACATACCATACGCCAAGAACCATGAATCCGAAAATCGCTGTGAGGCTAACTAATCCGCCCCATGCCTCATCCATAGAAACAACACTGCTGCCACCAGGTGAAGTGGATTCTGCAACCAGAATTCCTGCGAATGATAGGAACATGAATGCAATATCAAAAACAAGGAAAATGATGGCATACCAATAGTATTGGAAATGGAATTCTATTCGTGCATCTCCAATTGGATCGGCTCCACATTCATAGGTGCTCAATCTTCGAGGATACAGGCTCTGATCTGACTCCATCCCAGGGATGAGTATTGAGCGCATTTTCGTAGGGTCATTTGGATCCCGCGTTGGCCGAAGGAAATAGGAAGTTAAGAATCCTCCAAATGGGAAGAGGATGCCGACGATTGCCATGAGACCAACAGCCAAATATTCGGCTGGTATTGATGTCAAACCTCGCACCTCAGAGGACTATCAAGTCCCGTAAGTCAAAACACCGTAACTCTGCTCATAAGGCTATTCTTTACATCGCCTAAAGCATCATTAGAAACGTATGCTTTCTCCGACTCAGGAATCATCAGATTCAAATTCCTTTGAATATCGTCGATTCTGTAATGCTGTCCTCATAATCATGCCAACTAAGAGGAGGGCGATTATGCCTGCACCGCCAAACTGAACGTACTGCTGCTGCTGTTCGTCGAGACCGATTCGATCCATCAGAGTCTGCTGGGAACCGATTGCCTTCAGATCAATCGGCGTCCCATCGATGGCGGATTCAACAGGTTCAATCCGGACAACGAATGAAAAGGAGTCCTCATCAATCAAACCCACTGGAGGAGAAGCCTTGACTAGGACAGTTATGGATTCACCAGGCTGCAAATTGAATGATGTATCTGCATTATGACTCAAGGACCAGCCACGAAGTGCCTCGGACATGTTGACTATGCACTCGGCCTCAGCATTGCCAATGTTTGTGATCTCCAATTCGAAAACCGCTGAATTAGGTGGGTTAACCTCAAGCTCCATTCCAGAAATGACCGTGACATCGAGCGCGTAAATTGTAGTGACAGAAACAAGAATGTTGAGCACAGATATTTCCGACGCATCATTCACAGATGCTGCCTCAATCGTAATGGTGCCATAATCACCATCCAATGCCAGTTCAGTAAGGCTTAGATCAACGGTAATGAAAACCGGTTCTGAGCCAGCAGCACCTATCGAAAAAGCGTCAGATAGTTGACTGCCATTCATGCTCAAAGTGACATCTATGAGGCCCTCCATTCGGAAAGCATTGACGAGAGCCTCATCTACAAAGCTGCTATTTCCAGCATTAGTCACCATGACATCGAACTTAATCGATGACCCCGGAGCGAGAGATAGATCCATAGTATCAGGATCATCGCTAGGGTTTACGAAAGCGATATTCGCAGCATAGTCGAAGTTTGAAACTTGAACTCGGAAGTCAGATGAGGTCATTGTCGAGGTCTGGGCTTGAACGTAGACATTTGCTCGGAACTCTGCATCTTCGAATTCGAAAGCAGACGAAGACACCGTTACCTGTAATTCAATCTCAGCACTCTCATCAGGCTGGATTGTAATCTGTGTGATGCGGTTTCCTTGCATGTCAGTGAAACGAGTGGTCCAAGACGGAGTTACACAATCGCCAGGAACTCCACCGTCACAGACCTCAAGCAGGAAATTATCCTCGACATTGCCCTGATTGTTTACTGTCATCGGGAAGCGTACTATCTGTCCGGCTGCGCCTGTCTGCTGCATCACCTCGCCATCCCCTACAATTGTAGACACTGACACCTCATGGAACATCGCAACACGAACCTCGAAGGCCCCAGTCGCAAGCACACCAGAACTCGATGCTCCGTTTGAGGTGACGGTCACAATAACCTCGACTGCTTTGTCTGCGCGCGCATTCTCAGGTACGCCTACAAGAACCTCAACTGCCTCACTGTCCCCTGAATTTGAATGCCGGCTACTCAGAGAAACCGAAGGAGATGCAAACTGAACTGTCCAACCATTCGGAGTACCTGAACCATCGACGTAACTCATCGTAGCCCCTAGAGAAAGGATATCTGGACCATTTCCGAGATTACGGACATTTACAGAATTGACTCCCGCAGTGCCCGGATCAATGTTCGATAGCACTGATGTGGCAACATTGAGTGATGCCGCATGTGATTGACCTAAACGCACAGTGAGATCCGTAGAGCACTTCATCGCAGTGCCATCCATTCCCTTGAGCGTGATTAGTGTAGAATCACCCGCTTCAATGGAGTCATCCGGAGTGATGTCGTAGGTGAAACTACGACTCCCATCAATCACCAACAAAGCAGAAGATGTGTCTTGGTTGGAAGCCCAATTCTGGAATGCACCAGAGGTGTCAGTGCTAACTGACCAATCGGTGTTCCCTTGGTTAGATACTGTGAAGCTTACCGATGCCGTGTTACCTGGCGTAATCTCTAGAGTGGATGGACTCACACTCGCAGAGCATTCCTTCCTCTCAGGGATATTTAGAGTCAATGACAAGTTATCCGATGCACCGCCCGACGGGTTCTGATCATTAGTAACCTCAGCACGCAAGATGAAACAATGAGAGCCAGCCTCCGTACTACTCCCACCTGGAATAGGTACCGTGACTTGAACATCCTCGGTATCCCCTTCAGCCTGAAGTGTGACTTGAGCCGGATCGACTGTGGCTGACAATTCATCAGAATCACACGAGGAATCTTCATCCAGAGTCAATGTTACTTGGGCCGCCTGCTGGCCAGTGTTCTCGACTGTCACAGTCCAAAGCGCCTCATCTCCAGAAGTATAGGTCTTCTCTGGTTGGGAAGTTGATAGAGCAACGCCGTAAAGCCCATTTCCGCCTTCTCCCGCAGTAGTAGTGACTGTAATATCGTCCTGCGCAGGTTGACCTGGAGGTGCAGGTGGAGCTGCATTAGCTGTTGCAGTCACTGTAGTCTCACAATCACCTTCAGCACCTTGAGCTACGGTGACAGTTAACGTGGCAGTAGCACTCGAACCCGAGGAGATAGTCTCTGAAATCTGCTCAATGTTAGATGTGAAGCCTTGACAATCCTGACCTTGAGCGGTGCCAAGTTGTACTGTAATATCATCGGAACCAGTATTTCGGACTGTAATTGTGTACTCTGCAGCCTCATCAGGACTCGCTTCCTGAGCCATTGTGTTCGAGGATAAAGTGACCTCCGCCTCTGCACTCACGATGGGTGCCAAAGAGATAGTGAGCATGAGTAAAACACCGAAGAGAGCCTGTCTCCGACCGGATGCCATAGGTACCCCTGCAACTCCGTCGATTAAATGACCTCCGTCAGAGTGCATGCCCTTCCTCCATAAACGAGGCCGAATCTGCACCGCATCGACGACAAGTGGATATATCTGCATATTCACATCCTCCCAATGCATGATATCTAGCACCACAATCTGGACAAGCACGACGGTTTTGCGCCTCAATAGGTTGACTACATGCCCAACAGGAAACCTTTGGCAGTGTTACCGCAGGCTTCGAAGTTGTGGGAGGAGGCGGTAGGGTGCCGCTAAACCCTCCTCGGGCTTTGACAGGAGTAACCTGGGGAGTTGGCTTATCCTTGCGTAAGAGGACCATGACTGCCCCAGCAAGAATGCTGATGAGGATGATTCCGATTCCAAGGATGATTGCACCAGACCCGCCCTCGGTCGGCTCCACGGAGGAGCGNTCTGAATANACATTGACCTCAATTGATCCAATAGTGATATCTTCTGGGCCAAGAACCTGNACTAGAATCGCTGAGCTACCTCTAGNGGTTGGTGTAATCTCAACATCAATGCGTTGACTAGAACCTGGATTCAAATTGATGCTNGGATCATCGAGGACCACGATAGACCAGTCATCATCTGACGTAACTACGACGCGATGTTGAATTGCTACGTTACCATCATTCGTAATCTCAAATTCTAGAGAAGTTGTAGAACCAATCTCCATGGCCTCAATCTCAGTCAATGTAGTGATAGCAACGGATTCTACCGAAGCAACTCGGATAGATACGATGTTGAGGAGATCCATGTTTTCTGCTGAAACCATTGCACCAATCGCTGGAATAGACCCTGCCTCCACATTATCAGGCATAACCACGGAACAAGTGAGGTAATCCGACACGCCAGCACCTAATGCCCCAGGATCAATGCACGAATAGGACCACTCAGATGGGACATCTAGTGAATAGGTCCCCGACCATGTAGTGCTTCCATCGTTAGTCACCAACCATTCCAGCAAGAAGCCTGGTTGACCAGATGATACCGGACCCACATCCATCGTATTGCTACCTAAGGTTCCATCCGCGAGTAGTATAGATGAGAAAGCAATTGAGCCACTGATGTCTTCCTCAACAGTCAACTGNGCTGGAGCTGATACCTCGTATCCGTCACCAGTTCGGAATAAGAGATTGAACGAACCGGAGGTCGCATATCCGTTACCNATGAGCCCCACACCGTAGATTTCCTCCTCGCCTACACCGAGGGTAAACGACTGAAGATTGTTTGAGATACTCCAACCGGAAGGTCGATCCTCAGCATCCGGAGTGATAGTAACCTCACGATTACCAGTGTTCGTGATAGTGTACTGTAATGGAATCGAGGCATCCTTCGCGAGAATGCCTACTTGCGTGTCGAGACGGGCATCAAGTCGATCAAAGGGTGCAACCACCATTGGGATATCTAGAGTCCATGATTCTCCNGGGTCTACCTGAGACGTCACCGTAACTGTAGCTTGCAATACAGTTCCTGCTGAAATCATAGAATATGGCGGCACCGCAGTCATTCGAACCGTTAGCGATTCGTCAATGACCATGGTACCTGAGGAACCACCCGATGCCCCAATCGTCGACCCAAGGTCATCAAAACCCATGTGCCAACTCTGAGGTGCATCGATTCTGAGATCATATCCTTGGGGACCGTTTCCTCGATTCGTGAGAATAAATTCGAAGGAAGTGTTGTCCACAGGATGTAATGAAACTTGAGAAGAGGTAGTCTGTATCTGTACGTCAGGGAGGACTGGGACAATGAGTTGGAGATCCAACGGGAAGGTCAGACTGTTGTCTTCATCCACACCCGTCAATGGAATCCGATAGGTCCCGGGTTCAGGTGGACTCGGGTGAACCAATGTGAATGAGACATCAGTCGATTCACTTCCTTCCAACGGAATCGCAGTTCGATTGAAAGAACGGAACCAATTGAACGACTGAGAATCATGGTCTCGGACCGGATCGCCTGAATCAATAGTGGCGTTCGTAGGTAACAATGCTGTATTCTTGAGGCGGAGATCCCATGTGGTCGAAGCTTGATNTGCTGATGTCACACTCTGTGCGANGACGGNAGTATCAAGTCGGATTCCCGGTGCAGAAATCATGAGAGGGATGTTCGCAATATTGTTATCTTCATCGGCTTCTTCAATGGCTCCATCCGGATCAATGATGATTTGGAGAGTGATTTCTCCTTCACTCTGTGGCGTCCACATCCATGAGACAACACGCGTCTGACCAGGACCAAGCCCTATTGTTTGACGACCTAAATCGGTTCCAGCAGTACCGACCCGCTGGATTCCTGCATCAACCACCAAATCGACTGCTGTGCCGCTTCCCTGATTCATGATGGGGACATTGATCTCAATCTGCTCACCAACTTGGGGAACTTCTGAGGAATAGGAAACATCCGAGAGAATTACAATCGGATCTGAACGGAGGTCATTCACATTGACACCCCGAACTGCAAGTGCAAACGGTTGGTCAGCCCGACCTCCGCCATGATAGACATCCGAGATACGGACCTGCCAAACACCAGCTACTGCTGAATCGACAAGAACCACCTCAAGGTTGTTCTTATTGTCTGCAGAACCCCCTGGAGCAGAGCGTCCAGATTGGAAGGCGTTACCGAGGTATGTCGTAGTGCCGTCTGGTGCAATGACCTCTAAGTTCAGATCGTTTCTCAATTGGTTACTGCTGGAAGAACTGCCTTGGTAGTCGGACCAAGCCAACACCGCCTTGAGTGGAGAACCTGATCGTGTCAGATTGAATTCATAGGTTGCAGAACCTCCCGACCGAAGAGTGGTACGATCGTCCACGAAAACACCAGTGTCAGAACCGGGAATGAGGGAGTTTGCGAGATTAATCCGGCCCCAACCTTCGCTGTTGTTTGGAATATCCCGCGCACCCATATCCTCGGCACCGAGAACAAGAAGTGCCTTGATGAGAGCACCCTGTGGTGACGGGCGACCGGCTACCTCTGTGAGATATTCGTATACTAAGGCTGCAGCACCAGCGGCATTCGGAGAAGCCATCGAAGTTCCGGAGTACTCGATGTACCAGGTGCTCTTCCACGAATTTCCGCCAGTATCCTGTGCATCCTGAGATAAGCAAGAACGGACCCAGGTACCTGGGGCCGCAAGATCTGGTTTGATTCGATCATCATCTGTAGGGCCCTTACTGCTTGATTGAGCAATAGTGTCCGGTGCNCTTCCGCCACGGTTATGGTGGTTAGCCACAGCAATGGAGTTCTTCGCCGTTGCAGGTGGAGTCAATCCTGTTGAACCATCGTTACCTGCAGAATAGAGTACAGTAAATCCGTCATAGGACCAGAATTGATCATATTGCGATGTGCGGCTATCGACATCTGCTGCAGAAGTGGTATATCGCCCATGGTCGCCCTGTGAGCCCCATGAATTGGTGTGGATTTGGACATCATCGTTGTATGCTGTACGTAGCATGTAGTCGACACTGGCCCCAGAGAACTGCCCTGTGGAATCATCCTCCATCGCTTGAAAGTAAAGATCCGCTTGAGGTGCTACTCCTGCATAACCNCCTTTCGAACCATCTCCCAAAACTGTACAAGCCACGTGAGTTCCATGCCCTGAATGTCGGTCCTCGGTAGAGCTGTCACCCCACGTCAATGACTCGACATAACTGACNCGTCCATTCATGTCACCATGATCTTGATCTATGCCTGAATCCGCGACTGCTACCTTAACACCTGAACCGTTGAGATCACTGATGAAGTGGGTTGCAGCATCAGAGATGCGCATGTGGGTCTTCGAACGATCATTGTGTATTTCCCATTGTGGTGGAAAGGAAATCCAAGCCACTGCAGGATTATGTGCGAGTATGGGAATGGCGCCTACACTAACCGTAGCCTCGACACGACCATCCCCCCATGGTCGAATCTCCTCCGCATCCACCGAGTTGATGGAGTGTTGATGACCTTGGATTTTGGAGGATAGTTGGGGTATTCCATCGATATCCCTCCAACCTGTGATTAAAATCTGAACTTCTTCGTCTGGAGGAGAAGAGTCAACAAAGGTACGAAGAGGTTCATCCACNACTAAACCTACTGAAACCTGAGTCGAAGCAATCACACCTTCGACAGATGATACCGTGGAGAAGGCATCGGATACACCTTGGAGGAGGAATCCAGTTGGAGGGATCATGGTTCGAACCTTAATGTCAGAAAGTTCATCCAGAGCAAGGCGGGCCTCCCAAGGATCTACTCCACTGTCAAGGGCGACGATATGTAGGTCCTCACGAATCTCCGCAAACTCAGGGCTAAGAACGGTACTAGAATCCCATCCATTTGTAGAAAGAGAGCCGATCACAGTGTTCGCACCAGGTTCTCTGAATGCAATTTCGGCATCGCCAGTCTCAATTGGGCTAACACCACGAATTGAATCGGGGTCAGGTTGCAATTCAATTCGCTGGATTTCATTGTCTTCGAATCCAAATCCATCNTTCATTGGGTCAAATTCGGCACTGGTGAGAAGAACCTGCAAGAGAAGGAGAAGGACGAGGCTTGTCGCCCTTCCTCTACTAAACATGGTTGAGGGTCCAACAAGACGGATTTAGGACTTCTCTACTGTTGTCATCAAAACCAGTGGACATCCGAATGGTCACGGAAGGTCTCGGAGGCCCATTCCCCAACGGTATGAAGCCAGACCTTCTCCACCACTTCTCCTCGATGATTTGTATATTCAACCGTGATTGACAACGAATAATTCTCCCACACCGAAGCACCAGCCACGGTGAACTCAAGGTCGTCGCCTGCAATTGAAACATGACCGGGAAGATTCGCAGCATCAAAGGATGAGGATGCAAGGAGTTCACCATCTAGAGTTTCAAACTGCATGTCAACGCTGAGATCAGTTACTTCTCGACTTCCAAAATTGTGGACCTCTGCTAACACCACGTGACCTGGGCCGCCCTGCATGTAGACCACTTCTACGGCGACGGCGTCACGAGGCACGAGGAAATACCATACTCCAAACGAACTGAGCAGGAGGAGCAAGATGAGGCCCGTCGCAAGTATTACTCGGCCCGGGGTTACTGCTGCTGCCACAGTACGTGCAGATTCCAACGCACCATGCGCTTTCTCGACATCAGACAGCGATACTTGACGCCCAGCAATCTCGAGGCTAGTGTCTTCCAATTCAGACTCAAGATCATCCAAATTATCCAAAACCATCAGGACCCACCTCCAAATAGCGTGGTACAAAGAGTTAGTACGCCTGTTGTCAAAGGCTCTGGAACCATGTAGTGGGTTGTCGAACCATCAAATCCAGGTATCACATTGAGCAAAGAAAGATCGGAAGCTAAACCGTTGACTCCGATTGTAGTCCCTGTTGGAATTCCAGAAGTCTGTTGAGCATCGAGCAGGACTGCACGTCCATCGAATGTCATGCCCATGAAATCAACCGAGGCGCGAGCACTCAACACAATCCTTCCACCTTGGACATCGCCGATGCGGAACACAGGATAGAGGCCTACCTCTGTGAGACTGATTGTTGCGGATTTCAAATTCTCACCCAATGCCTCCATCTGAATCAGTCGGATACCGGGCTGGGCGGGAACATCGCTCTGACGAAGGTAGAGTTTACCGATACCTTCCCCTGAAGACCGAATCGCCAGATGGAAATTCTCATCCAATGAGACCGTCATCTCCTCCATCAAATCCTCTGCTAGAAGGACCGTGTCTCCTTTCGTGTTGATTGCTCGACCTGAAATTTCCATGTATAGGTCCATGCCNGGTCCGGATGCAGAGAAATCGAACTCTGGTACCCCTTGGAAGGCTGTTGGTTGTGTTATGTCGAAGACATTCGCGGGCTCGGTTGTTAGGTCAATCTCCCCAGGTACATCCTTGAGGAATATCGTTGCAGGCCACCATTGACCCTCAAACCATTGAAGTTGCTGAAGCATCACTGATCCAACCGAATCACCTTGAATCCGCTCTGACTCTGGAACATCCAACGAAACCGAGATTGATTGGCCAATTGAGGCATAAAGGTCGATAATCGCAGGAATGTCAGAGACGAAAAGTTGTGAACGCGTCCCTAAATCACGATTTAGAATCGAGGCTACTACGTAATCGAGACGATGAGACAGTTGGTAGCTGGTGGAAGTGGTGACCTCTGAAGTCGCTCCAAGGTCCCTCGTCGAGAAAGACGTCTGGATTACAACCTCGGTTGATTCGCCCGGCTGGAATCCGATTAAGGAAAAATCGAGATCTTGAGCGTCGAAACCCGCAATTTGGATGATGAACTCCTCACGTAAAGGCCGCCAATCAGACATCTCTACCTCGATGTTCCATACTTCAAGACCTGATTCATTTTGGAAATGCAAATCCAACTTGACATCAGGGGCTAAACCTGGGAGCCAAGCACGAACATGGAACCCTTGCTCTTCACCTTCCACTCCGGAATTCATCGAGATACCGTGCCGCCATTCCGGCTCATCGATAGCCATGGAACCTTGAACTGCATCAACTGTAAGATCGAAATGGCGATCTGCATCAAACTCGAAACCAAACTGGAACTCAGAAGTGGACTCCTCTCCAGCTTGTCCCGTCACGGTCTCAGACAGATCGGCAAGTACCTGATTTACGGATCGACCCATCTCTGAAAACGAATCCATGAAATCCGCAATTCCACGTAGTCCTTGGCTTGTGTTAAATTCTGGAACAACAATACTTGGCCCNGTCAAATCATCTGTGTTCGGGACATCCATCGAGATGATGCCCGGAAGTGGGTCAATCAGAGCCCTGAGGTGGAGACCGCGCGTCACAGGATCATTCGGCCCAGGCACGTGTTGAATTGAAGAGCGGAATGTTTGGTTGCCGTCCACACGTAACTGGATTGAGTCAAGAGCCTCGGGATTCGCATCAGTATCCGCTTCGATGAATGTGATTTCTGAAAGATTCGTAATCCGCGCAGAAAGATATGCGGTATCAGTTGGGCCGTCGTAATTGAACAAGAAATGGTCACCATCCATTGTCCTAGGAGCGGTGTGATTACTCACCTGAATTTCGACACTGCTCATTGGCTCTGTTGCAACCCATGAGAACGAGTCAGATACCTCCATCTCGAAACTCATTGGCACATCTCGCATGCGAACTACTTGTCTCTGGTCCCCGGAAATTCCGATGTAGGTGATCTCGTCGACGGAGTCACTTGCATTCCAGAAAGTACTACTTGGTTGGAGAGACATTGACATTTGGTCAGGTAATGCACTAACCTGCACAATATGGAGTGATGCCCCGGTTAGATTGTCGGCATCATGTTGAATGAAACCAACGCGTAATGGCTGAGAGTTCACTGTTTCCAACGTAAGCATCTGCTCATCTAGGGATTGATCATCGGCAATGTCAGCTGCGCTAAAGCCACTAATCCGGATGCTAAGCGCGATTGGCATCAATGGTTCACGTGAACTCGTCCGCCCCTGGACAAGGTCCAGATCCCGATCTTCCGACAACAGGATATGATCTCCAGACAATGTAGGATGGTTCGAAGTACCAAGATCCATCTCAACTAAGGCTAACCTATCTGGAATACGATTAACCCCAAGATCATCGAACATCTGGAGGTGGAATTCTGTTCCTTCAAGCCCGCCACCGGATTCTAGCCCCCCAGAGAGGGCTTCACCAAGAGCCTGTGGAACGGCATTCAACGCAGAACCGATATTGATGAATATGTCAACTAGATTGAGAATAGTCGTGTCCAGGATACGGGAGAAGATATCCAAACTGGCACCGTTTGGATCGTCAAATGTCGCATTTGTTCCTTCATCTCCACCATCGATTGCGAAACTCCCGAAAAGAACGAGAGTTGTCGGAATCCCCACCAACCGAGTACGTATCTGACGTCGATCCTCTTCGGCACCTTCTCTGAGGAACCAAGAGCCGTAATCAATTTCCGTAACAGATTGGACTGACCGGATTACGACCAACGACTGCGGTGGATCCGCAGGATTCACAGGAAGGCTGGGATCATTTGCATTGGGTGAGTTATCCTTGCTGAAATTCTTAATCGCAATAATCAATCCTAGACGTTCTGGAAGTCGTCCGGGAAGTTCGGGAGATTTGTCCGAGCCTAGCATCTTGAAAACGCGCTCAATCTCGAGCTGGTCCAATGATCCTGCNGGCATTCCACGTAGCCATCCTGCACTCTCCGTCACGTTACCAAACGAACCGTCGATAGTCGATGGAGCCACGTTTTTTCGATCCTCGTGAAAATGGACATGAATGTCCGCTCTTCGATCAGCGAAGTATTCTATCGAAGTAAGAGAGCCTTCTCCTATGTCTGCTGCAGTTGTAGACAGTACGGAATCAGATCGTATAACGAGATCAACTTCTGATGGTATCCGGTCATCACCTGCGGCCGGATGTGCGCTGAATTCGATATAGGCAACCTCGATTGCTTCACGTTGCCCATTAACAGGTTCATTCAAGTGTACATATCCAAATCCGGCTTGAGTTCCACAACCATGCAAAATCGGATTTGGATCAACATCGAAGACCGGGTCGTATCCAGTTGGACAAGCAGTAGTTCCGAGAGTCTCTAGATGGATNGCATAAGGAGCAGCAATGGAGACGATTTTGATTCCTGAAGTATCTATACCAAGGAGCCCCAACAACCCGAATGGACCACTCAAGGCACTGAGAACCGTTCCAGGAGCATCGAACCAAATTCTCTCGATGCCAACCTCAAGAGAACTATCCTCTGGAGGTATTGTGTAGTGAGTATCAATGACCCAAATGTAACTTGGACCGGGTGAGCCAAAGAACAAGGATTCTGAATAGGTAAATTGCTTGAACAGAGAGACACGCAAGGTCTTCATAGAATCCCATACTGCATCTCCCGTCTCAGATTCAGGCGTTTCATTGCAGCCTCCACCGAGCCCTGATACCCCTCCATTGAACATCTTCACGCTGAACTCAACTGTCGGCTCAACCCAAATATTCGTACCCTCAACACCCCAACCGTCGTTAGGATCAATGGCAATTGTAAGCCCTACAGATATGTCATATCCACAATCTCCTTCCTCAGTAAGATCACCTGAATTCTGGTTAGTCGATGTGGAGCCATCGTTCAAGAGATTGTCAATATCGATTTCATGAAGGAACGGATCTGGAGTAGTTTGACCAGGTAGAGGAGGGAAAAGAGAAAGTAAACTAGCAGAGAAATCGATAACTTCGAACTTATCCACAACTTCCCCGTCAACGGTCTCATATTGCGTCCAGATGACATAATCAGTGATGTTAATCAGCGTATTGAGGATGCTGTCGGTAGCCCCAGGAGGGGCACTCGAAGGATCAAGAATAATCTCGTATGGACTCGGATGCTGTACCGGTTCTATGGTGATGTTCTTCCATGTGGCATCAGGGATTGGGTCGTTCGCTGCTCCCAAAGCATCTGAGGAAGAAGAATTGCGAATCGATGAATCAACAGAATCCATCGAATTTGCAGCTAGGGCCCCTTCGCCATCGTCGATTAACAATTCCGAACGAGTATCAAGGGCGCCGTAGAGTTCTGCGAGGACGCCGAAATCTCGATTCTCAATCTGAATTGCACCACTCACTGCTGGAACGGGGAGCCACACAGAGAGAAGCATCAGGATGACTAAAGCGAGGCTCTTACGGGGAAGATTGCTCTCGACCAAGGAAGCCATCGATTGTAACTTCGACGAACTCATCTTTAGGCTATTCCCGTAGTTGTGCTTCAGAGGCTCATCGAGATACTGTTTGTATCTCGCCGCAGGATGGACACGCGGTACGGCCGGAACTAAGCCCAGACGGAAGTTCGACCTTGAAGCGGGATTCACAGGAAGTGCAGGTTGCTTCCACCATCAAAGAGTCAGAAGTTTGTGCCTCTGGCGAAGCAGAGGAAGGGGCTGATGAGGGTGAATGTGTATCGAAGTCAGGAATTTCGATTCCAAGTTTGGACGGAGTGGGGGTCGGAGTAGAAACATCAGGAGTATCGATCGACGGATTACTAGTAACACGATTATCGACAACTGTCGTCTCCACGGCAGGGGCATCTTCCATCTTATCATCCTCTGAAAAAAGATCATCCAACACGGGCGAACCATGACTATCCGATTGGGTTGATGTTGCAGGCGAGTAATCACGTTGAGCAATACCTGCAATGGATGCGAAGTCGTCTCCATTACTCCTGGAAGCGAACATTGCTGCCTGCTCCTCTGCTGTTGGCGGAGGAGCAGACGCAGCGGCCTCTTCTTCAGCCCGGCGTTCAGCAAGGAGGCGGGCGGCCAGCTGATTCGTACTACGGCGCCACAGAAGAATTCCGACTGCGATTGCGAAAGGAATGATAGTAAACAAAAGGGTTGCTAAAAGTGCACCATGGGGGAATCCACTTCCAGTATCCTCTGTATCGGGGTTGAGGATAGTAATGGATGTCGATTTTGATGTAGAAAGCCCCGCATTATTGGTCGCGGTACATATTACAAAGCGGCTACCTGCTGATGCAAACTCAATCTCCACAGAACTTCCGTTTCCATCTACATCATCGTCAGGGATGCCGTTACCATCAGAATCGACTGTGCTGTCAAAATCCCACGTAAAATTAAGTTCGGAATCTTCAGGATCTGATGCCGTAGCAGAAAATGTAGCTATTGCTCCATACTTCTGCGATGATGGCCCAGTGACATTATTGATGATTGGAGCAGTAACATCGGAAACCGCGATATCAGCGCTATCCTCTTGCGTATTTCCAGCCCCATCATGGACAACGAGTGTTACTGTATGTGGGCCTACATCCGATGCGGCGTCGAAGGAATAAGTGAAACTTGACCCTGAACCATTGCTACTCTGTTCTAAGAGTCCATCTACGAACCATTCCTCCTTCTGCACGAAACCATTGTCTGTAGATCGAGCCGAGATAGTGAACGATTCACCTACTCCACGATCAATGATTCCTGATACCAGAATCTCTGCCGTAGGATTTGTTTGATCAACGACTGTGACTTGAACAGAACTCGTTGCGCTTCTGCCGTCGGTTGAATCAATGGTGACTTCAACAGTCCTGACACCCTCGGTCGTCCAACATAGATCAACGCTGGAACCTGTCGTCGATGTAGCGCAATCAGATAATGCGGTATCCCATACGTATCCATTCTCAACAATTTGATTCCAATCGTCAGGGGAACCACTGGCATCGATGTTAACGATCTGTCCCACATCCACCTTGAGAAGATCCGTTGTGCTTGTGAGAACTGCGTCCACAACTGGTAGGATAGAAAGGACTACTCCAACACGTGCAGAGTCAGCCCCAGAACCACCACCATTCGGTGAAGCGGTGTTATCGATCATGAGGTAGAGTGGTTGATCAGCATGGACCGACGGAACGGACCAAGACCTAGAACTAGAGGTGGTGATGGAGAGAATCTCAGTATCAGAAATTCGGAAGTCGTTGGAACTATCCTGAAGATATAGGTCTCGCTGCTGCTGTGTCATCAGAAAGACGTCTGGAGTCCCGTCAATTGCGAATGTCTCAATCAGTACCTGTGTCCCTTCCATGAAGGAGAAGGGGCCCGCCAAATCCATGCCTTCGTCAGTGTCGAGCAAAGTCAGAGCATCATGTAGCGTCCAAGAACGGATTGTTGCTGGATCATAAGTAATCGACCCGGATGCTACGGAACCTCCGAGGGCCCCTTGATTGTCATCTTGAGGATGATCCAGATTATCGATTATGAGAATCCAAGATGTCTGACTTCTATCCTCAGGAGCAGACCAACGCCAATCAGCTGTTCCGTTGAGTAACTCAAGCGTACCGGTCTCCGACCATACGTTTGCTGAACGATAGGATTGATCATTTGAGTATACGGCGTATCCTGCAGCACTGAACATCAGGACATCCACTTCAACATCGGAATCGAAACCAAACTGGATTGTGTCACCGGGAACGATGCTGCCAAGATCGAACATGATACAATCTTGATCAGGAAGGACCCATGCACCGCTTCCCGAAGCCTCCGAACAGTCCAGAGCGCGTGCTGAAGTGGCCAATGTCGTCGGAACTGCAGTAGAAAAAAGGAGAAGAGTGACTAGGAGAATCACCCGACGCATGATGTCGAACTGAACGTGCATCTCTTGAATCAAACCGCTAAACGCTTCATTCCAATCTAAGGTCTAGGATGTTGACCCAAGCATCCGTAGTCCGTCGATCAACTCTAATCATTCCATCACGATCTACCTGTAGTCGATCCCCGTCCTCCAACAAATGACAGTTTGGATGAACCTCTGCCGCTTCATCGCCTAGGTGTGACAAATCTTGGAAGCGTGAAGAAAAGTGGTTCAAAGCAACCAGCCGAGCTCCCATCGCTACACCAACCTGGGCCGCCTGTCGTGCAGTACTATGGCCGTAAGCGGAAGCATGCTCTTCATGTGCGTCATCAAATGTTGCTTCGTGAACAAGAACATCCACTGGCCCAATAGATTCGTCGAATGAGGATACATTTGCAGTTGTGTCGCCAGAAAGAATCAGTGTCCTTTCTTGTCTACGCGGGCCTCGATGATCATTCGAATTCTTGGCGATATCTCTGATTGCCGCCTCGTCAAGGCCTGATGCACGTGCATCCTCGATGTTGAATCGCCCAGGGGTACTGGGTGTGCGGACCCTATAGGCAATCGATGGAACACCATGATTGGTATGAAAAGCATGGATTAGAGTACCATCAAGATTGAGAATCTCAACTCCTTCTGCTCCAATGTCATCCACAGGATGCAGATTCCATTCTACATCAAATCTCAACGTGCCTTCCTTTCCACCATGTCTACGCCACCAATCAAACTGAATGGCAAGATCCCCCGGATGGATTCCAGAATCTAAACCCGGTGCCCCATTGTGCCCTTCTTCGACCCAACGAAGAGCAGCTCTAGAAGTCGGTCCATGGATGGCTAATGGGGCGGTACGACCGTCCTTATCCATTGTATGAAGCATAGGGAGAAGCCCCCAGCAATGATCTAGGTGACCATGTGTCAACAACACAGCACGTACGCGGCCCAGACGCGTCCGATCTTCAGATCCAATTCGACGCAACCATCGATCATGAACAGCAATGCGTTCCTGCATACCTTCACCACAATCGATGAGTACAGCTCCACCCGGCGTCATTAGGTAGGACCCTGAAACACTCCTCCCCTTCGTCGGTTTCGNCGACGAAGTCCCGAGTACATGGAGAGAGAGCACGTGGGAGGAGCCGTGGGCTTCGCTCATGAATCCATCCGAATGGTCTCAACGAGATTTAGGCACCGGTGTCTGAGGAAACCAGCGGAGAAGAACAACATCGCCAATGGAGCGGACCCAGCGCCATGGGATGGCGATGTGCACACCATCTTCAACCAGATGAACTGGTGGATTTGTGACGAATAGATGGGTAATCGATGTAGTCTCAGTCTCAACAATTGCATCATGAACGACACCAAGCGCTCGACCGTCCGGGAGAATCACGGGCAAGTTCCGCAATTGTTCCGCACGGAGGTCTGACATCAGGCATCAAACAGAGGTGCCCATCATTGAACCTTCTCCGAATCGAAGAAGTTCACTTGCCTCGATTCTTGTTGGCTGCAAGGCTCGGACGGAGCTTCTCTGCGCCCTTACCCTTGTTGAGGAGCCCACGACCGCGCTTACCAGCGCTGGTCTTACCACGATATGCTCGACCGCGGTTACTAGAGTTGGTAATCGCGCCAAGATGCTTGTCAGACTTGATTGCAGGATGCGCGGGATCGATACAGATGACTTCGAAGAACTTGTTCTTTCCATCCTGACCGACCCAATATGAGTTGAGGACCTCAAGATTTGGATAGCGNCGAGAGACNCGCTCCTCGGCAATACGTTGGATGGACTTAGCCATCGTAATCTTCCGGATACCAGCCTTAGATGGCTTCCGCTTCATGTGGATCTTACCCTTACGGAGTCCACCACGGCGGACACGGGTTCGAATCATCACAACACCTTGCTTTGCCTTGTATCCCATACGTCGCGCTGCATCGATACGAGTCGGCTTAGCAATACGCTGGAATACCGGTTCTCTGCGCCACTGAGCCTGACGATCACGACGGTGGTGGGTNGACATGCTAGCCTTGGGNCGCTTCCACGCTTCTCGGACGTGATGATAAGCTGACTTGGCCACGTCATACACCTCTGAGCAAGCAGCCGACATTCCCCCCATATAAGAAGAGTCGGGCCAGACAACGCAGTCGACATGACCGAATCATGGCCGGTTTATACCATCTCGCTGTGCAGTTTCTTTAGCATGTCTACAACGGCTTTCGAACACCATAACAGGGCTGCCTGTCAAATCTGTGGTGGAGCCATGAATCGAGAGCAGAGCAGTAGAGGGGAGAGGATTTTTCACAGTGCTTGCAAAATTGCTGCAACATCGACAAAAATGAATGGGCGCTTACCTTTACCATGTGAATCCGCGTACAATAGAGCCGTTGCCATCATAGATAGTTGCAAAGGAAACACCGATTTAGACCGCTGGAATGCTATCAAGGAAGCTCTGGTGAACCTGCCACTGGTCAATGCGGTTCAACCCAATCTAAATCTGAAAGACAAATGGACTGATGAGGAACGATTGCAATGGGAGGATTTGGCTGAAGAAATAGGGGATGCAGATTTCGTCAAGAGAATGGCTACGAAGAAAGCGTTCGGCATGAAATCAATAGCCGAACTACCAATTCCTAATGGGCACCTGACCTTCGATATACACGCATCCGAATTGGTTCAACAAGGACATATTGGAAACCGTGCAGTCCCTCTCTTTGATCTCGGATATCTCATTTCATCTGGCGAAACGGATGGGGTAATGGGCTCCGGTTTCAATGATTGGAAAGCATTCATTCAATGCTTGTGGGCCATCGGTTCCGGACCTTGCATTGAAGGCGCATATCATACAACTTCAATGCAGAAGTCAAAGACACTTGTTGAAGGCCTATACAGTATACCTGGCCCATGGACTGCAAATCCATTCTCTGCGATTCATGCTTGGCTCAGTATGGAACACAGTGGTGGTGGGGGGCACCCATTCCAAGTAGACCATTTTGTCGCACGAAGACGATTGATTTCCTTCCTCGGAGGGCCTGTAGTACATGCATGGGAAAGGCTACTCGTCGGAGACGAAAAGGAAACTGTGAGAATTGTGTCTAACCGTGGCTCATTGACGAGCCTGAAGGGAGAACTATTCTTGCCCATAATGCGAGGAGATGAAATAAAACTCATCGATGTTCCACTTGACCTCGACCTCTGGAGGATTCTAATCACTCTCAAGATGTATCCGTATGACACAGAGTTAGGGGACCTTCTGCTTGCCCTCGGGTATTGTTGGGAGGGAAATCGAAAAGCCCCCGACGATGCAAACGCTCGTTCACTTCGTTTGCTCAATTCTGTAATAGAGGGGGAATCCGATTCAATACAAGTTGTAGATGAGGACATCGTTGTTGAGGGGCAATCTGGCCTTGGTCATCGATTGAAACTATCCTCGGAACAGAAAATGCATATCCAATCTTACCGAAGCATGGACGTGGCAATGAATCCGGATCAAAATGAGATGTACTTTGAACCATGTATCGATATGGAAGATTCTCAACCAATTGGTGACATGATTGTGACATATATCCTCACTGTCAGAAACGATATCGAGTCCAAAAATAGGGTAGAGACACTGGAACCCGCTGTGGATATCCGATTAGCATGCAAATCTGTTCCAACAGCAGTTGAATGGGCTAAAGTAATGGAGGAACATTACCATGGCATTGCTGAGCAAAATCACTGGTTTGAGGAGGATGAAGAACCTCTCGAATTTGATCCAGGGGGAGTTGAAGGGTGGGATGACGAAGAGGAGGATGTTGATGAGGAACCTATGTTCGCTGGTTGGACTCAATCAATGATTGATAGATTCCTTGAGAATATAGACAGAAATGAACGATAGGTAATCGAGATTCAGTCGTCAATGTATGCGTCCTTAGCACCCGCAACATCTGCCTTACGAATCTCAGACAACTGACGCAATGCTTCCATCGCCACTTCAGGATCCTTGCTGGATTGGGCGATTTCGGTCAAGGTGGAGATGATTGCTTCCGACCCCTTAGCTTGTGCTTCGACACGTACACGCTCCCTTTCTGCCTCCATGGCAAGCCGTTCCTTCTTGCGCTGCTGTACCACATCGAACATATCCATTGCTGCCTCCTTACGTGTGCGCTCAGCTTCGAACGTTGGCTCTTGGAGAACACGCTGACGTTCAGCCTCAATCCGAGCAAGAGCCAACTGATGATCACCATCGAGAATCTCCTCAGTGCGACGGAGATCCTGGCGGTCCTGATGTAGTGTCTTGACTTGCTCCCATCGTTCATTGTCAATGTCTCCCTGAGCACGGATACGAGCGAGTTCCATCTCGGCCTTAGCACGCTCGTCTGCTGCGAGCGAAGCCATGGAAGCACGAGCCTGCATCTCGGCTTGCATTAGATTCGCTTGAAGGGAACGCTCCATTTCCATGGATGTCTGCTCATCAACAATCGCGTTCTTCTCTGCAAGGACTTCGAGATCAGCCCTCATCTGAAGCACTCTCTCAGCTTCTGTGACGCTCCAATTGATGAAACTCGACTGAAGAGTGAGTCCTAGTGATTCCATGGTTCCACGAGTACCCATCTTGATATCCATCATGAGATCCTCCGTGGCTCCTTGATCTTTCAGATCTGTCTCCAACGTCTCACGCACACGTGGCGCGATTGTAGCGTTGATTTCGGCCTCAATCCTAGACACTAAATCTCCAATTGTGATAGTCATAGTACCCTTCGCAGGTATCTGTAGAAGGCGAGGTACTGATTCTCTAGAAAACATAGCACGGAGAACGACAAATCCATTTGCAGTTCGACCATCCTTAGTTATGGCTGATATCTTGATGATTAGTTCATGAGGTCCAAGAAAAGCAAACAAGAAACTACGCTTTGGATTCCCGCGACCGAACATCTTGGAGAGGAGTCCAGCCTCAGGGTTGACCTCCATATGACGCTGGGATGCGACACCAGCTATTTTCCCATCCTCGATTACAACACAGGCTTCATTGGGCTTCAGAGTCACTTCAGCGCCATCAGTTACCTCTCTATCATGCATGTACCTTGCAATAATTGCAGGGCTGTTTCTCCATCTGAATGCTTTCTTACTCATATCATTCACCTCTTTTCCAATCCATCAATGTACATATTCCGCTCACGGAAATGATTCCTCGCTCTACCAATTCGATCGTGTATTTCCGCCATACTTGGTGCTTCCTCATCACTACTCAGAATAAGATTCAGCATGCGTGTTGTATCCACAAGTAGATTCAGAGTCTTCAAATCATGCTCCACAATCCGCTTTCGACCTTTACGACTTAGCTTTCCAACTCCATCATGAATAGAGTTCGGAGAGCCAGTAACGGCCATAGTTGCATCTTCACTCATTCCGTGAACCGATGTCAAAGTGGAATCACATTCATCTCGTTGCTCACGGTTTCCATCTCTATGATGTCGCTCCATAATTCGCTCAATATGGCTACGTATCATGTCTGCTCTTCTGCGAATCTCCTCACGAACTGCCTGATCAGATTTCATGAAACGACCTTTCTCATAACCATCGTAAGCACTTGCAAGTGCCTTGACACCATTGATTAGAACCGGCAAGGCGAGAGTTGTCGGCTCCATGAATTCATTCAGACCCGTTGACCTATCAAACCTCGGTTTCCAATTTGATTGACGATATTATGATTTTCTATGCTCAATTCTGATATACGCAGAGGTATTGCAATTGTTATGGCACAGTCACCAGTGGGCGGGAATCGTATCGCTGTCGGCTGGACATTGACATTGATTTGCTGGGCTTTCGCCATTCTTGTACTCGTTGAATTGCTTATGTCTGATGGTGCCTCGTTTGATGAAAATGGAAATCTAGTTGAAGTCAGCAATAGTGCCGGAGACTCACAAATTATCGCTTGTTGCTGTGTTGTTGGATTCCTGCCTTTGTTGATGGTAATTTCAGGTAGGGGTGCAAAGAAAAGATCACAAGCGCAGTTTATGCAATCTCAAATTTCAGCATCATATCCTTCTATTCAGCAACAACGAATGATGGCTCAACAGAATATGATAGCTCAACAACAAATGGCTGCGCAACAGCAAATGAATGCTAAGATTATACTGAAGGAAAAGCAAAGAATGGCTGCACAGCAAGAAGCTGAACGACTAAAAAGCCAAATGGATAAGTCTGCAAGTCATACTACTGCTCAAATGCAATCAATGCTTGATACTCTAAATGAACTCAAAGAAAGTGCAGAACAATCCGAACGGGATAAACAAGAACTAGAGCAGAAATTAGAGGATAATAAATCTACGACTGTTGTTCAAAATATCACATATAACATCCAAGATAGCGCAATCGCTGGAGATATACACCCTGGATTGAATGAGCAAGATGAAGTGTGAAATGTAATAAACGGTCATTCTAAATCATTAGCATGACTAATCACCAGAGATACGTCTCAGCATTTTTGATTGTAGTCCTATTCGTATCGCTACTATCTTTCTCAATTCCTCAGAATAATGAACGCCTTGAAGAAAATAATACTCCGATGTATGATGAGATGGGAGACTCTCCACATCGTGGTGAACGAATAGGGATGATATTAACTCAAGAAGCAAATTATGAGTTTATTTATCGCGACGAGGGGGTTGTTCCAATGAAATTTTTATTGGAAAATTTGACTGTTGGAGAAGAATATACTCTTGAATGGAAGCAAGAAAGATACGGTGAAATATTCGAATCAGGATCCATAGTTTTCACTGGCGACAATGAAACAAATGCACTACATAATGACGATAGTACACTAATCAGGAAGGATAATGTTTCATTTGAAATCACAGCCTCTACACTAGTTGAGGTCTTTACGATTAACGCCTCATTGATGGATCAGAATGGTACTGAGTTACACTGGTATCTTGACGAAAGAAGAACTAGGTATCACTGGGATTGGGTAGAAACTGAAACCGATTGGAAAAGCCGTGAGTCAGTAGGCAGGAATCCTTCTGTTGATTACACATTTACCTTTTTGAATCCTGAGCAGGAATACAATATGAGTTGGAATATTTGGGATAATGCGGGTGACGTAGATTACNCTCTTNTGTATGATGGTGGATATTCAATGATTACACCTGATGCTGATGGGAATTATGATGCCACGGCTTCTTTCGAATGGGGAGATGAATGGTCGAACGATGTTTGCATCGAATACACTATCAAAATCGACCAAGTTGAAAACAATGGTCAAACTATCCGTAAGTGTGTACAGCAAACCATGATCGGTAGCCTCCCATCAATCTCTGGATTTGCAACAATAATATCTGTGCTATGTGCTGCAATAATCTTCACACCAAAGCGCTATCCTACAAGCTCAAATGAAGATGATGAATCTTAATTCTGATAGGCGAAGAGTCATTATCTCAAAGACTGTGGCTTGAACTGATGCCCTACTGCCGTGATTGTGGTAAGGAAGTGATGGATGAGTGGAAGCTGTGCCCATTCTGTGGTTCAACGCAATCTAATTCTGAGAATAATGATGGTAATTCAGAATCCACAAGTAACTCTGGAATTGATTTTACCGATTCCGCAATGTCTGGAGATATTCATCACACAGTCATCAACAATGATGTCGAAGCTGTGACTAATGCAGTTCTTATGGCTCTAGATCGGCTTGGAGTCGTCAATAGTGAGCCTTCATTGGAAGCTCCTGCAGAACTAGTTCCTCCTGAAATGACTGCACTCTCAGTTGGAGAGGTAGTCGATTACTACAGCCCCACAAACAATCGCTGGTTAGATGCCTGCGAAGTGATTGCTGTCAATGATGATGGCACCTATGATGTTACAGTACCAAAGACGAGTCGAGTTGAGACGAAATATGGTGTCGTAATCGGAGATTCTCCCGGTACGATTCGACGAGCAATACCTCTCTTCTCAGAGGGTGATCGTGTCCTTGGGAACTGGCGAAACGCTGGAGCTTTCTACATGGGTACCATCGTAGATATCAACTCGGATGGAACTTACGATATCCAGTATGATGATGGCGATGCTGAACTCAAGGTTGACCAGAGTTGTATCTTCCACGCACCTCAGTTCAGTATCGGGGATCGCGTATTCGCTAACTGGAAAGCACATGGATACTACTTCCCAGGTCACATCGGAGCTATTCATCCAGACCACACAATGCGCATCGATTATGATGATGGAGATGTAGAGGATGATGTCCCTCTGTCCAGAATTCGAATCATTCCGGAAGATGATACACAAATGCAGGAGTATGCTGAATCCTTGTCGGAGGCTGAAGAGGAAATATTGGATGCATTCCGGGTCTTTGATCCAGAAGAATCAGGAACTATTTCTGCTGCTGAACTATTTCGTATCCTTACCGCAATAGGCGACGATCCAATCAATGTCGATGAAGTACACGAGTTGTTCGATGAACTTGGAATCAGTATGGACGCAGAACTCGATTACCGCCAACTAGCGAAGTGGCTTGTCAGCCACTAAATTTCATTCCTCTTCATCTGAACCAACTAGGAACACATGAGATAGTGAGCCCATCCAAATGAGTTGAGAACTTATCAAAAGATGCTCACTAAACGCCAAGATACCCTCTGTC
The DNA here is from genome assembly GCA_002713585.1 of Methanobacteriota archaeon. Taxonomy (GTDB): domain Archaea; phylum Thermoplasmatota; class Poseidoniia; order Poseidoniales; family Thalassarchaeaceae; genus MGIIb-N2. The sequence continues at coordinate 56,597 of PATD01000009.1, forward strand.
TTGTTTGGGAATATTGCTGGTGACACAATCCTCAACTCATACAGATCGAGATACCATAACGACAGGATNAAACAGATTNNCATNGCAATCATCGACCAACGCTGACCAATCTCCGAAATCGGAAGCCCCGCCTCTCGACGAGAAATTGTCTCCCAANGTACTAACGGGTGGCCGAACAACGCACCAAGCGCAGTAGACACAAAGAAAGCGTATCCCAGCGTGATATGGAGCGAACGGTCGAAGTGACGAGAGAACATCAAATCCGCTGAAATCGAGAATGCCAGCATGAACATCAAAACAAGCCAGATTGTGAGTACAACCTTTCGACCTGGAGAATTGAATACAGGATTATTCCACCAACGATGAATCCCTATGAATGCAGTAATCATTGCTAGGAATGCAACAGTGTTGAAACCAATCCAAATGACATACTTCATCGGTGCATAAGCCACTAGAATACTCATCGTAGTATATTGTTCGTGGAAACTCTCAGTCCAGTGACATGGACAGATGACACCTGAATATACATCATTTGAGAACGGAGCTAAACTTACCGAGATCAATATCGTAGAGAGACCGAGTAACATTCCTGCTCTGGGTGCAAGAAGTAGCATCGTAGGAGAGATTTTGTTTGAAAGAAAACGATGACGTGGCGATGTTACAAAATACCCCACGGCCAACGCAATGAGGCTCAAAGCCACGAGGATAGACCAGCGTATGAGTTCCTGTTCCGGTGTCGCATCTCCTGCAGGTGGCAATGTCGCCATAGAATCGAAGTTTGAGGTAGACCTCATAATCCTCGCTAAAGAAAAACTTGGAACTCAATCATCTGCTGGCCTTCCGCCCACGACGAAACCTCGGTAGCGGTGCATATATTCAACAAAAATAGGGCTCAAAGCCATGGAGGCGAGATGTTCAGTAGAAAATGGAGGGCGCGTTGGTGTAAAATTCGGATCCATGAGGCCCAATGGCCAATCTGGATGAGCAATCCCAACTTTACCGACACCGACGAGATCCGCCCCCTCATTCATCACAAATCGTACATCTGCGGCTGTCCAGATACTCCCTGTACAAATAAGGGGGAACTCGGTTGGAATGACTTCGCGGAAACGACTTGTGAGTGTACGTGAATCTGTAAGATCTGTTTCTGAACCCTTGAACACATCCCAGCAAGAAATGTGGAGTGCGTCAATTTCAGTATCAACTAATCGTCGAGCTAGTTCCAAACTCTCATCGAGGTGAATACCCAAATCTACAATCTCAGGTGATATACGTACAACAACGAGGAAATTCGGACTTGTTCGATCTCGAACTGCCTGAATGATACGCACGAGGAAGCGGGAACGGCCAGTAAGATCACCACCCCATTCGTCACCTCTACGGTTTGTCTCAGTTCCGAGGAACTGAGCGATGAGGTAACCATGAGCACCATGGATTTCGACACCATCCATACCAGCCTTGTCACACCTCTCGGCAGCAGTCGCGAATGCCTCAATTGTCTCTTCAATCTCAAGAACGGTCATTTCTCGGGCTGGTTTGTTTCCCGTCTTAGGCTCATGATTTATGCTAGCAGAGATAGGAATGGTGCCAATTAGATCGGCAGGTGCCCGCATCCCTCCATGGAAGATTTGAACAAGGCTCAAAGCGCCTCGATTCCGAAGTTCAGCGGCTAATCTAGTTAATCCAGGAATCTGATGATCTCCCCAGACACCCATTTCTCCAGGCCAACCCTGACCATTCTCCATTACATGAGATGCAGCGGTAGTAATGATGCCAAATCCACCTTCAGCACGACGGAGAAGAAAGGCAATCTCCTCATCAGAAAGTGTACCGTCTTTGTTAGACTGCTTGTTTGTCAGAGCAGCGAGTACCGTGCAATTACGGACCCTTGCTCTATTACTAGGGAATGCCCATGCCTCCACCGGGTCCATAGGTACCGGTCTCTGTTCTCTATGATGAATTGTGGTCCGAGCTCCCGGACTTGAACCGGGGACCCCCTGATGGCTGCCTGTTGCCGTGGTATTCGTCTACAGTCAGGTGCTCTAGCCAACTGAGCTAAGCTCGGATGTTTTTGGCGAGTATGCAGGCCTTCATATCCGTTTCCGATGGAATGGATGTGAAGAAATGGCTTGAAAAAGTCACTCAAGCGACCTCTCAGACCACTCAACTTCAAGTATGGTTCGGAGTCGTCACTCGTTCCGGAGGGCAAGTTCCTCCGGATGGGATTCGACATGGACACTACAGCAGATGCGCCCTACGGCGACATCATCGACGCGGTCAAACGTGACCTCGGCGTAAGCGGTGGACAAGGCCTCCCAACAGCACTTATGGATGAGGAACTCGCAGGATTTGGCGTTCCAAACCCGAGGATTCTCATCTGTGGATGTGGTGGATCAGGTAACAACACGATGAATCGTATTGTGCACCTAGGTGTCGAAGGTGCAACCACTGTCGCAATCAATACCGACAAGCAACATCTCGATCATACGCGTGCAATGCAGAAGCTCCTTGTCGGCCGCCATATCACTCGTGGCCTTGGCGCAGGCGGTAACCCTGAGATGGGACGTCGCTGTGCAGAGGCAGGAAGGGATGTAATCAGTAAGATTGTTCAGGGTGCTGATCTCGTTTTCATTACTGCGGGACTTGGAGGAGGTACTGGAACTGGTATCGCTCCGGTCGTCGCTGAAGAAGCAAAACGTAACGGCGCACTCGTTGTTGGTATCGTCACTACTCCCTTCCAGGTTGAGCGACGTCAACGCATGAAGCGCGCACTCGAAGGACTCGCGAACCTACGCAACCAAGCAGATGCTGTCCTTGTTCTAGACAACAACCGTCTTCTCCACTATGTGCCAAACCTACCTCTTGATGAGGCATTCAGCATCATGGACCAACTCATCGCGGAGATTGTCAAGGGTATCGTCGAGACCATTAC
>PATD01000010.1 GCA_002713585.1 Methanobacteriota archaeon
GTTGGCTCCACCAATGCCTCCGATGGATGCTCCACCTGCGCCTCCAGCACCGCCTATGGGCGATGATTTGTTGGCTCCGCCAATGCCTCCGATGGATGCTCCACCTGCGCCTCCTGGACCCCCTGCAGATTTGCTCGGAGGGGACCTCCTATCTGCACCTCTTGCTCCGCCGGATTTGGAGTTCGAGTCCGATGGTAGTGGTGACGATTCAGTAGATCCTCTAGCAGGTTTAGGCGATTCTCTCGCAAGTGATCTCCTTGGTTCCTCTGAAGATGCAGCCGTTGAAACCCCTGAGGTTGAGGTAACAGATGCGTTGGGTTCTCTCAGCATTGAGTCTGAGCCTGTAGACGCAGGCTCCCTTGACATGCCTGTTGGTGAGCCTACAGCTGATCACACTGGAGCACGAGTTCGCCCTGTCTCTGTCGTCGATTCTCTTATCGGTGACAAACTGCATGTCCAGTTGCATGAGGTCGAGAATACTCATGTGTCCAGTGATGGCGAAGTACAGAAGCAGAAAGTGGATGGAACGTTATCCCTCGAGAATCCGAGTGAGAAGGACCGACTTTGGGACCTCGATGTTTTCCTGACTTCGACGGATAACACTGATTTTGAGGATAGCCGGGTCCGAGTTCGTGAGCTTGAGGCCGGAGCAGATACAACATTCGACTACTCTGTCTCTGGACCTCAGATGATTCGCGTCTCTGAAGTTATCGACACCCACCCCGAGCGCGAGAAGCCATCATACTCACTTTCACATTCGGATGAACCTGTCTTGATGAACATGAGCCTCAGTGTTGAGAATACAGCTAACTGTGATCTTACTGAAGTCAAGGTTTGCCGTACCATTCCGTCACAGTTCACATATCATGAACATGACCACATCACAGTTGATGGCGATGAGTTCGTCTGGACCATTGGTACTCTGCCTGCTGGATCTACGGCTCAACTTGCCCTCTCAGCCGATGTTGTCGCAGCTGAGGTCGGTGATTTCAATGCTGGTAAGACGACAGTTACCTACGAGGCCGCTGCGACTCTGTCCGGCACAGGTTTCCAAGAAGTCGATGGCTGTTCGCGCTGTTTTTCCTACATGAATGCGAACGAAGGCGAGCGTCCAGATACCTGGGCCTGCCAGGCTGTCTTTGAGAACAAATCCTCCTTCGCTGTCGATCTTGTCCTTCTGCGTGTAAACATCGCAGGTGAGAGTGAACCTTTGTTCGATATCATGGATGTTCCAGATGATGTCAAGCCTGGGGGTCGTTGGGAGAGCGACGAGAAGTCGGTCGATTCCAGAGATCAGCCCAACTTCAGTCAAGAGTTGACCTATAGCGTGATACCTCGCGCTTCTAGGTCGACTAGTGGAACAATCACGATGGAGCCCACAGTGCTCACCGTGCTTGAGGCTGATGTTTCCAAGGCAATGGACATGGCTGTTCTCAAGTCCTACAGGCCAGCGGACATCAATGTCGAGATGAAGGTCAAGAATACTGGAAGTGCGGACATCAATCTGATGCGTATCAGCGACGACATCCCAGGTTTGTTTGCATCACCTGATCTTGAGTCAGTACGCCTAGACATCGATGGCGATGAGTTGTTGTCAGATATGTACAAGGTCGATGTGAAGGACGGTCAGACCATCGAAGAGGAGCATGTTTCTCCTGATGGTCCCGGCCACACTTTGCGGATAACTGTTGGAACCAAGGGCCCTATTGGCCTGTCTGACGGTTCTACTCTACGTGTCCGTTACAAGGTCCATGCCCCTGATCCAAGTCCAGACAACAAGCTTGTGACAGCACCAGTCCGTGTTGACTTCAGTGCAGAGAAGAACGGACCAATCGCTACGCGCGGCGCAGATGATGTTCCAACACTACGAGTCAGCCACAAGCGACGTAAATTCAACACTGGCAAGGAGGTATTCCCTGCTGGAGGAGCCTGACGCTATGAGGTCCTCGTGATGTTCCACAATAAGTCAGACACCGCACTTGAGGATCTGATTATTCATGATGTGATTCCTCATGGATTTGAACTCAAGAGTACACGGATTGATTCCAACAAGGGTAACGAGCATGATACAGCCCATAGCGAGGAGGTCCACGATGAGGGGACCAAGGTGGTCTGGAATATTGGCGTGATTGCCAAAGACGAGAGGATTGAGATCATGTATGAGATTCTCGGCGATGCTGACAGCGAGTTTGAGGTCAAGTCCGCTCAGGAGTTCCATGGTGTAACCTTCGGCGATGAAATCGATGAAGAATACAATAACCAAGCACCAGCTTTGGTTGTCGAAGAGGCCGTAGATGATGCGGATGAAGAAGGCGAAGAAGAGGCCTCCACCAAGTCCATGGGATTCTCTGACAATGTCCTCGATCGAGTCATGAAGAAGCATGGAATCGAAGACCGTGAGGGCTTCATTGCTCATGCTTCGAGTTTCGATGATGATGACAATGGTTACCTCAATGAGAGGGAACTTACCAACGCTGCAGAAGCATGGGATGATGGTTCCGACGAATCTGAAGATGAGTCAGATGATGGTAGTCATGGCGATGATGATGATGATCATGCCGATGAGGCATCTTCAGAATCTGATGCTGACGAGGAGACTGAAGAATCTCCTGGAGATGAGGACACCTCTGATGGAAGCGGCGACGGAGACGATGCGGAAGACATCACTGTTGAAGAAGAATCTTCAGATGAAGTTGAATCCTCTGAAAGTGAGGATGATATGATGGATGCTATGATGGATCAGCTCATGGCAGACTCGTTCAAATCTGACGGTAATTCCGATGATTCTGAAGTAGTTGAGGCTGTTGAAGAAGATACAGCTGGTACTGAAACTGTTGCTTGCCCAATATGCCAGGCATTCAATGTCGCATCCGCTGCTCAGTGTGGCACCTGCTCCTACGTCTTCTGATTTAGAGTTCAAAGTCCAAAATGTCCCTTTGGGATTCTTGACTTTTCTTCGGGCTGTCAAGGAGTTCATCCAAGAGGTCTGATGCATTTGTTGTAGATCTTTGAGAGATAATTTCTCTTGGTATTTCTGAGGGTGCATGTACTTCCGATATAACTGAGTCTTCTTGGTTTCGATTAGGACTCATTACAGTTTGTTCTGCAATAGGGTCCATTGCTGGGACAGGATGGCCAAGTTTAGGCCCAATCTCAGTCAGAATTCCGTGAAGCCCCCTGTGCATAGCACCAGTCCGTTTGAATTCAGCCAATGCACTTGTCCAAGCTTCTTGGTTACGTCCACGCAGCATCCAGCATCGAGAGATTGAGACCACCCCCTCAATCGGGTCCATGCCAATCGAAAGTGCGCGCATGAACTGTCTTTCAGCAATTTTTGCTTTACCTAGAACAAGGTTAGAGCGGGCGGAAGTGAGAACAGCATCAAGACGCTCAGGATGATTCTTGATGACTTTCTTGAGCACTTTGACCGCTGATTTATGGTCTCCTTTTGCCCGATATGATTCGGCGAGACGGACTGCAAAAGTCGCGTGTTGAGGCCACCGTTTTCGCGCATCTTTCAGGATCGTTATGGCCTCCTCTCTATTACCAGATGCTTCTGCTGACATCGCAGCACGAAGGGTCTCATCTGGTCCGTCCATGCTGGTTGCAGTGAACTCGGATGAATCAAGCCTTTCGATGATGTCCTTAGACCGAATGGTTCATTCAACTTCGTTCGTGAAAATGTATTGTGGCCCAGCCATCCGATGACCCTGAGGTCCCAATGGGGAGTATGCTTACCCCATTGTTGATGCTCGTTGTGATGTCCTTCTTCATCTTCATCCCATCCGTCCGAGAGACCCTTTCTGTTGTTGCTGGTAGCGTCCTAGAACCTGCGATTCCATTCCATGATACCCTATTCGTCCCTACAGTACTTATTCTCGGATGTTCCATCATGGTGATCAACACCCTGATTCGTTCTTTCTTCATGGATAATGTCAAGCAAGCACACTTCAGTCATCGTAACAAGCAACTTCGCTCTATCATGAATGAAGCTCGGTTAGAGAGGAACAACGCTCGCCTAGAGAAGATTACTCGCATACAACAGAAAATGATGCCAGAGCAGATGAAAATGCAGACTGCGATGATGCGTCCGATGATGTTCACGATGATCTTCATCTTCGGTATATTCGGTTGGATGTACACCAATGTGGAATCCTTTCGTGTTGATCATGTGAGTTTACCGTGGCGCCCACAGTGGGACATGAACGCTCGTGTGATGTGGATTTTCCCCGCTTGGGTCTTTGTTTACATCTGCCTGAGCGCACCACTAGGTAGAGTCCTCGACCGCCATATTCGATTAATCCGGTATCGAACTCACCCGCTTATGGTTGCAGGAGAGAAGGTTCCTGAACCTCTGCTTGCAATGCTGAAGGATAACCCGAAGGAAAATGCCTCTTCGATGAAAGTCCGCCAGTCGCAACGCGGGGGTCGCCGAAAGAGGTCGTCCAAGGAAGAATCTTCTATGCCCAAGTCAGCAAACACAATCCTCTCTCCTACCGCAGTACAGGGTGAGTGTCCTGTTTGTAATGCCTCTAACATCGTTCGGGGGAAGGGCGGCCGCCTTCGTTGCAACGTCTGTTGGGAGAGCTTCCGAGCCTGAGGCCAGGTCATGGTCCGTATTACTGTCAGTGGATTGCCGGGTTCCGGCACCTCAACTTTGGTTCGAGGGATTTGTGAGGCACTCGGTTGGTCTGCATTGAATGGCGGAGATGTGTTTCGAGAAGAGGCAGCAAGTCGAGGACTTTCAGTTGCAGATTTTTCTCAACTTTGCAAATCCGATCCGGCAGTCGACAGAGAGTTGGATAGTCGTCTTGTTGAAGCAATGGAAGATGTGAATGGGCCAGAGATAGTTGAATCAAGGCTTGCTGGATGGTGGGCGTATCGCAATCACATCGATTGTCTACGGATTTGGGTTGAAGTAGAGTTGGACGAGCGTCTGGACAGAGTTACAATGCGTGAAGGTGACGATGTGAGAAGACGTGAGGAATCGCTTCTTCGCGAGGAAGCAGACCGGCAGCGTTACACCGAGTTGTACGGCATCGATATCTTATCCATGGAACCTTATGACCTCGTAATCGATGGGACGGAGCCTTCTGCGACAGATGTTCTTCAAGTCGTTCTCACTGCAATGGGGGATGCCTCTTGACTGTCCGCGTCCTTGACAATGGGGCCACTACTGACGAAGCAAGTGGGGCGCCAATTTGGCAGCGTTCTATCGAAGAGCGTATGGATTCTGGTCTCATACTCATTGACAAGCCCCCTGGTCCTACTTCTCATCAAGTAGCGGCTTGGGCACGAGATATCCTCGGGGTTGACCACCTCGCTCATGGTGGAACTCTCGATCCGTTTGCGACTGGTGTTTTGACACTCATGACCGGTCGAGCACGTCGATTGACTTCACAGGTTCTTGGCCATGATAAGGAATACATTGGAGTCCTAAAGATCGGCGGGGATGCTGATATGGAGGCTTTGGCTGAGCAGGTCTCAAAACTTCGTGGTGAGATTTACAATGTCCCACCTACGGAGTCTGCAGTCAAGATTCAAGTGCGAACTCGCCGAATTAAGTCATTTGAAATTCTTGACACTGAGGAACGCCTTGCTGTTCTTCGTGTCGCCTGTGCAGCAGGGACCTACATCCGTACACTCGCACGCGATCTAGGCCTACTGATCAATGCCCCAATCCAGTTGATTGAACTTCGACGTACACGCTCAGGTCGATTCACTGAGGATAAGATAATCTCAATGCAGGAACTTACCGATGCAGTTCATCTCTGGAAGCAGGGAGGAGATGCCTCCGCAATGCTCCGTATCGTTTCTCCCATTGATGCGTTGTTCGATGGACGATCTGGCCTCGTCCTGAAAGATGGCGCAGTAGCAGCAGTCGCCCATGGTGCTGTATTGACCCGGCCGGGGATTCAAGCAATCAATGGAGATTTCGAGACAGGTGATGACATAGTTCTCTGGAGCATGAAGGGCGAAGTTGTCGCAGTGGCTAACGCCTCGCGTAGCACATCTGAGATTCCATCGATTGAGAGTGGAGAAGTCGCACGACCCCACACTGTGTTGATGCCGTCGGAAACCTACCCACGTAAGTGGCAGGGCGGACCGAATCAGCTCAACTCATAGGCTTCGTAGACCCACTCCTCTGTTTCCACTCTAACGAGCAGTTTTTGCATCATTCACACACACCCGCTCACCGCCTCCGAGGAGGTCCTGAGCAGGTCCGGGTCAGTACTTCTGAATATCAAGATTGACGGTGTTTTTTGCATTATCCGCCCTGCGCCCTTCGTTCATCATCTATTCTCGGGGCGACGAGTAGGCAAGTGATGTGTGCGTTGGATTTTGCTTGGCCCAAACACGTAGATAGCAACGGCTCCACCACCTATCAGAATCGAGAGTATCATCACGATCGGAAAGGGCTCCGATTCCGAGTCGCTTGATGGCCCTTCACCTGGATTTGCCTCCACATCAGTGATGCTGATAGTGATTGACCGTTCGTTGTTCATCTCATCTGTTTCATCAATCAAGCCATTCGAATCTGCAGTGGCGAAGAGTATCATATCGCCATCTCCGGAAGCGGACCAGTCGCAGAGAATTGATTCCAAGCCTCCAGGTTGAATTGTAGCGATTGTACCGCTTGGCAAGGACGCATCGCCTGCCTTACATTCTACATCGACGCCATTAGCTTCAACGATGCCGGTGTTACGTACCCATACGCGTATTGAGATAACCTGTCCCTGTTCGATAGTGTAAGGGTCGGTAAGAGTTGTGTCAGCGTGGATTAAATCGATGCTTTCGACAGTTAGGTCTGGATTTGATGTGGCGATGACTTCGATGGTACGATTTACAGTAGTCGTTCCGTCATCTACACTCACTTCGACGAAGTTTTGTCCGGTTTCAGATGGTGCAAAGGTAAGAGTCCAAGAATCAGGTTCTGATCCTGATTGAGCAGCAGTAACCCATGCAGTATCTGTTGTAACTTGCAGGTTACTGCTGTCGATGTCTGTGATGGTTATTGTGGCCACATGGGGTGCTCCGATTTCCATGTACAATGAGGTAACAAATCCAGTCAATACGGGGGCATCATCCACGGATTGTATCGATACTGGTAGTGATTGAGTCCATTGGTTGCCTCGTTCGTCCTCAACGATGATTTCTACATTCACGTTGCCACTTTGTTCGACCTGTGGAACCAGGAGTAACTCACCATTAACTATGCTTGAGGCGAGAATTGTGGCATCACTCGAAGATGCTGTGACTGTGAGTGAATCGGTTGGAGTGATGTCATCAGTGCAGTAGAATCTGAAGGGGATATATCGGCCAGGCTCATCCTCATCGAAGGCTTGAGAATCCACCGTTTGACAGATCGGGTCTTGATCGAATTCGACAATGTATGCGCCGCTGATACTTATCTCGCCGATATCAATCTGTACTGATTCCGGGTCTCCACTTGAGGACCACTGGAAGCGAGCCCCGATTCCTATAGTGAGGGTTTCTCCATCGGTACCAAGTAGGTGGCCGACAGAGGTGGATACGGTTCCGTTGGACGCAACAATTGGTATCTCCTCGACAAGCACGCCTCCTAGTGCGAATCTCAAGGTCGAGATTGTACTCACAAGTCCATTCGTATCTCCTGAAATTGAATAATCGAAGGCTAGTGTGGGATCATTAATGTCGATTCTTAGCCCTTCGACGCAACCGTCGAGGATGGTTACACGTACATCGATATGGTCTACATCCAGTGGAATTAGAGTGCCATCATTCATTGCGGTCCAACTCGTTTGTCCACTCTCGCGAATATGGATCTCAATCCAATGATTTGGAATGGAGGCATTGTCATCTATCGAAAGATGCACACGACCCCATTGCTGGATATAGGGCCGTTCGATATCAGATATGGTCCATATGCCTGCAGAAGACGATGATGGAGTAAGGCCACAGGAAGCAATAGTCAAATCGTTAGTCACTCCGTCTAGTGAATTGAAATCCAATACCGGGAAATCAAGGGGTGGAGTTGTATGGACTGCAGTCGCGGTTTCAAATGCGTACCAAGGTGCCCGATGTCGTGCATGCACAGCAACAGCATCGAGCTCAAGTTGGGAATCATCGAAATTGTTTACAGAAACGTAGTCGATGAGGACATCTAAACTCCCTATATCGGACCATGTCCAGGGGTCGTTATCATCACTTATCTCGATAATCAGAGGCGAAGATGCGGTGTAGATGGTAGGCTGGAACGTGTGGCGGACAGTGTGAATAAGAATGGGTCCATCCCCGCGATCGATGATGAAGTTCACTTCGTCGTCTTGGAGGGTGTCAGGGATTTCGAATACGAAAACAAGGCTCATGTTCAGTAGCATGTTGTTGGTTGTCGATCCGAAGTCGAATCCATCTACACGTATATCTGGTCCATCTGAAACAGCAACTCCTCCATCAGGTTGTCCTGTTGCTGCGGTAGATCCTGTCGAGGAGGAAGCCGACCAAGTACGGGTTTCGGCTGTATTTTCCGGTCGGTCGTGTTCGATAATCATGCCCCCTGAGTCGATACTGATGGCAGTATGAGGTGCAGGTTCTGTGTCGTTTCTCTCCGCATTTAATGTCCAATCGCTAGTATCTGAGAAGTCTCCAGCGGCAAGCATCTCAATAGGATCTGCGCGAACAACGGTGACAGCTTGTGCTGTTGGAGAAAAGAGGACAGCAACGAACATCAGGCACATTAGTGCGGCAGTCGACCTTCGGGCCATGAGTGTCGAAGGTGTCGATTCTCCTTCAACCCGATGGGTCGATGAGCAGTAGACATTGGGTAGTGGAACGCTTCATAAGTCCCGCGAAGGTCGACAACATGCTTCCATGGCTGTGGTGGTGTAGCGGTTAGCACGATAGGTTGTGGTCCTGTCAGCCCGGGTTCAAGTCCCGGCCACGGCCCCATTCTCTTCACTCGGGTTCGCCCGTGTACTCTGTAACACGAATTCCCATACCACCACGTCTCGATGGACGTTGCATGATTCGGTCCATTTTTTTGTGGAATTGTTCCTCAAGGTCAATATTCATGGCCAGCGCGTTACCAAGTGTCAGAATCAGAACATCAGCCAGTTCCTCAGCAGCTTCTTCTTGTGGCTTACCCTTTGTAATCGCAGCACTGAATTCGCCTAATTCTTCAACCATCAATGCAATGCGATAACCCATATCGTGGCCATTGTTTTCAGGATTAGCGAAGTCGTGCTTGTGGTGAAACTTCGCTACACGGGACATCATCGTCTCCCATGATCCATCCACTTCGTGCTCATCATTCAGGTGTTCCTGCTTTGGATGCGCCATCCAGTCATCGACGCTCTTCGCTCGGGTCATGATGCGGGCTCGCTTCTTCGGCCCATCAACGAACCGATTACTTCGAAGGCTCACATGAACCAGAGGAAGTATACTGCCCAGCCGATGATGAAGATTGGAAGGACGCCATAGCGGAAGATGCGGAAGGGACGTGCGACCTCCTCGACTTTGTTGCCGACAACTTCCATCGTCTCATCATTCAACAAGGCTGCAGCAATCTCAACAGGCATGTCATCAAAATAGTATATTCATACTAAAATCCTAACCTAGTCCTTTGACTCAGTGGTTTAGATGAAGAAGGAAGTGGACGCTGGGGGATTTGAACCCCCGGCCTTCTGGTTGCAAACCAGACGATCTTCCAGGCTGATCTAAGCGCCCTATGGCCTCGCTCACCCCTATCGATGGTTTGAGGATAACGGAAACTATGGGAGCCGTACTTGCTTCAGTTTACTCACTCTCGTCTGTTAATTCTAGTCGTACAATTGGCATAGGTCTCATCATGAGCATCAAGACCGCTCCTGCGGCTATCGCAGCACTCATACTGATGACCACTAGCATCTGCTGGTCGGATCCAGTGGACTCACCAACGTCCTCTTCTTGTTCTTCATCTACACCTAGAGAATAGTTTGGATCCGGTCCAACATTAGCAGGGTGATCGTCGAGGTTTACCACGAATCGACCAGAGGTCAAGTTTCCATCAGATCGTTCATCGATGTAGTCGAAAGTACCTGAGATTATACCGGTGGATGCGTTAAGTGCTACCTTCCAGATTACTTCACATGTTNAATCAAGTTTAGTTCCGTTATCATCCAGTGCACAGGATGAACTAAGATTCCCCGATGAGATATCTTCTGTTCCGTTGTATAGTCCGTCTCCGTCCATGTCAATTGTCAGATGATGAGTGATATTCTCTGAATTATCCACATTGCGAAACCATATGCTGTCGTTGGTGAAGAGTACCTGTCCAGTGATATTGGATGGNACTGTGCCGTTTTCTCCGACAATTACGGTGAATGTGGTGGGGTCGTGTGCAGTTGTTGTGGGCGCACTTAGGCACATGCTGAGAAGGACAATCGCAGCAATTAGCCCTCTTCGCATGAACGTCTGATTGGGCCGATGGCTTCAACACCTTCGGACCGGNGCGCATGACATTCACTGAACTGAGGTGCTCTGATGGATGGACGAATGATTGCAGGATACGTCATCGTTGCACTTCTGGCTACAGTGAGTCTCGGTGCAGCGGTCATGGCCATTACTACGGCGGGTGTTGATTCCGATGATGATTCCTCAGGTGTCACTCTTTTCGATCCNNTGATNCAGGATGTGGAAGGACATGATCATCGCAACGGATCCCAGCACAACCTCTCTACTCCCAATGTAGAGGCACTTTCGTTCAACGCATTGACGGAACCTGGAAATGCTGAGGTTCAGGTTGCAGATGCTCCTGACGGTCGTCGATATGCATACATCGCAGGTTGGAAGGAGATGCACATTGTTGATGTCACTGATCCCCGGAATACCACTGTCACTGGCGTCTATCTAGATCCTTACACTCAGGTCCTCGATGTCAAGTATCTCGAATACAATGGTCGAGAGTATGTCATCGTTCAGAACCAACTTGTGGATAGTGGTAATGCGGATCCTAATGTCGGTGAATGGGGTGACCCTGCACAGGTCACTGTTACTCTCATTGATGTCACTAACAAAAATGAGCCTGAATGGGTTGATTCATGGTATGATGCAGACCATCCGAGTGGACCTCACAACCTCTACACTCACATGATTGATGGCGAATGGTACATCTTCGTTGCGAATCCAGATTATGATGACTGCGATGTTGGNCAGGGCGATGCTTGTGGTGGGGTCACCATTGCTCACTTGAACTTCGCCGCTTACGGCGATCTTCCACGTATTGTCAAGGTAGGTGAGGCTGAAGTATCCTGGGAAACTACCCGAGGCGGTTGGATCTACATTCATGATATGACTGTCCAAACTTGGCCGGGCGAAGATCCTGAAGATCCACGCTATGGGCGGACCTATGTCTACGGAGCATATTGGGAAGCCGGTCTTCGCATATTCGATGTGACTGATGTCCCTCATCCGAACAAGGATATGGCTGAGTACCTATTCATCGGTGGAGCATGTCGTCTCTCTTGGGGTACTCAAGTTGGGTGTAACTGGCGGGCTCCTGAAGTTGGTCAGTGGATGGACTTTGCCGATCNCGATGGAGATGGTCAACCCGACAGCGGAACTACAGGTAACGAGAATGGTGGAAGATCATCTTACATCCACTACGCTGAACCCTTCGATGAGATGGTTGATGCAAGTCATCTCGNTTACCCTACTGGAAAGATGCACTTGACCTTCCTTGCGACAGAAGTTCTCTCAACAAGTATTGGAACCGGAATGGCATATCTTCTCGATACTACAGAGTATACNAACGACAATGGTAATCTTCGATTTATTCCGAAATTAATTCACGACTGGGAGATNCCATATGCGGATGATCATTTCATCCCGACTGGCGAGGAATGGCTACTTTTCTCGCCGCACAACGCCGATTTNCACATCTTCCAGACGGGGACACCTAACCGTCCTGATCAGAGTCATGGAGGCGCATGGGATGCTCGTATCTATCTGAGCCATTATCACGCTGGCCTATGGGTTGTGGATGTGGAATCACTCTTAGTCGCCGGTCTTGATGGGACGATGAATCGGACTCAGGTTTATTCTGATTCCACAGTCGCCTTCCATCTTCCTAACGCTGGCGAGGGCGTAATCCTCGACAGTGACTACTACGACTTTGGATGGGTTCCATTCCTTTGGGCGGCTGAGTACCATGAGGGTTACACATACCTATCTTGCATCACTTCTGGACTCTACATAGTTCAACTGGATATTGACAAACCATACGGTCCACCTGCGTGAAGTTTCGTGGAAGCGAACGATTCAACAAGGGGGCCTCATTGCGACTGCTATGGGACGTGTTGATACTGCCATCTTGCTTTGTATTGTGATGGCGACGGCTCCATTTGCAGGCTGTTTTGGAAGCGACGATATCGACGATGTCGAGGAATATGTTTGGATTGACCCTGTGACAGAGATTGAAGACGCAAATCATTCCCACGGTGACCTACTTGCGCACCGTCTACAGACGCCAAATGTTCGGCTAATTGATTACCACAATCTCAATTGTGACGGTAACGAGAAACCACCAGCAGAACTTGACAATTCAGCCGGTCGACCTTGTGATCCTGCGTTCAAGAATGCTGCACCAACNCCTGGTGATTCTTCTGAGATTGCCATCGAAGGTAACTTTCTCGAAGACTGTGTNAAGTATCCAGATGGTACTGGCGGATGCTATGCCTATGTCTCCTCTTACAACCAGTTTGAGATTCTTGACATTTCGAAGCCGAACAACATCACTTTACTTTCGACCTACTATGCTGAGGTCGCACGAATCATTGACATCAAGGTCACACCAGATAACAACTGGGTCTTGGTTAATCACGAACTTACGAACAGTGAGTTGGACCCGATTCCAAACGATGACGATGCGAACTCAGGTGCTAATCGTCTAGATGTAATCTATGTTGGAAACAAGAATGAGCCAATCAAGGTCGCCGAATGGAACAACCCTCCTGCAGGGTTCCACAATCAGGATGTCCACGTCTATTGCGACTGGGATGGAGCTACACATCCTGACGAAGAATGCAGTTTGTTCCTGTTTGGTGCTGACCCTTACCCTGAGATGACGGAAGGCGATTCAGGGACATTCTACAAGGGTACTCAAATTTTCTATGTTCCTATGGGTTTCGAATCCTGGTTGCCTACTCAAACAGATGAGCAACAGAATAGTAGCCGTGAAATTCTTCGTTGGGGTGGATATTCTCCTGAGCCTGAGACTACTTGTGGGGGGTCAATTTTCAACCATGACAATGTGTACCATGAGCACCCAATTACCGGTCAGAAACTCCTCTACATCTCCTACTGGGGCGCTGGACTTCGGATTGTTGATGTGACCAACCCCCCTGTAGTCCCTGATCCTGAAGGTGTCTCATGGCCACAGGATTACGAAGTTGGCCGCTGGCTTGGCTGTTCGACAGCTGACGACGGCTGGTATGGGCCGGACGGAGGTGGCCATGCCGGTATGAGCGCGAATGAGTGGCTTGACCAGAACCTTGGCAATGACAACATCCACTACGCAGTACCCTACGATCACCTAATCTGCAAAGATGTCTCGCAGTATGTCGATCAGTCACTTTGGCCTGCGGAATGCGGGACGGGCCCAGACGATGCTGTCTATGGTATCAACTGGCGGCATTACACTATCATCGCACCAGAGTATGGTTCGAATACCAATCATACTGGGATTGTATGGACGATTGACACAACAGATCCTGCAATGCCTTTCCTTGTCAGCAAGTGGAAATTACCCGGTCAGAGTATTCTTCCAGACGGCACTGTCCATGATAATCACTACATCCCAGGAGGTTACATCTTCAGCCCTCATAATGGCGACACTGGGACCAATGGCCATGTTTACTGGACGCACTATCACGCTGGCAATTGGTTGACTGACCATAGCGGTATTTGGGACAGCATCGTTTGGAAGGATGGTACGCCTTCACCTGAACTTGGATGGCAGGGAATTGAAACCCTTGGAGAAACTGAAACCCTCGGTTACTACCTTCCTGCAGGTCCAGAGTGGGTTGCAGACCCTACCAACGAGCTTGGATACGATATGGCAGATTGTTGGGCGTCCTGTATGATTCCCTTCGACTGGGGTCTTCAGTATGACCCTAGAGGATATGTCTTCATCTCTGAGATGGTGAGTGGCGTCTACGTCATACAGTTCGATGAGGACAAAGACCCTCGATTCGATTACCCTCCGCTATGGACCCCCATTGAGGAGTGAATATCCGATGCGCCTCGCGCTTGCTCTTATCTTTCTCATCATCGTGACTCCGATGGCAGTGTCGGCGCATGGTGCAGACAAGATGAGTGTAATCGTCCGTGGAACAAGAATGGACCCTGACACGGTACAGATGGTACAGAATGATACCGTAGAATTCACCAGTGTTAATCAGTCGAATAGGTCGGTTAGAATGGACTTCAACAATGATGGGGATCATGATGATGAGCACGATTTCACATGCAATCTTCCGAGTGGAGCTATTTGTTCGCTTGAGATGAACATCACAAACTACACTGGAGCATTGTATGTCTTTGAGATTCTTGAGGAGGATGGTAATCTCGCCTTCACGCTTAATCTGACATTGATCAATGATACTCATGATCCAAACACCAACATTACCCCCCCTGGAGGTTATTCATTTGGTGATTCTGCTGATGTCGACAATGACGGAGTCCCTGACAATGTAGATATGTGCGTTAACACTGAACCTGGTGTTGATGTGTTACCAATTGGAGATACATTCCAAGGCTGCAATACAGATTCTGATGACAATACACTACAGGTATTGTTGGCAATTATTTCCGTTGGTTTGATTGGGGTATGGCTAATCGTCAGGTCACAGCAGAAGGGGTTAGAATGATTCAGAGATTACTCGCGATTCTCATGGCTACAACCATGATGTTCAGTGGTTGTATTGGATGGAATGAACCATCATCTCCGTTCTATGGTGCCGAGGTAGAGCAAGGGGATGTCCCTCCATTCTCTCTTGATTCCCATGATGGAAATGTCTTCAATAGCAGCGATCTTCAAGGAAAGGTCGTGATTGTGGGTTTTATCTACACACGTTGCCCCGATATCTGTCCAATTACAAGTCAGAACATCGCCTATGTGCATAGCTTGGTTTCTGCCGAGCATGACGATGTCGCAGTTGTTTCAATTACAGTTGATCCATGGGCTGATGACCCTGGGACGCTCGCCCAGTATGTCGTGGATCAGAATCTCTCTTGGCCCCACCTCACCGGTCCCGTGGAGGAAATGGAGCCGGTCTGGAAGGCATTCGGGGTAGGTCTGACAACTTACGATGATGATTCAGATGCGGATGGTGTAGTAGATGGATTCGACATCTGTCCAGATACTCCGGCTAACGAAGTGACCGATCATCATGGCTGCGGCATGGATACTCAGGAGGGTGAGACGGATAATTCAACTGCAGGTTCAGGTACTTCCGGGCGCCATGCACTTCCTGGTTATTGGGTAGATCACATGACTGGCACTGTTATCCTGGATCGTGATATGCAGCAGCGTGTCTTCTGGGGTGACATGGATTGGAACCCTGATTTTGTCATCAAGGACGTTCAAACTCTGCTCGCAGAATAGATTCAAACTGACGTAGCGTTGATATTCAATCTACTTCCAGATATTTCTATGAAGCGTGTAGTGGCAGTATTGATTGTTCTATCTTTAGGGCT
This sequence comes from Methanobacteriota archaeon, assembly GCA_002713585.1. Classification (GTDB taxonomy): domain Archaea; phylum Thermoplasmatota; class Poseidoniia; order Poseidoniales; family Thalassarchaeaceae; genus MGIIb-N2. The sequence goes on from PATD01000010.1 coordinate 15,715, forward strand.
CGCAGGTTGTACGAGTGAAGATGATGTGGTTGACCTTGATTTCAACGGAACAGAATATCGTGACCCAGTCAGTGTTGCAGATTTCACTCTAACAGACCAAAACGGGAATGACGTCTCCTTATCTGATTTCGAGGGTAAGGTGGTTGTAGTGATGTTTACGTATACTCACTGCCCGGATGTTTGTCTCGCAGTTGAAAACAATATGGCGTACATCGATTCCAAGTTGGACGACAATGGCATCGAGAATAATGTAGCAATCCTCTCGATTTCGATTGATCCAGCCCGAGACACAGTCGAAAAGTTGTCAGAATATACCACTGAAAGGGGTTTTGATTGGCCACACCTCACCTCGTCCGATCACACGGAACTACAGGCAGTATGGGCAGACTGGAATGTCGTTGTCGACAACGATCACATCAACAGTGACCATTCTAGCCACGGTGATCACCATGACCACTCCAGCCATGACGATCATTCCGGTCACGGGGACATGGTCCACAAGCTAGGTGTTGTTTTCCCTGATAACACCACGACGATGTATGATGTGAATTACTCGTCAGATATGGGTTCTGTTCATGCACTAAACCACTCGATGAATGCCTTCATGCAGCACGATGTAATGCATTCTATGGCGAATGATAGCGTGACTTCAATCGCGATGAATGATGCTGCATATGAGCTCTACATGTGGCACGAGATGGATTCTGGTTCGCACTGGATGATGGCTAGCAAGAATGCTACAGATTCAGTCCTTATGCAAGATTCGAATCATTTCGCTTGGGTCTCACCTGGTGCGAATGCATCCTTGCTGATGGATCCAACGATGGATTCGGATCATTCCGATCACAGTGATCATTCTGACCACAGCGATCATTCAGATTCAGATGATCTCATCATAGTCGAGGAACCATACACTGTGGGCCATGGTACTGTGATATTCATCCTAGATGAAGAGGGGCGTAAGCGAGTTGCTTGGACAGGTGACCTCAGTAACAGAGACACTTCTTCCAACATGATGGAGGTTGATCTCTTCCTTGAGGACCTAGTTACACTAGTGAATGGAAGCAGTCATTCAGATGATCACAGCGATCACTCCAGTGACGATTCTGCCCATGACCATCATGGTCACTGAGAAGTGTTCTGACCGAACATGCTCAGTCCTGGACTTGCTGATGTTGAGGTGTAGAGGACGTAGCGAACTGTTAGGAATGCGACTACAGATGCCGCGATAATCAGTGGTCCTACCACATCGGAGATTCCATACCATAGGGTCAGAATCCCAATCATTGACCCGTAGGCAATCAACTGACAAACCACGGAGAGGTTACTGAGTCGATGTAACTCGGAGACGAGCATGCGTTCTCCATTTTCACGAGCATAAAGGTGTAGAGCACAGTACACGACCATAAAAGGTAGTGTGGATGCGATTATTCCTAGGCCGATGTCTCTCTGGAGAGATGGTGCCTTATCTGGTTCCAAACTGTGCACTAGGAGTATTGCAGTGCTCGTTCCAAGAAGTGCTCCCATGATTGTCCAACGACGATCTGAGAATACCTCTCTGACTTCTTCTTCATTCGCCAAATCCGGCGAATCAGAATCATTCATGATATGAAATGCTCAACTTTCTGAACATGAAGGCTTCGCTATCTAAACGGCTCATCAAGGGATTCCACAATCATATGATGGGCATCGAACGGAGTTTGAGTAGATCCGGTTGGTAGAGTTCCCGGATATCGTCCATGCCGAGTACTAACATAGCAAGGCGTTCGAGCCCCATGCCCCAAGCGCAGACAGGCCATTCTGTACCGAGAGGTTCTGTGACCTCTGGTCGGAAGATGCCTGCTCCACCGAGTTCTAACCATATGCCTCTCCACTTGACTTCGATTTCAAGAGAGGGTTCAGTGTAGGGGAAATATGCTGGACGTACCCTGACATCAGGATATCCCATTTTTGCGTAGAATGTCTTGAGCGTGGTTACAAGCATCGGGAGACTCGCGTCGGGCTCGTGGATAATTCCCTCGATTTGATGAAACTCGGGAAGATGGGACTTGTCAATTGCCTCTTGTCGGAACACTCTGCCAATGCCGAAGACACGGCAGGCCTCGTTTGGACGGTCAGCGAGATGCTTCACTGTGTTGACAGTCGTGTGTGTGCGGAGCAAACCTTTCTTCGCTTCCTCTCGATCAAAGTTTCCACCCCAACCTGTGCTTCCTGTCCCCCCACCCTTCTCATGAACATCGGCCCACAAATCTAACCAACGATCTTCGATGGGCAGTTTTTCAGGGTCTTCGAGATAAAACGTGTCTTGCATTGCACGTGCTGGATGTGTCTGTGGGATGAATAATGAATCCATGTTCCAGCCAGCAGTTCGTACGAAGTCTCCTTCAATTTCGGTGAAACCCATCTCAAGGAAGATGGAACGGATACGTTGGATGAGAGATTGCATCGGGTGTGGTCGCCCACCAGCAGGCGTGGGGGCAGGTAAATCGACATCATAACGTTTGAATTCGGCTTCTCGCCAGTCATCGCCTTGTAGCATCTCGGGGGTGAGGTCGACAATCTGTGTCTTCTCTGTCAATGACCCTGGATTGACATTCCGACCATCAGCTGATAGTCGCCAAGTGCGCGTGGTTGTCTCGTTGGTCTCGATGATACGCTTCCGTGAACGGAAAGCTACCACCATGTCTGAATCAAGTTTGTCTTCATCGGACCCATTTTCACCAATGGATTGGATGAATTCTTTCCTATCTTCTAGTATTGTTTCGATTTCTGATGTATCATTGGGGAGGACGAAGGAACCCCGCTCAAGGGCAATGCCAAGTCGCTTTAGAAGGCCCACGCCCGGGCCAGATTCCGATTTCTCAAAACTTTGAGACATGGTAGAAACCATCCGCTGGTCATCAGGTTGATTCAGAATCCATGCGAAGAGTCGAGATTCAAGTAAACCGTCATTCAGTGCTTTCCTTCCTTCTTCACCGAGAGTAATCATTCGAGATGTTACCTCTTCAATTTCAACCATCCCTTCCTCATTCAGAGCGAGACCTGCGCCAGCGACATGTGCTTGATCTACCCATTCGCAGGCTTCGAGAAGTTGGTCGAGTGACCATATGGCTTGAGGGTCGCCGAGCATCGCCCGGAGCATCCTCCGCTCATTGTTCCCAAGTTCGACCATCATTTCTGGGAACCTACTCACGGTCTTGACCACTTCGCTTCATTCTTCTTCCCAAAGCGTGGTGGAGCAATGTGGGCAGGTGTAGGATGGTGGCTTTCCACCATCGACCCATTCCACCTTGCCGCATCCACCGCATTTGACCGAGGTTCGGATTGGCGGGTCAAGCAGCGTGTCGATTCGATACATCACACGGCCCGCCTCACGCATCGGTCCCTCTTCTGGTTGCCAAGCCCGCATTGCCTCAATGTCGATTCGTTCTTCAGGATCTGCTCGGAAACCAAGTATGAGTAGTACGATTCCGGCAATGCCTAGGGGGAATGAAATCATCAGGCCGAATGCATCTGGAATTGTGATTGAAATCGCGGCACCTAAAGCAGTGCAAATCCAACCTGTTACAAGAGCATTCGACCGGAAGTGCTGGACCAAGTCAAGACCTCCGGTCCAAAGTGGACCATGCCTCCGATATGGCCCTTCCCACACGTTCTGCAGCATGTGTTGGCAGAGAGCATACGCCAATCCGAACTCCTTTAGCCAATGGGACGAGATATACTCCATGTTTGGCAATTTCTTCGCAGAGACTCACAGGGTCAGGATCAGGAACATGGGCGAAGTATCCGTCGTTGCTAGGATCGAAATGTACTTCAGACGCTGCCTTCAGAAGTCCTTCTCTCCTGATTTCAAGCACTTGGCTCTGACCTGCACGGGTAGCATCCCACATTGTTTCCAACCCGGAGTCGTTGTGAATCATAGCGACTGCTGCTTGTGGTAATCGAGGTGATCCCGACCATGTCCCTCGCCCTGTGTGTACAAACATAGGTACCATGCGGTCCAATAGTCCACGATCTGGATGTGCGAATACAATCGCCCCGCATCGTAGACCATAGATGGTGTGGCTTTTGGAGGTAGAGAAGGCCCAACAGAGAATGAGATTATCGGGCCAGTTTTCGATATGAGGGATGACGGTATCTGTCCATCCGTGAGGCTCATCTGCATAGAGGGCATAAGCTGTGTCAAGTAGCAATGTGAAACCCGCCTCTGGATTTGCTCGTGCTGCTTCAAGGAAGCAGTTCATCACATCGTTGCGCTCTGCCGAGTTCAAGCTCATTCCTGTCGGGTTATGCGCCGGGTCATTTAGCCAGGCAAGCACACGTCCCTGTGATGTAACAAGATTATCCAAACGGGAGGAAAGGGCTACCTTGTCTACAGAGTGGCCCAATTCATTTGAATCAGCCACAAGTGGCCAATCTGTGAGACCTAGTCCACATTCATCGGCAATTGTACGATATGGCCCCCAGTATGTGCTCCTAACCAAGATTGAATCTCCAGGGGAAAGCATGTTTCGCGCGCTGAGGTATAACGCACCGCAACCACCGGGTGATGCAACGGCTTCAGTGGAGAATCCAGCCGCCTCCATTTCATCGAGACGCGGCCCGATCGCAAGTGTTCGTGCTGTATCTCGATAGGCGGGTAGACCTGGTAGGGGGCTGTAGGCTCCCTTGTCAAGATCGGGGAGACGAGTGATAGCCTCTGCGACAGCTGGGTTGAACACGAGTTCGCCTTCATCGTCTAACAATGCACCAATGGTGCCGTTCACGACATCTTTTCCCTCAGCGGCTGCCTGTTGATAGCGGGCCAGCCATGCATAGATGACATCGTTCCCCGCCTTCGCTGCGGCGTGAGGTGGAAGCAGAATCCCAGCCAAGCCAGATTCGTCCTGCATGAGCCGATTTCATCCAATCGGCTCTTGAATGTGGTTCCATTAGGGTTGAAGAGGGGATTGGGTGTCCGCAGGTTACGCCTGCGTGGCCAAGTGGTAAGGCACCTGATTTGTAATCAGGCGATCGGGGGTTCGAATCCCTCCGCAGGCTCCACATTCATTTGCTCGGAAGCATTCAATGTTAGGTGTCCTGTCGCCGCTCCATGGGAGCGAACCGCTTGGACGGGAAGGTTTGCGCTAAGAAGGTCGAATCCGCGCTTAATTCGCGAATACGAACTTTGGCAGAGGCAGGCTCTCAACCTCACCTTGCAGTTGTAATTGTGGGCGATGATCCAGCTAGTCATGTCTATGTCCGTTCGAAAGAACGTGCCTGTGAGCGTCTTGGGATTCGAAGCACACGAATCGATTTACCTGCCGATACTTCCTTCCATGAGGTCTTGGAAACAGTTAACTCGCTGAATCAGGATTCGGATGTGGATGGAATTCTCGTCCAGTCACCCCTGCCTAGGGGGATGGACGAGTTGGCGATTACGGATCGAATTCTTCCTGAGAAGGACGTCGATGGTTTTCATCCTGTCAATCTCGGTCGTCTCGTTCAGGGCCGACTAGATGGCTTGCTTCCATGTACTCCTGCCGGCGTCATGTATCTACTCAAAGACGCAGAACTGGATTTAACAGGGCTCAAGGCAGTCGTACTTGGTCGATCACGAATCGTAGGTATGCCAATGGCTCTTCTTCTTGCGGCAAGAGGTGCGGATGCTACAGTCACGGTAGTTCATTCACGTACCACGAACATCAAGGATCACTGCAGAGATGCAGATTTGATTGTCGCCGCTGTTGGTCGCCCAGAGATGGTACGTTCAGAATGGGTGAAATCAGGTGCGATTGTTATTGATGTCGGAATTAATCGAGTTGATGACTCCTCCACTGATCGCGGTTATCGACTCTGTGGGGATGTGGATGTAGACGTCGAATCTATTGCATCTTACATTACGCCTGTTCCTGGCGGTGTTGGTCCAATGACTATTGCGATGCTCATGTCTAACACCGTTCGTGCGGCTGAGATGAGGAAAATATCCTGACAGCAACAGGTACCATGAATAATCGCCATTTAATGAGGGAAATTGATGGCTGATTCTCGCATCTTGAATCAGGAAGTAGTTTCCGACCTCCGCGCTTCTGATTCGGAGTTGGATAGTCTCATTGTCTGGCTTGATGAGCAAACGCCTCGGCCTGGACTTGAGAATCTCGGAGAACGCCTTTCAGATCTGTCCATAGATGTAGGCGAACTCCGTTCAAAAATTGCTTCAAATCAAAATGAGTATTGTCGCAATATCCTCGCTCGTACCGATGCTTACGAACTCATAGCTATTCTCTGGACTCCTGGTCAGGATACACCTATTCACGATCATCGTGGTTCAGATTGTGCTTTTGTCATACTCGATGGTCTCTCGACCGAGACAATTTACGAACTCGACCAGAGTGGTCGTGCTTTACCTGTATCCAAGCGTATCTATCAACCAGGCGAGGTATGTGCTGCTGATGAGCCAGATATTCATCGGATTTCAAACGATACAGATAGTGAACTTCTGAATCTCCATGTGTATACGCCACCATTGGGTGGTTTCAGAGTGTATGATGCTGCGGAATGATTAGACCTTGCGCCAAATCGAATATGTCGATGCATAATCATCATCTGCACTTGGTTCGCAGCGTTCAACAATTTCTTCCTTCCAAGCCGAACGGTCCCAATCCGGCATGTGCACATCGCCGTTGATATCGGCATGTATTGTGGTCAGATGAATCTCATCAACATGATCGAACATCGCAGCATAGGTGCCTGCACCGCCAATAATCCACGTTTCGTCGCAACCCTCGGCGAAGGAAATTTCCATGGCCTGCCCCGGATAGAATGCTGCTTCTGCTCCATCATCAGTCCAACCGGTCTGTTGTGTGAGTACAATATTGACTCGGTCGTCTAACGGCCGATGGCTGTCAGGAAGAGATTCCCATGTCTTTCGCCCCATGATGACTGCACCTGTGTCATCTCCGTCACCAGTAGTTAATCGCTTGAATCGGAGCATGTCGCTCTTGACACGCCAAGGAAGGTCCCCATCAATTCCAATGACTCCGTTCTCACTTACAGCAGCAATCAAACAGACCCGCATGAACTCCTGATACCCTTCATGGGCATGAATTACACGGTGCAGCGCAATCTAGTAAACAAGCTGAATATCCGAGGAAGAACTTAGTTCAATTACTCCTGGAGGGCCGCTCCACTTGATTTTGTCATCGGGGACGATTAGAGCTCCATCACCTTCGCTGTGGCCTAGTGTAGCCTTGACTGAAGCGAATGAGCAGTAGATTACGGCATTGGATGTTATTGCTTGCATCATCTCGGTGACTGCCTTAGATTCCGGCCCCATCTCTCGATCCAGTTCCTCGATGTATGATTGGTCTAGAAGGCGCGTCCCAGCAGCAGCAAAGAACACACTAAGTTCGTGGCCATCGGCCATTGCTCGTGTCGCACATGCGATTCCAACAATCGTCTTGATAGGGTCGTTCTTCGGTTCTGAAACAAACTTGACGAAATATTTCTTGCTCATAACCTCCGGAGGTGTAGCAGGTTTTTGAGGAGTTTGTAGAGTCATCCCAGAGTTCAGACACTGATTGGTGCCTTGATATGGGGGTGGTGCTCATAATCGAGAATCTTGATGTCATCGTAGGTGAAATCATCAATTGTCTTACAATCTGAATTTAGTTCAAGGTATGGCCAAGACTTAGGCTCACGTGAGATTTGTTCTCTTGCCTGATCAAGATGATTCAGGTATAGGTGGGCGTCTCCAATTGTATGAACAAAGTCACCAGGTTTGAGTCCAGTGACTTGCGCAACCATGCAACATAGGAGCGCATAGGATGAGATGTTGAATGGCACACCGAGGAAGACATCTGCCGATCTCTGATAGAGGTGAAGAGAGAGTTCTCCGTTAGCGACATAGAACTGGAAGAATGCATGACATGGCATCAGAGCCATGTCGTCAAGTTCCCCTACGTTCCATGCATTTACGATGATTCGTCGACTTGTGGGATTCTCCTGAATCATCTCGATTGCATTCTGAAGTTGGTCAATGATGCGTCCATCCCTTGCCTCCCACTTCTGCCATTGTTTGCCATAGACGGGGCCGAGGTCTCCATTTTCATCAGCCCATTCATTCCAGATTCTTACGCCGTTTTCCTGTAGGTAGCGCACATTCGTATCTCCACTAATGAACCAGAGGAGTTCGTGTATGATTGAAGGCCAGTGGACTCTCTTCGTTGTCACTGCAGGAAAACGTTCGCGTAAATCAAAACGCATTTGATGACCAAAGACAGAGGTGGTACCGGTTCCTGTACGGTCACTGCGTTCGACACCTTCGTCGAGGATTCG
>PATD01000011.1 GCA_002713585.1 Methanobacteriota archaeon
CTCGGAGCCCCAGCCCCTGCTCCTCCATTAGGTGAGTGGAGAGGGGGTGTCTGCCTTCGGTCAGCCCCTCCTAGGTACTGTCCCCATGGACTGTCGTCTGACCATGGTTCAGTGTTCCGTAGCGAAGTATCGTTAGCCTCCATTGGAGTCAAAGGAGTAGGTGTAACCAGGGCTGAACCAGTGCTCATCAGGAAGAGCAGGACGATGCCAATGGTGGGTACTCTATGGGCGCACATGGAACATCACATCCTTCGATACACTCTGATTCGGTTCGCGGACCACTTCAACGTTTTCGGATTAAGAGCATCCGAAAGGGTTCCTTCACATTGAATTTGGTTCTCCGACGGGTGCTCGCGCAGCGCTGTAGACAGGTAGGGCTTAAATGGAGGCCGCAAGTCGGCGAACTGCACCTCTCCTCCTGAGGCGATGCCGGTGAAGGACGAACAGGGTCACGGCCCGCTCGTCCTCGCCCTCGTCAAGGGGGGATAGTTGGAGGCCAAAACATGTACTACATCGTCGAAAAGGAGGACACTATCCGCATCCCACCCGAGTACATGCAACTCGGTGACGCTCTTGAGGAGACAATCAATATCCTTGCTCTCAATGCCTTTGAAGGTCGATATGACCAGAAGACGGAGGATTTCATCCTACTCACCTTCGAACACGAGGTTCTCGGCCGTGGTCGTGTGATTCACGGCGATGGTGCAATCTACCAGAACGTCCGCTACAAGGCTCTCATGTTTTCCATGGATCAGAGTGAGGTTGTAGACGGAAAGGTGCAGAAGGTCAACGATTTCGGAGCATTCGTTCTAATTGGTCCTGTTGAGGCACTACTTCACAAATCACAGATTTTTGAGGAACCAGTCAACGTGGAACTTGGCCAAGGAATCGCTCGTATAGTTGGCTCTCAGTCTGGTCGTAACATTAGCGAAAGCAGCCATATCCGTGCACGCATCGTCTCCAAGTCGATTAATCACAACGACCCCCGCAGTAGTAAGATCGGCTTGAATTGTAAGCAGCCGGGGCTAGGCGCCTTTGAGTGGCTAAAGGAGGATGCTTGAGATGGTTTCCAAGCAGTACGCTTGCGGTGAATGCAACATGATCCTCCCTGATCCTGAGAATAAGAAGGAGATTCCTCAGTGCCCATATTCTCCTTCAGCACCAGTTTCGAATGATTGGCAAGGACTTGTCATCATTATGAATCCAGAAACCTCCGAGGTCGGCAAGCGGATGGGTATAACTCGTCCAGGAAGCTATGCGCTCAAGGTGAACATACGTTGAGGTGAAGAGAATGAACATCGACCAGAGAATCGAGAACCCTATCCTCCAGAGAGTGGAACTACATTTCACTATGGAACATCCAGCGGCTCCAACTCCGAGCCTAAAGGAGATGATTGATTTCATCACGAAGATGGAGCCAGGATCGAAGAAGGAGTGCACATTTATTCTTGATGTCACCTCCCGTTTCGGGCGCTCTATGACGACTGGAGTAGCTCACGTCTATGAGGACGAGAAGTCCGCGGGCACTACTGTTCCTAACTACATCAAGGAACGCCATATCCGACGCGGTGCTCACTCAGAGGCAGCAGCAGAGGAGCCTAATCAAGAAGAATTGGCTGACAAAGACGAAGATCAATCAGAGGAGGGAGCCTGATGGGGGAAAAGTGGAAGAAATCCAAGGTCAGCAAGTACGATATGTCCAGCGGCAAGCTCGTTCGGAAGGGGGAGTTTTGCCCTGATCCGAGATGTGGGCCCGGAATTTTCCTAGCAGTTCACGAAGATCGTGTCTCATGCGGACGCTGTGGATACACCAGAAAAAATGGTGAAAGTATCGAAACAGTAACTTCTGAAGAAGAGTAAATTCAGGTAATAGAGCCGTGATGGCTCCACTGGCCATCATTACTCAAAACTCGAAGTTGCTCATCAATCAAACTNATCCATANGCCATGTTCTGNTCTTGGTTTGACTCCGTTAGGACCTCCATCGTGTCTCCATCCAGTCCAATACCATTCAGCGTCGAATTTTATTGCATGACGGACCGGTCCGGGGACATTTCTCGTCCCGAGGAGGGTGAATTCTGAGCTGAGGAAATGGATTTTGTTCCGAGATTCGGTAATTGCCCAACCAGCTGCCCCTTTCCAGACACCAGTTGTTTTTCCTCGGAATGGAAGCCTACCTTGGTCCCTATGTGATCCATCGCTTCGTTCAAGACATGCCCATGATCCTCTGTCATCAAAAACGTAGATCAGATTTTCGCTAAGATGGACTGACAAGGTGTGGGACTCCACTTGAGCTCCTTCCCATGGAGGTGACCATTCAGGTATCTCAGATCGCCAAATCTCGTTGGATGTCAAAGGATCAATTAGGTAGATTCCTCTNTTCATAGCAACAAATACTGCGGCGTTTTCATCGATGTCTATGGCGAGTATTTCTGCCGTCATCCCATGATTCCATAGTGACCCANGAGTTTGAATTTCCTGATTTTCCGAGACTGCATTCCTGTATTCTGCTCTGTCAGCGAATGAAGTAAGCCATTCGCCCTCCATTTCGTATCCTGCTATTCTCACTATTCGCAGTTCTCTGTCTATCCAAGATACNATNGCTAGATTGTCATGGACTGCAATTTCCCCAACCTCAGTAGGGATGGGTAGGGCCGGTGGCAGGAACTTCCGTGTCGTACTGTNCNAACGTTGGATGGAGTCGTCCATCAGGAGGGCGACCATCGCCTCATCCTTCCCGAAGCAGCGGAGGATAGGTCCTGCCGCTCCTTCGGTCATAACGCCTGATATCCGCCCTAGTGGTTTGAACATGTGGTGGCTATCCAAGGGGTTGAAGCATCGAAGGACATGGAGCAATGTATGGCCGCTGTATCTCTGCTTGTAGTATCAGAGTCCGATATTGGGTCCACCGTTCAGGGGAGCGCTCTTCTTGCACGAGGGGGATGGGATGAGCATGCAGCGGTTGATGGTGGCCGAGTATGGCGACACAGGAGTGGCCGTGTTGATCTATGGTGGAGGAACGAGCCTCATTTGTACAGCGATTATCTTGACAAGCAGTACGAAATGCAAACCTCGCGATCTTTGAGCGAGGTTCTCTTCCTTTCACGACATGTCGCCGCATCCGGGCGTCCGAGCCTCACCTTGCATGCAATTGGGGTCCCCGGTGCATCCCCTCATGGCGAGGCAGCAGAGTATGGGGGGCGAAACGGCATGACTGTACCGCCTTCGCCGAGATTTGCTTCCCTTTTCCGGCGTCTAGATCAAATTGCTAACAGTACAGGTATCATTGAGGAGTTTGAAGTCACTTTAGAGACCACCCACCATGGGCCTCTCCTCGATACTCCAACGTTGTTTATCGAAATAGGTTCCACCGAGGATCACTGGGGTAGGCAAGATGCAGCTGAAGTGTGGGCAGATGTTCTCACGCAAGAGTTTGGATTAGATGATGAGTTTGAAGTTATGGNGGCAAGGGAAATCGCCTTCATAGGCCTAGGAGGAGGTCATTATGCTCCGAGGCATCAAGCCATTCTGAGAGACACATCAGCTCATTGTGGACATTTAGTTGCATCATATTCCCTTTCGTTTAACCTACCTGATGAACCTGATTGGGATTCATTGACAGGGCCGTTGCCTGAGGGTTTATGGAAGGCTACAATCGATGGATGTCTCAAACAAACACAAGATGTATTTCCTGAATCTAAGGTTGTAGCACACCTTGATCGAAAATCATTCAAGGGGTGGCAGAGGCAATCAATTCGGCGTCATCTTGAGGCTAAAGGAATCCCGCTGTTTCGCCAAGCGGACTTCCTTGCGTTTGACGAGTCTAAGCGGGAATCGTCATAGCCCTCATGATGGACAGCGTTCCATGGGGCTACTCGGTCGTGCTGTGGTCACGGTTCTCCCCCTCATGCCCAGATTCATCGTGGGCTGGGTCTCGCGCCGTTATCATGCAGGGGAAGATCTCTCTGCAGCAGTAGAGACAATGCGTAGACTAGAGGGCGAAGGTGCCTGTTTCACCATCGATGTTCTCGGTGAAGAAATCACCACGATGGAGGAAGCGGCCTTTTTCGTTGAGGAGTATGGCCGTGTTCTTGAAACAATTATTGAGACAGGGATTGATGCCAATCTATCTGTTAAGCCAACAGCCTTCGGCTTACTGATTGATCCAACAATTGCCGAAGGATCCATCGAGAAGCTTGTTCGCAAAGCCGCAGAGAATGACATTTTCGTCCGTCTTGACATGGAAGATCATCGGGTCACTCAGCCTACAATTGACCTTGTTGCAAGGATGCATGATCGTGGTCTTTCGAACATAGGGACTGTACTTCAAGGGAGATTGCATCGAACGTTGGATGATATCGAGAAGATATCTGAGATACTCGGCCCAGCCGCTGATCATCGAATTTGCAAAGGAATCTATCTTGAGCCCGATGATATTGCCTTCACGGGACGATCCGATATTACGAATGCAACGAACCGTGCCATCGATGTTGCATTGGATTGTGGTGCGTATGTCGGAATTGCATCTCATGATACTAATATCGTGAAACATTCCTTAGATGCGCTTGAAGAGAGAGGGATGGGTCCAGAGATTCCTGACCCACGGGAGTCAGCTGGCCCACAGCGATTAGGCAAGGGGCCCGGCTATGAGTTCCAGATGTTGCTTGGTGTTCGTGGTGATCTTCGTCGCCGACTTGCTAAACAAGGCCATCGTACACGTGTGTACTTGCCATACGGTTCAAAGTGGTACGAGTATGGTGTACGACGGCTACGTGAGAATCCAGATGTTGCTTGGCATATTACCACAGCTCTACTCTTTCCATGGTCAAATAGACGTTGACTAGTCCCTTTGCCAACGTCGCTTCCGTGGTTCAGGAGGAGGGTGGAGGAAGAGGCGACGAATCTCTGCAGCCTCTCTACGCCCGGTCAAAGTGCGGCCTAGACCCGTATGTATCGCACGAATACGCCACTTTCCTCCATCATGTTCGATGATTGTTCCACAGGAAAATACGGTTTCAGGGTCAGATTCGATTATACTAGAAGTACTCTCCTCTCCTCGTGTCATTGTGACCTTAATCCGAACAAGATCACAACGAACTGCCCATGCGGAGACGATTGAACTAGGGTCAGCATACCTGACATCTTGTTCTTGCTTGAGGTGTAATGTCTGTACCCTCCAGAGCCTATGGGCATGATCNAAGACGTCACCAACATGGATTATCTCGTCCTCGTCCACCTCAATTTCTTCACTGATACTGTGTGCTCCATCAGAAAGTGTGAACTGGACAATTACGGCCTTTGGGGGCCTGACCTGAATTAAGTGAACATGAGAGCAAGTTTCGCATCGGACTCTGTAGTCTGCACCTCCGCCGACCTCCTTCTCCGAGAGTATATCATGCACTTCCTCAGTGCCACAAGATGGACATTCTTCTACATGGACGAGCTCGTCGTCTTCCGTGCCGATATCGTCATTTGTGTCCTCCATGAACGCGCGCCGTTCACACTTCATTTAGGTCTGTTGGATGGTGGGATGGTTCAAGGGCAACGAACGGGAGCGTTTGGTATGGACGGGGGGTTGCCTCAGTTTTCCCAAGAGGAGATTATGACAGCACTCTTGGCAGCCTCCGAACGAGATGGAGAGGAGCCAGAGATTGCGGCTAACATTACTCAGCAGATGTTACACATGGAACTCGAACCCCTTTCAAGATCTATGCGTGCACGGCTGAGAGACATTGTAGTCCGTTTAGACCCTGATCACTTTGTCGAGGTAGGGGCGGGAATTGGTCAACTTAGTGCATGGTTCCATGATGCTTGGGAAGATGAAAGTCATCCGAAGTCCTATGCGATGGTAGAGGAAGGTCAGAGATTCGGAGTCATTTTGCAAAGGGTTGTTGAGCGCTTCTCAGCTGCCGATTGGTGCAATGTCCGTGTTGGTCCTTGGGATACTATGGTGAGTGAATCAATTGCTTGGCTTGCCGCGAATGCCTCCATGCCAGAGGAGGCTCGTTCGGGTTCAATCCTTCCTGTCCCCGCAGATGTTGTGTTGGTCAATACAGATTGGAGAGGCCAGGTTAAAGATGTCGAGAGTGCCTTACAACTTCTTCGTCCAGGTGGTATTCTTTTGACTCCAGAGCCGTTAGTGCCATCCTCGGATGTAGGTGAATATCCTGAAGGTGAGCCTCAGAATGATGCACAAAAGCGAGTCGAGGTTTTCAATCACTGGATTCGTCTGATTCAACGATGGTCTGCTGAGCATGCAATCGGAATTGCGGAAGTCAAAGGAGGCTCGATTGTGGCAATTCGACGCCTGAAATAATCAGAATGCTCCCGTTGGGGGGACGCTTGGATCGAATCCAGTGAGGTTTTGGAAGAGAGCCGCTGCATCGAGTTGTCCGTAACCTTCGTGGTCATCATGTGATTCAGGAGCGTCTGAAGCTGTTTCCATCAATGTCTCTTTCACATTCAAGATAGCATCAGGGCCACCATCGATGGCATTCGGTTGTAGGTTAGGCGCAGCTTGAAGAGTGATTGCTAATGCGCCGGTGACGTAAACCGTTGCCGCACTTGTCCCTGATGACCACCCCCATGCGTAATCTGGATAATCTGAACTAGGGATGATTAGAACTGGAACTTCATGCCCTCCTCCAGTAATTTCTGGTTTCATATCAGGGTCGCTATTTGGGAGGCGTGGAGGAAAGAAACCGCCATTGTTGTCACCTTGGCTACTTCCTTCCCACATGTCTCCAGTGCGATCGTGGCCACCTACACAGATGACCCGCTGTATTGACCCCGGACTCTCGACATCACCATCATCATCTGTGCCCCCATCATTCCCTGCTGCAGCGACCACGTAGATTCCTGTATCAAGTGCAGCCTGAACGGAGTTTTCTGATTCGTCAGTCGATTGTCCAAAGAAGCGTAGGCCAGCGGTCCCACCAAGACTCATGCTGATGATGTCGACTTCTTGCTGTACACACCAATCCACCGCAGTAGCAACTGTTTGGTCGTCCCCACTTCCGTCGCTTGCAAGTGCTTTGGCAACATGCAGATTAACACCTTTCGCGATACCATTCAAACCGCCATCAGCAACAAGAATGCCTGCCATAGACGTGCCATGTCCTTCATCGTCGTAGGGTTCAGATTCCTGATTGATTACATCAGTCCATCCGGCTAGAGTGACTCCACTTAGATCTGGATGACCAAGGTCAATTCCAGTATCGACTATGCATACATCTACGCCGGTACCGTCCCAGCCAACAAACGAATCCAGTCCAGTCATTAATTCGTGTTCTTCTTGCCAAGTAATGAGTTCCTGAGGTGGTCCAATTAGAATTATCTCTCCGTCGGGAAATATCACAATTAAGGATGAAGCTAATACAATCATAATTGATGCAAGTATCACTTTTGGTTTCCCAAACCAACGGATTGGTGGTAGCCACCAAGGCATCAACCATAACTCGCCCTCTTCAAGAATTTTTTTTGCAGGAAAATTAATCCTTTTTTCTCCATTTTCAGCATGAAATAATTCGCCTTTGTCAACTTCAGAGTTAGTTACTGATGATATGAAGTGTTCTTCGAGAGTGCTTGGAGTAGTTTGTTCAAGGATTGCCTCAATCACATCCTCCTCGTCGCTCGTCACGGGCAGATGTGCAGGTGCTCCTACAAATCGATTCGGTCGTTATGTTCTCGGGATTGCAGTGAATAATTCATCCATTGCATCCACGGTTTGTTTTGCTTCTTCGATTGTGTTGTAGGCATAGGCTGAGAATCTGAGTGAGCCGTTCAATGCACCATTGGCATGGAACCATGGATCGACACAGTGGAGCCCACTCCGTGCATAAATTCCGAATCCTTCATCGAGCATGATGGCAATCTGATGAGGGTCTCGTCCATCCAGTAAGATTGAGGTAATTCCGCCTCGCTCTGACGGGCTGTCTGGGCCGATGATAGAGGCGCCATCGAGGCCACGTACACCGTCGCTGATAATTCGATTAATTTTCACTTCGTGTTCATGGATTTTCTCCATGGATAGGTCGTTTAGGAAATCAACCGCTGCCGCAGTTCCATAGTATCCTGCGTAATGGCCAAGGCCACCTTCAAGATGACCTCTTCCTGGCTTGAATACAAAGTCGTCAATTGTGGATTTTGATACTGTCTGTCCACCCGCAGCGATTGACTTCAATCCATTGAATGCATCCTCGGAAGCGACGAGTGCACCCATCCCTGATGGCCCCATCATTTTGTGGATACTGAAGACGAGAAAGTCCGCTTCGATTTCTTGCATATCTACTACTTGATGTGGGACAGATTGCGCAGCATCTAGGAGAATTTGTGCTCCATGATCATGGGCGATTTTTGCACATTCTTTTGCAGGAGTAGAGGTCCCATCGAGATTCCTTGTGTGGCCTATTGCCACCATTCGAAGGGAATCACCCGCATCAGCACATATGGTTTCGAAGTCCTCTAGGTCAAATCGTCCATCGTCATTGGTTCGAGCGACGCGGACATCTACGCCTTCCTGCATCCTCCAAGGGATGGAGTTGGAATTATGCTCCTTGTCAGTGATTACGACAACATCGCCCTTTTCCCATTTTGTACCATGGGCGACAGCGTTGATTGAATGAGTTGCATTTCTAGTAAAAACCACTTCATCTGGACCTTTGGCACCAACGAGTCTGGATATCCCGTCTCTCGCAGCGTGCTCTGTCCGGGTAACAGCCATGCCCCATCTATGTGCGCTCCGGCCGCCGCAGGAAGGCTCCTGTTCGTAATATCGAGTCACAGCATCTATGACACTCTGTGGGCGAAGTGTAACACATGCATTGTCGAGATAGATTGGGCTGTCGCCTTTTAGCGAAGGTATCTGATTGCGAATTGTCTTAGGGTCCATTACCATGCATCCTCCATTGGGAAGAGATCCGATACAGAGGCACCTGTGCCGCAGGACGCACATTCGATGATTGCAGAGATTTCCATCTCACAGATAGGGCAGTCTTGGCCGACAGGCCCTTCTCCATTACAATCAGGTGAGTTGCAAGCTGAGATGATGATGCCATTCGCTGTCATTTGTGCTGTGCTCGGTGTGTCACATGAGGGGCAGGTGCCAATGCTGTTTGATGAGTCGATGATAGCGGCAGTTGCCATTCTCGAAGCTTCAGATTCGATAGTTAGCGTGGTGCCACCAAGCATGAACTGTGGGTACCATAGTATGAGCATCATTAGAGCCGCTGAGAGCATAGTGAATAGGATGTATACGAGGTAGCTAAACATACGTGAGGATTCAAATGGCGGGCGTTGTGCAACATGTGCCGCACCAGCGAATCCTGCGAGGTTGATGCATAGTGCGAACAAGAATATGGCTAATGTCCACCCTGCGAGACTGTGGTCTCGCTTTGCCCGCTCCATTTCATATGGGTCTGGATGTTGATGTCGTGTTTGTACATGTAAATCACGGGTTTCAATTACTGATCGATAGATTACGACTATGAGGATGAATACTAGAATTGCTTCTCCTACGAAAATTCCGAGGAAATCAGTGATATTAGTTCCAAACGGGAAGTCCGGTGCACCTGCATGAGCAGAAATCATGCCAATCTGAACGCTGACTATACCTGCCATCAGAGCGATAGCATGGGATCTCATTAGAGGGAATATTTGCCAGTTAACTCCAATGAATCCCAGCCATAGGGCTCCGGAAACGATGGTGAGAAAGAACGAGGTGGAACTAATTGCGAACAACCCTGATTCGGGATTGAAGATACTTATGCCTGAGAACCGGTAATCGCCGCCTCCAGAGAGTTCTCCGATACCAAAGTCCCATGCGCCGGTTATGGTTGCGAGTCCGGCGAGTGATAGGGCAAGTAGATTGAGTCCGGACCAGTTTGAGATTGCTAACCGAATCTTATGCGGAAAATCGGTTAGCATGTGGTCAATCCACTCGAGGCTTTCATGCCATTCCACAAAATCGGTAGCGGTCGGCTTCTCTGAGAGCCGTACCATCCCCTCGGGTTCATCGCCTCGGGGGTCGTCCTCTTCGGACATGAATCGATCATGTGAAGGCCGGTCATGAATGCACCGACGGCTGTATCGTCAATACAAGGGGTGGCGCCGAGACGGAGATTTGAACTCCGGAGGGAAAATCCCACATGATTTCCAGTCATGCGCAATACCAGGCTATGCGATCTCGGCAGCAAGTGCTCCGAGTCAGGTTTTGGTTTTCACGCTACCGCTCTGATTTACATCAGAGTGATACTGGTATTAATCTCATTATTCAGCGTTGTCTGAACATCTGGGGCGGAGGGGGGATAAGCGTTTTTTGAGTCATTCTTGTCCTTTGTCTGGCGGGATTCATTGGAGGAATTTTCCAAGGATTAGGGGCGACTTTTGGTTGATTTCGAATTATTTTTACAACTAAAATCGTTGAGAGAATGAGAACTATCCCTGCAAGTGTGAATATCAACGTCCCGGTTCCGATCATGTCCACCTTGGGTCTGGATGTGTATATGAAATGCTGTTAATGCCAATGGTCACTTTCCGTAGCGATTAAACCGAGGTCCCGATTCGTGGAGTCGCTGCCACTGTGGCTTAGGGGTATAGCGACGCCTTGGTAAGGCGTAGGTCGCGAGTTCAATTCTCGCCAGTGGCTCTCCTAGAGCGCTTCGGCGATTTCGCATTTCTGTTAGAAACCGTATATCAGTAATGAACAATCTCTCTAGTTTATAGACCCTGAAAGAGGGGCGTAAGCCTCGAGGACAACGTCCTCAGATGGGATGGAAATGACAGTGCAGATGAAGCCGAGAGGCAAAGAAAAGAATGTAGAGGTATCAATGAGCGAACTCAAGTCAGAGGTTGAGGATCTCCGCCAATTGGTGCATACTCTACTTACGATTATCATGGAGGAAGCGGATGGTATCCAATCTGGAGCTGCCCCCACAATCCCTAATCAGCCGAAACGCCGTTTCAGCATGTGATTCTTGTTCAGTATTGCACAGGTGATTCGTCGTGCTGTCTCCATAGATACCATACGGCGCAAGTACGATATGGTTTCCATATTTCAGCACGCAGTTCAATTTCTTCGAGTTCTAGAGGGGCTCTTCCTTCTATTGCCTCAATGCACCGGACGACTCCAATGTCATTTACCGGTAGGATATCTGGGTCCAAGAGGGAGAATATGCGTACCATGTTGATTGTCCATGGGCCGATACCCCATAGTGGTAGAAGTTCTCCAACGACTTCTTCGGAACTCATTTTGGACCATTCGATGTCTTGGAGGCGTTCTGAAATTGCTGCAACGCCTGCAAGAGTCCGCCCCTTCGATCGTGAAATTCCAATTTGTTTCAGGTCATCTTCTGTGATTTTTCTAATAGGCTCTGGGTCGAAGGTTCCACCGCAATAATCGAGAAGCCGTTTCCAGATAGCATCAGCTGCAATAGCGGAAATCTGCTGGCCTACGACAGCGTTACAGATAGTTCGGACGATATCCCCCTCGCCGATGAGTGACGGTTCCTCTACGCAATCTATGATTCGACCAATCTCTGGATCCACGTGTCGAAGGTGCTGTTTTGCATCTTCCCACCAGAATGGGGTGCCTTTGGGTGTGGGCATTGGAGATGTTTTCTGGCCGTTCGTTTGAAAACACTCGTGTGCCTCCCAACAATCATGGTGGATGAGAAGACAATACTGATTGCTGCGGCTATCGCATTTATTGGATTCATAGGAGTGTCCCTTCTTAACCCGGGTTTAGGTGTCACAACGGACGATGAGAGAATTGAGGATGGATGTCTAGCAGGGGGCCACTCTGGAGGCACAATCGTTCGTCACGATCACATACATGTTGACATTTTCATCGAGGATGGGAATGGTGTGATGCAGCATGTTTCTCCATTGACTGACGTTGGTTCCGGTTCAACCGAAGACCCGTTGAACTCTCCTTGTATGCGGTACATTCACACACATGCACCTATGCCCCATAGTACAACTGGTGATCAGGACACTACTGCATACTTGCATATCGAGACACCAACGGCTCTTGAGATTGAATTGCACCATTGGTTCATGATATGGGGCCAGGAGTTCTCTGAGACCAATTTGATGGGCTATGATACTGGTGAGACACACGAAATTGTGGTGTCATACAACGGCGAACCGGTTGAGGACTACATGTCATTCTTGATTGAGGAAGGTACGCAGGATGACATCATCAAGATTGAGTACCGGTCAAAGACTGCTTAATCTCTCATCCCTTGATAACAGCGATTGGCGTCAATCGGGCAACAGGTCTTGCGAGCCCTGCTTGGGAAGTAAGACGAATCACATCGTCCACATCTTTGTAGGCATTAGGAGCTTCTTCCGCAATGACCCGTGGCGTCCGTGCTCGAACTTCAATCCCTTTCGATTGGAGATCTGTGATGAGTTGTTCTCCGTTGATTGTTTCTCGAGCAGCCTTTCTAGATAGCCGTCGACCTGCTCCGTGACAGGATGATGCGAAGGCTTCATTCGAACCGGACTTGGGTCCAGCAAGGACCCAAGAAGCGGTCCCCATGTCGCCAGGTACGAGAACGGGTTGACCTATTCCTGAGAATCGCGAAGCTAGTTCAGGATGGTCTCCCCCTAGTGCCCGTGTCGCTCCTTTGCGGTGTACGCAGCATCGACAAGAGATGCCATGGACCTGATGATCCTCGATTTTTGCGATGTTGTGACTTACATCGTAAATCAGGTCCACTTCCGCATCGCCACCGGAAAACTTCCGCATGGTGCGGCGGAGCCTTTCGGTCAGGACAGATCGATTTGCAAAGGCGTAATTTCCAGCCGCATGCATTGCATCGAGGTAGGCCTCTCCCTCTTTGCTGTGAATCGGGGCAGCGGCCAGTTGACGATCAGGGAGTCGATGGCCCCAAGATTCTGCATACCATGTATCTCCGTCCTTTTGGTACTTCGACTCGATTGCTCCGACGTGTTCACTACATACTTGGTGGCCGAGGCCTCTGGATCCAGTATGGATCATTGCTGTGAGCCCTCCTTCAATAAGTCCGAAGGCTTTTGCAGCCTCAGGATCAACGATTTTGTCTACTACTTGCACCTCAAGGAAGTGGTTCCCACTGCCCAGTGTTCCGAGTGCTTTCATCCCCCTTTCAATAGCCCTGTCCGATACATTCCTATCTTCGGATTCAAGTAATCCATTACTCTCGATTGCTTCGAGGTCCTTGTCATTTCCAAGGCCTAGATCAACGGCCGCTTCTGCACCTCTAGATAGGATTTGGTCCATCTGGTGATTTTTGAGGTCCCACCCTCCTTTCGAGGAGGCGCCTGCTGGAACTGCATTGAATAGCCGTCTTGCCATCTCTTTGAGATCCGATCCCTCAGGTTTCGGTAGGTCGATGGATAGGAGTCTTACCCCACAGTTGATGTCGAATCCGACGCCTCCAGGTGAAATACTCCCGCCTAACTCTCCGGCTTCGGTATCCGTCGCAACAACACCACCAATAGGGAATCCATATCCATAGTGCCAATCAGCCATAGCCCAAGCATCGCCTACTATGCCTGGCATACTTGCTGTATTGACGACCTGTTGAGGTGATCGATCGTCGCTCAGATCATTCCATTGAGCTTCATCCGCAATCATGCGGGCATCTGTCAGCATCTGCCCATGCTTCTTGATTCGAATCGTAACATCATCTTCCCGAATCGCATGATTGCGCCATTCGGGGCCATCCATGACNCGACGCTATGGTATCGCTTCAAGTCGGTTGCGGAAGGTTTGCCCTCTTAATGACTGGATTTCGGGTGGCCTTGAAGTGCTTCGGTTGGGTCCAAGGGATGTTGAGGTGAGGTCATGGCGTTCGGAGATATCGATGCCCCATACTTCCACGAGAATGGTTTCGTTCGAACTCGTTGCCGAGTCTCAGGCCTTTGGTTTTGGACAAGGGATCGGAATAGGACGACTTCTGGCGACACTGATGAAGATGAATACACTTTCATTGGTGCACCGATTATCAAGGGATTTGATCAAAGGGGTAAGGCGCTGAAGGATGCGATGCGTGAGGCATTCCTAGAATTCTTTGAGAAACGTTCTCATTCACGAGTAGCACCCTACCCGGTCATAGCTCGATGGCGTGATGATATTCATCTTACAATCGCCAGTATTGCTGATTTCCAACCTCACGTTACTTCTGGGGAAGTGCTTCCTCCTGCCAATCCTTTGACCATCTCTCAGCCTTGTATTCGCCTAACTGATGTGGCTGCAGTGGGTCGTTCTGGACGTCACCTCACAACTTTTGAGATGATGGCTCATCACTGCTTCAATCGTCCACAAGATGGTGATGTTCATTACTGGATAGACGAGACAATCCGTTTCTGTGATGTACTCTTTACCGAGGATCTTGGGATCAATCCGATGGAGATTAGTTATGTTGAGAATCCATGGTCAGGTGGGGGGAATGCCGGCCCAGCTGTGGAAGTCATTGTCGGTGGACTTGAACTAGCAACTCTTGTTTTCATGAATCTTCAGGAGGATGAGGCCGGTGATGTCGAGATTAAGGGTGTCCGATATAGTGAGATGCCATTGCAGATTATTGACACAGGTTATGGATTAGAGAGATTTTGTTGGGCTGCTGCTGGTACCCCTACAATTTACGAAGCCATCTATCCGGAGACGGTTACATGGCTCCGTGAACTTTCATCTTTCGATGTGCGATTGAGTGCTCTTGGCGATGTGGATGTGGATTTGTTACTAGCGGAACTTAGTCGCCTAGCAGGGATTCTAAATATTGATGTTGGAACGGATGTTGATGCATTGTATATCCGTTTGATTGAACGACTCTCAGAACGGAATATTTCTCTTGATGTTGATGCACTGAAATCAATCACAGAACCTCTATCTTCAATCTACGCGATCCCTGATCATATGCATGCTCTGTGCAATATGCTCGGAGATGGCCTAGTCCCATCCAATGCTAAGGCAGGATACCTTGCCAGGATGATGGCACGACGTGCGTGTCGCATGAAAGATGATCTTGGTCTCAAGATTGGCCTTGAGGAAATAGGTGCCCATCACATCGATGTGAACATGTCCGGTACGATTGAGCCACGATCACGTCAGAACATCCTAACGATTCTCGCTCTGGAAGAATCGCGGTACCGTGAGATGCTCAGAGCAGGACAAGCTGCTGTTCGTACTGCATTCAAGGATATTTCATCTGATGCGACTCAAATCCCATCTGCGATTCTGTTTCGACTCGCAGAGGAACGTGGTTTGCAACCTGAGATGGTTGTTAGTATTGCAAATGAATCTGGCTGGCCTAATGTCTCGGTACCTGTCGGTTTCGCTGCTGACATGGCCGCTCGTCATGCCGAGCAGGTGAGGCAACTCGCTAAGCGAAAGGGCAGCGAAGGAGCTGGCATCGGAGCGGGGAATCCAGCCACAATACGATCATTCTACGATGATACTGCAGCTGTCCAATTCGATGCACATGTCATGTCTTGCATCGAAGGTATTGATGCTATTTCTATAGGCGCTGAATCTTCTGGAAAGGCGTCACATGCTGTTATTCTAGATCGTACTTTGTTTTATCCTGAAGGAGGTGGCCAACTTTCTGACCATGGCGTTCTTTCGAACGGGTCTGTAACTGTCCGTGTTCTTGATGTTCAACTCGATGGTGACGTAATCCTTCACCTGACCGACGGGCCTCTAGCATCTGGCCCCGTCCATGGTGAAATTGATTGGTCTCGGAGGAAGCAGCTCATGGACCACCACACAGCAGTCCATATTGTTGGAGGCGCCGCTCGGCAGATCTTAGGGAATCATATTTGGCAGGCTGGTTCCAATAAGGGTGCTCGATACGCACGTCTTGATATCACTCATCATAGCCGTCTTGATCGAGGGGCATTAGATGCAATTGAGGATTTGGCAAACGAGGTTGTAGCTTCAAGCCCAACCGTCGAGAAATTACTGATTTCTCGGGCAGAGGCAGATGCAAGATTTGGGTTCGAGCTCTATCAGGGTGGACCTCCCAAGCATTCCGAGATTCGTGTCATTCGTATCGGAGAATTCGATGTTCAGGCATGTGGAGGGACTCATCACGATGATGCAGGTATGGTGGATTATGTTCGCGTAATCCGTTCGAACCTTGTTCAGGACGGAGTTGAACGCCTCCACATCCTAGCAGGTTCCGCCGCACGAGACCATGCGAAGCAACAGGAGGATTTACTGTCACGAAGTGCAGATGTCCTTGGAGTCCAAGCAGAGGATTTACCGGCTACTGTAGAACGTTTCTTTGGTGAATGGAAGGAACAGAGGAAGAGGATTGAGACCTTAGAGGCCGAGATAGTCCGTCTTCGTACTTCTGGTAGTGATGGGGGCTCTTCAGAAGTTGATGGTGTAAGGATTGTCGTAATGGAGGTCGATGGCGGTATGAAGCAGATGCAGGCTATGGTCAAGGAACTCACATTGGATTCATCCAAGCCGACCATTGCAGTTCTCGGAAGTCGGGATGGTGGGGGCAAATTACTTGCTGCAATCACCGAGGGGACAGAAGCGGAAAACCGGGTCGATGCAGGTGCCCTCATTTGTGAGATTGCACCCCATATTTCAGGCGGCGGTGGTGGGCGTCCTACTTTCGCTCAAGCGGGTGGTTCTAACTCAGATGGGCTCGATGCAGCGCTTAACGCGGCTCGCAAAATTCTTGGATTGTAGTATCAATCTGAGTTGTTAAGCAAATCTTCCATAGAAAGCACTCCACCTTGAAGCCCTGCAAGTATGCCCCATTCAAGGATTGCAGCTAATTCAAGCTGCATCATCAAAACTGGGATACCTATCAAGGCGCTACATCCTATGCCAACTATTAGACTCCAACGTCGAAGATCTCTAGCAGGGATACCAAATACGTGTCCTGTATCTTCTTCTTCTTGTATCATCCAGTGGGCAGCAAGAATCCAACCAAGGCCACTAATGAAGACGATTCCAGCAATTATTGAATGAGCAACAGGATATACTGTGAATGGTAGGTGAACCATTACCATAAGGCCGGTGCTGTTTGCAATTCCTAAACAGCTGATTGCATATCCCTGTAGCGTTCCATTATTATTCAGAACCCCCCCTTTTTTCCCCATCCTGATGACTAGCAATGCTGTAAGTAGTCCGCAAATAGTAAATCCAATTTTGAATAGATGAATCTCAGGTTCGTATATCCCTCCTGATGATATGAAGGGTGGTAGCCCCTCGAATACGAAAGAATCGAAGAAAGGCGCGTATACATCCCCTAGATCGAATACACCTTCCCGTTCTCCCCCTCCGGTTAGCATCATGAATTGAGTTACGATTGCCGTGAAGGCACCAACCCCTACAAGTAAACGAATATGGTTTCTGCGTACAAATTCGATTGCGTTCATGTAATCTCCTCCAGATTCTTCAGTGCTTCAAGTGCATCTTGATCAAATTGCGATGCTGCTCGCTGTATGGCCTCGTCTAGTATGAACCATGCCCCCTCTTCGATTTCGTCTGGTTTCGGTTTGAGAGTCGGTCGATGACTTAGGTCGACTAGATAGGTGAATGAGACATATTGAATCCCCTCACTACTGAAGATGCGTTCTTGAATGTGGCAGAAATCATCACCAGGTGATGCCTCTCCGGACTCACCCATCGGATCAGCGATATTGATGTCGATACCCATCTCCTCGTATGCTTCACGAATAGCTCCGTTTCGAGGGTGCTCGGAATAGTCGAGGTAACCACCAGGGAGGGTCCAAAATCCAGTGAAGTGTCCACGGAGTACCTTTCCTAGGAGGATATGTCCTTCAGGGTCACGGATGATGACTTTGGCTACCAATCGGTGAATAGTTCGATAGACAGATTCTCTGGCAAGTGGATGTACAGCCGAATCTGAGATTACATGATCTTTCCATGCCCAATTTGCCGGCCATTCAATACGAGGTGTCCCGTATCTGACGACATGGATAGTGCTTCCATCATCCATTCGATTAGTTCGCTTCACATCCCATTCTAATCCCATATTTCGTGCTTCGACTTCCAATGGTAGGCGGAGTAGCCAACCATTTGGGCCAGTTTCGGTTCTACCAGGTAGTGGAATCTGAGGTCCTTGGCCGTATTCATCCACGAGTAGAATCTTCCCGTCGTGTTCGAGGTGGAGATATACCTCGTCATCCATGATACTGGGTAGTGGTTCTCCATCATCAACCCGACGATTAATTCAACGTTCCAAATTGGTCTGTTGTCTACAAAAGGTCACTCACGGCCTCTCGTTCCCCGAGGAGTGCCGCTACATTTTCGTCGATTTTTGCCTGTGCGAATGTGTCAACAGGGAGGTCCTCCACTACAGTTACCTCTCCACCTTCACATCGACATGGGAAACTAAAGACAATCCCTTCAGGAACTCCATACCACCCCTCCGAAGGAAGTGCTACAGAAACGATTCGTCCGTCAGATCCTTGCCACCAGTCACGCATATGGTCCACAGCAGCCGAAGCAGCAGATGCAGCGGAAGATGCACCGCGAGCCATGATAATCGCCTTTCCACGTGTCGCTACAGTGTTGAGGAATTCACCTTGAAGCCATTCTTCATCGAATACTTCAGTCGCTGATTGGCCACCAACTGTCGCCATCGAGGGGTCAGGGTACATAGTATTGGCATGATTTCCCCAAATGAATACGTCTTGAACTTCTGAAGCCGGAACACCGGCGTGTTCTGCCATCTGTCCAACAGCGCGATTTTGGTCGAGGCGAGTCATGGCTGTGAACTGTCGAGGAGGGATGCTTGGTGCATTTGCAGAGGCGATTAGTGCATTGGTATTGCACGGATTACCAACAGTAATCACCTTCACCTTGCGAGATGCTACAGCATCAATTGCCTTGCCTTGACCTACGAAGATGGGCCCATTGGCAGCGACAAGATCGGATCGATCCATGTCCTTAGTCCTCGGTCGTGATCCGACAAGGAAGATTGCATCAGCTTCGTTGAATGCAATTTCTGCGTTATCTGTGCCTACAATGTCATGAACCAATGGAAATGCTGAGTCTCTCAGTTCCATGATCACGCCTTCAAGTCGCTGCATACCTGGAGGGATCTCCAGTAACTGGAGAATTACTGGCTGATTGGATCCAAAGCAATCGCCACTTGCAATCCGCCACAACAAGGCGTATCCGATGTTTCCAGCCGCTCCAGTGACGGCAACTCGTATAGGGGTTTGAGTTGTCATGCCCGCGGATGTCTAGGTTCCGTCTATGACGATTGCCCCATTGTAATGCGGATGGTTGAAAGGGTTCCAAGCATTGATGAAAATTATGGATACTCGTCCGAAAAAGCCGATGTGGGCCTTATTTCTTCTAATCCCTGCTCCATCAATAGGTGTTCTTGCAAATGGTATTCTTGCGGAATCGGATGTTGCTGTATATGCTCTCATTGGGCTAATCATCTGGATGATTTGTAAGGTGTGGATTGTAGGATTCCCAGCATTCTGGCATCGGCGGTTCGATCAGGGTGAATTTGGATTCTCACCTCTTGGAGAGGGTTCAGGTTTGCGGCCATGGGTGGAGGGTGTTCTACTTGGCGGGGGACTTTCAGCAGTCCTCTTCGTAACTTTCCTTGCAGCAAGACCTCACATCGATCTCGTCGAGATGGGCGTTTCTATTCGAGAAGTCGGCCTCGATTCTTGGCCGAAAGTGGTTGCTGCAATCCTGTTTTGGGTTTTCATCAATAGTGTGGTAGAGGAGTATGTGTATCGATGGTTCATCACGAATCAGGCGACAGCCCTCATAGGAGATAATCCAATTCGAGTTGGAGCGATATCTGTTTCTGCGTTCACTCTCCATCATTTTGTTGCAGTAGCACTCGTTTCCCCGTCGATTTGGATTGCCTTTCTCGCTGCTTCCGCTGTTGGTATAGGGGGAGCGGCGTTTTCCTTCCTCTATCATCGCCATGATTCCATTTGGCCCGGTTGGGCGTGTCATGCGATTCTCGATGTGGTTGTCTTCGGAGGTGTCGCGTGGATTGCCCTTGTCGCGACTTGAGGCACGGATTCTGAATGCATAGAGTTCAAATGCCGGTTTCAGATGGCTGCAGATATTCCGATTGGGAAGTGTTGATGATGGATTTTGTTGTGCTGTTGAAACAGGTCCCTAAGCCGAAGGAGATGCGTGTTACCGCTGAAGGTACATTGGACCGCGCATCTGCTCCAAGTCAAATCAATCAGGATTGCCAACATGCACTTGAGATGGCACTCTCAATGAAGGACACCTACGGGGGGCGCGTCGTAGTTGTCTCCATGGGTCCTCCCAATTTTCAGATGTCTCATATCACCGCGATGGAACGTGGAGTGGACGAAACAGTCCTCCTCTCAGATCGAAAACTCGGTGGTTCAGATACTTGGGCTACGGGGTATGCTCTTTCGGGCACGCTCAAGCATATTGGTTACGGTTCGGAACGCAATGACTGGGTTGTCATGGGGGGCCGTCAAACTACTGACGGAGATACAGCGCACGTACCAAGTCAGGTCGCCGAGAACCTTGGTATACCTCAGGTCACTCTTGTAGAGACCTGTGAGTTTGTAGATGGTTCAGCAAATGTTCGAAGAATCGTTGAAGGAGGTAGTATGGATCTCAGTATGCCATTGCCTTGTATGCTCTCTATTGCACCGACAGCAGCTCCTCTTCGTGGCCGTAATATGAAGGCTGCCGTCTCGGTCAAGAAACACGTGACTAAGGACAAGCGCGGTAAAGACATGTTCAAGGAAGGAGCACCAATATTCCGTCTCCTTTCCGCTGATGATGTTGAATTAGAAGGTACTAAGATTGGCCTTGCTGGTTCGCCGACAATCGTTGCTGCAGCTCCTAAGGTAGAGAAAGCCTCTCGTGATTTACAGGTGACTGATACAGCGGGCTTAATTGGTATCGTGGAGGGATGGCAATGAGCGACTGGCCAGAGGATGCAACTGTTCAGAGGTTCAGTGATGCTACTTCGTCAGAAGGAGTCATGGTATTCGCAGAAATGGTAGATGGACATCTACTCAACGTTGGTCGTGAACTAATGGGGCCTGGTCGTGAAATGGCTGACCACCTGGGCGTAAGCCTCTCTGCCATTCTCATTCATCACTCTGTGGGGGATGCTCCTCAGGATCTTATCGCACTCGGTGCAGACAAGGTAATCGTGGTTGAAGATTCACGATTGGAGCACTACACAACCCTGCCATATGCTCGCGCTCTCTCAGATTATCTGACCAATGTTCATCGTCCTGAAATTCTCCTCATGGGTGCGACCACGACTGGCCGTGATCTTGCACCTAGGGTTGCGAGCCGAGTCGATGCAGGCGTCACCGCAGATTGTACGAAACTAAGCGTTGGACCATTTTATCACCGTAAGACAAAATCCGTTACAACACACATGCTAGAAGCTCATCGCCCTTCCTTCGGTGAATCGAAACTAGCCTGTATCATGTCGAATCCTGAACAGTTGTGGGCTCCTGCAATGGCAACAGCCCGTCCAGGAATTTTCGTTGCTCCTGTGTCTGATTCATCAAGAACTGGTGATGTGGAGGCCTTTACTCCTGATTGGCAAGATGGTGATTTCTCTGTCGAGGTGATGGATGTCCGGAGAGGCGGGGGAGAACGTGTTGATCTAGGGCACTGCAAGATTGTTGTCGCTGGTGGAATCCCATGTGGCCAGACTGGATTCCGAGAGATTCACGCTCTTGTCGATGCTCTCAAGGAGCAGGGATTGGATGCAGAATGGGGGGCAAGTCGAGCTGCTGTTGATGCAGGCCATGCACCTAGCACACGCCAGATTGGCCAGACGGGCCAGAGTATTCGCCCTCCAGTTTACATTGCAATTGCAATTAGTGGTGCACCTCAGCACATGGCTGGCATGAAGGACAGTGAACGAATCATTGCAGTGAATACAGATGAATCCTGCACGATGCTCCAGTCCGCGGATGCAGCTATCGTTGGTGACTATCGAGAAGTCATCCCTCAACTTACTGAGAAGGTAAAATCCGGATTCACTTTTGGACTCTGAGCAGCTAGTCCAGGAGAATCCTCCTGACTCAATCGCCGAGACGTTCAATTGATTGTGTCCTATGCGAACTATATGCGTCAGCGTGAGGTTGGGATGATTCTCCTCATCCTTTCGGTTGTTACGCTACCTGGTTGTCTTAATTTGAATCCCGATCAAATCGATGATTCGGTAGAAGATGCCTACCAATTCTTAGAGATTACAACTTGTAATGGATTGGTTATGCTTTGCGAAAGAACCTATGACCAAGTCACATTCCCTGAAACTCATAACTCATTTTCAACCCATGATGACAATATCTACTATCCGGCCAGTAATCATCAGACGGGATTTGAAGCACAATGGAATGCTGGAATTAGAGCGTTCATGCTCGACACACATTATTTGACAACGGTAGACCAAAGTGCATCACAAGTCAGGTTCTGTCACGGAGATTCAGATAGAGGTTTCAGTCCATGCACCTATGGCGCTGTCGACCCTTGGAATTGGTTAAACAAATTAGAATCAGAAATGGAAAGTGAAGACCGTGACATCGTGACTTTACTTATCGAAAATCACGTTGAAGGCGACCACCTGAAAGAAATTTTTGATGACGTTGGCCTTACAGAACAGATGTATATTCACGAAATGAACGCAGAATGGCCCACATTGAATGAGATGATAAATATGGAGAAAAGATTGGTTGTATTTTGGGAGCAATCAGATGATTCAGCGCATCCATACTTCCATGATTTCTTGACTCATAGTTGGACGACTAGTTATGGGGATGACGATACTCCATCGATGAATTGTGACCCATTACGTGGAGATTCTAATCAACCAGTATTTCACATGAATAATTGGCTAAACAATCAGGCTGGGCTATCGGACCCTACAAGATCCAGTGAAGTAAACAATGTTGATTTCATAGTTGAGAGGGCCATCGAATGTATAGAGAATCATGGAAAAAGACCCACCTTCATAGCCGTTGATTGGTGGGAAGACGGTGATGTTGTAGAAGCCGCTAAGCAGGTTAACTTGTTAGATTTAGGTGCAGATTACACTTTCAGGTTCGGTTGAGGTAACTACTCGTCAACGACTTGACTAGCCCAATAATAATCGTCAAATCGTGGGTTTGTGCACCAGCTTGGGATGTTCCCTGATTCTGAATTGTAAGCACTGATACGCTCGTTTTCCCAAGCCACGTAGGCAGAATCGTTCCACAATGCATCCCATTCAATCCGCATGTATGATCCGTTTTCATCATAAGCATGGACGCTAAGGTTGTAGGCATATGATGGGGTGAAAGCCTCACTCTGAACGTATACAAAACAAAGACTGAGATCGGGATCATTCTGCATTGGGTCGATACGCTCTACCCATGCCACTCGGTTTGAGACGGTCATATTCATACAATCTGACTCGGTATCAACTGTGAAACAGAGTTCTCCGTTTTCTAGTGTGATATTTCCGTCCGCTTCTGCTATCATAGCCGCATAATCTCTCACACACCAAGGTTCGCTCCAATTGCCTATCCAGTCATTGTGCCCCATGGTGCAGTTGTTTTCATTTTGTGTCCTGTGGATAGCGGAATAGTTCTCGATCGGATTGATCCTAAACCCATTGATGCTTGAATTATCTAGGAAACCGGCGTAAGTTACGTTGCTAGCGCCTCCTCCGGTAGCTGAACCATTTGTGGTGACATCATCGACAGGAGAGGGTTCAACGACAATCGAATTATCACTGATTACAGTCGTATCGTTCTCTTCTGAGATGTCACTATTCTGGCTGACACATCCTGCTAGAGGCATGAGAGCCATGAGGAAAAAAAGGACGATGGCAGCAAAATATCGGGTCATACTCTAAGCACATGATTCAAGCAAATGAATGTGTAGGTTGCACCAATTCAGGACATGCGTTCTAGTTGCCAGTCAGTAAGATTCTCGAGAATAGTTCTTGCCTCTGAGACTTCGAGATTCCGGAGGTGAATATGGGCTGCGGAATGATGCTCCATCGCACGATTCCGTCCGTACTCGATTGATCCGACAGAATTCATCTCCTCAATCGCTTTCGGGAGTAGGTCTTTGCCTGATTCTCCCTTTCCAAAGATTGCATGGAACGCGGGTAGGTCAGCAGGGTCTTGCTTGAGTGCATGTATCGCCATTAGTGTACGCTTCCCTTCCAATACGTCACTCCCAGCTGGCTTACCGAGTGTTTCGGTGTCACCCGTAATGTCGATTATGTCATCCATCAATTGGAAGCAAAGTCCAGTCTCAAGGCCCCACATGCGGCAAGCTTGTTGAATTTCATTGGAAGCACCTGAAAGCATCGCTCCAGTTAATGCACAGGTCTCAAACATGGCCGCAGTCTTACCGCTAATCATCTGTAAGTACTCCTCCTCGGATACCATGTCCTCTCGATTCTCGAAATCCATGTCCATCTGTTGGCCTTCCGAGACATTTCGTACCATGCGCCCAATTACTCGCACTAGGTCTCGCATCATATCACCTCTAATGTCCTTGGATTCCGCAATCATCTCGAAGGCGAGGGCAAGCATTGCGTCACCTGCATTGATTGCAGTGGGCATATCGTAAGCAATGTGTACTGCGGGTCTTCCTCTTCGAATAGGATCATTGTCCATTATGTCGTCATGGACGAGTGTGAAGTTGTGAATGATTTCAATGGCGGCTCCAAGGTCGTGATGTCCTGCGTGGTGATGTCCTACAGCTTCGCCGACAAGGCTCGGGAGGACTGCACGAAGTCGCTTTCCGCCACCCTCGATGAGGTGCATCATGGCGCCAGCGAGGCGTGGCTCAGTGCTCTTTTCGATAGCTCGAGCGATACATTGCTCCGCTGCAACCCTGTGCCGCTCCATCATCGAGAGTCCTGCTCGATCTGGCCTTTCTTTGATGAAACGATGAATGACTCCATCAACATGTTTCGACATATCATCTATGTCGTTCCACCAATCTTTCAGTAGATTAATCCGAATTAGATCAAACCAAGGTGCTATGACTAGTTCACCAGCGTTGTGTGCCTTGACCATATCCTCAAGTTCGTTTTGAGTTACCCAACGACATTCATCAATTTCGTTCGGATTAGGATTCACTTCGACATTTGCCCGAGTTACGAGAACATGGTCGATTTCGTGTTCAACCCAGACCTCATTCATACGTGCTTCATACTCCATCCTAGTGACGAATTGAAGAGATTCCTGAGATATAGTGCCTATGGGGATGCCTAATTCCTGTTCCATCTTTCGCACTGCAGCGTTCCTGACACCTGAGGCATCATCTGTTTCACGTTCGCCTTCGATATCTAGTGGATGGCTGCAGCATGAGTTCGCCCAGACGCCTGGGAAGGTGATTTTGTCACTGGCTCTTTTTTGGAGGAGTAGGCGGTTTTGTTCATCAAAAATCAGAACTGAGAATGCGCGATGACGCAAGCCTGCACCCCGGTGACAATCTAACTTGCTAGCTGATCCGATGGGCATGTCCCCCTCATCGACGAGTATACACATCTCATCCATCATGTCTGCTTGTTCAGGGTCCTCGCCTTCAAGCACGTCACCAGCCATGTTGACTCCCTCTTTTTCATCTGCGTTGTTCCCGGGTTATAATCGAACGGGAGATTTGAGGATGCGTGTGCCGATTGTCTCCAACCCATTACACGCATCAACAATGCGGGAGGAATATCGTCCATCGACGAACCAAACTTGGGGTACAATTTCTGCGATTCTTGCTGCGCGGAGGGCCTTGTAATCAATGCCTCCTGTGACATCGATTTCGGATTCGTGTCGGCCTCCGAATCCGATGGATGAATCCCATGTGTTGAGTAGCGTGGCGTCAGGGTGACCAGGGGGATGTGTAAGAATTCCCTCACAATCAGCGAGGCAGAATATACAGGATTTGACTCCCTCCCATTCCGTCGCAATACGTAACATGAGGTCATCTCCAGAGAGAATTCCGAATCCGTCGTGTCCAACATCTACAACATCTCCGTGTGTGATGGTTACATACGCCTCACCAAGGAAGTCGAGGTTACCTGAGAATTCTGCACCTGTACCGTTTGCCCATCGATGAGGGTGATGCGTAATCGATTTAATCCCATGATTAGACAAAGCATCTGTTACTAGTTTGTTGAGGATGATCATGTCTTTTCGAACAGCATGAACAGCCTCCTTTTGAGTTGAAATCCCGTCTTCTTCTCCAAGGTCAACTTCGGTTTCCCCTTCGTTCAATTTCCATCGCTTCGCTTTNGCATGACCGAAGGAACCGGCACCGTGCACGAGCGCAATCTGCCAACCTTGGTTGACAAGTTGAGCAATTGCTTCTGTCGAAATTTGGATTGAATCATGGTCTGGTTCACAAATGCCATTCTTCACAGTGATGAGGCCTCCGCCGAGCTTGATGACGGCTCGTTGTATCTCAACCATGACCTTCCCAGGAATTGCTCATTGATGATGGTGTGCACACAGATTCATCCGTTCCACAGTGTTCGGCAGGGTATGGCGCCCACCATCGACGAGTTCAGGCGATACCTACAGGCGCGTAGAAATGANCTCGACGGGATCGCAGATCCCGATGAACGGGAACGTGTTCGGGTGCGAATAGATGCTGCACTTCAAGAGGCATTGGACTTCTCTGCAGCAGTCGAAATCAGGGAGGAACTCAAGAGTCGCGTATTCGANGAAGTTGATTCATCAGCACGCCTAATTGAGGCTGCTGAATCTAGGCCTGTTGAGCGTGTAGACGGTGATGGCTGCCCTAAGTGTGAAACCCCGCTAGAGGCTGACATTGAGTTTTGTCCGGCCTGCGGTCACAAGCCTTGAGGCTCATTCCTCTTCGTCCCACTGTGCTACGTGATGGGCGAGATCATCGTGATCTTCTTCGATCCGGTCGAGGTACTGTGGTGCGACCTTCTCTGCGAGATATACTGTGGTCCCTGCGCGCCATACTGAGTCTCCGTCTGCAATCATGCGAGCTGTATCAATCTCGAGAATAATGGGTCGCTTGAGTTTCTTGCCTCCAAGACGGCCTGCTTCTACTGCCTTGTCGATGGTCTGAGAGAGGTGGACATGGCTGCGGTCGCCTGGAAGTAGGCCAATATCCATCAAGACCTCGAGTTCGTCGTCCCCACAGGGGAAGTANAGAGCGTTTGGGATATTGTCGGTAGGTAGGTCGAGTTCAATCTCAACGGTGTGTCCGTAGGTTGCACGAACTGTGTTGCCGCGGACCTCGTACCGCCCCTTTCCATCACACTCAACGACGGCCTTGATGTGGTGTTGGCGTAACCAGCGGCCGAAACGTCGCTGCTCCTTGTCACGTAGAGCCTCTACGAATTCGCGGATATCTACCCAGCCATTGATGTCCATTTCGAGACCGTAACGGTCCGGGTCGTGTCTGCATACTCGAGCGAGGCGCCGACCTAGAGTTTCTCTTTCGCCCGTGCGCATGATGAATTTCCCTTCGGAATTGCATACTGGGCAGAGATTGTCATCAGAGAAGTAGCCGTGGACGTTGCATTCACGAATCATGGTAACGAATCCTGCGAATCCTTGGCCATAGATAAGACGATTGCATGACTTCGCTTGACTTTCTTCGGCATATTCATTCGACGCGGTGTGGCCCCAAGGTCATGGACGCCTACATTTGTGGCTACGTCCGGTCTCCCTTCACTCGTGCACACCGGGGGGTGCTGAAGGACGTTCGTCCAGATGATCTCGCAGGGCAGGTCGCTTTCGANTTATTGAAACGCACAGGTGTGAACCCTGTTGATCTTGATGATGTGATGATTGGTTGCGCCTATCCCGAGGGTGAGCAGGGACTCAATATTGGGAGGATTGTTACACACTACCTCAAAGGCCCCCCTAACCTTTCCGGGATGACCACAAATCGACTATGTGGTTCATCTATGCAGGTGATGCATACTGCTGCTGGAATGATTGCACGTGGATGGGGTGATTTGTTCCTCTGCGGAGGTGTTGAATCGATGAGTCGTATTCAGCGAGGTGGCTTCAATCGTTCCCCCTCGCCTTTCCTTGAGGAAATTATGCCTGATGCTTACATCAGCATGGGGCTCACGGCAGAGAATGTTGCAGAACGCCATTCGATTTCTAGGGAGCGTCAAGAGGAGTTTGCTCTCGCTAGTCATCAGAAGGCCATTCTTGCGAAGAAGAAAGGCTTTCTAGACGGCGAGGTCGCTACAATTTGCTCATCAGATGTAACCTACGGCGTTGATGTCGATGGTTGTATGCGTGAATCTTCTTTAGAAGCCATGGCTGGACTAAAGCCAGCATTCATNGAGGATGGCGTCGTTACAGCGGCGACTAGCTCTCCACTAACCGACGGAGCATCTTTTAGTTTGATTGCCTCAAAGGATGCAGTTGATTCACATGGCCTCAATCCGATGGCACGTATTGTCTCTGCAGCAGTAGCGGGCGTCCATCCTGATGAGATGGGACTTGGTCCAATCCCTGCAACTCGACTTGCTCTCAGTCGTGCTGGACTGACTGTGGATGATCTTGATGTCATCGAATTGAATGAAGCGTTCTCAAGCCAATCAATCGCTTGTATAGGTGAATTGCATCTACCTGTGGAAAAAATCAATTTGGATGGTGGAGCCATTGCCATTGGACATCCTTTGGGCGCTTCTGGTGCGCGTATCATGGGAAAATCTGCCAGCCTTCTCAAGAGAACTGGTGGCAGATATGCCTTAGCAACTATGTGTATTGGGGGCGGGATGGGAATTGCGACAGTTCTCGAGCGCATCTGATGTTGCGCAACGCCTATGTGCGCCGCCTCATGTAGTCCACTGATGTTCAACCGCCGTGGTCGAGAAGAGGCGACGAAGAATCTTCAGGTCGATGAGGAGGGTGACTGTTCTCGATGTGGAGGAGATGCTCAACCGTCGAGCATTCAAGGCTACCTTAAGTGCGTTCGATGCGAATACGAATGGCCTGATCCTAACGCTGCATCCTCCGGTCCTAAACGTGAGACGATCCATGATGAGCAGAAGAAGGTCGAGGAGTTCAAGCAAGAACTTGAGAAGGGAAGTCTTCGTGGCGTCCTTGGTATCGAATCTCAATTGAGTAATGAGCAAGAAGCGACTCTCGGCCGTTTGCAGGATAAGTGGATAGATGGTCTAGCGGGGACTTTCAACGCAGCTGAAGAGGAACGTAAGCCACTGATGATTTCCTTCGATGGAGAGGATAACATCGTTGCAACAGACCTCGCTATCATCTCAGTACTTGGAAATGAGTTCGACGGTGGCGAGGAAATCCGTATCGAATACCCTGGGCAGGATACGGAGTTCTACAGTATGGATGCTCGCGACGATAGA
This sequence comes from Methanobacteriota archaeon, assembly GCA_002713585.1. Taxonomy (GTDB): domain Archaea; phylum Thermoplasmatota; class Poseidoniia; order Poseidoniales; family Thalassarchaeaceae; genus MGIIb-N2. The sequence goes on from PATD01000011.1 coordinate 29,336, forward strand.
GGTTGGCGTGTTGGTCGTACAATCCCTGACACATGCCGAAACATTGCTTCTATCATCAATCGCAGATCCACAATCGTTCATGCAGAGGGTGTGGATGATACAATCGTGTTTGAGCCACGTGATGCTAGCATCAACCCCGGAAGCGTTGTAATCTTCGTGGATGATCCTGGTGGCAAGAATATGCTCCTTGAACGGGATGGCCGNGTCATCGATGTAGATGCTATGATGACGATTGAGGACTACCGTGAGATGCTTGGACTTGTTCTTGATGATGGTGTGATCACACCTTCAGAAGATGAACTTCTTTGGATTATGAGGTCTAATCTTGGAATCACGGACGAGCAGCACCTGCAACTTCTCATCAATCGTTTCGGCAACGGGGTCATCAAAGAGTGTCCTGCATGTCATGGCATGATTACCTACCTTCCCGACCACGGCGGATGGGGGTGGGAGCCGGGTCAGTCATGGGTCTAACCACGTCGTGCTGTTCATATACTGCCACACATAGCCTAACATCCAAGGTGATGGATACATGGCTGGAGACAACGACCTATACATTGGAATCGACCTCGGAACTTTCCGTTCCGTATTAACTTCGAGTGCTGGCCATGAGGAACAGGTCCTCACGGTTGTTGGCACTCCAAAGGACCCGATTGCTCGTAACATGTTGGGTAAGGACGTGCTCTTTGGTGAAGAGGCGCTGAAGAACCGTCTTGCTCTGAACTTATACCGTCCTCTTGAGCATGGCGTGATTAAGGATACAGCTGAAGACAAGAAGTTCATTGCACACTTCATTAATCATCTCATTAACCTTGGTGACCCAGAAGATTACGACACCGTCGTCGCCGTAATCGGTGCTCCAGCTGAAGCATCATTTACTGATCAGACAGCAATTTTCGATGCTGCATCTGGCAGCGTTAATGCTGCCATGATTATCTCTGAGCCATTCGCGGTTGCTTACGCCCTCGACATGATAGGTCACACAATCGTCATCGACATAGGTGCAGGAACTTGTGATATCGCTAGAGTATACGGTACTATTCCTGGTCCTGATGATCAGATGCATACCAGTTATGCAGGCGATCATATCGATAACACTCTCATCGAAGAGGTCCAGAAGAAGTACGCTGGTGCACAGGTTACAAAGGACATGGCGCGCCGCTGGAAGCAGCAGTATTCCTTCGTTCGCACAGCAATGCCTGATGCGCCGGTAGTTGTCGACTTCAGTATTGAAGGAAAGGCGATGTCACTAGATATCACCGATTGTATCCAGAAGGCCTGTGAGTCAATTGTGGACCCAATCGTTGCTAATGTGAAGGCATTGATTTCCTCAAGTAACCCTGAGTTCCACAACGAGTTCCGTAACAACATGGTTCTTGCTGGTGGCGGATCTGGTATCAAGGGCCTGAATATTATGATTGAAGATCGCCTTAGCGATATCGGTGATTGCACGGTTCAGGTTGTGGATGACCCCGTAATGCTTGGTGCTCTTGGTGGACTGCGTCTATCTATGGAAGTGCCCACAGACATGTGGTCCTCGCTAACCCTTGCTTCTCGTTGAGCGATTATTCCTGTTCTGCTTCGCTTAGTGCGGATGGAACAAGAGGTTGACCACAGTGTGGACAGATGTCATTTGCTGTCATTTGCTCAACGACAATTGCAAGCAGACTCGTACACGATGGGCAACTAGCGATTACCTCATTGGAACGTGCAAGCATACTCTGAGCTAGTCCCGTCGATCCGGAGGTATACCATGAACGATATCTCGGGTCCTCAATCCTGCGCGTGCGGATGACACCGAAAATTCCGAGAATGAGGAGTAGGGCCCCATCGAGGAGCAATCCACTGGATATCCAAAGTACTCCAAAGAGGAAGAGAACGGTTGAACTGAGGACATAGGATAACTGACCAATCCTCATTACGACCAGATTCGCTCTTCTTGAGAATAGCACCGCAGCAACAGCATGAAATGCAGCGAATGCATACCCAAGCATTACCATCATCTCATGCATCGAACCTAGTACCCATGCAGACGTGAATCCATTCAATGCGATGAAAAGGGACTGTTGACGATGGGCTTTCCTCATCTGTTCGTCCATTGAGTGGAGGCCATCCATACACATCTGAATCGGTGCCGAGACATCAGTCTTGGCCATCGACGGTCTATTGAGGGCGGAGTTAGTCCGCTGGTTATGCCTCGGGACGTCGACGTCGTTCTGAAGGGGCATTCCCTCGAAGGGCGCAAGGTCCTCCTCGGCATTAGTGGCGGCATTGCAGCAGTCGAGACAGTTCGATTAGCACGGGAACTCCGCAGGCATGGGGCTGAGATTCATGTGATTATGACTCGAGCAGCGACTGAGGTAATTTCCCCCCTCGCAGTTCGATGGGCAACCCAAGCTAATGTCGATGTAGAATGGGACGGAGATATGGCCCAACTCGATGGCTACGATGGGCTATTAGTCGCACCTGCTACCAGGAATACTTTGGCGAAACATGTGAACGGTGTCATGGATTCACCTTTGGTGATGGCAATGTCGGCTGCGACCGGGAACGGAACTCCTGTCATGGTAGTCCCTTCGATGCACAATGACCTCTTCGACGATGCAGTGACTCAAGATCTTCTCAAGGAAGTCGCTGTTCGGGGAGCGAAGGTTTTGGTATCACCCTCCGAGGAAGGTAGGCGGAAGCAGCCAGACCCAGTTAGTATCGTAGCTGAGTTTGCCCACCATCTTAATCGCACTCTTAATCATCGAAATGTTCTCGTTCTTCTCGGTGGAACCGAATCTTCGATTGATGATGTTAGAGTAGTGACAAACCGGAGTACCGGTCATACTGGCTTCGCTATTTGTGATGGCTTACACCGCCTTGGTCATCGAGTGACCATCCTTGCTGGTCGGACCTCTTTTGATGTTGATGATTCACGATTCAAGGTCATCTATTCACCCGATGCTGCTTCAATGAAGTGTTGGGCAAAGGATCTAATCGAGAATGATGACCTTGGAATCGATACGGTGATCAGTGCAGCAGCCATATCTGATCATGTGATGAAGGAGTCCTTCTCTGGTAAGTTATCCTCGGATGATGTTCTGGATCTCCAATTGGTTCCGTTTCCGAAGATTATCGATGGCATGGTATCTTGGTTAGGTAAGAAACGAGGATCTAATGCCGGCCCAGTTGTTGGATTCAAACTCTTGTCGGGTGACGACGACGAGGAACTTGTCGAGGCCGCTCGCTCTCAGATTGAACGGAGTGGTGTCTCTGCAGTAGTCGCGAACGACATATCTTGGGTTCAGGGCGATGGAAGACGTGCTCTCTGGGTCACGAAGGACGAGGTGAGTGAACTCGCAGATGTCGAATCCATCGTTGTAGCCATTGATGGCCTACTTTTGGCGCAGGGTTGAAGTTCAGCGTCCTAGGCCTCGGAATGATGGCTAACCACGACAAGGCGAAGCGAGGTATCCCTCCAAAGGCGGATTTCAACGCCTGGTATCCGGCTATTGTTGAGATTGCAGACCTCGTGGATAAGAGGTACCCAATCAAGGGCATGGATGTTTGGCGCCCTTACGGTTGGCGGGCAATGAAGCGTATCGATGCGCTAACGCATGCAGAGATGGAAAGGACTGGTCATGACGAAGTCCACTTTCCATTACTTATTCCCGAGGATCTTTTGGAGAAGGAGAATCGTCTCGTTGCTCTCCTTAAGGCAGCACGTGAGGCTGGAGTGGATCCATCCGAACTTCGTATGGATGAGGAGCTTGCTGGATTCAAGAAGGAGGTCTATTGGGTCAAACATGCGGGAGAGAATGACCTCGATGTCCCCATGTTTCTGCGCCCTACCTCTGAGACGGCGATGTATACTATGTTTCCACTTTGGGTTCGTAGTCATGCGGATTTGCCTTTGAAGACCTATCAAATTGTCAATACATTTCGATACGAGACGAAGCAGACTCGCTCATTCATACGTGTCCGTGAAATCCACTTCTTTGAAGCCCACACCGCTCATGTAGATGAGGGGGATGCCACTCGTCAGATTGAGGAAGACCTCGAGATTGTCGCGAATATCATGAATGATCTTGGCCTCCCCTACATCGCCTCACGCCGTCCTGTCTGGGATACTTTCCCAGGGGCATGGTACACAATCGGAATCGATGTAATCATGCCCAATGGTCGCACGCTTCAGGTTGCTTCTTGCCATCACTATCGTGATCAATGGGCACAAGCTTTTGATCTGACCTATGAAGCAGAAGATAGGACTACGAAGTACTGTCATCAGACTACTTATGGTATGTCTGAGCGCCTACTAGGCGCTGTTGTTGGTATGCATGGTGATGACGCAGGCCTAATCATGCCACCTTCAATGGCACCTATCCAAGTGGTTCTCATTCCAGTTGCAGCTCACAAGACAGAGGCTGTCATGGAGACAATACATGAAGTCAATAATCGATTGAAAGCAATCGGAATTAGAACCCATGTCGATGATCGCGATGTCCGTCCAGGGCAGAAGTACTATGACTGGGAAATCAAGGGTGTACCTCTTCGTCTTGATATTGGTCCACGTGATGTAGAGAATGGCAACGCCTTCGCTGCTCGTAGAACTGGTGGCAAGCAACCAATTCCACTTTCTGATATCGAATCTGCAGTTCGTTCTGAACTTGCTGAGATTCAGTCTACTCTGGTTGGCCTTTCTGAAGAGCATCGCAATTCCATTGTACGATCTGTGACAGATCTCAGCGAATTAGAGGGTGAAAACTCGATCTTTGAAGTTGCCTTTTGTGGGACTGATGCTGATGCTGAGGTGCTTGAGAAGTCATCTGGACTGACTCTCCTCGGTGAAGCGTTGGAGCCCTTTGAGGAGCCGAAGCCCTGTATCGTTACAGGTGAAATGACTACGACGCGCCAGCATCTTGCTCGAATGTATTGATGCAGATTTGGGTATTACTGAAATATTGTAATTTGAGTTCTTCTTACGTGGGCACTCCTTCTACTGCTAGCAATCTCCCTTCAGGGGACGAAGTTGTAAAGGTCCTAGAATCTCATTCTTCATGGTCGATTGAGATATTACTACGCGCCTTTGTTCTCCTTATTGTTGGATTTTCACTTTGGAGATATCAGTATGAATCACTATTTTCAGTGATTGTTTTATTCGTACTTGTGGTGCCGATGGAGAAGATATTTCCACGACATAAGGGTCAAGCAATCCGTCGTCCCAAGTGGAAGTTAGATCTTACTTACGCCCTAGCTTCTCCCCTGTTGAATGCATTGGGTGCGGTCATATTCGTTGTAATTGCAGTTCTTTCCTTTGCTTGGGTTCCGGGTCTTCTTGTTCGACCGTTGGTTGAGATGATTCCTGCCTCTTTCAAGGCAATTGTTGCTTTCGTGTTATTCGATTTCTTTGTTTACTGGGCGCATCGCTGGTACCATGAGGTTCCGGAGTTATGGCGATTTCATTCCATTCATCATTCACCTGAGCACCTAGATTGGGTGAGTGGATTTCGAGTTCATCCATTCGATTTCGCCCTCATTGCTCCCGGATTTATCTTCCTCATAGCAGCAGGATTCGATCCTGAGACTAGTGGAATTATTGCTGTGATTCAACTCATCTCAGGAATATTCCTACATGCTAACATTAGTTGGAGGCTTCGACCATTTCACAGCATTATTCAGACACCTGAGTTCCATCACTGGCATCATGCAAACGATGAGGATGCTCATTGGTCAAACTACTGTGGTTTTCTTCCATTTTGGGATATCCTGTTCGGTACTTACTACATGCCAAAAGATCGCCGTCCCGAAGAATATGGCGTTGACGAATATATCCCCGAGGGGCTTCTCAAGCAATTGCATCATCCATTGAAAGGAACTGGTAATCCAATACGAGCTGTTTACCACCCTATACGGTCCATACGTACAGGGTTCTCTGTTGCAAAGAAAATTCTTCGTGGAGTTTGGTGGTCTACTTTCAGACCAAGAGGGCATCGGCCACCATCTGAAAGCGATGGGCAGTCACAATTAGCGACGTCGCATGAAGCTGAAGGTCAGTAGGAGTGCACTGGCGCCAACTAGGACCATGTCTGGAATCCCCCAGGTGCCTACAGGACTCCAGGCTAGTTTGTCGGCGGTAAGGTGTGCGCTCGCCCAATTGAGTTTGAGGGATACCCCGCAGGTGTCGTGCACTGTATCTGCACAGGTTGGGATGACATTTCCGAGGCCCCAGTAGATGTTTGCAAGTCCAATGCTAAGGCCACCTATGCCTCCTAATGTGGACATAAGCCCCATCTTTCCGGATGAGGTGGATGCACTGGATTTACGGGCGGATGCAGAATCGATTGAAGCCCGAACTACTGGGACAATATCTGGAATGACTTCTACCATCTCAAGATCCACATCTGGCTCGTCTGATGCGTCCTCAGGGATGATTTCCTCACCTAGGAGTTCAAGAACAGATTCGCCGTACATTCGAAGTGCGAGTTTCCTAAGATCTGGGCTTGCGCGGATAGCCTCAAGTTCTTCCGCTGAGATGTTGCCATCCAGCAAATCACGGAGTGGGTCATCCTCGGACATTGTTCTCTTCCAACCACTACCCGTTCATTAGGGCATTGCAAACTCTGAACGCCTCATACGTTTCGTCGTGCAATAGCAGTTTTCGCAGCATCGACGATGTCGTTAGCAGTTAAGCCGTAATGTTCCATCAACTCTGCGGGTTGCCCACTCATTCCGTAGGTGTCCTCAACGCCGACGCGTTCGAGTGGGGCTGGATGGTTCGCAGTCAGGCTTTCAGCGACAGCCCCCCCGAGTCCACCGATGATGGAGTGATCTTCTGCAGTGACTACAGCACCACAGTTCTCAGAGATACGCTTCATCTCATCATGATCGAATGGTTTCAATGTGTGAACATCGACTACAGTTGCATGCACACCTTCACCTGCGAGGGTATCAGCGGCATCTAGCGCTTCTTGAACCATAACTCCACAGGCTAGAATCGCAACATCGCTGCCTTCAGTCAGAACAGAGAATCTACCAATCTCTAAATTCGCCGCCTCATCATCTGTGTAGATTTCCCTTGTCTTGTTTCTGACAGTTCGAGTGTAGGATGGTGAGCTGTAGTTCACTAGTGCTTTCGTTAATGCACGTGTTGAAGATGCATCACACGGGTGCATTACAGTCATATTGGGTAGAGTTCGATAGATACCTAAGTCCTCAATGGATTGTGCAGATGAACCGTCAGTTCCCGTATGTATCCCGCCATGACTTCCACAAATGTGCGCTACCAATCCGGGTCGAGCAATCCCATTACGGACTTGTTCAAATCCACGTTCAGTGAAAATTGCGAAAGTAGAGGCAAAAGGAATCAATCCAGTAGATGCTAGTCCTGCAGCGACGAGCATCATGTTCTGTTCTGCAATACCCATCGAGAATGCTCGTTGAGGGTGTTCCGCACGGAAAAGACATGACTTGGTGGACTTACCAAGATCCGCTTCAAGAACGACAACCCTGTCATCTTCCGCGAGGTCAAGGAGAGCAGCTCCATAGCCGTCGCGACTTGCAGCACCGGTCATGCCAACTCCTCCATTGCGAGTTCAAATTCTTCATCATTAGGGGCTTTACCGTGGAATGAGGGATTGTTCTCCATGAAACTCACACCCTTTCCTTTTGTGGTTCGAGCTAAGATAGCGCAAGGGCCAACGGTGGTTTTTGACCACTCAATTGCTTCAGAAATTTCAGTCATATTGTGACCATTCATGTCCCTAACCTTCCAGCCGAAGGCAGTCCATTTCGCGGACAAATCGCCCATTACCATTTGTTGGTCAACGAAGTCGTCATTCTGAATCCCATTAACGTCTACAATGACTGTGACATTTTCTAACCGATGGTGAACAGCAGCCATCGCCGCTTCCCAAATTTCTCCTTCCTGACATTCTCCGTCTCCGAGGATTACCCATGAGTGGTGGTCACGACCCGACAGTCGACCAGAAATCGCTATGCCGAGTCCGAAGGAGAGACCCATGCCTAGGCTACCCCCTGAGAAGTCGATACCAGGTGTCCACTTCGAGTCCACATGGCCTTGGCAGATTCCATTGTACATACGGTAGGAATGGAGATCGGATTCATCGAGGAAATCGAAGGCATGCAACGCAGCGTACATCGCTGGAGATGCGTGAACCTTGGATAGAATCAGCCGATCCCTCCCGGGGTGTTTTGGTTCGGCTGGAGATGCGCGCAAAGTGCGCCCATACAATCCTACAATGATGTCGATAACAGAAAGGCTTCCACCTGGATGTCCTGCATTGGCACGCTTCACCATCTTGACAATTTCTCGCCGACAACCACGTGCAATATCTACAAGTTCATCCACGGATTTCTGTATGAACTCCGGGGTATCATCAGTCATAGTCAGTTATCATCTGAGAAGGGTCTTTGATAATTCTCATCCTTCTTCTGAATCATCTACGCGCACAGCATCAACCAGATCTCGGCCTCCTTGGGCTACGATGGCTACGGAGTCGTGCAGAAGATCGAGGACGGGCATGTCGAAGCCGGGTGGTCGTGTACCATGCAGAGCATCCTCCTCCTTTCGAGGAAGAGCACGGCTGACTAGGTGGATAAAGACGAACACAAACCATAGGAAGAATAGAGCAGATATCCAAGTGGGTAGTATCGCCAGTGAGCGTTCGGCACAGTAAGATGCACCTTCGATGTCTACCCCGGTCTCGCTACAGAACCATTCATCCGGACGGCGGAGTGGCTTTACTACATCTGACAGGACGATGAACAAAGCGACGACGACACCCATTAGAGCTTCGCCTGCAATGAGTCCTGCTGAGAGAAGGACGCCGCGGTCATGGGTTTTCTTGACCTCTACCTCTGCCTCTTCCGACATCTCTCCAATGAGGTTACCATCAGTGCGTAATCGTGCGGTGCCTAGCATGAAAGCGGCGATGATGCCGCCAATCATGATACTCGATGAGAGTTGAAGAGGTAGGTAGATGCCGATTGCAACTGACATTACAGG